>DYCA01000004.1:67221-89860 GCA_019418305.1 Clostridiales bacterium
GGCATCCAGCTTTTGCTCTCCGGCTGCGTCTTGCTGCAGCCGCAGCAGGCCATTTCGCTGGAGGACGTTCCGGCGTACAGCGGCCAGCCGTATGTGGAGATCAACGGCAATGTACCGGATTTCCCGGAGGAGGACCGAGTCCCACAATCCTTTGAAAGCTATGCTCCACTGGATTTCCTAGGGCGGTGCGGCACGGCCTATGCCTGCATTTCCACCGACCTGATGCCGACGGAGGAACGCGGATCGATTGGGCAGGTCAAGCCGTCCGGCTGGCAGACGGTGAAATATGATTTCGTGGACGGAAAATATCTGTATAACCGCTGCCATTTGATTGGATATCAGCTGACGGCGGAAAATGCGAATGAGGAGAATTTAATCACCGGTACGCGGTATTTAAATGTGGAAGGCATGCTCCCGTTTGAAAATCTGGTGGCGGATTATATCAAGGAAACCGGAAACCACGTGTTGTACCGCGTCACACCTGTCTTTGAGGGGAATAACCTTGTTGCCTCCGGTGTACAGATGGAGGCTCTGTCTGTAGAGGACGAGGGGGACGGCATCTGCTATAACGTATATTGCTATAATGTGCAGCCCGGTGTGGAGATCGACTACGCAACCGGGGAAAGCCACGAAGCGGATACAGCACAGACGGACAATACAGGTGACGCACAGGAGTATGTACTCAATACTGCTTCAAAGAAAATTCATCTGCCGGATTGCGCCAGCGTGGCCAGCATTGGGGAAAACAATAAGGAGTCGTATACCGGAAGCTATGAGGATCTGCTTGCGCAGGGGTATTCGCCCTGCGGCAACTGCCTGGGAAAATAGCAAAGGGTTCAGACGGAAAAAGCCGCTTCTCTGTGTCAAATGACAGAGAAGCGGCTTTCGCTTGTTTATATGGATGGAATATGTATCCGTCAGGCAGTCGGCGCTTCGCAATTTTCATGCTCAATGATTTTGATGAGCGTGACATGACGGTCGTCGGCATCCTGCACGACAAAATCCAGATTTTTATAGGTAAGTGTTTCGCCTTGTTTGGGGATGTGTTCAAGCTGATCGATCATCCAGCCGTTGACCGTGGTATAGGTATCCGCTGCCTCGTCATCTTCATAGCCGAAGTTGGTCAGCACATCCTCAAAATCGGCAGCACCGCGCGCCAGATATTCATGGTTGCCGGTTTTCCAGCACTGCTCAACAACACGGTCATGCTCGTCCCAGATTTCACCGACCAGTTCCTCCAGCACATCCTCCAGTGTTACAATGCCCAGTGTGCCGCCGTATTCATCTGCTACGACTGCGATATGTGATTTGTTTTTTTGCAGCAGTTTGAGCAGCTCACCGATTTTCATGGTTTTGGCTACAAAAATCGGGGGCTTGACAATTACGTCAATCGAACGGTTAGAGGGAGCCACTTCATTATAGAAGTCTTTCTCATGAATGATGCCGATGATATTATCAATGGAATCTCGATAAACCGGCAAGCGGGAAAAGCCGGTTTCCTTGAACAGCTTGGCAATGGTTTGATTATCCGTGTTCTCTGAGATGCCGACAATATTGACGCGCGGGGTGAAGATTTCCACAACCTCCACGTCGCTGAATTCGATTGCGCTGCGAATCAGATCGCCTTCCTGCTCATCGATGCCGCCTTCACTTTCGGCTTCATCGACCATGGTCAGCAGCTCTTCTTCCGAAATAGAGGTATCCTCCGAGGTTTTGAAAACCCGGGAGAGCAGCTTTTTCCACTGGACAAACAGGAAATTGACCGGCGTGAGAATATAAATGAGAACCTGAATGATCGGCGCGGAAAAGCGGGCAAACAGCTCCGGCGATTCCTTTGCCAAGGTTTTGGGGGAGATTTCACCAAAAATCAGCACAACAACGGTTGTGACAATGGTGGAAAGAGATGGTCCGGTTTCCTCGCCCGCCCAACGGATGAACAATACCGTTGCAACAGATGCAGACGCGATGTTGACAATATTGTTGCCGATGAGGATAGTGGACAGTAATTTGTCATACTGGTCGGAGAGCCGCAGCACCAAAGCCGCCCGCTTGTCGCCTTTTTCGGCAAGACTTTTGATACGGATGCGGTTAAGAGAGGAAAAAGCGGTTTCCGTAGAAGAGAAAAACGCGGACATAATAAGGCAGGCGATAATGATAATAATACCTACTGATGTGTTCATGTTGTGTTCCTTTCGAAGTGTTTTTTTGAGTTTAGTCGTTATCGGCGCTATTCCAAAAAAACTTCAATCGGTCGGAACGGTAATCGGCCCGCAGGATCAGGGTCAGACATAGAAACTGAATTCCACCTTTCTGTGTAAATTGTGACAAGTTAATGTTGTATATTATACAGAATTTGATGCATTTCGTCAAGATGGCTTGTGGCCGGTTCACCGAAGGCGGGTTCGGTGCAAGTGCGTTTATTTTTGCAGCTTTTCGTTGTTGGCAAAGCGGAAAATGGTCATAAACAGGATTTTGATATCCAGCAGAAACGTCCAGTTTTCGATATAATACAGGTCGTGCTCGATACGTCCCTGAATCGAGGTATCGCCGCGGAAGCCGTTGACCTGCGCCCAGCCGGTAATACCGGGGCGCACCTGATGCTTGACCATATAAAGCGGGATTTCCTCTTTAAACTGATTGACAAAATAGGGAAGCTCGGGACGCGGACCAACCAGGCTCATATCCCCCTTGAGCACATTGAAAAACTGCGGCAGTTCGTCGATGGAGAATTTGCGGATGAAAGAGCCAAATTTGGTTTTGCGGGGGTCTGCGTTTGTGCTCCAGCCGGTGGTTTGCTTGTCGTTGACCCGCATGGAGCGAAATTTGTACATGTAGAACGTCTTTTTGTTCAGTCCGACCCGTTCCTGCTTAAATAAAACAGGACCGGGGGAGGATAGCTTTACGCCGATTGCGGCAAACAGCATGAGCGGCGAAGTGACCAGAATGAGCAGCAGAGAACCAATGATGTCCATACCGCGTTTGAGAAATGCATTGCCGATATTATCCAGCGAAATATGACGTATATTGACCAGTGCGATTCCCCCGACCTCGTCATAAACCGGGTGTGCGGGCATAAAGCGGCTGTAAAAAGGAATCAGGGAGACTTTGACACCATGCTTTTCGCTGCTTGCGATAATGTTTTGTAAATAAGGATATTCATCCGCTTCCAAAGCGATGACGACTTCATCCGGATTGGTGCGGTCAAGCACCTTGGAAAGGGCATTGTAGTTGCCCAGATAGGAGATGCCGGGCAAGCAGTCGCGGGGAGCGAGGTAATGATCGACGGAGAATCCCAGCGTGCGGTCCTGCTGGATGGCATGGTAGTAGGTGCGCGCCTGTTCACCGCATCCGATAAGCAGCACATGCTTGAGGTTATAGCCCTTTTCGCGGAGTGTTTTCAGCGCACGCCGCAAGAACCAGCGTTTGATGGCGATGACCAGCGTGGCAAAAGCGAAAAATAATAGCAGGGTCCAGCGGGAAAGATGAAATTCCTTGAAAACAAAGAAGAATGCCAGCATCAGTCCGAACAGGATGACATTGCAGCGGAGCAGCAGACTGAATTCGGTTAAGAAGTTTTTTGCGCGAAAGGAATCGTACAGGCCCATCAGACTGTACAGAAACCACAAAAGCGGGATAATGCAAACGGTGGCGTATAGATAATAAGAAAGTCCAATATGGCCGGGTTCCCCTTGAAAGACCACGAAACGGATAAAGTAGGCCAGCAGCATGCAGGGGAATAGAAGCAGCACATCAGTCAAGCCGTTGATCTGATTGAGCGTTTTTTGATTTTCTTTGATCACCGGTCGATCCTCCCGAACGAATGAATTATTTTTATTCTACCATATCTGACCGCCATATTCTATAGAAGAACCACTCTTAACTTGACAAAAAGTGCGGTATGCGGTAATATTTTAAGCGAATACAGAACAGGACGCGGGTGGGAAAAATCGCCTGCGTTTTCTTTTGGAGGCGCGTTTCCATGAGAGCAAGAGAGAAAATACTGTATGTTGCCTCAACATTTGGACATCTCGCATCCTTTCATCAGCCATATCTGCAATGGTTTGCCGACCAAAGTTATGAAGTGCATGTGGCCGCAGGCGGTACACCATGCGAACTGAAAGGGGTGAGCCGCTATATTTCTCTGCCGTTTGAAAAGAGTATGTTTTCTCCGAAAAATCTGGCGGCTGTGTGGGCATTATATCGACTGATGAAGGCGGAGCGGTATAAAATGATAAGCCTGCATACCTCGCTTGCGGCGTTTTTTGCGCGGCTTGCGGTTGTGCCGTTGGGAAAGCGTAGGCCAGGTGTGATGAACACGGTGCACGGGTATTTGTTTGATAAAGATACGCGATGGACAAAGCGGATGCTGCTGCTGGGCGCAGAACGAATGACAGCGCCGGTAACCGACTGGCTGCTGACTATGAATCAGCAAGATACAGAGATTGCGCGCAGGTATCATCTGGGAAAACGGGACGTGCTGACCAAGGGCATGGGCGTGGATTTCACGCGGTTTACGCCGCCGGAACAAAACCAGCGGGAAGAGCTGCGGCGCAAGCTGGGACTAAAGCCGTCTGAGTTAGTCTTGATTTATGCGGCGGAGTTTTCCAAGAGAAAGAATCAGGGCATGTTGATTGAGGCAATGCAAAGCTTACCTGAACATGTTGTACTGCTGCTGCCTGGACAGGGCGAAATACGGGAAATGTGCCGTATGCAGGCGGGAAGAGCCGGGCTGACCGACCGCATAAGGTTTCCGGGATTTGTGCGGGATATGGAGAACTGGTATCGTGCATCGGATATCTGCGTGTCATCCAGCCGGATTGAGGGACTGCCGTTTAACGTCATGGAGGCGATGGCCTGTGGTCTGCCGGTTGTTGCCAGCGATATCAAAGGTCATCAGGATTTGATATGTGCAGGTGAAAATGGTTTTCTATACTCGTTCGGAGACACAAAGGAATTTGTAAATGCAGTACAACGCATGCAGGATGCAAAGGTGCGGCAGCGCATGGGAGAGGCTGCAAGAAGTTCCGTGCAGCGGTTTGGCATCACGGAGGTGTTTCCGGAATTGACGGTCCTGTATGAAAACGCGGCAAAGGACTTTCGCTGAAAAAGATTGTATTATATAATAAGGTATAAGGTATCAACGAAAAAAACGCTGCGGCAGGCGGCAGCGTGAAGGAGGTCATTCGAAATGAAGGGAAAAACGGTTCAACCGGTGAAGACAGAGCGATGGTGGTTATATATCATCGCGGCAATCACCGTATTTTTCATACTGTGTTTTGAAAATAACGGCTCTTACTATACGGAGAATGTAGTCGGACTGCTGGGAGCGGTGGCTGTGCTGTGTGGCCTGCTATTCGCAGACAAGCAGCGCGTCAAGCGGCTGCTGACGCCTCCGGCGTTTGCGGTGTTTGCCTATATGCTTCTGGCGGGTATCTCGACGCTTTATGCGCGTTCCGGCAAATTTGCAATTGCTCAATTTGCCTGTCTGCTGGCGGCGTTTGCGGTATTTATGATTATTGTGCTATATGCGCAGGACAGCAAGACCGCATTCCGCCGCACCGCGGCTGTTTTGGCATGCGCTGCGGCGCCCGTGGGCGTGCTCTCCATTGATGCTGCATCCTGCAATATTCTGATGCGTCCGTTCCGGGTACTGATGGAAGTGATTGGAGCGGGCTACGGCGATACCGGTTCGCTTTTCAATGCGCGACTGAATACGATTTTTGGCAACCCGAATATCTATGCCGGTCTGATGTCGATTGCCTGCCTGCTCTCCCTGTGGCTTGTGCTTACGGCAGAAAGCCGAAAGCAAAAAATCCTTTGTACCATTCTGTTAATGGTCAACGCGGTGTCGTATTTGTTGGCATTTTCCATGGGTTCGCTTGGCGTGTTTGTGGTTGCTTGTCTGCTCATGCTCGCGCTCAGCCCCAAGGAGCAGCGAATCGGTCTGTTTCTGCTGCTGGTGCAGACGGCGGTAGTCGCATTGGTCGTGGGTGCGGTATCGGTCAAGGGCTTTGGCGATACGGTGACGGGTTCGCCGCTTCCGATGCTGATGCTGGTGCTGGGCTGTGTGGTAGCCTGTGTGCTGGAACTGTTGGTGCGAAATAAGGTATCGGCAGCGCTTTCAGGCAAGGGAAAAGTGCTGATCGCTGTGATTGCAGCCATTGTTGTAGTGGGTATTATCTATTTGGTTGCAGCACTTTCCGTCACCGGCACTTATACCTTCGGTGAAGAGGGCTACTTCCGGCGCACGGCGGATCTTGGCGCAGGAGAATACACCCTGACAATGGAAGCAAGCGGACCGGTCGGTGTGCGCGTTGCTTATAAAAATACGAACAACCTGATTCAGAATAACGAAACCGATCTTGCCAGCGGCACGTCCGATGCGCCGGTAACGTTTGTCGTACCCGAGGACAGCGAACTGGTATTCTTCTATTTTTGGTGCAGCGAGCCGGGCGTTACGGTGAGCAATGCAGTGTATGACGGTGCGGAAAGCGGCAGCATCAAACTGGGCTATAAGCTGCTGCCGGCCTTTATTGCCGACCGCATACAGGATTTGTCGGCCAACGGCAATGTTGTGCAGCGCCGTGTATATTGGCAGGATGCCATCAAGCTTTGGCAGACCGCACCTATCTTCGGTCGCGGCCTTGGCGGTTTTGAAAACGGTGTTGTGTCCGTGCAGGATTATTACTATGAGACCAAATATGCGCACAATCATTATGTAGAAGCGCTGTGTGATCTTGGCGTGTTGGGACTGGCGGCTTTTCTTGCGATACTGGGAACTGCGGTATGGGCGCTGGTAAAGAGCAGGAAGGAAAAAACACTTATAGTGATGCTGCTTGCCGCCTGTGTCGTGCAGATGTTTGGGCAGGCGGTAACCGATGTGACTTGGTCCTCCGGCGCATGCCTGCCAATGTTTTTTGGCGTGCTGGCATTGATAACGCTTTATTGCGGTGATTGCCTGCGGCTAAAGGTTGCTGAGAAGAGTAAAGGCGGTGCAGTTCGCTGGCCGGTGGCTGCGGTATCTGCCGTCTTTATCGTCTTGATTGGTTTGAATCTGATGGCACAGAGTATCTTCTATGGAAATAATCTGACATTGGATAAGCTCAAAACCTGCGTATCCATTGATTTCTTTGAAAAAAATGACTATAAGCTGTCCTATCTGCTTTCCGGCGGCAATGAAGAAGGTGTTGCGGAGCAATATGCGGCCGATCTGGCGGCTGTAGAATCCAATTCGATTACGATTCCGTTGGCACAATATTATGCGGCGATTGGGCAGTTTTCCAAGGCGCTGGACACGTTGGACAAGGGCTCGGATTACATGCGTGCGGATGAAGCGGTATGGCAGCAGATGTTTGATGTGTATGAATCCATTCTCGATCCGGTCGGGCAATTCAACGCAGTACAGCTGCTTGAGAATGACAGCTATGTCAAGCGCATGGTGGCGGGCTACGAAAAACTGCAGGCGGTTAATGACGATCAATTGGATGAAGTGTTATTGACGGTAAAGAACGATATGTTCCTCAATAAACTGCTGTCAGTGGCAGCGCTTAACCCCTATGACCAGATGGAAGCGCTAAATGCGTTTGCAAATATCGGATTGGATACGGCGACGGCACCGGATGTCAATCATGACAGCATGCCGGATTATGCAACGGTACAAGAGGGCAAGGTTGTATGGAATGAAGATGGATCGTTCACGGCGGAAACCGATTGCCTGATTACATTTGACATGGTGCTGAAAAATGAGGGCCAATATGGCCTGACCGTGTCCAGTGATAATCTATCTGGCGTTACAGAGGCATATGTGGACGGAAGCGCGGTGGCGATCGACCGCACTACAGGCGTATGTCCGGCGCAGGAAGAGTGGGGCGATGGAACGGAAAGCTCAATCACTTTGCGGCTGCAAGCGGGAACAACAATCAATCGATTGACTTATATGAAGGAATAAGACAAGCTTTTGCAATATTACACGCATGTTACATTCGCTTCGCTTCGCTTGACCCCCAAAAAAACCTGTGGTATTATAATTTTCGAAAAGAGCATAATGCTCAAAAAATTTAAGGAGGAAAAAACCCATGAAGAATCTGAAAAAGGTTCTCGCACTGGTGCTGGCGTTCGCTTGCGCGTTCACCATGTTTGCTGGTGCGGCATTCACGGATCAGGCTGACATTCAGCAGACTGAAGCTGTGGATATGCTTGCGGCGTTGGGTGTCATCAATGGTTACACTGATGGCTCTTTCAAGCCCAACGAGACGATCTCTCGCGCAGAAGCTGCGAAGATGATCTACACCATCTGGAACGGCGGTAACGACGACGCGACTGCTTTCGAAGGCAAGTCCGTTTTCACCGACGTTTACTCCGGCCACTGGGCAGAAGGCTACATCAACTTCTGCTACACCAATGGCATCATCAACGGTAAGGGCAACAGCAAGTTCGCTCCGGACGACAAGGTCACCGGCACCGAGCTGGCTAAGATGCTCCTCATCTGCATGGGCTATCAGGCTGACAAGTCCGGCCTGACCGGCACTGGCTACAGCCAGCGCACCAACGCTCTGGCTACCCAGAACGGCCTGTACACTGACGTGAACTCTGCCGTTGGCTCTGCTATGCCGCGTCAGTACGCAGCTCAGCTGATGTACAACGCTCTGAAGGCTGAGACCGTTAAGTGGAGCGCTGATTCCAACGCTTACGAGAAGGTCACTGAGACTGGCATGAGCGCTTACCAGGATGCTTCTGGCAACTGGCACTTCACCACCGTTACGACCAACGAGACCATGGGCTCCAAGTGCATGGACCTGACCACGATGAAGGACATTCGTCTGGACACCGTTGAGAAGGAAGACGGCCGCGACACCTATCGTCTGAACGGCAGCATGTTCACTCGTGTTGCTAAGGACTACAGCAATCTGGTTGGCCAGAACGTCAACGTTATGTACAAGAACGGCGAGACCGACAAGGTTTACGGCGTTTACGCTAACGAGGACTCCAAGGTTGTTGCTGAGTCTGCTCTGGTAAATGTTGAAGTTTCCGGCACCAAGGTTAAGGTTGATGGCACTGAGTACAAGGTAGAGGGCGATGCTCTTTCCAACGTTACTACCTACGGCTTCAACAATGATACCGCAGTTGTGATCAACGGCACTACCTGCAATAACCTGTCTACGGTTATTTCTACTGCCAATGCTTCCAGCTACGATGCATGGGATGCTTACACCGCTAAGTTCATGGATAACGACGGCAACGGCAAGATCGACCATGCGGTCATCACTCCGGTAACCGTTGGCCAGGTAACCTATGTTGGTTCCTCTTCCATCAACGTAACTGCTAACGGCACCACCACTCCGTACAAGTTTGCGGATGACAACATCTACGAAGGCGCAGCTCGCGATGACTGGGCTTATGTAACTCCGAAGGCTTACACCGCGGACGACAAGAACGTTATCGCTAAGGCTGACGTTGTCACCGGCGAAGTTACCTCGACCAAGGGTGCTGGCACTGCAAAGGCTGAGGTAGAGGTTGACGGCACTTGGTACAAGGTTGTTAGCACCATCACCGATATCGAGGCTGGCTCTGCTTACGATCTGGTCGTTTGCAACGGTCTGGTATTCGATGCGCAGCTGACCTCTGATGGTTCTGCAAGCAACATCCTGTACATCTCTGCTGTAGATACTACGTTCGACAAGGGCTTTGGTGACAGCGATGCTTCTTTCCAGGCAAAGGCTTACTTCGCTGATGGCTCTGATGCAACCATTAAGGTTACCCGCGTCAACGGCGAGAAGATGACCATGGCTGATAACACCAGCACTACTGGCACTAACCTGGCAAACAAGATGTACACCTACTCCAAGAACTCTGCTGGTAATTACGAGATCAAGGAGCTGGCGAATGCTGCTGGCGCTACTACGCTGAATGGTGTTATTGCTGGCAACCCGAATATCAGCAAGAACACTGCTGGCTACAAGACCTACTCGACCAACACTGGTTCTGGTCTGCTGACTGCTACCTCCACCGACATGATCGATGGCAAGCCGCTGGCTGACGATTCCATCGTATTCCTGCAGGGTACGGACGGCGTTAAGGTTGTTTCCGGTAAGACCGCGAAGAACCTGTCTGTTGACTTCGGTACCGCTTCTGCAGTACTGACCAAGGTTGTTAACGGCATCAGCTATGCACAGGTTGCTTGCGTATATGATGCTGGCCAGGCTCTGCCGGCTGGCACGGTTTACGGCCGCTCCTTCGCATACCTGCTGTCTGATCCGATGATCACCACTCTGGACGGCAACCGCTGCACCAAGCTGAACGTTTGGACCGGCAACGGCGCTGCTACCCTGTACGTTGACTCCACTGCTGTTACGATCTCTGGCCGCCTGTTCTCTTACGAGACTGATGGCAAGTACATCAAGAACATCATGGATGCAAGCAACGGCAAGGTTGCGGCAGTCGCTATCACCGGCGTTGAGCCGACCAGCGAGGGCGCTGTTGAGCTGTACTATGCGAATAGCTCTAAGGGCACCTACAAGTTCGATAAGGACGTTGTGATTATGTCTGTCAACGATTCCGACCGCACTGGTCTGGAAGGCGCTTCCTACGCGGGCATCCCGTATGCGAAGTCTGATAACTCGGGCAAGATCACTCAGAACGCTTACATCTACTACGAAGACAGCACCATCTACGCGATTGTTTACGATGTAAACAACGAGCTGGACGGCGCTCCGGAGTTCACCGTAGCTCCGTAAGCGAATTCGAGAATTGTATTCTTGAATGAACCAGCAAGCCCCTCGGGAAACCGAGGGGCTTGTTTTTTTATACAAAGGCGATATAGTGATATTTTACGTAGCTGTAATTGGTGTGAACGTTGTGGTTAGGTAAATTTGCTACATTAAAGCCGCCGGTTACGATTTCTACAGCATAGTTTGCAGAGCCAACAGTTCCTGAACTATAGCAGGGAGAGCCTTCCAGAGCCAATCCGCCATAACAAGTGGAGTTGACGGTTATTAAGCCGTAATTAGCGATCACAAAAACCGCTTTCGGAGTTTGCCCCAGAGAAATAAAGCGCTTTGCAGCGTCATCTCCCTGATAGGTGCCAAAAATCAAACTGCATTTTGCGTTGATCTGATTTTGCAGATTGGTGTCTGCCGTTGTGCGGGCAGATGTTTCGGCGCTATCGGCACTGGCACGCGCACTGCTTTCGGCGGCCGCTGCATTTTCAATGGCAGTAAATCGATTACGCACATCTTGTGCCAGCTTATCACCGTCTACACTGCCGGACGGAATATTGCCGAGCACCGCATCAATGACCTGTTGCTGCACGTTTTCGACGGCAGTCTGCACCGTATCGGCGGGCACGCCCGCCGTTCGCTGAAAGCCGAGGCCTGCTGCAGCGTCGGTAGCGTTGAGTGCGTCGCACAGGCCATTATGCGCCTGTCGAACCTCTTCCGGACTGCTGTCAAAATACGCTTTGAGGGCATTCGGCTGCATATTAGGTTGGTCAGGCAAGGAAGAAATCGTTTTGCTGAATTTTTGTAGTTTGTTTTGCAAAAAGCCCATGGGAACCTCCTTGTGTGGCATAGTTCCGCGCGTGTTTTGCTTCAGGCGAGCACGCGCGGAGCCATATCCGGATATTTTGTTATGCGGGGAAACAAGCATATCAATAGAATAGGAAAAAATACAAAAAACGCAAGTGCAAAGATTACACCTGCGGTTTTTCTTGCTTTTTGAAACAAATATTGTATAATAGTGATATGACGCAGTAGCAATGCAGAGAAGCATTGTCCTGCTGCGGCTCCCGTAAGCAGGTATGCATGCAGGGGGATATACCCTCTGACTGAAAAGGGAGCGAAGCCGGAGCTTCGCTCCCTTTCCTGTTTTAAAACCAAAAGAGGGAAAGAGGTAATGGTATGGAGACATTCTCCGGTATCGTATCGGCGATTGATAACTGGATTTGGGGCCTGCCGATGATTGTGTTGCTGCTTGGCACACATATTTTCATGACGCTTCGCACCGGCTTTATCCAGCGTAAGACGTTTACCGGCATTCGCTTATCCCTGACCAAGGATCCGGATTCTCCAGGTGATGTCAGTCAGTTTCAGGCGCTGACAACTGCGTTGGCTTCAACCATCGGCACGGGCAATATCGTCGGCGTTGGCACGGCAGTATTCCTCGGCGGTCCCGGCGCAGTGCTTTGGTGCTGGCTGACCGGCGTGTTTGGTATTGCAACCAAATATGCGGAAAGTCTGATTGCGGTTAAATACCGCGTGCAGACCAAGGACGGACGCATGCAGGGCGGCGCGATGTATGCGCTCGAACGCGGGCTGCACTTGAAATGGCTGGGAGTAGCGTTTGCAGCGTTGGCTATGCTGGCTTCGTTCGGCATCGGTTGCGGTACGCAGATTAATGCGATCTCGGAAATCATTCAGGGCAACAGCCCGATTTACATTCCGCCGCTGGCCATTGGTATCGTTTTTGCAGCGATTACAGCGGTGGTTATCATTGGAGGCATCCAGTCGATTGCGGTTGTCTGTGAAAAGCTAGTACCGTTTATGGCGGCGTTTTATGTGCTTGGGTGTCTGGTGATTTTGTGCATTAATTGGGACTTCATCGTGCCGGCCTTGCAGACGATTCTGGTGCTGGCATTTAAGCCGGGGGCAGTGGCAGGCGGATTGGTAGGCGGCGGTCTGCGGCTGGCAATGCAGTATGGCGTGGCGCGCGGTCTGTTTTCCAACGAATCCGGTTTGGGTTCTGCGCCGCTGGTTGCAAGCGCTGCGCAGACGCGTAATCCGGTGCGGCAGGCACTGGTCTCCGCAACCGGAACCTTCTGGGACACTGTCGTCGTCTGTATGATGACAGGACTGGTTCTGGTTACCACCATCATGAAGAATCCCAGCATCAATATGGATATGATCGAGGACGGCAGCCAAATGACTACGGCAGCGTTTTCGCAGATTCCGGTACTGGGGCCTTTGATTCTGGTGGTGGGAATTATCACCTTTGCCTATTCTACGATCTTGGGATGGTCATATTATGGGGAGCGCTGCTGTGAATATCTGTTCGGCCGGAAAGGAATGCTGCCTTATAAGCTGCTGTTCATTCTCGTCATTGTGATCGGGCCGGTATTGTCACTCGACCTGGTATGGACGATTGCCAATATCCTGAACGCGTTGATGGCGGTACCCAACCTGATTGCCGTATTGTTGTTGTCCGGCGTAATTGCCAAGGAAACACAACATTATCTCAATCATCTGGATGAAAAAGACACCACGGAAATTCCAGTTGTCGACAAATAGCGTAGGAGGAGACAAGAACGGACGAATGTATATCCGTCCGGAAAAAGCAAAAAAACAATGATACACTTTCAGAAAACGCGGCCGGGCGCGCACGAGGCGAAACGACGCCGTCCCGGAAAGCAGACAAATATCGAGGAAACCCGTGGAATCCCACTTCGTATTGCAGCCGGTTGGAATATTCCGCTGGCGATTGTGCTGGCGGCGGCTATCTGGTTTTTGTGCCTGAAAACCATGCCGGTCATTCCGTATACCTTCTTTACCACGCCATTGCTGGGGCTGCTGAACTGGCTGCCGGTACTTTTGGTATTGGCCGCGCTGACGTTTGCATTTGGCAATGTTTTTGGCGCGGCGGCTGTGACAATGGTTGCATTCGGTGTGTTCAATGTCGCCAATCAGCTTAAAATCGAGGCGCGCGACGATCCGGTTGTTCCGCAGGATTTGACCATGCTGAGAGAGGCGCTGACTGCGGCAGGCGGCTATGATCTGCGCATTGATTTGCCGCTCGTAGCGGCTTTTGTCGCGGCGTGTGTCATTTTAATTGCGGCGGCTGTGCTGATACGGACACGGAAAAGCAGTCGTGGCAGAGCGCTGGTGCGATGCGGTCGTGCTGTGGGCTGTTTGGTCAGTTTGGCAATTCTGTTTGGGCTGACGTTTACGGTATATGCTTCGGCTGACCTGTTCAATTCCTTTCCTTGCACCAATCGCTTTAATATGACCACAGTTTGTCAGGAAACCGGCTTCCATTACACGTTTTTGCGCAGTGTGACGCAGAACAATCTGCAAAAACCGGAAGGGTTCTCTAAAGCAGAGACGGAGGAGCGCATTGCACAAACACAAACGGCAGCGGCAGAACCGAAGCCGGTGAATGTTATCTTTGTGATGAGCGAGGCGTTTTGCGATATTACTGATGCAGATGCATTCGCATGGACGGAGGACACCGATCCGCTTAAGAATTATCATGCGGTGCAGCAATCGGAGCATGCGATTTCCGGCCGGCTGATTGTTCCGAACTACGGCGGTGGCACGGCGAACACGGAGTTTGATGTATTAACCGGCATGCAGACCGCCATGCTGTCGGATGCAAGTGTGTCTTCGTTCCGTGTACTGCATAAAAATATGGATTCCATCTTCCGGGTTGCCAATGACAACGGCTGGCAGACGGCGTTTATTCATCCCGGCAAAGCGTGGTTCTACAATCGGCAGAATATCTATAAATGGCTGGGCGCGCAGGAAATCGTGTTTGAGGATGCGTTTACCAATGCCACCTATAAGGGCGGATATGTATCCGATGCATCGCTGACCGAATATCTGATTACGGACTTTGAAAATCGGCAGGCTGCCGGTCAGCCGCAGTTTACCTATGTGACGACGATACAAAATCATATGGCGTACACCGAGTCTAAATATGGCAAGGCGCGTGACCTGTATCAGCTCCAGTTGGCGGAAGAACTGCCGGAAGATGCCAAAACCATGCTGACCGTTTATACACATGGCTTGCGCGATGCGGATACGATGCTGGGGGATTTGGTCAATTATTTTGAGCAGCAGGAGGAACCGGTGTTGCTGATCTGGTATGGCGACCATCTGCCCAGTTTGGGAGATAATTACTTGTGCTACCGCGCGCTGGGCATGGATATGACGGCAGACCGCGCGACTGAGGATTGGCTGGACGCTTATGCGCCGCCGTTTGTAATGTGGGCCAATCAGGCGGGGGCGGATGTGCTGGATTTCGATACCTTGGCGGAGCGCCTTGGTATTCCACAAAACGGCATGCTGAGCGCGAGCTTTCTGGGTGCTGCCGTGCTGGATGCGGTGGGCTGTGGACAAAGTGACGCGTTTTTTGCCTTTGTAAACAGCTTGCGGCGTGAATGGCCGGTGATTCAGCGCGGTACAGGGATAGACGCGCAGGGCAACTATCTGCCGGCGCTGGATGGAACGGCTGCAGACGCCGTTAAGGAGTATCAGGACCGAACCTACTACCGCATGAAATATGAAACTGTAGAGTGAAAAAGAGCCGACGGCATAGCCGTCGGCTCTTTTGGATAGACGTAATATTTATTGCAGCAGCGCACGATAACTTTCAGCGCGGTCGGGCTGACCGACTACGGCGAGAGAAACCTGTTCAAAGTCGAATACGCGGCGCGCTAACTCAAGCAGATCCTCGGCGGTGACCTTGTCGTAATCGGCAAGCACCTGCTCTACCGCTGCAACCTGTCCACGCAGCAGCTCACTACGGCCAATGGTCATCATACGCGTACCGGTGTTTTCCAGTCCCATCAGCAGCGTGGTTTTGACCTGTTCACGGCAGCGCGAAAGCTCGTCAGGAGTAGGCCCGTCCTCGCAAAAGCGGTGCAGTTCACGTACAATCAGATCCAGCGCCTTGTGCTCGGTTTCCGCGCCAAGGCCGGTGTAAATGGACAGCAGACCGGTATCCAGATGCGGCGTGGTGAAGGTGTAGATCGAATAGCACAGGCCGTTCTGTTCGCGTACTCCTTGAAACAGGCGGGAGGACATGCCGCCGCCAAGAATGGAGCTGAGCAGATTCATTGCAAAGCGGTCCTCAGACAGCAGCGATACGCCCGGGAAAGACAGGCACAAGTGATTCTGTTCAATATCCTTTTCACGCAGCATCAGGCTGGGCTGATAGACTGCGGGGGTAATCTGGTTGCGTCCATCGCCCTCCATATGCGAAAACAGCTCGGCAATATAATCCAGATCGTCCTCGGTAAAATGGCCGGAAACAGCGACAACCGTATCCGCAGGACGGTAATAACGATGCAAATAGTCATGCATCGCTTCCGAGTTAATCGTTTGCAGGGTTTCTGCCGTACCCAGAATGGGGCGGCCCAGCGCCGAACCGTCATAGCACTGTTCAAACAGCTTGTCAATGGCGACATCCTCCGGAGAGTCCTCGTACATGTCGATTTCTTCCAGCACAACGCCGCGTTCCAAGTCGATATCCTCCTGCGCAAAACGCGAATGCATGAACATATCCGCCAGGATAGAGATGCCGGTTTTGAGCCGTTTATCCAGCACCTTCATATAATAGCACGTACATTCCTTGTCGGTAAAGGCGTTAGCCTGTCCGCCCAGAGCATCGATAGCGATGGCAATATGCTGAGCAGAGCGCTTTTCCGTGCCTTTGAAGATCATATGCTCAATGAAATGAGAAATACCGTTCAGTGCAGCCGGCTCATACCGACTGCCGTTGCCAACCCAGATGCCGACCGATGCCGTCCGCACGGTATCCAGTTTCTCCGAGATCAGGCGCACCCCGTTGGGAAGAACACGTTTAACATACATACTGGTTGTTTTCCTCTTTCTGTGTCAGTTATAAATAGGGGGTATGATCGTGGTATCATACCCCCTATACGGATCATATTGATTTAATAATACACCCGATTACCGGATTCATCCAGATGATAGCGGTCGCCATCGGAGTCATAATAGTCTCCTGTTGCCGGGTCATAGCGTCCGCCCTCTTCCGCGAGGGAAGCGGGATCAACCGTGCTGTCCGAAGAAGAGGTATCGTCTGTGGTGGCCGGTGCGGTCGGTGGCTCATCGTAATCGACGCCGCCCAACGGCTCGTTAGTCGTATCCGTGCTGGTGGTGCTGGAACCGGAGGAAGACGTAGAAGGAGTCTCGCCGGGAAATACATCGTTATAGATGTATTCATGGATATGGTCAGCAGCCACATCCAAATCATATAGAATGTACTGGCTGGAGGAGCCGTAATAATCCCATTCGCCATCCAACGGGACGCGGGTATGCTCCAGCGTTGGGACGCCATCCTTGACAGCGCCGACAATCAGCGGAGCAATTTCGGTTGGTTTGAGCGAAGTTGTCACATAGGGGACAATCTTTTGCATCAATCCGATTAACTCGCTCGCTCCCATGGACTGCACCTTGGTGAACATGGCTTCCAGAACAATGCTCTGACGTTCAACACGCGCCCAGTCATCACCTGTGCCGCCCTTACGGATACGGCCGTAGCACAGCGCCTGCACGCCGTCCAGCGTTTGCAGGCCGGTCTGCTCTACACCGGCAAATTCCTTGCCTTGCTCGATGCCATAATCGCGGATGACACGGTTTAGTTCAAGAAGTTCCGCGGTGGTTTCCACATTGATCTCTACACCGCCCAGCGCATCGATAATTTCGACCAGCTGCTCAAAATTCACTGCAATATATTCAGTGATGTCTGTGCCGAAATTCTGGTTGATGGTGCGGATGGCAAGACTTGGCCCGCCGAGGAAATAGGCGGCGTTGAGCTTGTCCTCACCATGGTCGTCAATATTGACGAGAGAATCGCGCATCAGGCTGATGAGCTTAATCTTGCCGCGCGTATTGTCCACAGTGACAATCATCATACAGTCCGAATGGCTTTGGGTATCACCCTCGCGGGTGTCCAGACCAAACAGCGCAATATTGGTGATGTTTTCATCCGCCTTGACACCGGCTGCCAGATCCTGCCCAGACAGGAAGCTGTCATAGGTGAAGCCGAAAAATGACCGATAGGCGTACAGGCCAAGGCAGAAGATAATGGACAAAATAACCAGAACAGTCAGTATGCGGACAAGTCTGCGCTGGAAGCGTTTGAGAGACATAAAATCAATCCTGTACGAGCTGCGCGAACGACCGTTCGGTCAGCTGATGCACACGCAGCGTGTTGGTATAGTTGACGTGGCCGACCGGCATACCGGCAGTGATGGTGATGATATCGCCCACGCGCAGATCCACTGCGCTGATGGCAGCCTGCTCGGAAAGGTCATACAGCTCGGTGCCCGAGGTGGGACGATTGGGAACCATCACAGGATGAACACCCCAGGACATGCTCAGACGGTGGAAGGTCTTTCCGTTAGGCGTTGCAGCAATGATCGGTGCGCCGGGGCGATAGGTCGATACCGCGCGTGCGGTGGAGCCGGACTCAGTGAACGCAACAATGCATTTTGCGCCCAGATCGGCGGTGGTGGAGCAGGTTGCGTGCGAAATTGCCAGCGTCTTGAGGTCGCCGGCAACATTCATGTTCTGGAATTCCAGACGGGTCGCGCGGCGGCGGTCGTAGTGGATGGTCTTTTCTGCGTTCTCTGCAATCATGCTCATGGTTTTGACGGTCTCAACCGGATACTTGCCGACCGAGGTCTCGCCGGACAGCATGATAGCGCTGGTGCCGTCGTAAACCGCGTTTGCAACGTCGGAAACCTCCGCACGGGTCGGACGCGGGTTCTTGGCCATGCTTTCGAGCATTTGGGTCGCGGTGACAACGCGCTTGCCGCGAGAAATGCAGGTCTTGATGATATTCTTCTGAATTTCCGGCAGCACTTCAAACGGAACCTCTACGCCGAGGTCGCCGCGGGCAACCATGACACCGTTGGCCTCGTCGAGGATTTCCTGAATGTTGTTGACGCCTTCCATGTTTTCGATTTTGCAGATGATTTCAACATCTTCCTTGCCGTGCGCCTTGAGGATTGCCTTGATGTCGCGCACGTCCTGAGCGGAACGGGTGAAGGAGGCAGCGATGAAATCAATGCCCTGCTCCAGACCGAACTCGATATCCGCGCGGTCCTTATCGGACACGAACTGCATGTTCAGCTTAATGCCGGGAACGTTGATGGACTTGCGGTTGGAAAGCGGGCCGCCGTTGAGCGCGCGGCAGACAATGTCCGTACCGTTCTTGACTTCGATAACGTCGAAAGCAACCAGACCGTCGTCGATCAGGATGCGTGTACCGGGCTGTACGTCCGCCGGCAGGCCCTCGTAGGTGATGGAGACGATGGTGTTATCGCCCTCGATGTCGCGGGTGGTCAGGGTAAATTCCTGTCCCTCCACAATTTCAATCTTGCCGTCCTTATACGTCTTGGTGCGGATTTCCGGACCCTTGGTATCGAGCATGATGCCGACCGGCATACCCAGCTCTTCACGCGCTGCCTTGACAGCATCCATACGAGCCTTGTGCTCCTCGTGAGAACCATGGCTGAAATTCATGCGGGCGACGTTCATGCCTGCCTTGATCATTTCGGGAAGAACCGCGTCGGTCGCAGGGCCGAGCGTACAAATAATTTTGGTTTTACGCATCGAAACATATTCCTCTCTGTATCATCGCGTGTGTTAGTCTGACATTTTTTTAACAGCACCATTTTAGCAGTTTTCCAGCCGTTTTGCAATCGTTGGGCGCACTGTAACAGGATTTTCATGCTTTTCGACAAAAAAGAGCGCGTGCGCTGCAAACATCTTGTGTTTTATGATATGGTCTTGTATAATAATGAAGTATTCCAGACGGGCGGGGAGATTAAACATGGAAAAAAACATGGAAAAAGCCCGTTTTACTGGAGCAAAGACTGGATAAAAAAGTATCCGGCGGCACGGCCGCCGCAAAGAAGGAGAAGTGCGCAATGGCAAAGCCGGTTTTGGTGATTATGGCTGCGGGCATGGGCTCGCGTTACGGCGGACTCAAGCAGATTGACCCGGTCGGTCCGAATGGGCAGATCATTCTGGATTATTCAATTTATGACGCACATCGCGCGGGGTTTGAACGGGTTGTGTTCATCATCCGGCCCGAACTGCATGAGGCGTTTGAGCAGGCGATCGGCCGTAAGGCGCGCCGCTTTATGCAGGTGGATTACGCTTATCAGACGCTGGACAAGCTGCCGGAGGGGTTGCATGCGCCTGAGGGACGTGAAAAGCCGCTCGGCACGGCGCATGCTGTCTGGTGTGCCAGTGAGCTGACAGCGGGCGCGCCGATTGCAGTCATCAATGCGGATGATTTTTACGGCGCGGATGCGTTCCGAAAAATGTATGATTTTCTGTCCACTGCGCAGGACGATGAAAAATACCGGTACTGCATGGTCGGCTATCAGGTGGAGAATACCCTGACCGAAAACGGTACAGTATCGCGCGGCGTATGCACGGCGGATGAAAACGGTCTGCTGACCGGCATTGTCGAGCGCACCGCGATTTCGCATACACCGGACGGGCGGATTGTCTACGCAGCAGACGGCGACGAGCCGGCAGGAGAAATCCCGGCGGGGACGCCGGTTTCGCTCAATCTGTGGGGCTTTACGCCTTCCTTCCTCCCGACGCTGGAGGAGGGACTGCGCCGCTTTTTTGCGGAAAAGCTGCCGCAGAACCCAATGAAGGGCGAGTATTATCTGCCGTTTGCAGTCGATGAACTGATTCAATCGGGACGCGCAACTGCCAAGGTGCTGACCACTACGGCGCGCTGGTTTGGCGTTACCTATCGAGAGGATAAGCCGACCGTCTGTGCTGCCATTGCAGAGATGACCAGACAGGGCGAGTATCCGGCAGACCTGTAAGCGGGAGGAGACCAATGGATTTTTCAACCGAATTTGTCGATTTGCGCAGCCGATTGATGCGGGGATTGGATCCGGCGTTTGTTTCCACGCAGAATGCTGAAATTGCCGGACGTACAGCGGCCCTGTTCAGTCGGTTTGATGTGACCAGCCAGAAAAAGCTGCTGGGGATGATGACGATAGGGACATCCAGCCATGCACATGAGTACCGTCTGCTGTTTGCTCAGCCTGAACTGAGTACGGCGGCGCTGGCAGACTGGTGGGAGTATGCCAAGCGGGCGGAGCAGGCGCTTGTGCAGCCCAATGCCGCGCACGGTTTTTCCATCGTGTCCTTTATTTTGGCGACGCAGCACGTGGAGCGCGATATGCAGAAAAAAGTGCGTCAGTTGACTGCGGAGCGGCAGTTTGAGAACGGCAAGCATGGCTGGTCCTCCATACACTTTGCGGTTGTTGATTTAGAAGCGCACAAGATATATACAAATCGCATGGGTGCACCACTGAAGAATATTTTGCAGCCTGTTTTGCGAAAAAATACTTGAAATTTCGCATTTATTGTGCTATAGTATCATGTACGCAAATATAGCGTGCCATGTTTTGGCGCGATAACGGAATGAAAAACAGTGGAGGAATCGTAATTATGACTACCGCACAAATTGCACTTTCGATTGTAATGATTGTTGCCAGCCTGTTCCTGATTGTTGTGGTTCTGCTGCAGAGCGGTGCACAGCAGGGTCTGGGCGCTATTTCCGGCGGCGCGGAAACCTTTTTCGGCGCAGGCAAGGCTACGGCAGCAGATAAAGTATTTGCCCGCCTGACCTCGGTTGTGGGCGTGGTGTTCGTCATTGCTGCGCTCGTGCTCAATCTGATTCACTGATATGCAGACGGTGCAGCGCGTGCTGCTGCTCGCGTTTGCGGTGCTGGCAGCGCTGACGGTTTTCCAGCAGATGCGGTATGGCATGATTTGCGGCCGTGTCGAAGGAACGGAGGATAAGCAGGCAGATCCTAAGGCAAAAGCATGCCGGCGGCGCGCAGTGCTCTGCGCAGTCGGGGCTGCGGTCTGTCTGGCGGTCAATATTGTGATTGGAGCCTTGAACCGGTAAGACCTGTCTTAGGCTGCGAGAGACAAGTGATTGGTGAAAGTGGTGCGTTGATGAGGGCGCGCCACTTTTTTTGATGCCTGCTAAGGGAGGAGAAAGCAGTTTGCGAGGAGGAGGCCTGGCATTGCTTTCTTTTTGCACCGGAATATGGTATAGTGGTATAAACATATCTGCTGTTTTTTGGACATCTTGCTGAGGGGTTTTGAGGAAATGAGGAATCAGTCGAACGTCTGCCGCGTTCTGGTGGTTGACGGACAGGGCGGCGGTATTGGCAGCCAGTTGGTAAAACTGCTGCGGTCCTGCCTGCCTGAAAATTGCGAATTGATTGGTGTCGGTACCAATGTATTGGCGACCAACGCCATGCTGAAAGCAGGCGCCAACCATGGCGCAACGGGAGAAAACGCCGTTATGTTCAATGCCGCGCGTGCGGATGTGATTTTGGGACCCATCGGCGTTGTGATGGCCAACGGTATTCTGGGTGAGGTTTCACCGCAAATGGCAATTGCCATTTCGGGTGCGGATGCAAAGAAAATATTGATTCCGTCCTCCACCTGCGGGATTTATGTGGCGGGCACCGAGGATTGCCGTCTGGAAGAATACCTGCGCCGTGCGGTGCAGGTCGTGATGCAGGTCGTTGCGGAATGAGCGGACAGGATTATGAGGCACTGCTGCGTGCACATCGTGCACGGTATCCGCTGATGGAAGCGCAGGATTGCATCAAGCTGCTCTATCAAAGTGAGTTTGGCCCGATGCATTTGGGCGAAAATAGAGAAATGCTGATGAACAGCATTGCAGAGGAATGGAAAACGGTGCCGGAAGCCGCTTTGCCGGTTGAACCGGAAAGGATTGGCGGCGGTTTGTGTCGGTTTCCGCTTCGTCATGGTGCGTTTTGCCCGGAGGCGGCGCGGCTGCTTGCCGGATTGATGCAGCAAACTATGCTGCATTGCCAAGGGAG
>DYCA01000004.1:89870-98724 GCA_019418305.1 Clostridiales bacterium
GGCAGCGTCAGATGTGTATAAGAGACAGGCCAAGGGAGTCCGGAGCGTTTGCGGCAGCGGCTGGAGCGGCTGGGCGCCGTGCAACCTGATTTGTGCAGATGGCTGTCTCAAACAGCATGGGATTACACTTCGCCGGTCCGGCATAGCGCACAGTTTCGCACAGCGTATCAGCTGCATTACCGGCTGCTGCGGCAGGAATATGCCGGATATTTTCCACTTTTGCTGCGGATTGCACAGGAAATGCGGAAAAAGCGTCCGTTGCTCGTCGCCATTGACGGCTGCTGCGGCAGCGGCAAAACGCAGTTAGCAGCGCTTTTGCAGGCATTGTTTCCGAGCCGGGTGTTTCATATGGACCATTACTATCTGCCAATTGAAAAACGTGCGACGGACTGGCAACAGCAGCCTGCAGGGAATATGGATTTGGAACGGCTGCGGACAGAGGTCATACAGTCGGCACAGGCAGATGCGACGGTATACCAACGCGTATTTGACTGCGCGGCGCAGCAGCTGGGACAACCGCAGGCTGTGGCGCCCGCTCCGCTCAGCATAGTGGAGGGCAGCTATTCTCTGCACCCGATGCTGGCCGATGCCTATGATATGCGTATTTTCCTTACCTGCTCGGAGCAGGAGCAGAAAACGCGGCTGCAAGCGCGGGAGGGTACCTATTATGAGGTGTTCGAGCGCGTTTGGATTCCGATGGAAAAGCTGTATTATACCGAGTGCGATCCGCTTTCGTATCATCCGCTGGTGATGGATACCAGCTCGTTTTTTTGCGAGTCATCTGACACGCTTTGCATATAAAATGATTTCGCTGTCAAGAAGACAGCTGGATTACCTCTGGCAACTCCTGAAAAAAGCCATGAAGGCTGCGCAGTTTCAGAAGAAACGGCTCAAAAAGACTTTTAAAGGAGCTTTTTATCATGCGAAAATCCATTCATAACTTGGTTCTGGCAGCACTGTTCCTTGCGCTGGGGCTGATTCTTCCGTTCTTTACCGGACAGATCCCGCAAATTGGGAGCATGCTGCTGCCAATGCATATTCCGGTGCTCATCTGCGGTCTGCTCTGTGGCTGGCAGTATGGCGCAATCATCGGCTTTATCCTGCCGCTGCTGCGCTATGTCCTCTTTGGCATGCCACCGATTTTCCCAACCGGTGTTGCAATGGCGTTTGAACTGGCAACTTATGGTCTGGTTGTCGGTGCGCTCTATGCGCACTCGCGCTGGAAGTGCATCTTTGCGCTTTACCGGTCGCTGCTTATCGCAATGGTGGCAGGCCGCATCGTATGGGGTGTGGCGGAGATTGTGCTGCTGGGCTTGGGCGGTCAGGCATTTACCTGGCAGCTGTTCCTGAGCGGTGCGTTGTTGACTGCGGTTCCCGGCATTGTTCTGCAGCTGGTGTTCATTCCGGCGCTGATGATTACATTGGATCGCACTGGTTTGGTTCGTTTTTCGAAAAAAACTGCGGCGGATGCAGCGTAATGAGTTGATAGAATAAAATTGATAAAACAGCAAAGAAAAACGGTGTTTTCATGAAGAAAGCATCGTTTTTTTGCTGTTACGGTAAGCTTGCAGCAGGATAGCGACCCGGTATTCCACAACACTTATGCCGTGAAAATGACTATCTATCGACAAATAGTGGAAATACCTATTCGTTTTTCTTATCCTATCACTATACTTAAAGCGGGAGGTGGGAAAATGCAAGTTGAAATCAATATTGACAATAGCTGCAAGGAAACCAAAGTCATTGTAGTTACCGACAAGAGAACCGATGCAATAAACACACTTGTAAAAAAACTCGCCGAGGATACCACGCAGTTTCTTGTAGGGTTTCAAGGAGATATCATTGTATGGAGCAGTAAGCCACCAAACAACCGGAAAATCCAGATGAGCCGGTCAAGGGGAATATCCGCTCTCGAAAAATCCATGAAGGCAGCGGTACCTTTGTGCGGAAAAGGAAAAAGCGTGCCGCAGAGCGACACGCTTTTCCGCAAAAAAGAAAAGAAGAAAAGAAGAAAAGATGATAGGCAAGTAAGAGATAAGAATAACGCTGTTTTCGGACCAAGGTCAGGGGAGTGGTCACAGCGCATCTACATTGATAGAGGAAACGTGCGGGATTGTGGACAGCTGCAACAGCAGATCCGAGGTTGATACATCGCGCTGATGTATGCCGAGATATAATTCAAACCGCACGCGGGAGTGTTCTCCATCGACATCCCGGCTGGAAAAGTTGCTGATATTAGCCTCCTGCAAATCCAGTGTCTTGCAGATGGTATGAAAACAATCCCCCTGCTGGCTGCAAAGGAAAGAAATCTCAAAGCGCGGGAATTTGAACAGCCGCAAGGCTAGCATGGCAATCGCAAAGCCGCAGAGCGAAATGATATATTGTCCTGCGCCGACAGCCAAGCCGAGACAGGCGGAAACCCAGAGCGTGGCAGCAGTGGTCAATCCGCGCACCGAGCGGCCCTCTTTCATGATGGTACCGGCGCCGAGGAAACCGATGCCGGAGATGACCTGCGCGCCCAGTCGGGCGGGGTCGGAATTGGCAGTGCCGACGAACTCTCCTACGGTCTGGCTGCCTAACAGCATAATAACGGCTGCGCCGATGGTCACCAGCATGTGTGTGCGCACACCGGCAGGATGATGGCTGCGGGCACGTTCCCAGCCAATGCCGCCGCCGATGCAGATTGCCAGCAGCAGCCGCAGAGTGGTATTTCCAAGCAGGATAAGGTGCTCCATGCTGTTTACCCCCTTTGACGGATAAAGAGCGGGTTGGTAAAGGCAAGATGTTGACCGGTACGACCGTAGTATGTGCCGATTAAATCGGCACGCAGCCAGCCCGGTGCGGCTGACAGATGCAGATGCTGGTGCGTCTGTGCCGGACAAACGGCTAATATTCGGCCGTTTTGTACCAGGCGCAGCTCTTGCAGCTGCACTTGGCTGCGGTCCCAGTCGTTGGGCAGGGTGTCCGGGTCGATGGTCAACTCGATTTCAAGCGGTCCGGCTTCCACTTCGTCGCCAATCTCCCAGTTGACGCCTTGCGCATCCGTGCCGCGCATAGTCAGCAGCGGTCCGGCTGCCAGACAGACGTGACCGGCGCGAATCGCGTTCAAAATCGCGTCCTGCGTCAGTGTACCGTCCACCCCAACATAGGTGTGCGCGTAGGCAAAGGTATCCTCGCGGTGCCAGTCGCGGCCGCTCGTTGCCGTGATGCGGCAGCCGCGGTCCAGCAGCTGCTCCCACAGCGCGAACGCACGCAGGCTCTGGATTTTGCGCGGCGCATCGTCGCGCGACCAAACCTCAAGATAGTCGACTGCCGTCCAGTCCGCCACCTGAAATTCCCAGTGATAGCCGGTGTTTACCGGATTGGACAGCGCAAAGGGATGCGCGATGCCCACGATGCCGCCATTCTGATGGATGGAGGCGATTGCACGGTCGATTTCGGACGGCTGCACGCCGCGCCAGTCGGTATAGCCTTGCTCGCCCAGTACCAGCATATGGCCGAAATACGTCGTCCATTCGATACCTGCCACGCCGGTCAATCCTTCGCGCTCAAGTGCGGGATAGAATTCGCGCAGACCGGAAGCGGTGTTGTGGTCGGTCAGTGCCACGGCGGCAAAGCCGCGCGCATGGGCGGCCTCGACCAGACCGGATACGGTGAAATCACCGTCGCTGTGCTCTGTATGGGTATGCAGTTCAACCGGATACCACTTCATCGGGCAGCCTCCCTTCGATGCGCAGTGTGCCGCGGCACACCGGTGAAATAACTTCGTGCAGATGCAGCATACCGGCCCATGGTCCCTCCAGCCGAGACGGGGGATTAAAGCCGCGCGAGGCGGTTTCGGTGGTCAGAATGTGCTCCTGTTCGGTCGCCCAGCGGTGAGCGTTGCCGATGTATGTTCCGTCTTTGTCCAATGAGATCGTGATCAGGTTTTTGACCGGGAGAAACTGCTCTGCCCGCATGGGCTGCAATTCGTGGGGATAACAGTCGTAGTAGCGTGTGAGCGCTTTCTCCACCTCCGGACGGCAGATTTCCTCCGAGGTTTCCCGGCCGGGGGAAAAGGTGAAGTACAGGCGCACTTCTGTTGCTCCGTCCGGACAGGTGAAGGAAAACGGTACGTCGTGCTGTGCGTCCTGCGGCGTCCAGCAGTAGTCCTGCTCAAAAAGTACCATGGGTCAGACCTCCTTTGCGTAATATGGAATACAGTGTGTTGGTTCTTGTGCAACACAGCATAGTGCACAGGGCGGCTTGCCGTCTTGCAGCCCGAAGGATAATGCCAGACGACCGGTTGTATAGACCTGTGCCGGACGGCCGCGCTCGGTGAGATATTGTTCCGCCCGTGCCTGTACTTCGTCACAGGCGCTGCAGAAGGTGCGTGCTTCGTCTGCACACATCAGGAATACCTGTGGGTCACAGGCTTCGACCAGACTTTGCGGCATGCCGTCGCGTTGGCCGTGGTGGGTTAGCTTGAGCACCTGTGCACGCGGGAAATCCGGCGCGGCACAGCGCGCGTCCCAGCCGCTGCATAAATCGCCCGTCAGCATGACGCGCCAATCACCGCATTGCAGACTGCAAGCCAGACTGCAAGTGTTTTCCGCCCTGTCAAACGCGCGCATCGCATCCCGCTGCGCGGCGGGATCGGACAACTGGCAGAAGGTCTCGTATTCCGTGCGTCGTTCGGCGGCTCGTTGCTCGTCCATGCCGAACAGACGTATGCTGCAGCCCGGCCACAGCAGCTCATAATCGGCGGTAGCCGTGCGCTCACGCACTCGAATGCTGCGGTTGGCGAGAATCTGACGCAGCGTTTCAAAATGCTGTAAGCCGGTCGTAAACAGGCGCAGACTCAGGTCGTCGGGACACTCGGGCAGGGCGGCGGAAATCGCACGCTCTGCGCTGGTTGTCGGCCAGCAGTTGATCCAGAACTCCCGGACAGGGAATTGTTCGGACGACTCCACCAAACCGCTCAAATGGTCGTTGTGCAAATGGGTGCAAAGCATGCAGTCGATTTGTGTTACGCCCTTTTGATGCAGAAAATCCGCCAGACGGATGGTGCCGGGCTGGTCATAGGTCTCGTCGCTGCTGCTCGGGCCGCCGTCGATGACCAGACAGTGTGTGCCATCCAGCAGGACGATTGCTTCGCCGTAGCCGACATTTAGAAAGTACAGTTCCATCAAGGATCCTCCGTGGAAAAACGGACACATGGGCGGTTCGATTGCCGAACCCCCCATGTGCTAGTTTGCTTAACGGACCGATGCCGTTTTTTCCTGATTGCGTTCCGCCATGACCAGTGCTACGCGCTCTTCCTCAGTGTGGGTAGAGGGAGGAGTCAGCAGGCTGACCACGATGCAGAAAATAAAGGTTACGATGGTTACCGGAAGCGCCGGGCCTTTAAAGGTCTCAGTGATCCAAGCGTTGAACGGCTGGTAAACCAGATAAATAACGCCGAATACAATGCCGCTGGCCATGGTGGCGACGCCGCCCTGCCAGGTTGCACGTTTCCAGAAGCGGCCAACCAGCAGCGCTACTGCCATACCGGGCGTGAACGAGCCGATAACATTGTTGATGTAGCTCATGATGTCGTTTGCGAAGATGGTCATGCCAAACGCACCAACCAGCATGATAACCAGAATGATACGGGAGTACTTCGGGATATCCTCATCCGCAACCGGCTTTTTGAAAATGAGCGCATAAACGTCAGTCAGGAAGGTAGTAACACCTGCGATAGCGTCCGAGTCTGCCGAAGACATGATGGCGGACAGGCCGGCAATCAGGCATACGAGGCCGATGGCAGGCGGGAATACGGTCGTTGCCATGTAAGCAAAGGTGAAGTCCGGGTTTGCCAGTACGCTTTCTGCACCGGTATTGGTTGCAATGGTGAAGCCGGACATGCCGACGATTGCCGGCAGAATCGAGAAGCAGCCAACGACTGCCGCCGCGATCAGAATGGCCTTGCGAGCGGTCTTGGGGGATTTTGCGGTGTAGACGCGCATGTGAGCGGTCGGGCCGGCCATTGCGCCGTAGTAGGAAGCAAGAGCAACTGCCAGTACGCCGAGCACACCCTTGGAACCAAGGCCGAATGCAGTCATGGCGCCCGGATTGCCGGCTGCTTCATAGGTTGCGCGAATGGTTTCATAGCCGCCCGCCGCAGGGATGGCCAGAATAGCAATCAGCACGAAGCCGCCGAACAAAAGCACTGCCTGAATGGCGTCGGTCCAGACAACCGCCATGTAGCCACCGACGAATACATATACGCCAAAGGCAAGCACGGTGATGATCTTGGCGGGGATCATGTCCATACCGATGAGGTAAGCCAGATAGTTGGCGCCGCCATTGATGGCACTGCCAACCCAAACGATCGAAACGATAAAGATGACGACCGACATGAACTTGCGCATGTACGGGCTGCCGTCATAGTAGAACTGCAGCTCTTCGCAGAGCGTGCGGAATTTATGCTTACGCACGTGGGAGAAGCAGAATGCAACCGTCACCAGACCGATTGCATTGGCCAGCGGATAAACCGCGCCGAGCCAGCCGTCACGGAAACCGTTTGCCGTTGCACCGACCGAGGTGCCTGTTCCCACTGCTGTCGCAGCCGCAGTGCAGATCAGCAGCAGCAGGCCGACGTTTCGGCCGCCCATCAAATAGTCTTCTCCTTGTGTGGTCCCCTTTTTGCTTGTCAGATAGGCAATCAGTATCATCAGCGCGATGTATACGAAAAAGCCTATGACGAAAAGTATCGCATATTGTCCTGATACCATATGATTTCTCCTTTCAACCCCTTGATAAGTGGTATAGACCACCTATGTACTTTTTTATATCATATACATGAAAAGTTGTAAAGACCTCTTGTAGAATTTTGTCAAATTGACGTTTTTTGGATGGTGGAATTGGGTAATATGACCAGATAGGTTCTGGTATTAACAAGAGAGAGGTTGCACTTTCGACAAAACTATATATAATAGTACATATCAAAATGGCGGCACGGTCTTGACCGGACGTGCGCGCGACAGGAGGAGGAACCACATATGCAGCAAAAATCTTCTGCCTTACGCGCAAAAGAGGCCTTTTTAGACTTGTATCAGGCGGGTGAGTTTGCGCCCGGCAGTAAGCTCCCGTCCGAAGTGCATATGGCGGAGCGGCTGGGGGTCAGCCGGGAAACATGGCGTAAGGCGCTGAGCCTGCTGCGCAGCGACGGCCTGCTGGTGTCTAAGCATGGTTCGGGCACTTATCTGCTGGAGCAGCCCCGCCGGATTGCCAACGATCTGTCTCAGCTGCAGAGCATGAGCAAAATGATTGCGGCGGCAGGAATTCGCGAAGAGGAGTCCCATGTGGAGTGTTCGGTGGGCTGTGTGCCTGCGGATGTCAGTCATTTTTTTGAAGCGCCGGAGGAAGAGGAATTCTTTATCCTGCGCCGGATTCGTCACGCGGATTGCGGTATCATTTCGGCCAGCTTGAGCTATCTGCCGCGCAAGTATGCACCGGAACTGCAGGAGCATATACCGGCTTCGCTGTTCTCCTATTTGGAGCAGACGCATGGTATTCGAATCAGCCGTGCGTTGACCGAGTTGTTCATCCCGCCGCAGGATGACCCGCTGCGGGCTGCACTTCAGCTTCCGGAAGGCTGCGACGCATTTGGATTTCGCCAGTATCATTATGACTCGCGCGGGAATCCCCTGCTGTACTCGCTCGATTATCTGCGCAGTGATTTGTTCCACTTTACCATCATGCGGATTCGGCCGTGATAGGCCAGACCCTCAGGAGGGATGGGCGCAGAAGCGGGGTAAAAAAGCAGCCGCCGCGCGGTCGGAAACGACTGCGCGGCGGCATTTTTTCGTATGAAAAATCTGTTTTTATTGAAGTTGTTGTTCCAGCAAAGGCCGCACACCCGCCCACTCGCTCTGATGCAGACAGCACAGACTTCCGTGCGGGATGGTTCGGGTACTGCCATCCATGCGGCGGGCAGGCAGGTCGTGTGGTACGTCATGTGCGTCGGCAAAATCAGACAGCGCGACGAAAACCATATCCGCGACTTCGCAGCCGGGGGAAAAAGGGGGAATTCCGTCCATGCGAGTGAGAAAAGCAAAGGCAAGTTCGTCATCAAAGCCGCCGCCCTCGCCCCGTGAATACTGTTGGCGGTAGCTGCCTGCCGGAAGGATATCTTCCGGGCGCAGGATAAGCCCGCTTTCCTCCCGCGCTTCGCGCAGCATGGCGGTTTCCGACGTTTCGCCGGGGTCGATATGTCCGGTGGCGGACAAATCGAAACCGCCGGGGTAGAGCGGACGATCAAACTGACGCTGTTGCAGCCACAAGCCGGGGATGCCGTCCCGTATGCCGATGGTCCAAAGGTGGCAGACATGGTGATATAGCCCTTGCGCATGCACGACTGCGCGCGGCCGTTCGCCGCAGGCTCGTCCGTCTGCATCGTAAACGGTCAACAGTTCGCCGCTGTTTTGCGCTGCAATCAGCGCCTGCTTTTGTGCGCGGGGGAGCCGTTTGATTTCCGCCTCGCGCCGCATCGCCTCGCTTTGCGTGGCGAAAATTTCACTGTACACCAGTGTGACCGGACCGCGGCCGCGGGTATACTTGGCGCCCTTGCCGCTGTTGTGCGCTGCCAAACGGGCAGTCAGGTCGTTGGTCCAGCCGCAGTACAGCGTACCGTCCACGCAGCGCAGAATATAGGTGTAATTGCTCATTGGTGCGAGCGGATATCCCGCTGGGCGACGACCTTGCAGCCTTTGCTGCGAATCAGGGCGCGTACCTTGTCGTGGCTTTTTTCGCTGCTGCCGCTGGCCGAAACAAGAAGCACCTCTACCTCCTTGCCGGAGGGCAGCAGGTTGACCATGGTGTTGAACGGCGG
>DYCA01000004.1:98734-101794 GCA_019418305.1 Clostridiales bacterium
TGCTGCAGCGGCACGCTTTTCTGCCGAATGGCAGCGGGACAGCCGCGAGTAAATGCGGTCAGCGGATTATATTTCTTTATGGGTACGGCTTCCAGCAGGTCGGCGCCGCGCGCGTTGGCTTCCGCGCGGGCAAAGGACCGTGTTGCGCCGCTTTGTGAGAAATAAACAACAGCGGTTTTCATGCGATGCACTCTCCTTACTGCCATTGGGTAATGATAAGAACTATTCTTAGTATACCACAAAAGAGAAAGCAGCGGATGTATAATCCGCTGCTTTTTTGTCTGTTATTCTGCGCTTTCCGGACTTTGCTTTGCGGCGTCGCGGGCGGCTTTTCGCTTTTTATACAGACGACTGCCGATAAAGTAGCCAATTGCAGCGCATACGACAGCGCAGATGTTGGCGTTCGGCGGCGTGTAGCCTGCCATGCCGATAATGCCGGAGACAAGGTAGCCGACCGCCACACCGAATGCGGTATAGTGGAAACACACGCGCGGCATGCCGAAAATCCGCACATCGGCGGGGTCGATATCCTCTTCTTCGACCGGTTCTTCTTCGGCGCCGTCGGTGGTCGTTTCGACAATTGCATCGCTGTCAGCTTCCGCAGACAGGACGGATTCTTCCGTTTCCGGTGCTTCCGGAGCGGTTTGCACCGATTCGGTCTGTTCTTCAGCAAGCGGATTCTGGTTTTCGCTCATAAGGGGCACATCCTCTCGTTGGGGAGGGGTTTTACTGGACGGTGCTCTGTGTCGGGATGATGATGGCGGCAAGGATATAGGCTAAAAAGCCGGTTCCGCCGAAACAGCAGAGAAAAGCCCAGGCAAGGCGAATAAGCGTCGAGTCGAGACCGAAATATTCGGCAATGCCCGCGCATACGCCGCACAGCATGCGGTCGGATTCACTGCGGTACAGTTTCTTGCCATTCATAGTAAAAACTCCTTTTCTTCTATCATACGTTGTTTTTGGGGGTTCGTCAAGGGGAAGGCGGATAAAGCAAACAATTAAGCTAAAATCCTATGGGCGCCCGGCCGGTATCTTCCAAAAGCAGATCGAGCGTGCCGCTGCCGACCTGCGCGCGCAGCAGCGGACAGGCGTTGCTGCTTCCTTTTTGGGAGGCGTGGTGTGTGTCGGAGGTGTTTCCGGAAATGGCTTGCCCGTTGAGCAGGATTGCACCGCTGTCCGAATCGAGCTGGTAGCTGAGCGCAGACGAATCCGGGTATTCACCGACAAGGGTCGCGGTCATGCTGCCATCACCGAGCGAGATATCCAGTGTGCCGCTGGTGCTCATTTGTCCGATTTTGAGTTGCTCTGCGTATAGTTTGCCGTTTTGCACGGTGATATTGTATTTGTCACTGGAGAGTTTTTCTGCGTTCAGCGTGCCGTCTGCAATATGGATTTCCAGGTTATCGGCGGCAAATGGTCCGGAGCCGGTGATATCGACGGTTTGATCCCCGACGTTCAGAAAAATGTTGGAATACGATATCGTATACGGTACATTGATGACGCATTGCTCCGACCCGCTGGGTGTGAGACACAGCGACCAGGTGGTGCCGTCGATCGTGCTGCTGGTGATGTCTGCGCCGGACACGTTAAAGCTCGCTGTGTCGCTGACAATGTTGATTGTGCCGTTGTTATCCGAGAAGCCGGAAAAGTCAAAGTTCAGCGAAGAGATGACATCCATGCTGCGGGGGATATCAATGCCGCTGGCAATCGTTTCATGCCGCGTGTCCAGCCAGTCATCTACCCAGTCGGTGTCAAAGTTGTCCAGCGCCCCATCGACCGCCTGATCAACGGTATCATCAATCCAGTCGTCCAGATGGTCGTCAAACCAGCCGGAGTGCCAGCCGTGTTCATCCACCCACGAATGATAATGCCACTGGTTTTTCATGCCATACGCAATATCGCGGATGCTTTCGCTGACCGGATGCAGTGCGCCATTATAATAGGAACCGTACAGCTGCCCGCCGGCGGCCCAGCCGCCCAGCATCAGACAACCGCCTATAGCCAGAATGGTACAGCAGGCGATAATGAGTTTTTTCATTTCGTTTCACCTCCGTTTTTGTGTGTGCGGCCGCGCCACTTGTCAATCGGCCAGCGAAGCAAGGCCACGAGAGCGCGAAACAGCGGTGGTACAAACAAAATACACAGCTTGATTATCAAAAGCGACAGCAGAACGCCCAGTGCGAACAGCGCAAGGCCGCAGCCGAGGGTCATCACCGCGCTGGCTGGCATGCTCCACAGGACAAAGGAGATGCCGCACAGGATAACACCGGCCGCCAGCAGGCAGAGCGGTACGACTACGACAAACACCAGTACCACCAGCACGACGGACAGCAGAACGCCGAACAGGGTGGCAATGAGACCGATTAACACGCCTGCGAGCGGGATACCGACCGGGATAGCCAGCAGCACCAGCACAAGCAGCAGCCATGGATTGATGCCGTGCCAGCGGCGCTTTTTCTGCTGCGGTGCTGTATTGTCCGATGTGGACTGCACGGGTGTCACTTCCCGATAATCCGCAAGGATTTGTCCGGCTACTTTTTCCGGTGCGCCCAGATCGGCAATCACTTTTTCTTCGTTTTCCGGTCCTGCGTCGTCAAAATATTCCTCATAATAGCGCAGGGCGCTGGCGCGTTCCTCCTCGGGCAGGACGGAAAGCGCACGCCGAAGCGCCGCCATATACTCAGTTCTGTTCATTGGCTAACCCCTCCAAAAAAGATCGCGTCGATGCCGTTTCGGTAATTTTGCCAGTCGATACGGTGCTGCCGGAGCTGGGCGCGGCCGTGTTCGGTAATTTTGTAATACCGTCGGTTGCGTCCGGCAAAGGCCTCGTCGTAGGTTGTCAGGCAGCCGTCCTTTTGCAGGCGGCGAAGTACCGGATACAGTGTCGATTCGGAAATTTCCAACACTTTTTGTACATCCTGTGTGATGCGGTAGCCATAGGTGCTCTCCCGCTCGACCACTGCAAGCACGATCCCGTCGAGCAGGGAGGAGGCGATCGGGTATGACATGGAATACCACCTCTCTTTTTGTGTTTGCAATAATATTATATGATATATAATA
>DYCA01000040.1:0-8689 GCA_019418305.1 Clostridiales bacterium
GGGTATAAATATGGACGTTAATTTTGAATATTATAAAATATTTTATTATGTCGCAAAATACAAAAATTTTACTAAAGCGGCAAATGTATTGGGCAGTGGGCAGCCAAATGTCACACGTGCCATGAATTGCTTGGAACAAGAAATTCATTGTACACTTTTTATTCGAACCAACCGCGGTGTAAAACTTACACCGGAGGGAGCGAAGCTATTCGAGCATGTTGCCGTCGCAATGTCACAGTTGCAGGCGGCAGAGGCGGAACTGACAGCCAGTATGGGATTGGAAAATGGCAGTATCTCCATTGGTGCCAGTGAAACGGCATTGAATATCTACCTACTGGATAAATTGAGAGCCTTTCACATGCAACATCCTGGTATTCGACTGAAAATCTATAATCACTCTACTCCACAGGCAATCCGTTCCATCAAAAACGGCGAGATAGACTTCGCTGTTGTCTCGACACCTACCAATGCGGATGACCCACTCAAAGAAATACACGTACAATCGTTTCGGGATATTCTTGTAGGTGGAAGAACCTTTACCGCACTGGGCAGTCAGGAACTTAGCCTTGCGGAATTGCAGAATTATCCGCTGATTTGCCTTGGCCGGGAAACGATGACCTGGCAGTTTTATCACGATCTGTTTTTATCCCATGGCCTGGAGCTGAACCCCGACACCGAAGTAGCAACTGCAGATCAGATTTTGCCATTGGTAAAATCTGATCTTGGCCTTGCCTTTCTCCCGGAATCCATGGCACAGGAGGCGCTCCGTCAACACAGGATTGTCCAAATTAGACTGCGGGAGAAAATACCGGAACGGCAAATCTGCATGGTATATGATCGACAGCATCCTCTGAGCGCTGCGGCACAGCGATTAAAAAATGACATCTTGGAAAATCACGATGAATAATCCTCCGGTAAATAGGAGGATGGGGTATGAGTTTCATTTATTAACATTTCGGTTGTCAATTGCAGCTTTTCATGTGGAATAACCGCATATAGCGGTCGCTTTGTGTGGTATAAACTTTGTTTTGCAAGTAAGGAAAACAGAGAAACCAACACGCTTTTGAACATGTGCAAATGGACGCGGCATTCTTCGAGCTGGCCTTTGTTGAACAGTCCGGCCAGAAGTTTCATATCATGACGAAATGTTTTCATCTGCTTATACCGCATTTACGCCTCGGAAATATATATTTTGTGGTTACAAAGAGGATTTCAATTTCCCGTATGGTGTCGTGACAGTTTCTGTGATATAATAAAATTGAATTTATATGCAGTTTTTTGAGAATGATGGGGTTAAAAACTCGTTTGACATCTCTCCGTATGTAGAAGTAGGTGCATGCTTGTTTGGAAAAGATAACAGCGGGAGATTGTACTGAAAAATGCGAATGGCGCATGGTTGGAATATGACAGAGAACACTTGGCGGAAACAACATACGAAATCAGGAAAAAAGCGAGCGGTTGGATATCTACGAATTGTTGGTTGGACATCCTTACGGTTCATGATGCCGCAGATTTCATGAGAGGCATGAAATGAAGAGAAATTTCCAAGCTATGACGCGAATGCGGATTTTAACAGTTTCAAGAGTGTGGCAAGCTGGTATGCCTCAAATTTCGAGAGGTTTATGAATGGATAATTTGAAAATGAACCCATTTGTAAAATGGGCGGGTGGAAAAAAGCAGCTTCTTGACAGATTAGAGGAGCGCATGCCCCAAACCTATAACAGGTACTACGAACCATTTATAGGGGGCGGCGCGCTTTTGTTGGATGCACAGCCGCAAATAGCGGTTATCAATGATGTCAATAAGCAATTGCTGAATGTGTATCGGCAGCTCAAAACAAATGCCGAAGCAGTAATCTCAACTCTGAATGAGCTTGATGCTGTTGCCTGTAACAAAGAACGTTATTTGGAAATGCGTGCAGAATACAATAAAAAAATAGCTGCACATGTACTGGATGCAGAGTGCGCTGCGCTTATGATATGGATAAATAAGCATTGTTTTAATGGACTTTATCGCGTGAATTCTAAAGGTCTTTTTAATGTTCCGTATAACAATAAAACTGACGGTGTATCAATGAATGAAGAGAATCTGCGCAGTATAGGGCGTTATCTCAACGAAAACGAAGTGCAAATTCGAGAGGGCGACTTTGAAGCAGCTTGTGCAGATGTACAGGCAGGCGATTTTGTGTATTTTGATTCACCATATATTCCGGTGAGTGGAACGGCTAATTTTACAGACTACACAAAGGATGGATTTGGCTATACAGACCATTGCCGATTGGCGCAGTTATATAGGCGGCTTGATGCTGCCGGTGCAAAGGTGATGCTTAGCAATCACAATGTGGACCTTGTTTATGAATTGTATGCAGGTTTCAAGATTGAGGGTGTTGAGGTCAAGCGGGCTATCAATAGAGACGCATCGAAACGTACAGGAAAAGAAGTCATCATCACAAATTACTAAATAGCGACTGACATAATTTAACAGAAACGGCAAGCGTCCGCATTGAAACGGATGCGCCATATACGGAAAGCATAACGCCTTCCGGCGGCAGTGACAGCAATACAGGCAATGCCGGGAACAGCATCGGTTGCGCCATCGTAACGGAGGAAATGCTGTGCACTTGGGAATTGTGGATGACAGACCGTGTCGATGAAAAGTGCCGCAACGGGTGTTACCGAGTTAGAGGTTGATGGTAGCTTAATGAACTTTACATAGTTTGGGGCGGAACACTTTATTATTCTTTTAAATGGAAAATAAAGGAGAAAAGCCTGATGCACTGACGAGCGTGCATAGATCGGCCGATTGCGGGCATGATAACAGCAAACCAACAAAGGAGGTCAAATCTATGAATCACTCTCAATGCAATAAGGCGATCCGCTGCACTGTTTCTCAGTGCGCAAATCACTGTGACAGCGCGGAATACTGTGCGCTGGACTGCATCACGGTAGGTACGCACGAGGCAAACCCGACAGTCGACCAGTGCACCGATTGCAAGTCCTTCCAGCGCAAGTGCTGATGTGACAAAAGACGGGGAGGAGCCTGCTTTAGGGGCGTCCTCCCCGTCTGCTTTTGAACGGCAGCCGCATATTGACAGATCCCTGCCGAATAGATATACTAAAACAGTAGATACCCTTTCCCGGAAGCAGTGCTGACGGGTAAGCCTCTACGAAATCTATATGATCTGCTGTCAAAGATATGGTCTGCGATGAAAGAACCGGAATGAGGTCATTTTGCGTCCTGCATCGTTTTGCAGGACGCATTTTTGCGAAAAGGAGAGTTTTTATGGAAAAGCGCATTGCCGTTTTGGGAATCGTCGTATCCGATCGAGAGGCCAGCACAGAGGTGAACCGTCTGCTGCATGAGTACGGCGAGCATATCATCGGGCGCATGGGTATTCCGCGTGAGGGATGCTCGATCATCACGGTTGTGATGGAGGGTACCAATGATACGATCAATGCGCTGTCCGGCAAACTCGGACGTCTGAAAAACGTGCAGGTCAAATCTATGATGGCGAAGTAAGGAGTAGAAAAGTATGAAACGATTTTTAGCAGGTTTGTTGGCGGTAGCGGCTTCGTTCTTGCTGCTCACAGGCTGCGGGCAGCAAAACAATACGACAGACGGTCAGCAGCAGACGCAGCAATCTGCGGTAGAGCCGGGTTATGAAGAGGGCCTTACCACGCGCGTGGCCGCGCTCAAAGGCCCGACCGCAATGGGACTGGTTTGCCTGATGAGTGAGAATGAGGGAGAGGACGCGCATTACTCGTTTGACCTGTACACCTCGGGCGATGAAATTGTGCCGCTCATCGGCAAGGGGGAAGTGGATATCGCCCTGATTCCGACCAATCTGGCCGCAACGCTTTACCAAAAGACCGAGGGTGGCGTGCAGGTGCTGGACGTCAATGCGGGCAACGTGCTGTATGTGGTTTCGCATGATGAAGCGCTTACTGACCTGAGTGGTCTGAAAGGCAAGACTGTTTATATGACCGGCAAGGGCACCTCGCCGGACTGGACGCTGCAATATCTGCTCGGTAAAGCGGGTATGAGCGAAAGCGATCTGACTATTGAATTTAAGACCGAGGCGACCGAGGTTGTTTCTGCGCTGGCGCAGGATGCGTCCGCAGTCGGTATTCTGCCGCAGCCGTTTGCCACGGTGGCAATGCTGCAGGATCAGGAGCTTTCGATGAACTTCCCGCTGGAAAACGCTTGGAAGGAATACAGCCCGGACGGCAGCGGCATTGCGACCGGCGTGACCGTGGTACGCACGGAATTCGCCAAGGAGCATCCGGCGGCAGTTGCGCAGTTTGTACAGGATCATCAGGCGTCGGTCGCGGCGGCGGAGGAAAAGCCGGCGGATGCGGCGGCGCCGATCGAGCAATACGGCATCGTCAAGGCGGCGGTTGCACAGCAGGTGATCGAGAACTTCAATCCTATGGTGGCAACGACCGGCGAGGAGATGAAAACATGGGTTTCCGGTTATCTGGAAATGCTGTATGAGGTAGCGCCGGATGCCGTGGGAGGAAAGCTGCCGGATGAAGGCTTCTACTATCTGGGATAAACGCTGGGTTCGCGTCATCGCGGCGGCGGTGTTTTGGCTGGGGCTGTGGCAGGCGGCATCGCTTGCCCTGCCTAAGCTGTTGTTTGCAGGCCCTGCACAAACTGTGCAGAGCCTGTTTTCCATGATTGGCACTGCGGATTTCTGGCTTTCGATCGGGTATTCCATCGGAAAAATTGCGGGTGGTTTTGTGTTGGCGTTTGCGTTGGGATGCCTGCTCGCTATTCTGTCTCATCGGGCGGCGCTTGCGCGTGTGCTGATGGAGCCTGCGGTGCAGATCATGAAAAGCGTGCCGGTGGCCTGCTTTGTTGTGGTGGCGCTCATTTGGGTGCGGTCGGCATGGATTTCGGTTTTAACGGCGTTTTTTGTCGTGTTTCCTGTGGTGTACATCAATTTGCAGCAGGGACTGGCCAGCGTGGATACAAAGATGCTGGAAATGGCGCGTGTGTTTGCACTGTCCCGCGGTAAACGGCTTCGCGCAGTATACCTACCCGCTGTGGTGCCGTATGTGCTGGGCGCGTGCCGGGTTTCGGTCGGCATGGCGCTCAAGGCGGGCGTTGCGGGCGAAATCATTGGTCTGCCACGCTGGTCAATCGGAGAGCAGCTCTATCTGTCCAAACTGTATCTTAACACGGCCGACTTGTTTGCATGGTCGCTGACTATCATCGCGCTCAGTCTGCTGCTGGAAAAGCTGCTGGTACATGCTGCCGCAGCCTTACAGAAGAAATGGGGTGCCGCCGTATGATAGAATTTCATGGAGTGAGCAAATCATTTGATGGCAAGACTGTGCTGCGAAGCGTTCACTGGCGTATCGCGCCGGGAGAGCGATGGCAGGTGCGAGGCGTGTCCGGCATTGGTAAAACCACGCTTCTGCGGCTGCTTATGGGCTTGGAAACGCCGGATGCCGGCTGCATCACGGGCCGGGAAGGGCTGCAGTTTCTGCCAGTGTTTCAGGAGGACCGTCTGGTCGAGCATTGGAGCGCGGTAGAGAATGTGTCACTGGTGTGCGCGGATGCCGCGCGTGTGCACAGGATTCTATGCAAGTTGTTGCCTGAGGACGCAATCGACCAGCCGGTGCGAACGCTGTCCGGCGGCATGCGCCGCCGTGTTGCGTTGGCGCGCGCATTGGCCGCCGAGGGCGACGTGCTTGTGCTGGATGAGCCGTTCGCGGGTCTGGATGAGGAAACTCAGAGGCAAGCGATGACAGTGATTGAACAGCATCGGGCAGAACGCACACTGGTGATCGTGTCGCATGGCACGGACGACCTGCTATGCGGCTTTCAGATACTGGATTTAAATAAATGACAGACGGCCGCCCGAAAGGGCGGCCGTTTTGCAGTATCGCGTAGCAAAGGTTTGCCAAAGGGCGGGGAAATATGATAAGATAGCATGCGTAAAGGTTGTGATATAAAATGCAAAAGGGAGAAGCGGCAAAACTCAAGCTGCTGCTCAGCGGTATTTCGGCACGACTGACCAAAAACCGGGATTTTTTTGTGCAGGCGGTCGGTGCATTTACTTCGGGAAAGAAAAAGTTTGAAGCGAAACTGACGCGTGAGGGTGAGGACTATCGGCTGCGCTTTCAGGGCGCAGAACGCACGGTGGATGCGGATGGTTTCTGTACGTTTTTTGCCGAGCAGGCAGAGAAATTTGATGAAGCAGTACTGACTTACACTGAGCGCGGATCGGTGGTGACACTTTCGGTCACGCCGCGCGGGGTGCAGATGAAGCAGGCGGAGCGGCAGGCGACGACGGAAGAGAAAGCGGCGGCCGCCAACCCCTTGCTCGACCCGGGACGGCAGTATCTGATTCGCGTTGACCGCGCTGCAGCGCTGCTGCGCGAAATCGGTATTCTGACCGCGGATGGCAAGTTGAAAAACGACATGATCCGCAAGTACAACCAGATTGACCATTATGTGGAGCTGGTCGCGCCCATGTTCGAGCAGGACGACAGCGAGGAAATCGTGCTGCTCGACTGCGCCTGCGGCAAATCCTATCTCAGCTTTGTCATGAACTATTATCTGCATGAGGTGCTGCGCCGCCGCTGCCGCGTGATCGGTGTGGATATCAACGAACATGTCATCGACGAGAGCCGTGCGATGGCTAAGCGGCTGGGATATCATAACATGGTGTTCCAGTGCGCCGACCTGCGCACTTATCAGCCGCCTAAGGGTGTAACGGCGGTGATTTCATTGCATGCCTGTGATATTGCGACCGATCTGGCACTGGCAACGGCCATCCGCGCCCGCGTGAAGTATATCGCGTGCGTGCCCTGCTGCCACAAGGAGCTGCTCGACCAGTATACGTTGCCGGGACTCGAGCCGTTGACCAAATTTGGCGTATTTAAGGCGCGCTTTAACGACGTGCTGACCGACAGCATGCGCGCGCTCAAACTCGAAGCGGAAGGATATAAGGTATCGGTGGTAGAGTATATCTCGCCGCTTGACACGCCGAAAAACCTGCTCATCCGCGCGGTGTGCACTGGACGGGACAATCCGCGTGCCCGTAAGGAATACGGCGCAGTACGGCAGGCGGTCGGGACAACCTCGGAGCTTGACCGGCGCTGCGCCGAAATGGACGCGGAATTCTTTGTCACAGACGAAGATCTGATTTTGTAACACCAAGATTACCTCTGAATAAACTGGTAATGAAGTCTCTTCAATCAATATTTGGAGGTAATATACATGGCTGAAAAAGTCTGCTGCCCCGGTCCGATCTGCGGCAGTAATAACAATAACGGCACCGCTGGCGGTTTCCGCGAGGCGGTTTGCGTTCACACCAAGAAGGTTTATGATTCCTGCCGCAGCAAGGAGTGCCTGCGCGACATCCGCGTGTATCTGTGCCGCGATGCGCAGGAACTGCTCAACGCTGGCGGCATCGCTTCGGTCAAGCCGCGCGCAGCTGAGCTGCTGTGTGTGAAGATCGACGTGGAACACGTTCAGTTTAAACGCGGCTTGTGAGGTTACCACATCGAGGCAGACGATGGCGGCAGCAGCGGATAAATTTGCAGATGCAGATTACCGGGGGAGTTTGCGGTGACGCGAATCGTTTTTGTGTAGACGATTTTTTCAATAACAGTTTTGAGCAATTGGTTCTGCTCACGGGCACTCTCTGCCTGCTCGTAGGCGTCAAGAACATGCTGCAGGCGGGGCGCAAAGGCGCGGCGGCGTGCGTTTTCGTGTTCCAGCTGTTTCAGCTCGGCCTGTATTTCGGTTTGCTGGCGGAGGAGCGAGGCGCGCTCAGCATCGAGCGCGTTTTTGCGTTCGAGGTATAACGCGGGGGTATACACCCCAGTCTCGACCAATTCAAAAGCGCGGTCTATGCGTGTGTCCAGCTCGGACAGACGTTTGTCCAGCAGATGGAGTGAGGCACGCAGCGGCGCAGCATCATCCTGACAGGGGAGGGAACTGCTGTCGGGCGAATAGCCGGCCAGCCAGATGCGCAGCGTGTCGAGCACCATGCGTTCGATTTCGTCATAGCGGTGCGAAATGGTCGGACAGGCAGAACGGGAAATACAGAAAATCAGCGGCTCGCGTGGAACGGTTTGCTTGGTGGAAACGCAGTTACGCTGCATCTTGCGGCCGCATAAGCCGCAGACGATTAGGCCGGTGAAGGCGTTTTTCTGTCCCTTTCCGGCAGGGACCGGGGGCGCAGGATGACTTGCGAGGATTTCCTGCGCGTGGTGCCAGTCTTCACGGGAGACAAGCGCTTCGTGCCGCCCCTCGTATAGCTGCACATCCTTGGCGGTCAGACGAACGACCTTGAGACGGCCGTCGACCACCTCTTTGCGGGTTGGCCGGCGGGTGCTGGTGGTATAGCCTGCATAGTGTGGATTGTGCAGTAGGAGGGACACGCGGCGGTCGGTCCACTGATTGCGTGTACCCGGCGGCGGAGCCAGCAGCCGGTTAAGCCGCTTTTTGATTTGGGAAATGCACACATCTTCATGCACGAACCAGTGAAATATGTTCTGCACGATGGGGGCGGTTTGTGGGTCGGGTTCGAGCGAGCCGCCCTTTTCGCCCTTGAGCTTGATTTTGCGATAGCCGAAAGGCGGTTGGCCGGCGGTGTATTTGCCCTCGCGCCGTGCGGCCTGCACACCGGCGTTCAGACGGCGGCGGATGGTTTTATATTCTCGGCGGG
>DYCA01000040.1:8699-14064 GCA_019418305.1 Clostridiales bacterium
CTCAAAATACTCCTCGTCGTATTCGTTATTGGGGTCAAAGGTTTTGAATGGCGTGATGATGCGGGTTTCTGAGTATTTGAAAGCGCGCGCGACAATGCCTTGGTCAATGCTGTCACCGCGCGCCAGACGTTCAATTTCCATAACGATGACACCACACCACTGTCCGGCTTCGACCGCTTGCAGCAGCCGCTGCATCTGCGGGCGTGCGGCAATGGTGTCGCCCGAAACAACCTCTTCATAAATTGCCCCAACCGGCAGGCCGCGCGCTTCGGCCAGTTCGGTAAGCGTTCGGCGGTGGCGGGCGAGTGTGTCGCCTTCGCCGCGCGCTTCCGCTTCGAGGTCCTGACGGGATTTGCGCAGATAGATGCAGTATTGCGTGGGCATGGAACCAGCTCCTTACAGGGATTTATTAACATCCTATCGATAGCGCATGTAAAAAATGACATGTCGGAGTCTCGCGGGCGCATAGGATACGGCGAAGGAGGCGGTCAGCATGGCTGTTGCTGCGACTTATCACTATGCGCACGGTACGGTTTCCGTTTGCGACGACGCTTACCGCGGCATATCGCCCGAGGAAAAAAAGCGCCGCGAGGAGCACATGTGGCGCGCGGCATATGAAATTGCGCTGGGTGCGCAAATCAAACGGCAGGAAACGGAAAAATAAAACAGGAGCTGGAAATGCATGTCACCGCGTCAAAATCCGTCAAATTGCGTTTATTCTTTTTGTTCAGTTTTTTCTCTTTTCACACTACATATGGTGTGCTATAATGAAAACCTACACCAAATAGCATGAGTGAGGAAAAATAATGGTTCGAGTAATTAAAAAAGATAATACAAAAGAGGCATTTAACATTCAAAAAGTGGTCATTGCGGTCAATAAGTCTGCAAATCGTGTGCTGTATACGTTTACCGATGAGGAGCTGCGGGCAATCTGCGACCACGTAGAGGGTTACATCCGTGACCATGGCATGAGCGAGGTACAGATTTGGCAGATGCACAACATTGTCGAAGCTGCGCTGGAATCTGTGCGCCCTGAGGTCGCCAAGAGCTACCGCGATTATCGCAACTACAAGCAGGACTTTGTCGGCATGCTGGACAGCGTGTACAAAAAAAGCCAGTCGATTATGTACATCGGCGATAAGGAGAACTCCAATACGGACTCTGCGCTCGTGTCCACCAAGCGCAGCCTGATTTTCAACCAGCTTAACAAGGAGCTGTATCAGAAGTTCTTTATGAACACCGAGGAATTGCAGGCATGCCGAGACGGCTATATCTATGTCCATGATATGTCCGCACGCCGCGATACCATGAACTGCTGTCTGTTTGACGTACAGCATGTGCTGAAAGATGGCTTCGAAATGGGTAATCTGTGGTATAATGAACCTAAGACACTCAATGTTGCCTTTGACGTCATCGGCGACATCGTGCTGTCCGCGGCCAGCCAGCAGTACGGCGGCTTTACTGTGCCGTCGGTCGACCTGCTGCTTGAGCCGTATGCCGAGCGCAGCTACAAGATGCTGACCGAAAAATACAGTCGTCTGGGTCTGGATGCCGAGACGGTCGAAAAAGAGGTCATGGCCGACATTCTCAACGACTTTGAGCAAGGTTTCCAGGGCTGGGAGTATAAGTTCAACACCGTTGCGTCCAGCCGCGGTGACTATCCGTTCATCACCATGACCATGGGCACCGGCACGGGGCGGTTTGCGAAGCTCGCGTCTATTACGATGCTGAACGTTCGCCGCAAGGGGCAGGGCAAGAAGGGCCAGAAAAAGCCCGTGCTGTTCCCCAAAATCGTGTTCTTGTACGACGAAAACCTGCATGGACCGGGCAAGGAACTAGAGGACGTGTTCGAGGCGGGCATCGAGTGCTCGTCCAAGGCGATGTATCCGGATTGGCTCAGCCTGACGGGCGAGGGCTATGTGCCTTCGATGTACAAAAAGTACGGTGCTATCATCAGCCCGATGGGTTGCCGTGCATTCCTGTCCCCGTGGTACGAGCGCGGCGGGATGAAGCCTGCAGATGAGGAGGACAAGCCGGTCTTTATCGGTCGGTGGAACATCGGCGCGGTGTCGCTGCACCTGCCGATGATTTATGCCAAGGCGCAGCAGGAAAACCGCGATTTCCACGAGGTGCTGGATTACTACCTCGAGCTGATTCGTCGCCTGCATATCCGCACCTATGCATACCTCGGTGAGATGCGTGCGTCCACCAACCCGCTGGCCTATTGTGAGGGCGGCTTCTACGGCGGTCATCTTAAGCCGTCGGATAAGATTAAGCCCATTATGAAAACTGCGACCGCGTCGTTCGGCATTACGGCGCTCAACGAATTGCAGGAGCTGTATAACGGCAAGTCGCTGGTTGAGGACGGACAGTTTGCGCTCGATACGCTCGAATACATCAACCAGAAGGTCAATCAGTTTAAGGAAGAGGACGGCAATTTGTACGCCATCTACGGTACGCCGGCCGAGAGCCTGTGCGGCTTGCAGGTCGAGCAGTTCCGCCGCAAATACGGTATCATCGAGGGCGTGTCCGACCGTCCGTATGTCTCCAACAGCTTCCACTGCCACGTTACCGAGGACCTGACCCCCATTGAAAAGCAGGATTTGGAGGGCCGGTTCTGGAACCTGTGCAACGGCGGCAAGATTCAGTATGTCAAGTATCCGATCGACTACAATCTGGAGGCCATTCGCTCGCTGGTGCGCCGTGCGATGCGCATGGGCTTTTACGAAGGCGTCAACCTGTCGCTGGCGTACTGCGACGACTGTGGACATGAAGAGCTGTCGATGGACGTTTGTCCCAAGTGTGGCAGCCGCAACCTGACTAAGATTGACCGCATGAACGGATACCTGTCCTATTCGCGTGTCAAGGGCGATACGCGCCTGAACGACGCCAAGATGGCGGAGATAGCAGAAAGGAAAAGTATGTGATGCGCTATCACAACATAACCAAAGACGATATGCTCAACGGAGAGGGCTTGCGCGTCGTGCTGTGGGTGGCCGGCTGCGGACATGCCTGTCCGGGCTGCCATAATCCCGTGACGTGGGATGCGGACGGCGGTCTGCCGTTTGACAGCGACGCGGAGGACGAGCTGTTTGCGGAGCTTGGCAAAGATTATGTGTCGGGGGTGACGCTTTCGGGCGGCGACCCGCTGTTCCCGGCAAACCGCGCGGATGTGGGGGCGTTGTGCGCCCGCATCCGGCAGCGCTTTCCGGACAAGACCATCTGGCTGTATACCGGCTACACTCGGGAGGAAATTCAGGACCTGCCGCTGCTGGAAAACGTGGATGTGGTCGTGGATGGACGATTTGTGCAGGCGCAGGCGGATTCTCAGCTGCATTGGCGCGGCAGCGCCAACCAGCGCGTGATCGACGTTGGGCGTACCCGCGCGTCACAGGAAGTTGTTTTACTATAAAAAGTATGGATAAGGAAGGCGGATATATCATGCAAAAGGTTGCAAAATTTCACAAGGTATCAGAACAGCAGTTTCTCACGGATTGGTGCAGCGCAACCGGAAGCAGCACCAGCGAGGCAAAAGCGGTCTATGAAAAGATTCGCCTGCCGCGTCGTGCGACGGTCGGCTCCGCAGGTTATGACTTTTTTGCACCGGAGACATTTTCTCTCGTGCCGCACGAAACCATTCTGATCCCGACTGGTATCCGTGTGGAAATCAAGGAGGGCTGGGTGCTGCAACTCTATCCGCGTTCCGGGTTGGGCTTTAAGTATTGCCTGCAAATGGACAATACGGTCGGTATCATTGACAGCGATTATTTCAATGCCAAAAATGGAGGGCATATCTTTGTCAAAATGACCAACCAGAACCGACAGGGCAGAAACCTTTCGGTTGCTGCGGGTGAAGGCTTTGCACAAGGCATCTTCCTGCCGTTTGGAATCACGCAGGATGACGATGCGGACGGATGTCGAGAGGGCGGCTTCGGAAGCACGACAAAATAAGAAAAAGGCAGGATAGAGGAGGCTTTCATGAAAAGACTACATCCATCACAGGTTGGGAAAACCATCGGCTGTATCGCTCTGGCAGGCTGTCTGCTGTGCGCCAGCACGGTTCCCGCGTATGCCGTAGCTCCGCTATATGGTACGATTGCAGTCGCGCGCACAGCGCGTGCAGCAGAGCCGGGCGAATATTTGTATACGCAGCTTAATGACAACGAGAAGGCGGTCTATGATGGCATCGTTGACCAGATTGAGGAATTGACCCGCAACGACACGGACCCGTCGGGCGTGCAGGTGACCATTCCAAAGGATTCCGGGTATTCCATTAGCGGCAAACCTGTTTTTGCCGTGTTCCGTGATCATCCCGAATTTTTCTGGGTGGACAGCTCAAAGCTGGTTTGGGCGGAAGGCAATCCCTCTATAGATGGGGATGGAAATGAAGTCTATGTGCTATCATGCAAAACTGCTGGCGAATCCTTTTTCTATGATGGGTTTACCACGGATAATTTGCAGGATTATCGGGACAGGCTGAACGATAAAGTCAATGAAATCAAGCAAAACGTGCCTTCTACAGCGCTTGACGAGCTTGCAACACTCAAGTATCTGAACGACTGGATGGCCCAAAATAATGTATATAACGCGCAGGGACTTGGCGCCGGCAATTTTTCCCGCTGTGCGGCCAGCGGTCTCTTGAGCGATAACAACGCAGCCACCACAGGCGATGACCCGGTCTGCTATGGCTATGCGACAGCCATGAAAGTATTGCTCGATGCGTTCGGCATGGAAAATGCCTACATTGAGGGCTGGGCTTATAATACCAATAATCAGCCGAATGGTGAGCAGCATGCGTGGAATTATGTGAAGCTCAACGACGGTACCGGTCAGGAACAATGGTATGCGCTTGACCCGACTTGGGATGACCCCAGTGTTTCCACGCTTCCGGCGCGGCAGGTCTATTTTCTGGTTGGCAGCAATACTGTTACCGAAAAGAATCTGCCGGGTTTTGAGACCTTTGGGAAAAACCATGATTCTTCGACTGCGAAGTCTCCGGCCTATAAGGAGCATAAATTTACGTATCCGACGCTGGCTTCCGAGGCGCGCGACCCCAGTGCAAGCGGCGATGTAATGCTGGATAAGGGTGATGGAAACCCTACGGCATACGATACGCTGGATGCGGCCATGCAGAATGCCGAATCGGGCGATAGGGTGATTCTGCAAAATTCTGTGCAGGTGGACAGCACCATCACGCTGAAGGATGGCGTCACACTTGACCTGAATGGCCAGACCGGCGGCAATATTTCCTCTCCTTGCGCAATTACAGGAATGGCCGCACCGGTTTTTCGTATCGAAGCGGGCGATTCGGCTTCAATTATCAATTCGGGACGGTTTACGGCGGTCAAGCTGAACGGTAGTGAGA
>DYCA01000040.1:14074-14300 GCA_019418305.1 Clostridiales bacterium
ACAATGGTTCCTTGACGTTGGGGGGCAATGTACAGTTTGCCAGCTCCACGCAGCCAATGGGTGGTTCTTCTGTTATTGCGGGCAATACGCCGCTCAAAGCACCTCATGTGCGCTATGTTGCCAGCGGAAAATTTGCAACCGCTTATCTGGTTGCCGAGCCGACCGCACCGGCAGCGGGCAGCTTTGCCGCGCAGGATGGCAATACCGTGCAGGATTTGCTGGACAG
>DYCA01000041.1:0-2616 GCA_019418305.1 Clostridiales bacterium
CATATGCTTCGTTGACTTCTTTAAACTTGTCGGCAGCCTCCGGATTGTCTTTATTCAGGTCGGGGTGATACTTGCGGGCAAGACGGCGATAAGCCTTTTTAATCTCATCCTCGCTTGCGCCTTTTTGTACGCCAAGCACCTCATAATAGTCTCTTTTATCAGCCATTGTGATCCCTCAAATAATGGAAAATAGCATGCCGCAGGGCGGAACGGAAACCGTTCCGCCCAACGCGGCATGGAAATTACTTATTCTGATCGTCGTCCTTGACTTCGGTAAAGTCTGCGTCGACAAAGTCGCCTTGTGCGCCGCCCTGTGCACCTGCACCCGGCTGGCCGCCCATGTTGGCGCCGCCCTGCGGAGCCTGCTGCTGATAGATTTTGCCAGCCAAATCGCTGAACTTCTTGGAGAGGTTATCGGTCGCCAGCTTAATCATGTCAGAATCCGTGCCCTTAAGCGCTTCCTTGACCTTGTCGATCTCGGCCTGTACGCCGCTCTTTTCGTCCGCGGTCAGCTTGTCGCCCAGATCGGTCAGTGCCTTTTCAGACTGGAACACCAGCTGTTCCGCGTTGTTGCGGATTTCAACGGCTTCCTTATTCTTCTTATCCTGCTCGGCGTACTGTTCCGCTTCGTGCATTGCCTTGTCGATTTCCTCCTTCGAGAGGTTAGTCGATGCAGTAATGGTGATCTTCTGTTCCTTGCCGGTGCCCAGATCCTTAGCCGATACGTTCACGATGCCGTTGGCATCGATATCGAAGGTAACTTCGATCTGCGGTACGCCGCGCGGAGCCGGAGCGATGCCGTCGAGGGTGAAGCGGCCGAGCGTCTTGTTGCCGGCTGCCATTTCACGCTCGCCCTGCAGGACGTGAATCTCAACGGACGGCTGGTTGTCAGCTGCGGTCGAGAAGATCTGGCTCTTCTTGGTCGGGATGGTGGTGTTGCGGTCAATCAGCTTGGTGCATACGCCGCCGAGAGTCTCAATACCAAGGGACAGCGGGGTAACGTCAAGCAGCAGTACGTCTTTGACCTCGCCGCCAAGTACGCCGCCCTGAATGGACGCGCCGATGGCAACGCATTCATCCGGGTTGATGCCCTTGAAGCCTTCCTTACCAGTAATGCCCTTTACGGCTTCCTGCACGGCCGGGATACGGGTGGAGCCGCCGACGAGCAGAACCTTGGACAGGTCGGAAGCGGACAGGCCGGCATCGCTCATTGCCTGACGAACCGGCCCCATGGTGCGCTCAACCAGATCAGCCGTCAGTTCGTTGAACTTTGCACGAGTCAGTGTGAGTTCCAGGTGCTTCGGGCCGGTCGCATCCGCCGTGATATACGGCTGGTTGATGGAGGTCTGGGACATGCCGGACAGCTCGATCTTCGCCTTCTCAGCGGCTTCCTTCAGGCGCTGCATCGCCATTTTGTCGCTGGATAGGTCAATGCCGTTGGATTTCTTGAACTCGGCTACCATCCAGTCGATGATGCGCTGGTCGAAGTCGTCGCCGCCGAGGTGAGTATCGCCTGCGGTGGACAGAACTTCCAGAACACCTTCGCCAATGTCGAGGATGGAAACGTCGAACGTGCCGCCGCCGAGGTCATAAACCATGATCTTCTGCTCGGCTTCCTTATCTACGCCGTAAGCCAGGGCCGCTGCGGTCGGCTCGTTGATGATACGCAGTACTTCCAGACCAGCAATTTTGCCTGCATCCTTGGTCGCCTGACGCTGAGAGTCAGAGAAGTAAGCCGGAACCGTGATAACCGCCTGCGTTACCGGCTGGCCGAGGTAGGCCTCTGCGTCTGCCTTCAGCTTCTGCAGAATCATTGCAGAAATTTCCTGCGGGGAGTAGGGCTTGCCGTCGATGTTGACGCGATAATCCGAGCCCATGTGACGCTTGATGGAAATGATAGTGCGGTCAGCATTGGTGACGGCCTGACGCTTTGCCACCTGACCAACCATGCGCTCACCGTCCTTGGAGAACGCAACAACAGACGGTGTGGTGCGCGCGCCTTCCGCATTGGGGATAACGACGGCTTCGCCGCCCTCCATAACGGATACGCAGGAATTGGTTGTACCTAAGTCGATACCGATGATTTTGCCCATAATTGATAGCACTCCTTTATGATAACTGTTTGCTTTACAAGATTTTAGTTGGCCACCTTGACCATCGCATGACGAATAACCTTATCACCGATTTGGAAGCCCTGCTGGAACACTTCGGCAATCTGATTTTCACCGAACGCTTCGTCCTCCACATGCATCACAGCATTATGGAAATTTGGGTCGAAGCCGGTACCCGCGGACGCTTCGATAATCGTGACATTCAAGCCCTTGAGGCTTTCGACCAACTGGGTCATGGTCATTTCCACGCCCTTCTTGTACTCGGCGTCTGCCGTTTCTGCTTTCAGCGCACGCTCAAGATTGTCGTAGGTCGGCAGCAATGCTTTGACTGCGTGGCTGACCGCATCGTTGTACGATTGTTCGCGTTCACGTTGGCTGCGCTTACGGAAGTTGTCATACTCCGCAGCCATGCGCAAGTAGCGGTCGTTGAGTTCGTCAAACTTGGCTTTCCAGTCCTCAGCAGGCTGCGCCGCTGGTTCTTCGGTTACATTTGATTCAGCGGCGG
>DYCA01000041.1:2626-14034 GCA_019418305.1 Clostridiales bacterium
GTCTGTTCCGCAGCCGCCGTCTGTTCGGCTTCGGCAGCTTCGGGATGTTTCTTTTTGCTCATATTGATTTAATGCCTCCATTTGCAGGGAAATCAGGAATTCCCGTCTTTTTCGTCCAAAAAGGTTTCCGCAATCAGCTTATTCAGCCCTTTGGCAAAGCGGCTGAGCTGCGCGGACAACTTGGCGTAATCCATGCGGGTCGGTCCCACGATACCAATGGCACCTTGGCCGATGTGACCAATATCATATTTTGCGTAGATTGCAGAGGTTTCACGCAGGGGATTTGCTCCGTTTTCTGGCCCAATAAAAAACTGGATACCGTCTATCTTGCGTGTGGCCGGCAACAGATGCTTTCTGTCATCCTCCATGTAATCGAGCAATGCCTGTGCCTTATGCATGTCACGATATTCGGGGAAACGCAGCAGTTTATTGGTGCCTTCCAGAAAAACCTTTTGGTTGCTTAACTCTTCAATCAGTTCTGCGATATATTCGGCAACTGGCGCAAGCAACGCAGAAAGACCAGCAGCACGACGTACAATGTCAAAGCGCTCCGCTGTGATATGACTGAGCGGCAGGCCGGTTAGCGTCTGGTTAAGAACATAGGTGAGCAGCTCGGCCTCTTCTTTGGAAACATCGGCCATGGTGCGCACCATTTTATTCTTGACTGTGCCGGAGTCGGTTACCACCACGATAACAAAATTCATTTTGTCAATCGGAATGATCTCAAACTGTCGGATGGAAATTTGAGTCATTGCAGGGGTGATAGCAACAGAGGCATAATTGGTCAGGCTGGAGATCAGCTTGCCAGCCTCCTGAATGAGACGGTCAAGCTCTCGTACCTTGGTTTGCATCATGGTTTGCAGCGGCGCTTCATCCTCACCAGTGTCAGTTGGCTGCTCCATCAGCTCATCCACATACAGACGATAGCCCTGCGGCGAAGGAATACGGCCGGCAGAGGTATGCGGCTTTTCCAGATAACCCATTTCCTCCAGCTCGCTCATTTCGTTGCGAATGGTGGCGGAAGAAAAGGGGAGGGAATGCCCTTCTGTCAATGCCTTGGAGCCGACCGGCTCGGCAGTGCGGATATAGTCACCGATAATCGCCTTTAGGATTTGTTTTTTTCGCTCGGACAATTCCACCGAACCTGACTCCTTTCTGCTAGGGTTTAGCACTCATCCCTCCTGAGTGCTAAACTTAATTTACCACCCTACGGCTGCAAAGTCAAGTGCCGTTTATGAATATTTTGTTAAATGATGCGCCCATCTTTGTCACACGACAGAAGGGAGTGCCAAGGCTACAAGACCGGCAGGAGAATTCGGCGTCTCCGGCTTGCTTTTCAGAGCGTGAAATGATATGATATTGTATGGAGAAAAGCGGCAGTCGGCCGTGTGAGAGAGAAATATATTCTCATAAAAGAAGGAGACAAATCACATGAAAGAAGTAAAAACAGGTATTGTTGGCCTGGGCCGTCTTGGCGCTGTGCATGCGGAGAATCTGGCCTTCAAGATTCCGGGATGCCGTCTGGTTGCTGCATGCTCACTGGAGCAGAAAGAGTTGGATTGGGCAAAGGATTATCTCAAGGTTGATTATGTAACAACGGATTATAAAAAAATGGTGGACGAAGCGGATATCGAGGCCGTGGTTATCGTTTCCTCGTCGCCCGAGCACTGCTGGATGATTGAGTATGCTCTGGATGCCGGCAAGCATGTCTTTACAGACAAGCCGCTTGGCTGCTCGCTCGAGGAGTGTAAGCGCGCCGAGGCGGCGGTGGAGCGCCATCCGGATAAGGTGTTCTTCTTAGGATTTATGCGCCGTTATGACCCGTCTTATGCGGACGCAAAGGCGAAGATCAATGCTGGTCAGATTGGTAAGCCGTATCTGGTGAAGGCAACCGGTCTGGATCCGGAAGCGTTAGTTGAAAGCTGCATCAAATTCTCCAAGACTTCGGGCGGTATTTTTATTGATGCTGCATCGCACGACATCGACCTGATGCGTTGGTTCCTCGGCGGCGAGGTGACCGAAGTGTACGCTGCGGGCACGACCTTCAAGCATCCCGAATTTGCCGAGAACGGCGATACTGAGACTGGTATGGCGATGCTCAAGTTTGACAACGGTACGGTTGCGTTCCTGCATGTTGGTCGAACTGCGCCGCACGGATATCATACCGAAACTGAAATCGTTGCAACCGAAGGCCATATCCGCGTAGCTGGTGTGCCGTGGAAGGATCGCGTCATGGTCTATGATCAGTATGGTGCACGTCAGGAAATTATCGAGAATTTCCCGCAGCGCTTTGCAGAGGCTTATTTGCTGGAGATGGTGGACTTCATTGACTGCATTCAGAAGGACCGTAAGCCTGAGTTGACAGTTTATGACGGTACCAAAGCGACGGTTGTTACCTATGCCATCACGGATTCGTTCCATACCGGCAAAGCGGTCAAGGTAGAATATTGATTTTTGTTTCATGATAGAGAACACCAAGCAGCCCCGTGCCATCGGCACGGGGCTGCTTGTACAATGCATGAAAAAAGCCGCCTTAGTGGGCGGCTTTTTGATAGAGCTTACTTATACATGGCAGGCTTGTCCATCATTTCAATCGGCAGGAATTGACCGGTGCCGCGCGAACGATTGAGCGCATCCGCTGCAACGCAGGCAGCATAGCCATCCCAAGCGGATGGGCCGGTCGGACCGCCGGCGGCAAGCGACTTGACCCATTCGGTCAGCTCGATGTCATAGGCTTCGATGAAACGATCCTTCCAGTCGGTCAGGATGGGGAAGGAGCGGGTCGCATTGGCTCGCTTAACGACTGCATACGGGTCAGGCAGGTTGACTGTACCCTTCTCGCATACAACCTGACACTGAATGTCGTAGCCGTAGGCGTCGGCAACCTGCACTTCCACATCAATACGTGCGCCTGACTGGGTTTCCAGCAGAACAATCTGCGGGTTATCATATCCCTTAGTAGAGCAGGCAGACTGGCGTACCTTGAGCACCTGGCCGTTTGCATATTCATCAGAAAGCAGCCAGCGGCAAATGTCCAGCTCATGAATCGCAACATTGGATACACCCATTTCGGTCTGGAAACCGTCAGGCTGCGATACGTTGCGGTGACATGCATGAATCATCAGCGGTGCGCCAAGCTCACCGGAGTCAATGATTCGCTTCATCTCAGCGTAGCCGCGGTCATATCGACGCATAAAGCCAACTTGCACCAATCGCTTGCCGTGTGCACACTCGGCCTCGATAATCTTCTCACAATCAGCTGCGTTTTGTGCGAGCGGCTTCTCACAGAATACGTATTTACCATGCTTAAGGCACTCTAATACGTATCCGGCGTGGCTTGGATCGGAAGAAGCAATCAGTACCGCCTGCACCTCGGGGGCAGCAATCAGCTCTTCGCCGGTTGCATAAGCACGCAGCCCTTCATATTGTGCTGCCGTTTTGCGAGCAGCCTCTTCGAAATAATCGGCGCAGGCGACTACCTGACAGCCGGGGACCAGATCGTGCAGACGGCGAATATGATCGCGGCCAATGGCGCCGCAGCCGATCACACCAATATTCAACATATAAATTCTCTCCTTTGCTAGTAATTGGTAAAAAACAAGTGGATGATATGACAACGTGTTGCGCTTGACGTGGAAAATTGAAATTGCAGTCATATCTCATGGATTTATCCATTTTCTGAATAATCAGAAGCAGGACATAGAGACTGTGAAGAGGAAAAAGACTGCCGCGAGCGGCAGCCTTTTTCGGTGTATGAAAATGAGTTATTACTTTGCAGCCAGACGGCGAGCCTTTGCTTCCATACGCTCACGGGTAACGTCGAGCAGAACGGCGCCGATAATAACCAGGCCGAGGATCGAGTTCTGCATTGCAGAGTCGATGGACAGCAGGGTAAAGCCGTTACGCAGGGTCTGGATGATCAGTGCGCCGAGCATGGTGCCGAGCATAGTGCCCTTGCCGCCCATGAAGGAAGCGCCGCCGATGATGCAGGATGCGATAGCGTCGGTATCGTACGGCTGGATTGCGTTAACGCCGTTGCAGATACCGGAACGGCCGATGGAAACAAGGCCAGCCAGTGCAGCCATCAAACCGGAGATTACATAGCAGAAGGTCAGAACGTTTGCGGAATTGATACCGGACAGGCGGGTTGCTTCCGGGTTGCCGCCTGCGCAGTAGATCGAGCGGCCCAGTGCGGTACGAGTCAGCAGAACATGCATGATGATGTAGATAATGATAACCATGATGAAGCTGATCGGGAATTTGCCGATAGAAGAGGAGCCCAGCCACATAACGCCGTCCAGACCAGAGAAAGAAACCATCTGAGAGCCGGTGACGATCAAGCCAGCGCCCCAGAGTACGTTCTTCATACCGAGGGTAGAAACGAAGGGGTGGGGCAGGTGCAGACGGGTCAGCAGAGTACCGTTGATCCAGCCGATCAGAACGCCTGCAACGATGATAACAATAATCAGGACAATAGAGTTATTGACACCCTTGTTGACCATCATACCGGCAAGGCATGCGCAGAACGTAGCGTTCGCGCCAACAGAAAGGTCAATACCGGCGGTGATCAAACACAGCAGCATACCGACCGAAAGCAGGCAGTTGAACGACGACTGACGCAGAATGGACATGAAGTTGGAAAATGTTAAAAAGTTACGCGAGAAAATCGTGAAAATAATGCAAAGAATCAGCAATGCGCCGAACGTGCCAGCATAAGTCATCAAATTACTGGACTTTTTTGTTTTAGTCATCTAATTTACCTCCCCAAGCAGCCTTCATAAGGTCTTCCTGATTGAAATGTTTGCTGTCGCGGTCTACATCCGCCATAACCTCGCCGCCGCGCATAACGATAACGCGGTCACTCATACCGAGGATTTCCGGCATTTCGGAGGAAACCATGATAACACACTTGCCTTGCTTGACAAGATCGTTCATAACGTTGTAAACCTCAACCTTGGCGCCAACGTCGATACCGCGAGTCGGCTCGTCAAAGATAAAGATGTCAGCATCCGTGTTAACCCACTTGCCGATAACAACCTTCTGCTGGTTGCCGCCGGAAAGCTGGCCGACAATTTCATCAATCGACGGAGTTTTGATGCGAAGAGAAGCAATATTCTTCTCGCCAACTTCTAAAATTCGCTTTTCATTCAGGAAAGGTCCATTGCTGAAGCCCTTCATGTTTGCAAGAATCAGGTTGGTACGAATGGTTTGTGCAAGAACCAGACCTTGACCTTTACGATCCTCGGTCAGGAATGCAATACCTGCTTTAATGGCCTGACTCGGGGACTTGATATGTACTTCCTTGCCCTTGATGATAATTTTGCCGCTGTCAAGCGGATCCGCACCGAAAATGGCGCGCATGGTTTCGGTGCGGCCTGCACCAACCAGACCGGCAAAGCCGAGAATTTGTCCGCCATAGGCTTCAAACGAAACGTCGCGGAGCACGCCGGCTTCCATCAGATGCTCAGCCTTGAGCATCGGCTCGGCGCTCTTAGTGCCGAATTCCTTGGGGAATTGGTTGTCAAGAGAACGACCAACCATCGCGGTGATCAACGAATCGTTATCCCACTCGTCAATCGGCTTGGTGGAAATGTACTCGCCGTCACGGATAACGGTGACGCGGTCGCACAGCTCGAACAATTCTTCCAGCTTATGCGATACAAAGACGATGCCGATGCCGCGCGATTTCAGCTCACGGCAGGTTTTCATCAGCTGCTCAACCTCTTTTTCGCCAAGCGAAGAGGTCGGCTCGTCCATAATAATCATTTTTGCATTAATTAGAACTGCCTTGGCAATTTCGATCATTTGCTGTACGCCCATACCAAAGTTGCCGGCAGGCTTGGTCGGGTCTACATCCTGACCAAGGGAGGCCATAACTTCCTTAGCCTTCTTGTGCATGGTCGAATAGTCCAGCAGGCCACCTTTGCCTTTGATCCACTTGTTAATAAAGATATTATCTGTAATGCTCAGAAGTTTTTCAATATTGAGTTCCTGATAAACACAGGCGATGCCGGCGGCCGCAGAGTCATTCGGATTCTTGAAATGCTGTTCTACTCCGTCAACAAAAATCTGGCCCTCGTCTGCCTGATGTACGCCAGTCAATACCTTAATCAAGGTCGACTTGCCGGCGCCGTTTTCACCGATCAAACCCAAAATTTCTCCGGGCTTTACGGCGAGCTGCATGTTTTTCAGAGCCACTACGCCCGGAAAACGCTTGGTTGCGTTTTTCAGCTCTACTACGTATTCACTCATTTGCATATCACCTTTTCTTCTCCGAGATGAAGTGCGGGACATAACGGAACTGGTCTCGGCACAGTTGCAGGACAAAGCTGTGATAGTGGAAACATAGCGCTTTGTCTCAGTCTCGCGGGGAATCCGTAACTGGAAAGAACCCCTGCATTGATTATTCAATCCTGCAGGGGTTCCTCCCTTTTACTTAAAACTAACCTACAAGAGCGGCTTGCAAATTACTCACCCAGATAGCTCTTCAGAGTATCCAGACGCTCCTGTGCGTTGTCCTTGGTAACAACAGAGCAGCCAGAGTCAACGAACTCAGCCGGAGTCTCGCCGTTCAGAGCGGATACAGCGGTCTCAACTGCCTTGTAGCCCATGTCATAAGCTTCCTGTGCAACGGACATGGTCTCTTCACCGTTCAGGATAGCGGTGCAAGCGGACTGGATGCCGTCGAAGCCAACAAAGATGGTGTTGGCATAAGCCTCGTTGCTCTTAGCAGCGCGTGCAGCTGCCATTGCCATATCGTCGTTGTTGCAAACGATGATTGCAATGCCTTCCGGATGGTTCTGCATGATAGCTTCCATGGAGTTTGCAGCCTTGTCGGCAACAGCGTCAGCGTACTGGATTTCGTCAGCAAGGAAGGTGCCGCCGGCCTCTTCGATGCCCTTCTGGTAACCGGTCAGACGAGCGGTAGCGGTGCCGTCGCCCTGTACGCCGGAGATTGCGATTGCCTTGATTTCGGTCCAGCCGGCTGCCTGAGCAGCTTCAACAGCAGCTTTGCCGCCCATTGCAGCAGCTTCTTCGTTACCGGTGCCTACGAAAGACAAAACTTCCGGAGCGTCGATATCGGTATCAACCGCGATAATCGGAGCTTCCTGACCAGCGATCAGAGTCTTAACCAGATCAGCCTGCAGCGGAGCGATGACGAAAGCGTCATATTCGCCGGAGTTCAGGTCAGTCTCAATCATGTTCTGCTGCTCGTCGTAAGCGGTTTCAGAGGAAGCGCCCTTAACGGTAACCTTAACGTCCGGGTTATCAGCCATGTACGCTTCAGCGCCGGCCTGAACGTAGCCCCAGTACTCGGAAGCCGTGGTCTTCAGGATGACGTCGATGGAGTAGCCTTCGCCGCTGGACTCGCCAGTGGACTCGCCAGTGGTGTCACCGGTGGAGTTGGTGTTGCTGCCGCAAGCTGCAAGGCTTGCACACATAGCGCCTGCGAGTAACATTGCCAGTAGTCTCTTCTTCATGATAAAACCTCTCTCCTTTTTTTGCGCAGGAGGCAAATGCGGTTCGGGGATTCCGGTGGCCGAAAAGGAAGATATCCCTTGCGGCAAACCCGCGTTTGCTCGCTGCTCTTCGTGTTGTCCTGCCATATGTAGGACACTGGAACGCTCCAACGTTCTGGTAATATTTTAATGCATCTGTGGTGCTTTGACAAGAGTTTGTTGTTATTTTTGTCGGTAATAGCGAGTTGGTCACGGGTTGCTTTGTGCAGGTTCACAAAGAATGGTTTTGCAAACGGAAAACATAGGGTGTGCATTGTGCAAAAATTTCATTTATGGGTAAATTTCATGAGGAAATCAGGGGAAAAGTATGTCTAATTTGGGCATATTTTGGAGATATCCCTTGCGGGTGAAGGTTACAGTGTGGTAAAATTATAGCAAATCTAACTAGGGGAGAGGGATTATCGCATGAAGCTGGCAATCAAGACCTGTACGTTGGATATGCCATATGAAAAAATGCTGGACTTTTGTGTGGAGCAGCGCATCGCGGCGATTGAAATCGGAACGGGAAACTGGTCGGGCGCACCGCATTGTGATTTGGATTTATTGGTTGGTGACCGGACTGTGCGGGAGAAGTGGTACGACGCTATGCGCGCCAGAGGTTTGGAACTGTGTGCGCTGAACTGTTCTGGCAACCCGCTGGCCTATGAAAAGGAAATGGACGTGACGAAAAAGACCTTTGCGCTGGCGCAGATGCTGGGGGTGAAGAAAATCGTCATGATGAGCGGTTTGCCGGCTGGCTGCAAAGGAGATAAAACGCCGGTTTGGATTACCACATCCTGGCCGCCGGAGACGCAGGAGATTTTGGCATATCAATGGGATGAGGTCGCGATTCCCGCATGGAAGGAAATTGTCAAGATGGCGGAGGACTGCGGTATTGAGAAGATTGCGCTGGAAAACCACGGTATGCAGCTCGTCTACAATCCGGAGACCTGTCTGCGGCTGCGCGAGGCGGTCGGCCCGATGGTTGGTATGAATCTGGACCCCTCGCATCTGTTCTGGATGGGCGGCGACCCGATCGAGGCAGCGAGAGTGCTCGGTGAGCACGGCGCTATCTATCATGTACACGGAAAGGACTCCCGTCCGGAGCGCCGCTACTGGCAGCCGAACGGCATGCTCGATACCAAGCCGATTGACGCCTTTGCAAAGCGGGCATGGAATTATGTTGCGGTTGGCGCGGGACATGACGCCAAGTGGTGGAAGGAATTCTTCTCAGTGGTGCGTATGTCGGGGTATGATGATGAGATTTCTCTGGAAATGGAGGATCTGACGCTCTCCATGCTGGATGGACATCTGGCCAGCCTGCATGTTCTGCGCGAAGCGTTGAATATTGAGTAAGGAAAATTGTGCGGTCGATTTGACACGGACCGGAGCGGGGGTATCTCTGCTCGGGCTCGTATATAAGGATTCATCCGTGGTAAAACGCATACGCGTGGATAATCAGCTGCGTGCATAGTTCAAGGCTGACGGCTGCTTTCATAATTGGAATAAAGAAAAAGTGCTGCCGAAAATTCGGCAGCACTTTTTTAATCGTTCTGATGCATCAACATCTCGGCATATCCCTGCAGCTCTGCCTGGGAGTGGACGCAGTCGCCGCGCTCAATAATCATGCGGCGGACATGAGACGGCAGCAGGGAGAAATAGGCGTGTGCAGAACGATTGATGGCCAGCATTTCCGTCAAATTGTGATATCGATTCATGTAAATTCACCTCTGTTTCAGTATCGCCTTCAGCAGGCAAGAATATTCTCCAGAATGTTAAGGATTTTCACACCATAATCCGCGCCAGCCGCCCAGCCGTATCCCTGTGGATTTTCCTGTATACCAAGATACTGCACTGTAGGAGCAGCGCCGCGTGTGACAAGCGAAAAGCGCGGGTCAATTACCGGATTTTTTAAAGGAGATTTGTTGGCATATGCTTTCAGATGCTGTACCTGCGCTCGGATGCCAAGCTGCGGCGTATCGAACGAAGCGCCGAGCATGCCGTTATCCAAAACGCCAAGCCCGCAAAAGTTATTCTGCTCCAGTTTGACGGCGCTGTCCTTGAAGGTAAAGTTGCCTGTTTCGAGACAGGACTGCGCAAACGCAATGTCGCCGCGGATGCCTTCAGCTTGTCCTTCGGATAGATAATAGGGAATCATATCAATAACGGACTGCGGCACATTGGGATTGACCTTTTTAATATAGGTCTGCATCTGCTGAGCGGTAGCCTGCGCGGTTCCGGATATATTGGTATAAGTAAAATATTTATCGACCGTTGCGGTACGAACATTATAGTAGGAGGCGCCGGGGCGCATGACCTGAGTCAAAAGCAAAGTGGAGCCGGGATTCAGATCGATGAAACGATAATCGTCCAGCGAGTGGAGCTTATTGCCTTTGGTGAAATCAAATACCGCCCATTGTCCGTTGACATAGACGATGTTCCACGCGGTGGACCAGCTTCGGGCCAGAAATGCTGGGATGCCTGCTTCCGAGAACATCCAGTCTGCTGCAGCTGCCAGTGAACGCGCGCTGACACTGCCGGTTTTGTTATATGCCTTGACCCAGGATGCGCTGCCGCCGGTACGGAACTCCCGTTGCAGCAGCTGATAAATATAGGTAACACGCTCGTCGTCCGTGGTCAGGGCGGACAGCTTGGCCATTTCGGTGGAGAAATACTGCTTGGCTGCGGTGTAATCGGATGCTGTTACTCCGTCGGTGAGCGTAAATGTATCGGTCAGGGAAGGACGGCTGCGCGCATCGCGTGAATACCCATTGGCAACTGTAACACTGCTTAAAGAAGTGGGCTTTGTGCCGAGATAGGCGTTTGCCATAGCCTGAAAATCGGCTTGGAGCATGTTCTTGTCGGGATTATCAAATAGATTGGAATCGGCAAGTGCGGTAAGACTGCCGGAATATTGCGGTGTCGCAGAGGCAGTGGAGTTGGTTAGAGCAGCGGTGAGCTTGTCCGCCCAGTAAAGATTGCTGCGATACAGCGTGTTGCCGGATGAAGCGTACAGGGGAGCGCCTTTGACTGCGCGGAGCTGACTGATTAAATCACGCCAGTCGGCTGTGGAATCTCCGGTTACAACAGAAGCGTATCGGCTTGCAGTAGCGGAAAAGGAGGAGGCAGGCAAAACTCGCAGGTTGTTGGCTAAATCGTTCATTGCCGCAGACCACATGGTTTCCTCCGCGTAAGGATAAGCGGCATATGCAGTGATGCGTCGATTGTCATAGTTGTAAGCGACGCCGAAATCAACAAGCTTACCCAGTGCACGCAAACCAATATAATTGTTACCTTTAATATTATATACGGTAGGCGAGATGGGCGAGCCGTTTAAATAAAGAGTTTGACGCGTGACAATGGCAGGAGCCGGAGCGGTAGCGGTGTTTTGTATGGTGCTGCTTTCTCCGGACGCAGGAATGTAGGCTTCGTTGGGAGTGATGTGAACGGCATTAGCAGCGCTGTCGTATGTAACACCGAAATCCAACAGGCGGCCTAAGTCACGCAGCTTAAAATAAGTATTTCCGTCGATATTGTATATGGTAGGGTCAGCAAAATGACCTGCCGCATCCGACAGAGTTGTGCTGACATAAAAGGTCTGGCCGCCGGTAGCAGCAGGGAGTGCGTTGACCGCGGATGCAGAACAACCGAGAGCAGCGATACTCAGTGCAGTACAGAATAGGCGTTTAAGCATAGAATCCTCCAATGCGGGAAAAATGTGATTGCCGAAGCCACCAAACAGCAGGATGATAAGCATCTGGTGGCAACAGCAGATAATGGATGTATTATACCACGGAATAAGTGGGGATTCAAATGCAGTATATGGAGGTTTAGGGAAAAAGCAAAAAATATAGAAAAAGGTGTTGACAAAAGGCGTATGGGGTAGTATACTAGTCAAGCTGCTTCGGT
>DYCA01000042.1 GCA_019418305.1 Clostridiales bacterium
ATCGGCCTGCAGAACGCGGGGCTGTCGGTCGACTCCTCCACGCTCGTCACCATCACCAGCTTTACCGACAACTTCCACACCTCGGGCATCTGCGCGCTGCTCGCGCTGGTCGGCCTGTTCATCACGGCGGTGCTGTATATCCACAAGGTCAAGGGCGCAATTCTGTTTGGCATTCTGGCGACCTGGATCATCGGCATGCTGTGCCAGGTGACCGGCTTGTATGTGCCGGACGTGGAAGCGGGCTTCTACACCCTGTTTCCGGCCTTCGGCATGACTGACTTTACCAAGCTCGGTCTGACCTTCGGCCAGTGCTTCAATGTGGATTTCGGTGCGGTCGGCATCTTCAACTTCATCGTGGTCATCTTCTCGTTCCTGTTCGTCGATATCTTTGACACGCTCGGCACGCTGATCGGCGTAGCCACCAAGGCGAACATGCTCGACAAGGACGGCAAGCTGCCGCGCATCAAGCCCGCGCTTCTGTCCGACGCGATTGCGACCTCGGCGGGCGCTATTCTCGGCACTTCGACCACCACGACCTTTGTCGAGTCCGCCTCCGGCGTGGCTGTCGGCGGCCGCACCGGCCTGACCGCACTGGTCACCGGCATCCTGTTCCTGATTTCCACGCTGTTCGCGCCGATTTTCACCGCTATCCCCTCCTTTGCCACCGCTCCGGCGCTGATTATGGTTGGCTTCCTGATGGTCGGCACGGTCACCGAAATCCGCTTCGATCTGGACAACCTGACCGAAGCCATCCCGGCTTATCTCGCCATCATCTCCATGCCGCTGTTTTACAGCATTTCCGAAGGCATCTCGATGGGCGTTATCTCCTATGTTTTGCTGAACCTTGCCGCAGGCAAGGGCAAGAAGGTCACCCCGCTCATGTATGTACTGGCGGTGCTGTTCATTCTCAAATATATCTTCCTGTAAGCAGAATATCGCACGGGCCGCTGTTCTCCGGGACGGCGGCTTTTTGTATATCCTGCATCGAATGATTGACGGCGCGGTAAAAAACGATTACAATGTGGATATCTTATATCCCACGTTTTCCCCGAAAAGGAGACTATTATGAAAAAAAGACTCACCGCCCTATTGCTGATGCTTGCGCTTCTTGTCCCCTGCCTGCCGCTTGCTGCGGCAGCCGAGGATACACCTGTTGCCGCGAGCACAAACACCAAACTGATTGCCTTCACGTTTGATGACGGCCCCTCGACCTATACCGCCACCCTGCTCGATGGTCTGAAAGCCCGTGGCGCCAAAGCCACCTTCTTTATGAACGGCACAAACGGCTCACACGGCATTGTCAACCACAAAGACCTGCTCACCCGCATGCGGGACGAGGGTCACCAGCTTGCAAACCATACTTATCAGCACCTCATCCCGTTCGACAGCTACGGCGCGAGCACGATCTCGAGCGAGGTCAGCCGCGTGGAAAGTCTGCTGTTTGACCGCATGGGCGGCTCATACACCGACATGGTGCGCACCCCCGGCGGCGCAACAGGCGGCGCGGTCAAGAGCACAGTTGCCGCGCCCATCATCCTGTGGAGCGTGGACCCGCTCGACTGGAAGTACCGCAACGCAAACACGGTCTACAACAACATCATCAAAGGCGCGCATGATGGTGCAATCGTGCTGACGCACGACATCTATCAAACCAGCGTACAGGGTGCGCTGCGCGCAATTGATACGCTCAAAGCGCAGGGCTATGAGTTCGTAACCGTGGCCGAACTGCTGCGCCGCCGCGGCATCACCCCACAAAACGGCGTTGTCTACACCAGCGCCCCGAACAAGGGAACCAACCTGCCCGCGTATACTGCGCCGACCATCACCTCCACACCGGGTGACAACGGTGTTTCGGTCACGTTTTCGACTGCGGACAAGGGGCTGACCCTGTATTACACGACCAGCACCGCGACCCCGCATCTGGGAAGCCAGAAATACACCGGCCCGATTACCATTACCAAGGACACAACGTTCACCGTGGTCGGCATTGACAAATACGGCACGCGCACGCCGATGACAACCAAAACGGTTGCCGGCATACCGCCAACGTCTGCGCCGACGGTTTCCTATGAAAACGGCTTACTGACGCTCTCGTGCGCCACTGCGGGCGCGTCCATTTATTACACGCCCGACGGCTCCACGCCGACCGCCGAAAGCACGCCCTATACCGGGCCGTTCGCGCCCACGACAACCACCAAGTGCATCGCCATGCTATCCGGCCATCTGAACAGCCCGGTTGTCACCTGCACACTGACCAAGTATGGCCGCGTGTTCACCGATGTACCCGCGGAAAGCTGGTATTATGACAGCGTGGGCGAGGTTGTCGAGCAAGGACTGATGAATGGCACTAGCACCTATACCTTCTCGCCCGATACGGTTGTCACACGCGCCATGCTGACCACGGTGCTGTATAACCTCGCAGGCAAGCCCGAAGTAGGCGACAACCTCGGCTATCCCTATGCCGACGTGGACGCAAACGCCTATTATGCCCTGCCCGTCTACTGGGCGCGGGCCAACGGACTCGTGACCGGCTACAACGACGAAACCTTCGCGCCGAATGACACGGTTACCCGCGAACAGGCCGCCGTACTGCTCTACCGTCTGGCAAATTACCTCGGCATGGATACCAGCGCACGCGCCGATCTGTCCGTGTACACGGATGCCGCACAGGTGAGTGCATACGCGCAGGAAGCCATGCAGTGGGCGGTTGCGTCCGGACTGCTGAACGGCCGCACCGCAACCACACTCGCCCCGCAGGGCAGCGCCACCCGCGCGGAGGGTGCAAAAATCCTGACGAGCTTCACCGCACTGACATAACTCCATAAAAGACAGAAACAAACGGGACGTACCATCTAACCAGTACGTCCCGTTTATTCTATCCAATCGATTTCACAGGGTGCGGGCAGAAAGCGGAAATGAATGATCACTTTCTGCCGCTTCACCTTGCCTTTTTCTGTCTTTTCGTATGTACCCTGTCCGACCTCGATCCGCTCGATCAGTTCAAACAACAGCGACGGCGTGAGTTCCTCCACATGTGTATAGCGGCGAATGATCGTCCGCAAGCGTTCCTGCAGCCGTTGCAAACTTTGCGCCCCACAATCCGGCTGCACCGCGTCGATCTGCTGCTGCAGCGCAGCCGTTTTGCGCTCATACCGTTCGAGCAGCGGATAAAAGTTTGTCTCCCCGATCTTCCCTGCCGCGCGATCTTCATAAAGCTGCGCGACCAGACGCTGTACCCGCTTTAGCTCCTGTGTCAGCCGTTCCCGCTCACGGCCTGCTTCTCGTCCCCGCTCATCCAGACGCAGACGATGCTGCAACCGCTCGAATAAGGCATCGCAGTCCTGTTCGGACAAGCAGACATAGCGCCGCACCGTATCCAATACACAGTGGTAAAGCGACTCATAGGAGATAAAATGATTGGAGCAGGCAACGGTGCCCCGGAGTTTATACGCGCCGCAGGCCAGATTAGCCGCCGAGCCTTTCTTGCGCGTGCCGACCGTGGACATGGCCTTGCCGCAGTCCAAGCAAAAGACGAGTCCGGAAAACAGATTGGAAAACGCCCCTTTCCGGTCACAGCGACGAGCCGACCGCTGGCGCTGCACCGCGTCAAAGGTCTGCCAGGAAACCAGCGACTCGTGACAATCAGGGACGATGATCCACTCGTCCGCCCGCTTTTCGCGCGTCTTTTTGCTTTTGAAACTGACCTTGTCAGTCTTTCCCTGCGCAATATGGCCCAGATACACCACATCCTGCAACATACGGCTGACGCCCACCGAGGTCCACGCCTTGCATTTGGAGTAATCATCCGGATTCAGTCCCGGATGCACCAAGGTGCGATAGACAGCCGGCGGCGGCTCGCCGCGCTCGTTCAGCATCCGCGCGATCTCCGCCGGGCGCTTGCCTGCCGCCGCCCATGCAAAGATCTGCCGCACGGTCGCGGCGGCCCGCTCATCCGGAATCAGGTGGTTTTTGTCCCCAGGCTCTTTTTGATACCCGTATGGCGCAAAATTGCCGATAAACTTACCTGCCCGCATTTTGGTATGCAGTGCGCCGCGAATCTTGCGGCTGGTATCGCGGGCATACATCTCGTTGATGACGTTGCGGAACGGCGCTAGATCGGTATCCGCCCGTGCGGTGTCGATGCCGTCCCCCACCGCGATAAGGCGCACGCCATGCTCAGGAAACACCAATTCCAGATACCGCCCGGTCTGGATATAATCACGCCCCAGCCGCGACAGATCCTTGACCAGCACGATCTCGAACCGGTGCTGCTCCATATCACGGAGCATATCCTGAAAGCGCGGGCGGTCGAACCGTGTGCCCGACCAGCCGTCATCCACATATTCCCCGACGATGGTGAACCCGTGCTGTGCCGCATACCCTTGCAGCAGGCTGCGCTGGTTCTGGATGCTCTCGCTTTCGCCGAGATTGTCGTCGTCGCGGCTCAGCCGCAGGTACAGAACCGCCCTGCAGGCGGCTGTTACTTCACACATAGCATACGCCCTCCTTTCTAATCACCGCCTGCAAGCAATCTGATGCGTTATGCCTGTGTCCCGACTGTTTCTGCCTCAAATTGCGCCGCAATGACGTTCTCGAGCAGTTCGAGCAGAAATTGACGATACTGCGCTGAACGCTCGTTTGTCTGCGTACCGTTCACAGATTAGCCTCCTTTCCATCTCGGTTGAATATTATGCTTCTTCGCTTCCTGGATTGCCTGACTGGTGCAGAAACTTGGTACAAAAAACTTTTATCAAAGAAGCGCTGATGCAGATGCTCATCTTCCATGCCGCTTACCCAAGCATGTGCATGGGTTTCGGATGCAACGCCTGCGGCGTGACTGGCTGCCGCATCATCGACTCACCGCGTGAGCGGCTCATCGCCATTCTGACCAACACGTTCGCGCCCTGCAATGGGCGGTTTCCGCTGCTGATTTTCCTATGTGCCGTGTTTTTCACGGACAGCGCAGCGGGCGGTGCACTGCTTCTCACCGCCGTAATCGCAGGCAGCGTCGTGCTGACCCTTGCAGCCTCTCGCCTGCTGTCGGCAACCGTACTGAAAGGCGCCCCATCCTCTTTTACGCTCGAATTGCCACCCTACCGCGCCCCGCAGATTGGGCAGGTGATTGTGCGCAGCGTGTTCGACCGGACACTGTTCGTGCTCGGTCGTGCGGCGGCGGTAGCTGCACCCGCGGGCGCACTGATTTGGCTGCTGGCCAATCTCGACATCGGCGGCATATCAGTGTTTTCGCACCTGACCGCCTTGCTCGACCCTGCCGGGCGTCTGTTCGGTCTGGACGGCGTGATTCTGCTGGCCTTTATCCTCGCCTTTCCGGCAAACGAGCTGGTCATGCCGCTCATCGTCATGGGCTACCTTGCAACCGGATCTATTGCGGATGTTGCCGACCTTGCCGCGTTCCGTACACTGCTGCTGGCCAACGGCTGGACGGTCTGCACCGCGCTGTGCACACTGGTGTTTTCGGTAGCGCATTGGCCGTGCTCGACCACCTGCCTGACCATCTGGAAGGAAACACGCAGCATCAAATGGACGCTTGCCGCCTTTGCTCTGCCAACCGCGTTCGGCCTTGCGCTCTGCCTTGCGGTACACGGCGTATGCACACTCATCGGACTTATCTGAAAAAAGCCGCCTCACAGGGCGGCTTTTTTACGTGCGCAGAGCACAAGAACATTTGTTTTCTTTCTCGGTTTATGCTATACTGATTTCGTATCTCCAAAATGAAACGAGGAACCCCATGGAACCGACCAAATTTGACATAAAATACGCTGCCGTACGGCGCGCGATTATCGAACAATCCTTTGCGCACTTGAACGACCGCCAGCGAGAGGCGGTATTCACGACCGAAGGCCCGCTGCTCATTCTGGCAGGCGCAGGCAGCGGCAAGACCACTGTGCTCATCAACCGCATCGTCAACATCCTGCGCTTCGGACAGGGGCTGACCAGCCAATTCGCTCCTGAGGGCGCAACCGAGGACGACTTGCTGTTCCTGACCGAATATCTGACCGCACCCAAACCGGAAAACCGCGCGCGCGCCGAAAAGCTGTGCGCGGTTGATGCCGCGCGCCCGTGGCAGGTCATTGCCATCACCTTTACTAATAAGGCCGCACGCGAGCTGCGCGACCGTCTGCTGGCCGCGCTGCCCGACGAACAGGCGGCAAACGACGTCTGGGCCTACACCTTCCACACGGCCTGTCTGCGCATTCTGCGCCGCCACGGCGATCTTTTGGGCTTCGACAGTGCGTTCACCATCTACGACGAGGACGATAAAAAGCGTGTGGTCACGAACTTGCTCAAGCAGCTAAATCTCGACCCGAAAGCCTTTGACCCGCGCACGGTTATCAGTATGATTAGCCGCGCCAAGGACAAGCTGATGACGCCGAAGCAGTTCGCCGCGGACGCTGTGGGCGACTACTTCCGTGAAAAGGTTGCGGATGTCTATAAGCTGTACGAAAAGGAGATGCGTAAGGCTTGCGCGCTCGACTTTGACGACATCATCATGAAAACCGTCCTGCTGCTGCAAAGCAACCCGGACGTGCTGGACCATTATCAACGGCAGTTCCGCTATGTGCTGGTGGACGAGTATCAGGACACCAACTATGCCCAGTATGTGCTGACCAGCCTGCTCGCGGGGCATTATGAGAATATCTGCGTAGTCGGCGACGATGATCAGAGTATCTACAAATTCCGCGGCGCCACCATTGCCAACATTCTCGAGTTTGAAAAGCAGTTTAAAAACGCCAAAACCATCCGTCTGGAGCAGAATTACCGCTCGACCGGCAATATCTTGAGCGCCGCCAACGAAGTCATCCGCAACAACGTCGGCCGAAAGGGTAAGGAGCTTTGGACCGATCAGGCGGGCGGATCGAAAATCCATCTGCATCGCTCGGACAGTCAGGAGGGCGAAGCCGCCTATATCGCGGACACCATCCGCGAGGGTGTGGAAGCAGGCCGGCGGTGGAGCGATTTTGCGATTTTGTACCGCAACAACGTCCTTTCGGATAACATTGCCGCCGCGTTCATCCGCGCAGGCATCCCCTATCGCGTCTATAAGGGCCGCGACTTCTTCTCACGCGCCGAGGTGCGCGATATGTTCGCCTATCTGTGGGTGTTGGAAAACCCGGCGGACGAACTTCGTCTGCGGCGCATCATCAACGTACCCACGCGCAAAATCGGAGACAAATCAGTCGAGACCGCATCGCAAATCGCATTGGAAAACGGCATGCTGCTGTATGATGTCGTGCGCAACGCCTCGCAGTTTGCGCCGCTCACGCGCAGCGCATCCGCGATGGAGAAATTCGGTACGATGATGGAAAACCTGCGTCAGCAGCGTGAATTTCTCTCGCTCTCCGAGCTATACGACGAGCTGCTCGAAAAAACCGGTTATCGCCATGCCCTTGAAGAGAAGGGCGGCATGGAAGAACAGGGCCGTTTGGAGCACATTGAAGAACTGAAATCCTACATTGTCGACTATGAGGAAAAGAACGAAGCACCCACGCTGGGCGGCTTTTTGGAAAACATGGCGCTCTACACCGATGCAGACCAGTCTGCCGAGGATGAGGATGCGGTGCTGATGATGACCATGCACTCCGCCAAGGGCCTGGAGTTCCCCATCGTGTTCCTTGCAGGCATGGAGGACGGTCTGTTTCCCGGCTTCCGCGCAATGGAACGCGAGGAGGATATGGAGGAGGAGCGGCGGCTGTGCTATGTTGCGGTCACGCGCGCCAGAGAACAGCTCTACCTGACCTGCGCCGAGCGCCGCCTGCTGTACGGCCGCACACAGTACGCGCATCCCTCGCGTTTCATCGACGAGATGCCGCGCGAGCTGCTCGACAGCAACATCATGGAGAGCCGTATGTTCTCCTCTGCCACCCAGCCCGAACCCGGCCTGCCCCGTGCACAGATCACACGTGCGCGCACGCTTTCGTCCGCTTCCTCGGTTGCTTCTGCACCCAAGGCTGCGGGTGCGCCGCTGCCGGATTTTCCGGCAGGCTGCCGCGTGCATCATAAAGCCTTTGGCGACGGTATGATTGTATCGGTAAAGCCGATGGGCAATGACGCACTACTGGAAATCGCGTTCGACCAGAAGGGCACCAAACGACTTATGGCCAAGGCAGCGGCCAATTTTATGCAGAAAATCTGAAAAATACAAAAAGTAAGGCGGCTGCCGATTGGCAGCCGCCTTACTTATGCCACAGGCATACAGTAAATAGGAGAAAAGAGAGAGATTGTCAGATTATTGCCATTCCAGATAGGTTTCCGCATTTTCCGAAGTAACAATGTCACATCCCGTATCCACTTCTTTTTCCACAGTTTCACCTGCAAGGTATGCTTCAATAGCCTCTACTACCATTTTTCCCATTGTTGCAGGCTTTTGTGCGATAGTAGCGTCGATTTCGCCGTCAATAATTGCCTGCGCTGCGTCCGGCTGACCATCAAAACCGCAAATCTTAATCTGATCACGCAAGCCTGCCGCCGCAACCGCCTGACCCGCGCCGATTGCCATATTATCGTTTGCGCAGAAAATGACCTTCAAATCCGGATAGGCCGCCAGGAAATTCTCCGTAACTTCCATCGCCTTGGAGATTTCACAGTTTGCATAATCCGAAGCCACAATTTCAATGTCCGGATACTGAGATTCAATCACTTCCGTAAATCCCTTAACACGTTTGGTTGTTGCATCGTTGCCGGAATTGCCATCCAGAATAACACACTTGCCTGCATCGACATTTTCACCGACCCATTCGCCTGCCAATTGCCCGCCGGCATAATTGTCTGTGCCGATAAACGAAATATACGGCCCGCCATCCGCGCCGGAATCCACCAGAAATACCGGTATTCCTTTCTCATCCGCCTGCTCAATCACATCTACAATAGCCGTGGAGGAGCAAGCTGAGGTGACAATTGCCGTTACCCCTTGCTCAATGTAGGTTTCAATCAAGCTGATCTGCTTATCCACGTCTGTTTCTGCGTCCGGTCCGGAAACAACAACTTCATAGCCCGCGGCTTCGCCTGCCTCCTTAATCGCTTCGCCATATGTCACATGGAATGGATTATTCATGGTTTTGGTCACAACGGCAATCGTTCCATTTTCGCCGCCGGAGCCGGCTGCATTGTCCGTGCTGTCATCTGTTCCGGATGCATTGTTCTGTCCTCCGCAAGCACTGATTGCCATGCACAACATTGCTGCCGATAATACTGCTGCTAACGACTTTTTCATCTGTGATTCCCTCCATACAAGCTTCTCTTGTTGATTTTCTACCGATTGTGCTTATTTATTCGACGCAATCCGCGTACGAATCACATCCAATGAAACTGCGGCGATGATAATCACACCGACAACCAACGTGGTAAAATAGCTTCCCACACCAAGCTGTACCAATCCGTTGCGAATCACTGTAACGATAATGGCGCCGATTACGGTGCCGAAAATACCGCCTTCTCCACCGGCAATGCTGGTGCCGCCAATCACAGTAGCGGCAACCGCTTCCATTTCGTAGCTCTGACCGGCTGTAGGCTGTGCTGCGGTTAGGCGTGCCAAATAAACGACCGATGCCAATGCAATTGCCAACCCGGACAACACAAACACCTGAATGGTTGTTCGTTCCACATTCACACCGGAAAGACGCGCGGTTTCGCAATTCGATCCCACTGCAAAGATATACCGTCCGGATGCGGTATGCGCCAAAAAGATGTACGCCGCAATTGCAATGATAATAAAGACATAGACCGGAACGGGAATACCTGCCAAAAAGCCTTGTCCAATAAACGAAAACCTGTCATTCTTTACCGCAATTTGTGCAGAATTTGTGATCCACAGGGTCACTGCACGCACAATATACATGGAACCAAGCGTCATGATAAAGGCAGGGATCTTGATGTACGCAACGATGACTCCATTGATAAGTCCAACCAGAAACCCTGTTGCCAACGCTACCACAATACATAGCAGAATACTTCCCGTCGCATTCAGCGTCAAACCGCTTGTCACACAGCACAATGCCAAGAGCGATCCTTGCGACAGGTCAATGCCGCCGGTCAATACTACAAAGGTCATTCCGATACCCATGATGACATATACGGCGGACTGCCGCAGGATCTGCATCAGGTTATTGGTACTCCAAAAGGTATCTGTTGTGACAGCAAAGAAAACCAGTAAGAGTGCAAGCGGCAACAGCGATCCTATTCCGTTTACCCGTTTTATTTTGACCCAAATCTGTTTTGCCTGTTCCATCTCACTGCCCTCCTAACGCATAGTGCATAATGGCTTCCTGCGTTGCATCCTTTCTATCCAGCGTTCCTGTCAGCCTGCCCTCATGAAACACAGCAACCCGGTCGCATATTCCTAAAATTTCCGGCAGTTCGGAAGAAATAACGACAACCGCATGTCCTTGTCCCACCAGCATGTTTATGATTTTGTACATTTCGCTCTTAGCGCCAACATCAATCCCTCTTGTCGGCTCATCAAAAAAGTAAATTTTTGATTCCGCACAAAGCCACTTGGCAAACACGACTTTTTGCTGGTTGCCACCCGATAAGTACTTGATTTGCCGATCCAGCGAAGGCGCTTTAATCGACAGCATATCCCGGTATGCCGCCACATCCGCATACTGCTTTTTTTCATCCAAAAACGGGCCGCGTTTATACTTGTGCAGACTGGCAAATACCATATTCCATGCAATCGACTTGGTTAAAATCAGACCCTCTTCCTTCCGGTTTTCCGGCAGCAAACTGATACCGTACCGAATCGCATCCTGCGGGTTTCTGATATGCACCTCTTTTCCGTCCACAGTAATTTTTCCCGCCGCCTTTTTCAGCGCACCAAAAACCGCCTTTGCCGTAGTGGTTCGCCCTGCACCGACCAATCCCGAAAAGCCCAGCACTTCACCACGACGCACTTGAAAGGAAACATCCTCAATCAAGCCTTTTACGGTTAATCCCTGCACATCCAGCAGCACATCGCCGATTTCCGATTGGCGAGCCGGATATTGTTCCTCCAAATCACGCCCTACAATAAGCTTGATGATTTGGTCCATATCCATTTGCTTGACATCTTCGATGGTGGCAATATACTTTCCATCACGCAATACCGTTCCGCTGTTTCCAATTCTTTTTATTTCTTCCATGCGGTGTGAAATATAGATGAACGTGATTCCCTTTTTCTGCATGCGCAAAATAATATTGAACAGGTTATCAATTTCATTATCCGACAGGGAAGAAGTTGGCTCATCCAGAATAACAATTTGCGGGTCCTGTGAAAACATCTTAACGATCTCCACAATCTGCTGCTGCGCAACCGAAAGTTTTTTCACTTGCATATGAGGATCGAGCGCAACACCCAGCTCGCTGCCCCATCGAACGCATTCGCTATACATTTTGTTCCAATCGATAAAGCCTGCCTTATTTTTTATCTCACGTGTCAAAAAGACGTTTTCCGCCACTGTCATATGTGGGATCAGACTGTTTTCCTGAAAAACAGTGCCGATGCGCAGCTTCTGCGCCTGATGAATATCTCCGACGTTTATCTTTTCACCTCGTAAATAGATCTCTCCTGATTCCGCATGGTAAACACCTGTTAAAATTTTCATCAGTGTTGATTTTCCGGCACCGTTTTCACCCAGTAAGCAGTGTACCTCCCCTTCCCGAATGCTGAATGACACATCATCCAACGCTTTGATTCCCGGAAACACTTTTGTGACATGTTCAAAACGAATAATCGGAACTGTACCCGCTCCTTCCATCTTCCCACCGCCTTTCTCACCGCATATTGATGGTTCTGTCCGCATTTCCCAAGGCATTTTTTACTTTTCTTTAATTCGCTTCAATTACTACCTTCATACTTTCATCCGTTTGGCTGACTCGAATCGCCTCATCATAATCATCCAGCTTAAATTTGTGGCTGATAAACTTTTTCCACGGAAAATCATTCTGATGGCGCAGCATCATCTCCATGGTCGGCCGATAGCCCGTAGCCGCGTGGTTGTTCATGCCAATGATGCGAATATTCTTGCCGGTCACCTCTGCCATGTTGATTGGAATACCGCCCATATCCACATACATACCCACTTCAAGAAATACGCCGCATTTGCGTACCATACGCAATCCCTCCGGAACTACAGACGGCACGCCGGAGCATTCGCACACAACATTAGCGCCCAGCCCGTGCGTTGCCTCACGCACCATCTGCACCCGCTCGTCCGCTGTTGTATTCCGCACATTGAGTACAACATCCGCGCCGAATTCCTTGGCCAAATTGAGTTTATAATCCGAAATATCCGTTGCAATCACCGTGCCGGCCCCCAACATACGGGCTTTGATAACATGTGCCAATCCCAGCGGACCACAGCCCAGCACCACCACGGAACCGCCGAATTCAAAACCTTCGCCATCAAACGCAAACATTTCCTTTGCCTTATCCAGCGAATAAGTAACGCACATCAGCTCTGTCAAAACTGCCATATCATCCGGGAGCTTGTCCGGCACCTTGTACAGATATGCCTTGGGCGGCAGGAACATGTATTCGGCATTGGCTCCGAACAAACTTGGCTCCCGCGTTATCGACATGGTATTACCGAAACACTCTCGTGATGGATCTTCGCACCACGGATACCACGATGCTGTTCGACAATAGTAGCATTCGCCGCATACGATATCCGGACAAAAGGTAATTCGTTCCCCTACATGTATTTCTTCTCCGTAAAAATCTTTCCGAACAACACCCGGAGAAACGGCGTCCAGAATCCCAACTGCCTCATGACCCATGATGTATGGATAGGCAACATTAAATTCTGTGTCGCTCCCGCTGTTTTGTCTTGTTTCGCCGCGGTAAGAATGCTTATCCGTGCCACAGATGCCGCATTGGATCACCTTCAAAACTGCGCCCTCATACTTCTCCAAATCCGGATAGGGGAAGTGTTGAATTGAAATTTTTCCCGGTCCCTCAATAACAGCCGCTTTCACCTGTTTTGCCA
>DYCA01000043.1 GCA_019418305.1 Clostridiales bacterium
AATCTTGCGGCTTGAGGTTCGGTTGGCTTTCCCCGCGGACTGCCACGCGTCGCCGTCGTGGGGGTTTCCCATTATAGTCCGTGCCGGGATGTTACCATCACCGGGACCGAATTGCCACTGAGTCCGCACTGCAATCCTCTGCCTGCCTCATTGCTGAATAGCCTAGGTGATTTCCACTGCAGGCAACACGATTCTTAGCCTCTTTTGCAGACATGGTTTCAACCGTCAATTCCCGCGGCGTTCCTGGCCGGGAAACCGCGGGCGGATACGATATCCACCATGGCCACGCAAGGCAGGCTACACTGCACACAGCGTTTTGGGCACCGCGCGGGCTTCCGGCCGCAATGGCCGGCGTATTCCGCGCAGCTTCCGCCGCACCGCAATACAGGTTTCATCCCGTGCCGTTGGACATCCATCAACCCCGAAAGGGATGCTATAGGTGTCCGACAGTCACGGGTCTCCACGGCGAGAGGGTCGGTACTTCATGCCATTGAAGCGCGCCCGCAAGCCTTAACCTCCAGCATCCACCCCAAACTGGGCGTAAGAAGCAAACACCAGAGACTTCATCGATATGCCCTTCTACGGATTTTTAGGCCCGTCCTGGGAATCGTATGCGCTGACTAGGATACTACGTCACTTATTTGTTATTCTATCACATAAATCCATCGGATTCAAGAAAACCGCGTAAAAAACAGCGTTTAATTCGTCCGATCGGTCAAACTGCGCGCCAATTCGACGAGAAATGCGCTCTCCGGCTGTCCGGATACCGCCTGCACCGCCTCGTCGGTCAGGCTTGCAACGAGCCTGCGGCATTCCTCCATGCCCAGCAGCGACGGAAAGGTGGATTTTTCGCTCTTTTCATCTTTGCCGACCGTCTTGCCAAGCGTTGCGGTGTCGCCCTCGATATCCAGCATATCGTCCCGAATCTGGAACGCAAGGCCGAGCTTATCACCGTAGCTGCGCGCCATTTCAAGCGTCTGTGCGTCGTTTTTCCCCGCCGCAACGCAGCCAAGCTCACACGCCGCGCGCAGCAGGCAGCCGGTCTTGAGGCTTTGCAGCAGGCGCAGCTCGTCCAGAGAAATCTTTCGATGCTCTGCGCCCATGTCGAGCACCTGACCGCCAATCATGCCGTTCATGCCTGCCGCCTGTCCCAGAATTCGGATACAGGTGAGCACCGTCTCTGCGGATACGCCCTCAGCCGAGGCCGCAGTCTCAAACGCAGCAGTCAGCAGCCCATCGCCTGCGAGTACGGCGGTCGCCTCGCCAAACGCCTTATGGCAGGTTGGACGGCCGCGGCGCAAATCATCGTTATCCATGCACGGCAAGTCGTCATGGATAAGCGAATAGGTGTGAATCATCTCGAGCGCACACGCAAATGGCAGCGCCTTTTGCGTATCTCCGCCGCACAGGCGGCAGAACGCCAGCACAATCACCGGACGCAGACGCTTGCCGCCCGCCATCGCCGAATATTTCGCGGCTTCAAAAATGCGGTCGTATCCTTGGCCCGTTTCGCGGGACAGGTATTTTTCCAGTGCAGGCTCAATGACCGCGATATCCGCTTCCAGCTGCTCTGCAAACGTCATTTGCCTGCCTCCTCCGCGTCAAACGGCTGCTCGGTCAGCTCGCCCTGCATATTTTCCTGCATGACCGTGACCTTCTGCTCCGCCTTGTCCAGCATCTTGCCCAGCGCCGCAGACAGCTTGGTTCCTTCCTCAAACAGCTTGATGCTGTCCCCGAGCGGCGCTTCTCCCTTTTCCAGCAGGCGGACGATTTCCTCGAGCCGCTCCATCTGGCTTTCAAATGTCTTTTCCGCCATCGTTCTGTTCCTCCTCGATATCGGTCACGCGGCATCTCACCGCGCCTTTGGCAAATCGAATATGCAGCATATCGCCTGTTTTCAGCATCGACGCATCCGTGATGACTGCGCCACGCACGCCTTTATTCGCCACCGCATAGCCGCGCGCCAGCACGCGCAGCGGACTGATTGCATCCAGCGTGGCCACCGTCCTTGTAAACCGCAGACGGCGGCGCTGCACACCGTCCCGTCCTGCCGCAAGCAAACGGCGGCGCAGCAGCGTCAGCTTCTGTTCCTCGCGCGCGAGATACGCCGGGAATGCCGCGAACAATCGGTCGGCCGTCCGGTCGAGCATCACGCGCTTTTCTTCGATATACCGAATGGGATTGCGCGTTTCCAGCCGCTGCTGCAAAGCCTCCAGCGTGCGCTGCTTGTGCTGTATCTGTTTGTGCGCCGCTGCATGCAGCCGTGTGTCCAGCGTGCGCAGACTCAACGCATATTCTGCGCGGTCGGGCACAGCAAGCTCGGCCGCGCCTGAGGGCGTAGGCGCGCGCAGGTCGGCGACAAAGTCCGCAATGGTCACATCCGGCTCATGGCCGACCGCCGAAATCACCGGAATTTCAGATGCAAAAATCGCCCGCGCGACCGCCTCCTCGTTAAACGCCCACAGGTCCTCCATCGACCCGCCGCCGCGTCCGCACAGGATGACATCCGCCTCGCCAATCGCATTGGCAAGACCAATCGCCCGCGCGATGCTGTCCGCCGCCCCCTGTCCCTGCACCTGCGCGGGATAGAGCGTGACCGCAGCCAGCGGCCAGCGGCGGCCCAGAATACGAATCATATCGCGCACCGCCGCGCCGGTCGGTGAGGTGACGAGCGCAATTTTGCGCGGCATGCGCGGAATGGGCTTCTTATACATTGGGTCAAACAAGCCTTCGGCCTGCAATTTTTTCTTCAGCTGCTCAAAGGCAAGGTTGAGTGCACCCGCGCCGTCTGGGATTACCTCGGAAATATACAGCTGCACCTGCCCCGTGCGCGGGAATGAGCTGACGCGCGCCCGCACGATGACCTTCATGCCGTTTTCCAGCCGGAATTTCAGACGCATCGCGTCCGAACGGAACATCACCGCGTTGATGGACGCGCCCTCGTCCTTTAGGCTCATATAGTGATGTCCCGAGGAGTGCGCCTTGTAATTGGAGATTTCGCCCTGCACCAGCAGATTGCGGTAGCCCGGCACGGCGTCGAGCAGTTCCTTGATTTCGTTATTGAGTTGTGTGACCGAATAAATCGTACTCACGTTTTGTTCCTTTCATAAAGCCGCGCGGCAAGCACCGCCACGCCGACCGCATTATCGCCCGACAGCACCGGCTCGGCAAACCAAACCCGCTCCTCGAACGCCTGCTTCATGCGCGTGCGCAGCACGCGGCTTGCCATCACGCCGCCCGCACACAAAACCGGGCAGTCATACTGCAAAAGCGCCTGCTCGGTCGCTTTCACGACCGCATTGGCCACTGTTTCGAGCGTAAACCGCGCCATCTGCGCCGGTTTTGCGGTCTTGTGCTTGTTTTCCACCTGATTTTGCATACCGGACAGCGAAAACCGACAGTCCGTCACCTTGGGGCGATAGCCCTTTTCCGGTTCTGCATCCATCGCCAGCGCATCGAGCGCCGCGCCCGACGGAAACGGCAGCCCCAGCAGCGCGCCCGCACGGTCGATGAGCTGTCCCGCCGCAAGGTCGGTCGTGCCGCCGATGCAAGTACAGTCCGGCAGACCGTCCGCCCCCGGCATCACATACAGCAGCTCACTCGTCCCGCCCGACAGATGCCATGCGAGAAACGGCTTGTCCAGCAGATTGAGCCGCCCAGCGGAGAGCGCCGCCGCCGCGATATGCCCCTGCTGGTGCGATACAGGAAAAAGGGGCACAGATAGCAAATGCGCCGCGCTGCGCGCGACGCTCTGACCCGCCAAAAAGCACGGCATGTACGAGCCCTCGACCGCGCGCGGACGGGTGCTTACGCCGATGGCGCGCACCTCGCCCTGCGGCAGGGCCTCAATTTTCTCATGCAGATGCACAGTATGCTGAAACAGCGCATCCGACTGACGCAGGCCGATTGCGCCCTCCGGCACAGTCAACAGGCTGCCCTCATTGTGCCACGCACCATTTTCAGCGTCAAATACCGCAGCAGACGTGCGGTAGTTTGAGGTATCAATCCCCAGAAAGCGCTCAGGCATCGGCATTCTCCGCCGGCGCCGGCGCATCGGGTTGTGCGGCACGCGCTACCGATCCAAGTACGCCATTGATGAACGCCGCGGCCTCGTCCGTGTCGTATACCTTGGCCAACTCGACCGCTTCATTGATAGCCGCGCCCACCGGCACATCTTCCACATAGCGCATCTCATAAATGGCAAGGCGCAGCACCGCCACAGTCATGCGCGACATGCGGCTGATTTTCCAGCCCTTGGAGTAGGAAGCAATCGTCTCATCCAGCTCCTGCTGGCGCGCGGCCACACCCTTTACCACCGCGCGGATGTACTCGGTCTGCGCTTCGGACAGTTTGCCCGCATACAGCGCAATATCGCCGCTGATTGAGGCCATGATGGACTCATCCAGCCGCTCTTCCAAATTTTCGTCCTCAAACTGCTGGAACCCCATTTCAAAAATCAGGTGCAGCGCAATTTCTCTTGCTTTCGTTCTGCTCATCACACTCACGGCGGCAGTTTCCTCCCATTTTTCGGTTACGCCTTATTTTATCCTATTTTCGCCAAAGTTGCAAGGTGCTATTCCCGAAAAGGCACGCCGGAACAAAAGAAAACGACAGGGCGACACGCCCTGCCGTTTTGATGCCGTTCTTATTCCTGCTCCGCAGGCTGTTCCTCAACTGCCGGCGCAGGTGCAAACGTCACACCGCCGACATGCACATTGACCTCGGTGACCTTCAGGCCGGTCATGGATTCGACCGAAGACCGCACATTCTCCTGCACCTGCTTTGCCACCTCACAGATATTGTGACCGAACAGCGCAAGAAAACCGATCTCGATTTTGACCGTTCCCTCCTCGCCGATTTCAATGCGGACGCCCTTGGAAAGGTTCTTTTTACTCAAAAAGCCAACGATGTCACTGGTCAAAGTGGAATACAAACCACTCACGCCTGCGGTTTCCGAAGTGGCCAGCGCCGCGATAGATGCGACAACGTCCTCGGAAATCCGAATGGAACCCTGATCGCTCTCGGTCGACCAATACTCCTTGTGATCCGCCATAGTGCTCACTCTCCTTTAAACGGATTATAGCACAGTTTTGGCAAAAAGCAAAGCAAAAATACGTGTCCGACAGCTTACTCCGCTTCCACTATCTTGACCTGTCCCGCGGTCATGCCGGTTTCACTGACCACGATATCTTTGATGACCGTCACATCAGTTGCCTGCAAGCCGCCGTCCGGCGGCGCAACCACAACGTTGACGCTGCTGTCTCCAATCATCACCACTGCATCCGCATACCCTTTGGCGCGAATCAGGCTTTCGATGTTCGCCTCGGCAACCGAATCATCCGCCAGCGCGGAAATCTGCGCGGCCGCCTCGTCCTTGGCCGCCTGGTCCGCATCCTCGCTCTCGCTCAGCTCGCGCAGCGTGCTCACTGCCTCATCCCGCGCCTGCTCGCGTGTCAGACGGGAGGTTGCGAAATAATCTTCCCCCTCCGCACCTGCCGCCGTGTCGGTGTCCGCCCCTGTTGTATCTGCACCGGTCTGTCCGGCCACCAGCAGCTCCTCCGGCGCGTCAACATAACTCCAGTTTAAGTAAACCGCCGCGCATAGCAGCAGCGCGATCACACCGTATACCGCGCCGCGTTTCTTGATTTTTTTCATCACTGCTCGCCCTCCTGTATTTGGTTACTATGTTTTATGATGCATCGGACATTTTCAGAACCGTAACTTTGTCCGTCCCGATGCCGCACACTGTACTGACCGCCTGCGTCACCGCCAGACGCACCTGTGCATTATCCGCGCCGTCGCACAAAACGACCGCACCGCGAAACGTCGGCAGCAGGTTTTTGACCGTTACGGGTTTTTCTCCGTAGCTGCCGTCGCTGAGAATGGTCAAATCACTTTCATAACTCTGGCTGCTGTCCATGCCGGTCGTCTGTCGGGTGTTGACCGCATAAACCGCTTCGCCGCTCTGCTCAAGCGACAGCATCAGCTGAACCCGTCCCACGCCGTCCACTGCCGCCAGCTTATCGCACAGCGTCTGCTCAAAAGCGGCAAGGTCAAACGCGGCTTCCCCCTCCGTCACATCCGCTGATGCTGCGGTCTCCTGCGCGCCGCGTCCGCCTGAGGCGAGCAGCAACACCCCTGCCAGCAGCACAATCAGAACCGCGCGGTATTTAACCGCAAGCGGCACTATCTTTTGCTGCGCCGCGCGCAGCCACTCCTTCCACTGTTCCTTCATTGCGCCACCCACTCCTGTCTGTCCGCGTCTACGCCGCAGCCCTCGGTCACCAGCGTTTTCAGCTCATCCAGCCGCGCCGCGTCCGTACTTTGATAGTACACCGTTACCTTTCCCACCTGTAATATACCGTTTTCGTCGTTCTCCATTGTCACATGTACCGAACAGTCAAAGCCTTTGGCCTGCGCGCTGCTCTCGAGCGCGTCCGCAATACTGGCCGCGACCGTGCTCATCGTCGTCTGTGCGTTTTGCTCCTGTATCGCATCTACGTCAATACCCGCAAGCGCCCCGTCCCGCACACCGTCCCAACCGGTCAGGCGCAGCCCTGCCAGCGGCTGGAGCAGCGCCAGCAGCATCAGCAGCCCTGCCGCCAGCTTGACAATCTCGCGCAGCGCGCCGCCTTCCACCACGCGCAGCGCCACCGCGGACGCGACGCCTGCCAGCGTCACGCGCAGCAGAATGGTATGAAACAATTCACTCATATTGGCTTCACCATCGCAACCACATAAACCAGCTCCAAATACAGAATCAGACAGCAGGTGCTCAGCATGCCGAGCAGCAGACCGAAGCCCGTGCTCACCCCCTCCAGCATCTGCCGCAGACTGTTCGAGCAAAGCGGAGAAAGAACCGCCGCGCCCGCCTTATAGCACAGGTAGCTTGCGCCCACACGCAGAAACGGAATCAGGCAAATCGCCGTCACGCACAGCATGCCGAACACGCCTATCGAGCTGCGCAGCAGCGCTGCGCCCGAAAGGACGGTCTCAGTCGCGTCCGAAATGACGCCGCCAACCACCGGCACCGCACCCGAAACCGCGAATTTCGCTGTCTTAAGCGCCATCCGGTCCACGTTGCCCGACACTCCGCCCGCAATGGTCAGATAGGCGGTGAATACGGTTAAAATCAGCTTGAGCGCGCCCGAGGTCAGTCCCTTGATGCCGTCCGCAATGCCGTGCAGCATGCCATTGCCCGTCGCCGCGTCCACCGCGACGACTGCAAGATATGCGCATGCCGCGGGTACCAAGAGTACGTTTATCAGCCGGATGACCAAATCGAACACCACCATCGTTGCCACCTGCAAGGCGGTCGCCGTCGCGGCGTTGCCGCCTGCCGACAGAACGGTTGCCAGCACCGGCTGCAGCGTGCTGGAAAACAAACTGATTTCCGAAAGCGTTTCGCGGCACAGCGCGAGCACGCCGGTAAAATCCTGCAGCAGCACCGCCGCACATCCCAGCGCACCCGCCATGTCAATCCACGCATCCGCCGCACCACCCGCCGCCGCGGAAAAACCGCGTCCGGCTGCGGTCAGCACCACCACAATCGCCACCCGCACCAGTCCGCTCAGCGCGTTTTTAAGCGCGCTGCGGCTGTCCTGTGCCGTGTTCTCCAGCAGACGGGCAAACGAACCCCCCAGCTCGTCCGCTGTATCCATGTCAATGCCGTCGAGATACGCGCGCTGCTCCCCCGGCACGGCCCCAAGCAGGGCATCCCCCTGCGCCGCGCCCTCTCCTTCTGCCGCGGCCGCCGCCGTGATGCATGCCAGCAGCACGAGCAGCACTGCAAACACTTTTTTCATTGTCCGTTCCCTTTCATATCGTCCAGTCCGCCACCAGCTCGAGCACCTGCTCGAGCAGCGGCAAACACATGGAAAGCGCCAGAATCGCGCCCATGATTTCAAGCTTTGCAGCAAGCGCGGACTGTCCGCTGTCCCGGCACAGCGCACTCATAATGCGCACTACAACCGCCACACCGACGGTTTTGAGCACCGGCAGATACAGGCTTTGCGTAATGCCGCCCTGTGTCAGCAACCCGGAAAACCGCTGCATCGTGCCGCCCACCAGTGCAAAGGCCCGCAGCAGGATGAGCACACCCGCCGTCAGCGTCAGCAGGAACGCGATTGCAGGCGCATCCTTTTTGAGCGTCATTGACAATACCAGCACCAGCAGCACCAGCCCACAGGCCGCAATCAGGCTGTTCAAAACCCGAATACGCTTTTCATCATCGAAAACAGCTGGCTGATTTCCTGCACAATCAGCATCAGCACGACGATGAGCCCCGCCAGCGTGGTCATCAGCGCCTGTTCCTCCCGTCCCGACCGTGTCAGCAGCTGTCCGAGCACCGCCACCAGAATACCGACCGCCGCAATACGGAAAATGAGATCAACGTCCATATGTTCCTCCGTCCTCAGATCAGCACCAGCACCACCAGAATCCCCAGCGCAATGCCGCAGGTGCGGTACAGATTTCCCTTGTTCTGCAGTTCTCCCGCCGCAGTATCGCGCGCCGCTGCAAGACGCCGCGCAATCTGCTCCAGACCGGCGACCTGCTCGGCAGCGTCATACCGACCGAGCCATGCCGCCGCTTCGGACAGGATTTCGCACTCAGGCTGTCCCAATCCGACCTGATCCCGGCAGTCTCGCAGCGATGAACGCCACAAATACCCCAGAGACAGCCCGTTTTCCTCCCGCAGGCGCCGCCGCAGATGACCGAACACCGTGCGGATGATCCTGTTTTCGCTCTCGGCCAGCTGGCCGACTATCTCGGGCACCGGCGTGCGGCGGCCGGAGATTTCGCCACTCATCAGATGCAGCGCCAGCAGCATCGCGTCCGCTGCCGTGACGCGCCGCCGCAGCCCTTGCCGCGCGGAAAGCCCCAGCGCCGCACAGGCGCCGAATATCATCACCGAACCCATTAGCTTGAGCATAGGTTTCCCTCCATTTTCTCCATTCGATAGCGTCGTTTTCCTTCTTCCCGTGTGATGACTACGGCTCGCTCGAACACATGCAGCTCCAGCAGCGCACGATACAGCGGCCTTCGGTGCAAATCGTCCACATCCGCCGCATGCGCGCTGGCCAGCACCGCCGTACCGCAGTGCGCGCACAGGGAAACTGCCTCCACATCCTCGGGTGCGGTGATTTCGTCAAAAGCAATCAGCTCGGGCGACATGGTTTTAAGCAGCATGAGCGCCGCCTGCTGTTTCGCGCAGTTTTCCAGCACATCCGTGCATCTGCCGACCGCAAACTGCGGCGCACCGTCCGACAGCGCGGCAATCTCTCCGCGCTCGTCCGCCACCGCAACCGCATGCCCCGCATCCGATACCAGCCGCACCCATTCGCGCAGGAGCGTTGTCTTGCCGAAGCCGGGCGGCGACAGCAGCAGAACGCTTTGCGGCGTACCCGCACCGACCCACGGCCGGATAATCTCGTCCACCTCTGTCATCTGCCGCGCCACACGCAGATTGACCGACGACAACCCGCGCACCCCAATCACCTGTCCATTTTCCTCGGCTACCGTGCCGCACAGCCCCAGCCGGTGACCGCCGCCAATCGTCACAAACCCGTGCCGCAGGCTTTCCGCATAGCTATGTACCGAATACCGCGCCGCCCGGCTGAGCGTTTCCCGCAGCTCCTGCGCGGTTACCGGTGCAAAGCCCGTTTCCCGCTCGCCGTCCGCTGTGCGCACAGCCGGCGGTCTTCCCACGCGCAGGCGAACCTCCTCGACCTGATGCTGCCCGTCCAGCCACGCCAGTTCCGCCGCGCGCGGCGGAGGCAGACAGCCGATTGCCTGCAAAAATACTCCGTCCTGTTTTACTTCCATTTGCATCACCTGTCCTACTCTATGCCCGGCCTGTCCCGAATATGCCTGCAACACAACCGTAACAAAACGGGCATTGACAAGCTGCGCCGTTGGGGATATAATAGGTATAAATATTGCACAAAGCGATGACAGAGGAAAGTAATTGTTCCAAGTGCGGCTTTCAGGGAGTGTCCGGCATGACTGGAAACGGACGCAGACGCCGGTACAATGAAGTTCCCTCTTGAGCTGCGGCGCTGAAACGCAATTTCCAGTAGGCGCCGACGGACTTCCTCCGTTACAGGGATAGGATATTTTTTGTATCCGAAAAAAGTGCGGCATAGCGCTATGCCGAATGTGGGTGGTACCGCGGAACCGTTTGTCTTTCGTCCCTCTTTGTGGATGAAAGGCTTTTTTTGTGCTTTTTTCCGCCGGACAAACACCAACCCCACATCATTTCAAAGGAGAGACAAAAACTATGATTATCATTATGAAGCAAGGCACGACCCGTGAGCACGTCGAGGAGCTGTCCCGCCACATTGAGCGCTGGAACGTCAAGGCAAACCCGATTTACGGCGCGGGCACCATCGTCATCGGTCTGGTCGGCGACACGGGCGCGGTCGATAAGGACGCGCTGCTGCGCGACCCGCAGGTAGAGAACATCCTCAAGGTGCAGGAGCCGTTCAAGCTGGCCAACCGCAAATTCCATCCGGACAATACCGAAGTGACCATCGCGCCGGGCGTTGTGGTCGGCGGCAAAAAGCTGGTTGTTATGGCCGGCCCCTGCTCGGTCGAGAGTGAAGAGCAAATCATCGACGTAGCCAAGCATGTGCAGGCGGACGGCGCGACCATGCTGCGCGGCGGTGCGTGGAAGCCGCGTTCCTCCCCGTACTCGTTCCAGGGCCTCAAGGCAGAAGGCCTGGAGCTGCTGCACAAGGCGCATGAGGTTACCGGTCTGCCGGTTGTCACGGAAATCACCAACCCCGCGCACATCGACCTGTTCATGGACAAGTGCGACTGCTTCCAGGTCGGCGCGCGCAACATGCAGAACTTTGAGCTGCTCAAGGAGCTTGGTCAGACCAACAAGCCGATTCTCTTAAAGCGCGGCTTTGCCAACACGATGGAAGAATTCCTGATGAGCGCCGAATACATTATGGCGGGCGGCAATGAGCAGGTCATCCTGTGTGAGCGCGGCATCCGCACCTATGAGAAGTACACCCGCAACACGCTGGACATCTCGGCAGTACCCGTGCTCAAGCGCATGAGCCACCTGCCGGTTGTTGTTGACCCGTCTCACGCAGGCGGTATCTACTGGATGGTCGAGCCGCTGGCAAAGGCAGCGGTCGCTGCGGGCGCGGACGGCCTGATGATTGAAGTGCACAACGACCCCGCGCATGCCCTGTCGGACGGCGCGCAGTCGCTGACCTATGATTCCTTCCACGAAACCATGCACAATCTGCGTGCAGTGGCGCAGGCGGTAGGAAGAGACTTATAATATCCGTATGATTTGCGCCTAACAGCGCGCAAAAGCATATGTTTTGTGAAAGGAGATTTTGCCGTGCAGACTCTCAACCTGACGGGCGCGAACGGCCTGTCCGAAATCTGTATTGAAAACGGCCTGCTGAACCGCGCGGGCAAAGCGATGCTTGATGTTTTCTCCCCTTCCCGCGTACATATTGTGACCGACTCGACGGTCGCGCCGCTCTATCTGGAAAAGCTCACGCAGCAGTTTGACCTGCCGGTCAGCTCCACCGTCATTCCCGCGGGCGAAGAGCACAAGCGGCTCTCCACGGTCGAGGGTATCTACCATGACCTGCTGGCTGCCGGAATGACGCGCAAGGACCTCATCATCGCCCTTGGCGGCGGCGTGGTGGGAGACATCACTGGCTTTGCGGCCGCGACCTTCCTGCGCGGCGTCTCGCTGTGCCAGATTCCGACCACCCTGCTGGCGCAGGTGGATTCCTCGGTCGGCGGCAAGACGGGCGTCGACCTTGCCGAGGGCAAGAACCTTGTCGGCGCGTTCTATCAGCCGCGGCTCGTGCTGATTGACCCGGATGTGCTTGCTACATTACCGGATGCCACCTTTGCCGACGGCATGGCCGAGGTTGTCAAATACGGTTATATCGCCAATCCTGCGATTCTGAAAATGGTATCGCAGCCGGACTATAAAGCGCATATTGGGGACGTAATTTACGAGTGCGTTAAAATCAAGCGCGATG
>DYCA01000044.1 GCA_019418305.1 Clostridiales bacterium
AGCGCAAGAACATTGAAAAGGGCGCGGCTCACATCCGTTCCTCTTTCAACAACACTATCGTTACCATCACCGACCTGAACGGCAACGCGATTTCCTGGGCTTCATCCGGCGAAATGGGCTTCCGCGGCTCGCGTAAGTCCACTCCGTTCGCTGCGCAGACCGCGGCTGAGACCGCTGCCGCTGCTGCGATGGAGCACGGCCTCAAGACTGTTGAAGTTTACGTTAAGGGTCCCGGTTCCGGCCGTGAGGCTGCGATCCGTGCGCTGCAGGCTGCCGGCCTCGAGGTTACCATGATTAAGGACGTAACCCCGATCCCGCACAATGGCTGCCGCCCGCCCAAGAGAAGAAGAGTCTAATAGAGGAGGAAACCGATAAATGGCTAAGAATACACAGCCCGTTCTCAAGCGCTGCAAGACGCTTGGTCTCTCCCCCGCGGTTCTGGGCTACTCCAAGTCCACCAAGCGTCAGCCCAAGCAGACCCGCCGCAAGCAGTCCGAGTATGGCATGCAGCTGGCTGAAAAGCAGAAGGTAAAATTCATCTACGGCGTTCTCGAGAAGCAGTTCCATGCTTACTACGAGAAGGCAGAGCGCAAGCAGGGCATCACCGGTGAGATCCTGCTGCAGGAGCTCGAGCGCCGTCTGGACAACGTTGTTTTCCGCATGGGCTTTGCCAACACCCGCCGCGAGGCGCGTCAGCTGGTAAACCACGCGCACTTTACCGTAAACGGCAAGCGCGTCAACATTCCGTCCTATCAGGTAAAGCCGGGCGATGTTGTTGCTGTCCGTGAGAAGTCCCGCACCTCCACCAAGTTCAAGACCCTGCTGGAGGAGAACGGCAAGAAGGCCTGCCCCAAGTGGATTGACAAGGCTAAGGACTCCTTCGAGGGCAAGATCGTTGCGATGCCGGCCCGCGATGACATCGACTACGATGTTGCAGAGCACCTCATCGTCGAGTTGTACTCGAAATAATAGACCCTCGCTTTTGGAGCTGGCGAGGTGTCTGCTTCGCCTGCTCCGCTTAAAGTTTCCAACCAACGTGAAGGAGGGTACCAAATGATCGAAATCGAAAAGCCGCGCATTGACTGTGAACAGCTCGCTGAGGACGGTTCTTACGGTAAGTTCGTCGTTGAGCCGCTGGAACGCGGATACGGCACCACGCTGGGCAACTCCCTGCGCCGCATCCTGCTCTCCTCGCTGCCCGGTACGGCAGCGTCCAGCATCAAGATCGCCGGCGTGCAGCATGAGTTCTCCACCATTCCGGGCGTTAAGGAAGACGTGACCGAGATCGTGCTGAACATTAAGGGCATCATTGCCAAGCTGCATTGCGACGGCCCCAAGACGGTCTACATCGAGGCCGCCGGTGAGGGCGAGGTCAAGGCCGGTGATATCCATGCCGACGGCGAGGTTGAGATTCTCAATCCTGACATGCACATCGCCACCCTGATGAGCGACGCGCGTCTGTCCATGGAGATCACGCTGACTTCCGGCCGCGGCTATGTACCGGCTGAGAAGAACAAGCAGCATCAGACCTCCATCGGGGTCATTCCGGTGGATTCGATCTACACGCCGGTCTACAAGGTCAACTATACGGTGGAAAACACCCGTGTGCGCGACCTGACCGACTATGATAAACTCACGCTCGAGGTATGGACCGACGGCACGATCACCGCGCGCGATGCAGTTTCGCTCGGCGCGAAGGTCCTGCGCGACCACCTCGACCTGTTCGTCGACCTGTCCGAGGAGATCGGATCCAAGTCCACGGTTGTAGAGAAGGCGGAAGCGCAGCACGATAAGGTACTTGAAATGACCATTGAGGAGCTGGACTTCTCCGTGCGTTCGTTCAACTGCCTCAAGCGCGCAGGCATCAACACCGTCGAGGATCTGATCAACACTTCCGAAGAGGACATGATGAAGGTCCGCAACCTGGGCCGCAAGTCGCTCGAAGAGGTTATCGGCAAGCTGGAGGCCATGGGCCTGCATCTGGCCAAGTCCGAGGAATGATCCGGACGGTTGCTGCGTAACCGTATCGGTTCATGAAAAGAACGATAACGCGGCGGCACGATAAGCCGCGCCGCCGCCTTTACTTTATTTTGGAGGTAAACACGAATGGCTAACAATCGCAAGCTCGGCCGTCCGACGGACCACCGTATGGCTATGCTGCGTGCGATGGTGACCTACCTGCTGGAGAACGGCAAGGTTGAGACCACCGTTGCCCGCGCCAAGGAAGTCGGCCCGCTGACTGAGAAGATGATTACCCTTGGCAAGAAGAACACGCTGGCTTCCCGCCGTCAGGCTATGGCTTTCGTAACCAAGGAAGCTGTTGTTGCTAAGCTGTTCTCTGAGATCGCTCCGGAGTACGCTAACCGCAACGGCGGCTACACCCGCATCATCAAGATCGGTCCCCGCCGCGGCGACGCTGCCGAAATGGCGATCATCGAGCTGGTCAAGTAAAGACTGCTTTCAAAAAGGTTATCCAGTAGCGTGCTTACTGGATAACCTTTTTTCATACGCAGCACAGGCAGCAGAAATAAACAAATTTTAGAAAAAACACGTTTTCTGCACGAAAATGCCTTGCATTTACCGGGAAAACGTGATATACTAAGCACGTTCAGTAAGAAAGTAACCGTAAGGAGTGGCGAAAGCCACTCCTTACGCTTTGCTTGGAGTAATTTTTTTGAAGGAGGGACGGCTTTGCAGGCAAAGCAGATTGTCGCCCGCGTGGAGGAACTGGTTCGGCCCCTGTGCGAACAGGCCGGTGTCTCCCTGTGGGACGTAGAATTTGAAAAGGAAGGCGGACAGTATATGCTGACCGTCACCGTCGACCATCCGGACGGCGTGAACATCGACCAGTGCGAGCAGGTTTCGCGCGCGCTTGACCCGATGCTTGACGAAAAGGAATTTGACAGCATGCCGTCCTATACGCTGTGCGTATCCTCGGCGGGGCTGTCGCGGCGGCTGAAAAAGCCCGAGCATTTTGCCGCGTTCCTCGGCCATCCGGTTGAGGTTGGCTTTTATAAGCCGGTGAATGGGGCAAAACAGGTGGAAGGCACGCTGGTTGCCTATGAAAACGGTAATGTCACGCTGGAAACCGGCGGACAGCGCACGGTTTATGAACCCGCGGATATTGCCGCAGTACGGCTCGCGGTCGAGATATAAGTAAGGAGTTTGATTGGAAAAAATGGTGAACGCAGAATTTTTTGACGCGCTGGAGCAGCTTGAAAAGGAAAAAGGCATCCCGGTGGACTACATGCTCGACCGTGTGGGTCAGGCGCTGATCACCGCATACAAGCGTGACAACGACGGCATGACGGATAACGTGTTTGTCGAGCCGGATCGCGATAAGAAAACCATCCGCATGTATGTGCGCAAGACTGTGGTCAAAGCGGAGGATCTCTACGAGCCGTATGAGGAAATTACGCTCGAAGAGGCCATGGAATACAAGAAAAACCCGATGGTAGGCGATATCATCGATATCGACATCCCGACCAAGTCATTTGGCCGCATTGCGGCGCAGACCGCCAAGCAGGTCATCATTCAGGGCATCCGCGAGGCGGAGCGCGGCATGGTGATTTCCGAGTTTGAGAGCAAAGAGCACGAAATCCTGACCGGTGTTATCGCCCGCATCGATCCGCGCTCGGGCAATGCATATCTGGACGTGGTTTCGGGCGGCGAGAAGAGCGAGGCGGTCCTTTCTGCCTCCGAGCAGGTCCGCGGCGAGGAGCTGGTCGAGGGACAGCGCATCAAGGTGTATCTGATCGAGGTGCGCCGCGGTACGCGCGGCCCGCAGGTGGTCGTGTCCCGCACGCATCCGGGACTGGTCAAGCGTCTGTTCGAGCTGGAAGTGCCGGAAATCCATTCCGGTGTGGTTGAGGTCAAGAGCATTGCGCGTGAGGCGGGCAACCGCACCAAGATTGCGGTCGTTTCGCACGATGAAAACGTCGACCCCATCGGCGCATGCGTCGGTACGCGCGGCGCGCGTGTGGCCAACATCACGGGTGAGCTGAACGGCGAGAAAATTGACATCATCAAGTGGAACGAGGATACCGCGCAGTTTGTTTCCGCGGCGCTCGCTCCGGCGGACGTCATCTCTGCCACCATGCAGGCGGATAACAAGTCCTGCCGCGTGATTGTGCCGGACGATCAGCTGTCGCTGGCCATCGGCAAAGAAGGCCAGAACGCGCGTCTTGCCGCCAAGCTGACCGGCTGCAAGATTGATATTGCTCCCGCATCTCAGGGCGAATAACATTACGGGGGTGCGGCAGAATATGGTGCAGAAGAAAATCCCCATGCGGCAATGCCTTGGCTGCCGCGAGCATTTTCCCAAGCGCGAGCTGATTCGCGTGGTGCGCTCGCCCGAAGGCGAGATAACGCTTGACTTCAAGGGAAAGGCGCCCGGCCGTGGTGCGTATCTGTGCGGTAAGCCGGAGTGCCTGAAAAAGGCACGCAAAAGCCGCGCAATCGAGCGCGCGCTGTCTGTGACGGTTCCCGAAGAGGTTTACGATCAGCTGGAGCAGCAGATGGAACAGGAGGGTGCGCATGGCGAGTGATCCCTGTCTCGGTATGCTGGGGCTGGCGCGTCGCGCCGGCAAGCTGGCGTTTGGCGATGAGCTGGTGCGTCAGCTCTGCGCGGACCATAAAGCGCGCTGTGTGCTGGTAGCGGCGGACGCAGGCGAAAGCACCGCGAAAAAAGCAGCGGTATATGCTGCACGGGCGAACGTGCCGTGCATCACCCTGCCGCACGGCAAGGAGGAACTGGGCGCGGCGATTGGCAAGAACGGCTGCGCCGTGTGCGCGCTCAGCGATATCGGCATGGCGGCTGCGGCCATCGGTAAACTGGCCGCGCAGCATCCGGAATATCAAGCGGTTGCCGCACAGTTGAGCGAGAAGAATGTGCGCATCCAGTCCCGTCGGGGCAAAAAGAAGCCCCGCAACCGGGAGGCGCAGCCTGCGGCAGAGCAGTCGTGTGAAAAAACACCGCGCAAACCGATTGCAAAGCGCCCGCAGGGAACAGGCAGCCGCTTTCATTCGCAGCGTAGTGCAAATGGCAAACGTTCCGGCGGAAGAGCAAGCGGCTTCAAGTCGCAACGTAAACCGAGCGAAAACCCACGCGCAAAGCGCGTATTGAAATAGGCAAACCCCGCAGCGCGGTGTTTGCCATCAGAACCGGGAGCATGCATCACGGTTTTGATACAAGAAAGCAGTTTTGTGTGCCGTGAAGCGACGAGCAAAACTGCGCAGAAGATGTGTCCGCGCGTTGCACGGCGCATCCAACTCGATTGAAAGCGTGCTTTTAATCGAAATTTCGATAAGGAGGAGTTGCCCATGGCAATAGAGAATAAATATCGCGTACACGAGGTCGCCAAAGATTTCGGTGTATCCACCAAGGAGATTACGGAAATCCTGACCGAGTACTGTACCACGCCTAAAAATCATATGCAGGTGCTCGGCGATGAGGAACTGAGCGTCATTTTTGAATATATGACGCAGCATCATCAGGTTGCCGATCTGGAGCAGGTGCTCAACAGTCAGGCATCGTCCGGCACATCCGCTAAGGCGGAGCAGGCAGAGAAGCCGGCAAAGGAGCAGCCGGCTTCGGAGGCGCAGAAGGAAGCGGGCGCCGCGAAGGAAACCAATGCGGAAAGTGAGAAGTCGGCCCAGCCGACCAGCACCAAGGTCAAGCAGGTGCACCGCATCGATACCCGCGGCACCGGCGACGTCAACCTTGCCAAGTATGACGACCATGTCGACAAGCTGGTTGACGCGAAGGCCGAGCGCATGGAATCGCGCGGCCAGAAAAAGCAGAAGCTGACCAAGAAGTCCGACCAGCGCTCCAAGCCCTTCGGCAACAAGCGCCGTCAGGAGGAGCAGGAGAAGATGAAACGTCTGCAGCGTCAGCAGCAGATGGCGGCGCTCAAGAAGATTCCGGTCAAGGTTATGATTCCGGACGAAATCTCGGTCGGCGAGCTGGCCTCCCGCATGAAGCGCACCGCGGCGGACGTTATCAAGGGCCTCATCAAGCTGGGCGTGATGGCCTCCATCTCGGAGATCATTGACTTTGATACCGCTGCAATCGTTGCCGAGGAAATGGGCTGCAAGGTCGAGAAGGAAGTACACGTCACGATTGAGGAGCGCCTGTTTGACGAGCATGAGGACAGCGAGGACGAACTGCAGCCCCGCGACCCGGTTGTCGTTGTTATGGGTCACGTTGACCACGGTAAGACCAGCCTGCTCGATGCGATTCGTAAAACCAAGGTGACCGAGGGCGAGGCCGGCGGCATTACCCAGCACATCGGCGCATACCGCGTGCAGGTGAATGGGAAGCCTATCACCTTCCTGGATACCCCGGGCCATGCGGCGTTCACATCCATGCGTGCCCGCGGCGCACAGGTAACCGACATTGCCATTCTGGTTGTTGCGGCGGACGACGGCGTGATGCCGCAGACCATTGAGGCCATCAACCACGCCAAGGCGGCAAACGTGCCGATCATTGTGGCGGTGAACAAAATCGACAAGCCGGGCGCAAATCCGGACCGCGTGCTCCAGCAGCTGACCGAGTACGAAATCGTCCCGGAAGAGTGGGGCGGCGACACGATTGTGTGCCAGATTTCGGCAAAGTTCGGTGAGGGCATTGAAAACCTGCTCGAAATGGTGCTGCTGACGGCAGAAATGGCCGACCTCAAGGCCAACCCGAACCGCAAGGCGCACGGTACAGTCATTGAAGCCAAGCTCGACAAGGGCCGCGGCCCGGTGGCGACGCTTCTGGTGCAGAACGGCACGCTGCATGCGGGCGATACGGTCATTGCCGGCACGGCGGTCGGCCGCGTGCGCGCAATGACCAACGACGACGGCAAGAAGATTCAGGAAGCCGGCCCGTCCGTTCCGGTGGAGATTATCGGTCTGGCTGAGGTACCGGGCGCGGGCGATATTTTCGACGCGGTCGACGACGAGAAGATGGCGCGCGAACTGGTTGAGCAGCGCAAGGACAAGGAAAAGGAAGAGCGCAACAAGCAGTTCCACAAGGTCACGCTCGACAACCTGTTCGCTTCTATTCAGGAAGGCGAGATGAAGGAACTGAACATCATCGTCAAGGCCGACGTACAGGGTTCGGTCGAGGCGATCCGCTCTTCGCTCGAGAAGCTCTCCAACGACGAGGTGCGCGTCAAGGTTATCCATGGCGCGGTTGGTGCCATCAACGAGTCCGACGTCATGCTGGCCGCAGCATCCGGTGCGATTATCGTCGGCTTCAACGTGCGTCCCGACCGCACGGCTACCGATTCGGCAGCGCAGCAGGGTGTAGATATGCGCATGTACCGCGTCATTTATGATGCGATTGAGGAAATGGAGCAGGCAATGAAGGGCATGCTCGAGCCGAAGTTTAGGGAAGTTGTACTCGGTCATGCCGAAGTGCGTCAGGTATTCAAAATTACAGGCGCAGGCGCGGTTGCAGGCTGCTATGTGCAGGACGGCAAGATTCAGCGCAATGCCGAGGTGCGCGTGGTGCGTGACGGCATCGTATTCCATGAGGGCCACCTCAACACGCTCAAGCGTTTCAAGGACGATGTCAAGGAAGTTGCCTCCGGCTACGAGTGCGGTATGAGCATCGAAAACTATAACGACATCAAGGAGCAGGATATCATTGAATGCTTCGTGATGGAGGAAGTAAAGCAATAACATTGCTCTAAGGGGGACGCTGTCCCCCTTAGATATCCAAAAAGTTCCCAAGGAAACTTTTTGGAATAACCCCCTCGCCCTTGTAACCAAGGGCGGTCGCGCCGCGACGGCGCGGGCAGTAGTATGCAAGCTGGGCAAAGCTCGTCTTGCATGAAATTGAAATTGCGGTACGCTGCGGCGTGTCGTATATTTACCCATCCCTCGCAAAGGAGGAATGTATTTTGTCTACACGAATTGACCGCATTTCGGAAGAAGTGATGAAGGCGCTGGCCGAGGCCATGCGTTCCGTCAAGGACCCGCGCGTGCAGAACGGTCTGGTTTCGGTCGTGCACTGCGAGGTTACGAACGACTTGCGCTATGCCAAGTGCTTTATTTCGGTGCTGGGCAGCGAGCAGCAAGCCAAAGAGGTCATGAAGGGCCTGAAATCCGCCGCGGGCTGGCTGCGGCGCGAGGTGGGCCACAAGGTGCAGCTGCGCTATGCGCCTGAGCTGGTGTTTGAACTGGATAATTCGATCACCCACGGCGCGCACATTTCGGAAATGCTGCATGAGCTGAAAAACGAGGGCAAGCTCGGAGGGGAGGACGAGGAATGACCGTAGACGTTGCGGGCGCTGCCGCGGCGCTGCAAGGCGCGGACGATATCCTCATCCTGAGCCACCGCCGCCCGGACGGTGATACCACGGGCTGCGCGGGTGCGCTGTGCCGTGCGCTTCGGCAGCTCGGCAAGACCGCGTTTATCCTGGAAAATCCCGAGATTACCAAACGTTATGCGCCGATGATTGTGCCCTGTTATCCGCCGGAGGGCTTTCAGCCGCAGTTTGTGGTGTCCACCGACATTGCGGAGGAAAAGCTGTTTCCGGATACAGCGGAGGATTACAAGGGCAAGGTCGATCTGGTGATTGACCACCATCGTTCGAATATTGGTTTCGGCAAGAAAAATCTGGTTCGGCCGGACGCGGGTGCGTGTGCCGAGGTGCTGTATGACGTGATTATGGCGCTCGGCGTGAAGCTGACCACCGACATTGCCGAGTGCATCTATGTCGGCGTTTCGACCGATACGGGCTGCTTTAAGTTTTCCAACACGACTGCGCATACACATGCGGTCGCGGCGGCATGCCTGACCGCGGGCATCGACGGCGGCGAAATCAACCGCGCGCTGTTTGAGACCAAGACCATGCCGCGTTTTCAGATGGAGCGTATCATCTTCGAGACGATGGAGTTTTATGAGGACGGTGCGATAGCGGTTGCGCTGCTGTGGCGCGCGGACATCGACCGCACGGGCGCGGATATGGACGATTTGGATTCGATTGCGTCGCTCACGCGGCAGATTGAGGGCGTGCAAATCGGTATTACGCTGACCGAAAACAAGGATAAAACGGTCAAGGCATCCGTGCGCACGACCAAGGAGATGGATGCATCGGCCATTTGCAGGAAATGCGGCGGCGGCGGACACATCCGCGCGGCCGGCGCGAGTTTTGACTGCGGCATGGAGGAGGCCAAGGCGGCTATCCTTGCGGCCGCACGGGAGCAGTACCATGCAGCAAAGTGAGCTTTGCGGCATTCTGCTGATGGACAAGCCACAGGGCTTCACCTCGCATGACGTGGTTGCCAAGCTGCGCGGCATTCTGCATACGCGGCGCATCGGTCACGGCGGTACGCTTGACCCGCTGGCAACCGGCGTGCTGCCGGTGTTTGTCGGCGGGGCGACCAAAGCAGCGGATTTCGCCGCCGCGCAGGACAAGGAATACGTGGCGGGCTTTACGCTCGGTTATGAAACCGACACGCAGGATGTGACCGGCGAAACCCTGCGCCGCAGCGACCAAACCGCGACGCGTACACAGGTGGAGCAGGCGGCGGCGCGCTTTCTGGGCGCGCAGCAGCAGGTGCCGCCGATGTATTCGGCGGTCAAGGTGAATGGCCAAAAGCTGTATGACCTCGCCCGCAAGGGCAAGGAGGTTGAACGGCCTGCGCGTGACATTTTTGTGCATGAGATGTCGCTGACGGATTTCGATGAGAACACACAGAAAGGCACGCTGCGGCTGACGGTCAGCAAAGGCACATATGTGCGCACGCTGGTGCACGATATGGGCGTGTCGCTCGGTACACTTGCGGTGATGCACAGCTTGGTGCGCATGCGCGCGGGCGCGTATCCGCTGGATGTCTGCCACACGTTTGATGAGGTTGAGCGGGCGATGCAGGACGGCACAGTGCAGGATTTGCTGCTGCCGGTGGACGGCCTGTTTGCCGAATATCCGGCGGTGACGCTTACCGACGAGGGCGCGGAACGCATTGCGCGCGGCGCGGTGGTTTTTCCGCGGCAGGCGGCAGGAATGCCCGAAACCGAAAGCGCGTTGTGCCGCGTATACCATCAGGCGCAGTTTCTCATGCTCGGACAGGTGCGTGCGCTCAATAAAGGCGGATTGGGCCTGTTTGTCTACAAGAATTTCAAATAACACAGCCTGCCTGCGGGCAGGTGTTCAGAAGGGGGCAACCCTATGCAGGAATATCAAAAGCCGCGTGCGATTGCGCTGGGCTACTTTGACGGCGTCCATCTGGGCCATCAGGCGCTGATGGAGCGCGCGGTTGAACGCGCAAAGCAGATTGGCGGCACAAGCGCGGTGTTCACGTTTGACGTACATCCGGATTCAGTTGTGCTGGGGCGTCAGGTGCCGCTGTTGACGGCCAATGCCTATCGCCGTGAGGAAATTAAAACGCTCGGCGGCGTCGATGAGGTCATCTTCGGTCACTTTGACGAGCATATGCAGCACATGGACTGGCGCGATTTCATTCATAAAATGCTCATCGGGCAGTTCGGCGCGCGCTGGATTATTTCGGGCCGCAACAACCGTTTTGGCTATAAGGGGCAGGGAAATGCCGAGGGCATGGCAGAGGAATGCAAAAAGGCCGGTATCGGCTATGACTGCATTGAGGATATCAAGGTGGACGGAATTGTGGTTTCCTCGACTTACATCCGGCAGCTGATTTCGCAGGGCGATATGGAGGGTGCGGCACGCTTCCTCGGTCATCCGTACACCGTGACCGGTGTGGTTGAGCATGGCCGGCGTGTGGGCACAAGCGTTCTGAAGGTGCCGACCGTCAACCTCGCGCTGCCGCCTGAAATGGCGCTGCCGCCTTATGGCGTATACGCGACACGTGTTCTGGTGGGTGATAAAAGCTACATTGCGGCAACCAATATCGGCATCAAGCCGACGTTTATGGACGGCGGCGCGCCGACCATTGAGCCGCATCTGCTTGATTTTGCGGGCGACCTGTACGGTAAGATGATTCATGTTGAACTGCACAAGTTCCTGCGGACGGAAAAACGATTTGAATCGGCCGAAGCGCTGCGCGCAGCAATCGACGAGAATGTGATGCAGACGCGGGAATTTTTTGCAAAATAAACCACGCATACCAAACGGGCGGCATCGAAGGATGCCGCCCGTTTGGTTTACTGCTAAGGCAAAGAGAAAGGGCTGCCCATATGGACAGCCCCCTGAAAGAGAATGGTATAAAGAGAAAAGGTAATTGGGAATATCAAAAAACAGTGTGACGCACTGCCTCAGCGGGATGTGCGGTCAAACGGGAAGTCAGAGCGAATGTGGAACAGCGCGGTGTTTACACGATAGGCATCAGACAGCATCTGGTCGAGCGTTTCAAAATAAGAAGACTTCTTACGCATGGAAATGACCTCCGTTTCATGT
>DYCA01000045.1 GCA_019418305.1 Clostridiales bacterium
ATGCGCCGACCTCGCCTGAACCCGCGACGATCTCGGTGATCTCCTGCGTGATGGCTGCCTGACGTGCACGGTTATAGGACAGATTCAGATTTTCGATCATCTCGCTGGCATTGTCGGACGCAGCCTCCATCGCCATGCGGCGTGCGGACTGCTCGGAGCAGTAGCTTTCCACCACCGCACCGTACAGCACACCGTACAGGTATTCGGGAATGATCGCGTCGAACACCGCCTCTGGAGAGGGATCGTATTCGGTCAGCACACGCGCGCCCGTCGTCTTTTCGCCTTGTTCGCTGCGATCAAAGTTCGCCGGCAGCAGCTGGATACACTTAGGCTCCTGCTGCAGGGGCGAAACAAACTGCGTGTAACAGAGGAAAACCTCGTCCACCTGCCCGCCGCGGAACATACCGAGCATGTGCTCGACGATTTCATGCGTGTCGCTGATTTTCATGGTTTCGGCAATGCCCGGATAATCTGCCGCAACCGGCCAGTCGCGCTTGGCGTAATGCTCCTGCGCCTTTTTGCCGATTGTGACAACCTGCGCCTTTTTGCCCTCCATCTCGGCAGCGGCCAGCTTGAACAGGTTGGCATTATAGCCGCCCGCCAAACCACGGTCGCCCGCGATGACGATATACAGGCTGTTCTTCACGTCGCGGTGACGGGTATACACCGAATCACCGTTACGTGTCGCGGCAGCCAGCCGGGTGATGGTTTCATACATTGTATTGAAATAGGGCCGCGCGGCCAGCGCACGCTCCTTGGCACGGCGCATTTTGGAAGAAGCCACCAGCTCCATCGCCTTGGTAATCTGCATGGTGGACTGCACCGACTTGATGCGGCGCTTAATGTCCTTCATGTTTCCGGAAGCCATTGTTCAGTCCTCCTTCCGTCTTAATGCTCGGAAAGGAACTTTGCTTTGAATTCCTCGATTGCCTTGGTCAGCTTCTCCTTGATGTCGTCATCCATCTGCTTGGTCGCGCGAATAGTTTCCGGAATATCGCCATAGACACCGTCGATAAACTCAAACAGCTCTTTTTCAAACGCGGCAACCTGATCGGCCGGAATGTCAAGCAGCTGACCGGAAACGACGGCAAAAATGATGATAACCTGCTTCTCGACCGGAATCGGGCTGTTCTGCGGCTGCTTGAGCACTTCCACGATGCGCTCGCCCTGATTCAGGCGCTTCTTGGTGTCCGCGTCGAGGTCCGAGCCGAACTGCGAGAATGCCTGCAGTTCGCGGTACTGCGAATACGCCAGCTTCAGCGTGCCCGCAACCTTCTTCATCGCCTTAATCTGCGCGTTGCCGCCGACACGAGATACCGAAATGCCGGGGTTAACCGCCGGACGAATACCGGAGTTAAACAGCTCGGTTTCCAGGAAGATCTGGCCGTCCGTAATCGAAATGACGTTGGTCGGAATATAAGCCGAAACGTCGCCCGCCTGCGTCTCGATAATCGGCAGCGCGGTCAGCGAGCCGCCGTTCTGGATGTTGGCTGCGCGTTCCAGCAAACGGGAATGCAGATAGAATACGTCGCCGGGGTATGCTTCACGTCCTGGCGGACGATGGAGCAGCAAGGAAAGGGCGCGGTAAGCCACCGCGTGCTTGGACAGGTCATCATAAATGACCAACACGTCCTTGCCCTTATGCATAAAGTACTCGCCAATCGAGCAGCCCGCATACGGCGCGATATACTGCAGCGGCGCGGACTCGGATGCGGTCGCTGCGACGATGCAGGTATAATCCATAGCACCGTTCTGCGTCAGCGTCTCGGCAACCTGCGCAACCGTCGAACGCTTCTGGCCGATGGCCACATAGATACAGATAACCCCCGTACCCTTCTGGTTGATAATGGTATCCAGACAGATCGCGGTCTTACCGGTCTGACGGTCACCGATAATCAGCTCACGCTGACCACGGCCGATCGGGATCATAGAGTCGATTGCCTTGATACCGGTCTGCAGCGGTACGTTAACCGGTGCGCGCTCGATGATGCCCGGTGCGGGGCTTTCAATCGGACGCGACTCCGTGGTATGGATCGGGCCCTTGCCGTCAATCGGCTTGCCCAGCGCGTCCACGACGCGGCCGAGCATGGCCTCGCCCACCGGCACCTCTACGATGCGGTTTGTGCGTTTTACCGTGTCGCCTTCACGAATATCCTGATCCGAACCCAGGATTACGACGCCGACCAGATCCTCTTCCAGGTTCTGCGCCATGCCGTATACGCCGCCCGGAAATTCGAGCAGCTCACCGGACATGCAGTTTTCCAGACCATGGACATGTGCGATGCCGTCGCCGACGGTAACAACCGTACCGACGTCGGCCAGCTTGATCTGGCTCTGGTAGTGCGTGATCTGCTCTTTGATGATATTGCTAATCTCTTCGGGGCGTAATTCCATAAAGTCACCTACTTCCTTACGCGATAGTATTGGTCAGCCGTGCGGCAATCTCGTTCAAGCGAGTGCGCAGGCTGGTGTCGAACTGCTCGTTGCCGAGCTTGACGACAATACCGCCGAGGATGCTTTCATCCACCGACGTTTCGAGCACCACCTGTTTTCCGGTTACGGCGCTCATTTTGGCTTTCAGCTTTTCGGTCAGCGCTTCGCTCATCGGCTTTGCCGTAATGGCGTGCACTTCCACGATGCCGTTTTCAAAGTAATAATGCTCTTTATACGCCTGATACATGTGGTGAATCAGGCCGACACGGCCCTTTTCCGTAATCAGCATCAGAAAATTGAGCAGAAAAGGCTCAATCCGCCCTTCAAACACCTTGCGCAGAACATTCTGCTTGTCCTCCAGCGCGATGGACGGCGTCAAGAGCATCTTGAGGAAATCCGGCTCCTGTCCGAATACCTCACTGACTGCGGCCAACTCGTCGAGATAGACTTTCTCCTTTTTCTCGTCCGCAGCCACCTCGTACAGGCTCAGCGCATAGCGCTCGCTTACAATATCAGCCACCTGCGCTCACCCCACCTTGTCGATGAACTCTTCGATGAAGCGCTCGTGATCGGCTTCCTTGACGTCGCGCTCGACGACCTTGGAGGCGATCATGACAGAAAGGCTGGCGACCTCATCCTTAAGCTCGTTCATAGCCTTCTTACGCTCCTGCTCGATGGTGTTCTCGGCCTTCTTCATCATGGCAGCGGCCTGCTGCGAGGATTCCTTGAGGATCTCCTCACTGCGCACGGTCGCGCGGCGGGTGGCAGAACCGACGATCTCGGCGGCTTCCTCCTTGGCCTTGGCCAGACGCTCCGTGTATTCGCTGCGCATCTGCTCGGCTTCGGTCTGCGCCTTTTCTGCGTTCCCGTACATGGCCTGCACTTCTTCCTCGCGCGCGGCGAGCATCTTGCGCACAGGCTTAAACAGGAACTTCTTGATGATGGCAAACGTAATGAGCGTATTGCACATCGTCACAAGGATATTCCACCAGTTGATATAAACAAAAGACTGGAACTCCGCCACTGTTTTACCTCCTTCCCAAACGGAAGATGATTCCGTTCATCCTGCTATGACCAGACTGCTTAGAACTGGCCGACAAACGGGTTGGCAAACAGCAGAATCAGCGCAACAACCAGCGCGTAAATACCGGTGGACTCGGCCATAGCGATACCGAGAATCATGGTACGGGTGATATCGCCCTGTGCTTCCGGCTGACGGCCGATAGCGGCACACGCCTGACCGGCGGTGTAACCTTCACCAATACCAGGGCCAAGACCTGCGATCATCGCCATACCGGCGCCGAGGGCGGACATGCCTGCTACAAATGCTTTGGGATCCATACTTTTTTCCTCCTGAAATTGTTGTTGTTCAAAATTTGAGAATGGATTCGGCTATTGATTGCCATACCTTGTGCGTCAGCTGCTGCCGCGCGCATCACCTACATAAGCCATGGTCAGCATACTGAAGATGAATGCCTGCATACAAGCAGTGAAACAGTCAAAGTACAGCGAAAGGATACCGGGCAAGCCGATCTGCAACAGCGGCACGGGCAAAAAGCCCAAAATCGCATTGGACAGAACCTCCAGCGCGCCCATGATCAGTGTCGAAATGACAAGGCCGCCCGCCATATTACCGAAATGACGGAAGGACATGGAAACCGGGGTGGCCACTTCGCTGAGCACATTGAGCGGGGCCATCACAAAGACAGGCCCCAAGAAGCCCTTGAGATAGCCGACGATGCCGCCGTACTTGATCTTGTTGTATGTGATCAGGACAAACGTCATCAGTGCCCAGCCCAGCGTCGTATTCAGGTCGGCCGTTACCGGACGCATCCAGAACAGCGACGCCAGCGAGCCGAACAGCGAGCTCATCAGCAGCGTTGCAATATAAGGCGAAAATGCCCGGCATCCCTGTCCCATGGTGCTGTCGACCAGATTGTCAATCATAATGACAGCCTTTTCCGCCAGCGCCTGTTTCCCCTTCGGGATTTTCTCCATGCGCCGGGTCAGGAAAATGCACAGGAACAGGATAAACGCCATCACAATCCACGCATTTCGCATGGTTTCCGTGATAGGAAGATTGGGATTGCCGAATAAATATCCCAGTACCTGTGGGCCGTTTATTTCAACATTCACCGTCTAACCTCCTTTCCTCTGAACTACGTTATACCAGAGTAAAATCACTTTCGGAAAGAAGAGCGGAAGCACTGCGGCCAGCGGATGGATAAACGGCACTTTAATAGCCGCAAACACCGCAAGGCCGGTCAGCACATAGCGGAAAAAATAGCCGCGCCGCACGATACGGGTCGCCTGATCCGGTGGGAACAAAGCGGCTTTGGCAACATTGTTGCCAATCATGCGAAACAAGACCAACGCATAGGCTGCGCCCAGCAGCAAGCTAACGCCTGCCCGCCACACTTCACAGCCGGCCAGCACAAAAATGCCAAAGGCAATGAGTGTCAGCGGCACAACGCCGCGTAACATCCGCGCCGACTCTTCCCGCACGATTTGTTTTCCCGTCACGGCAGCTTCTCCTTTCTTTCGCTTTCTCTGGCTTTTCGCTCGGTAAACCGCAGGAAGTCCCGCAGTCCGCAGGCTGCAACCGCTATCCCGAGTAGGATTCCGAAAATCACCACACCGTTGCCCCAGCCAAATCGGTTCCGGAGCCAAAGCGCTCCAAAACAACAGAGTACCGGCGGTGTGACGACTGTGAATCCGACCTGACTAAAATAAATCAGGTAACGCAGCACACTCCAATGATCTTTTTTTTGACTCAACCGCATTCCCCCATATTGCCGATTCGATATTCCGAGCACAGCCGTACCAAATAGGCATAACTGCCCCTCCCACATATCGTTCTTATTATACCTAACCAAACCAAAAAGTGAAACACTTTTTATTAGAAATCTCTAAAAAAAAATTTTTCCTCTTTCATTCATCATATATATTGACCAATCTCGCTTTAAAAATCTGTGCGAATAACGTAAACTTCATCAAATAATGCATATTTTGTAAACGGACAGCAATAGTACCTTTCCCGCTCCCGTTGGTGTCTATACCCGGCGAAAAATGAAAAAGCAGCGAAATGATCGCTGCTTTTTTCATATTGCTGTAACTGCTAAGTATTTTCTTACAGAAAACGCTTCATACCGTCGGTCGCAGCGGACGGCTCCTCGCTGAGGGAAACCGTAAAGTTAACGCTGTGCTGCGCAGAGAACTGATCCAGCATGTTGAGGAACTCCTCTGCCTTTGCTACGTCCTTGACACCGGTAATCTTATACAGACCGTCAATGAAAACGCGCGTAATATCATAGTTACCGGCGTGAATGCCGCACAGGAATCCAAGCAGGCTTGCATAATCCTTGATCGGGTAATCGGTTGCATCAATCAGTCGCGCATCATGCGAAATATCAAAAGTCAATTTGTTGCCGCGCGAAATGCAAACCACGCTTCCCTTTTCTTCTTGTACCGCGGCGTTGACCTGGTCAATCAATTCCTTGGTCTTACCAGAGCCAGTGCCGCCAATAATCAGTTTTACCATAGTTTATATCCTCCCAACCTTTGAGGTTGTTTTTAGTGTACCATAGTTTGCCCCAAACCTCAAGCCTGATTTGCAAACTTTCCGTCATTTTGTCCATATTACGCCGTACCGCCGCCGACCAGTTTTCCTAAGAATTGAAGCAGCAATCCCGGGACACTCCGTGCCTCTACATCTTCCGCCGCTGTAATCGGAAGCTGCAACAGGGTTTCTCCCCCGCTCGACACCGTCAGCTGCCCAATCTGCTGACCTGCTGTAATCGGCGCCTGGAGCGCATCCGGTAACTCCAATTTCGTTTCCAGCTCTGCCGCTTTTTCCTTTTCTACCACAATTGACTGGTCATTCTGCAAGACTGGCTGCACAAAGTCCGCGCTGCCAAGCTGCACGGGAACCGGCTGCAGCAAATCATCCGGCGGCGTATAAACCGTGAAATTCGCAAAACCGTAATTGAGCAGTGCGGATGCGTCCGCCATACGGGTTTCCTTGGTCGGCGCCGCCATCACCACCGCAACCAGACTGAGGCCGTCCCGCTCGGCGCTGGCCGAAATACAAAAGCCCGCTTCGGAAATGTATCCTGTTTTCAGTCCGGTCAATCCCGGATAACTCTTGAGCATTTTATTTGTGTTGGCCAGCGAAAACTTTCCGCCGCGGATGCTGTCCATCCAGATGCCGGTGTACTCCAGAATTTTGGGGTGCCGCAGCAGCTCACAGGAAATGAGCGCAATATCACGCGCTGAGGTCATGGTTTTCTGCCCCATGCCGTCCAGCCCGTTGGCGTTGATAAACTGCGTATTGGTGCAGCCCAGCTCTGCCGCGCGCTGATTCATGCGATCGACAAATGCCGCTTCGGTACCGGCAAGGTGCTCTGCCACCGCAACCGCACAGTCATTTGCCGAACCGACTGCAATTGCTTTGAGCATATCGTTGAGCGACATCTGCTCGCCCGGTTCCAGCCAGACCTGCGTCCCGCCCATCGAGCAGGCGTATTCGCTGCCTGTAATCATGGTGTCCAGCGTCACCTCGCCGCGTTCGAGCGCCTCCATTGTCAGCAGCATGGTCATGATTTTGGTAACCGATGCCGGCTGCAACTGCTCATCGGCATTATATATAAACAGTTCCTGCCCATTAGCCGCATACAGTGCGGCAGACTTTGCATTAAGCGCCCCCATTTCCGGCAGCGCCGCCGCCTGTACCAGCAGCATTCCGCCCAGTATGGCGGCGCAAATCATTTTTTTCACAGCCAACCACCCTTTCACCTCATCTTATGCCTGATAAAACGAAAACATGTCTTTTGCATTGACAAATGCTTCTAAATTGTTTTATGATTATAAAATTGGAGATCGGAGGGAATACATTTTGCTTGAGAATATTCAAATTTTAGTCTCACAAATCATTGTAATGTTTTTGCTGATGGCGGTTGGTTTTGTGTGCGTTCGGCTGAAATACCTGAATAACGACGGCGCCGGCCAGCTATCGGTTATCCTGACGCGCATCATCGCGCCCTGCGTTGTCATTGATTCGTTTCAGCGCGAATTCGACCCTGCACTTGTCACGGATCTGTTAGTTGCAGCAGGCTGCACCATTATCGCTATGGGATTGTCCATGGCTGTCGGACATTTCCTGTTTCGCGCCAACGGACCGCACATAAATTTTGCGGACAAACGTATGTGCGTGGTATTCACCAACTGCGGTTTTATGGCGCTCCCGCTGCTGGACGCTCTGTATGGCTCCTACGGCCTGTTTCTTGGTTCTGCATTTATCGCTATCAACAACGTGCTGCTCTGGAGCTATGGCGTTTCCCAGCTGTGTCGTGATACTACACGGGCGCAAAAGCTGTATAACGCCATACTTAATCCCGGCACGGTCTCACTGGCCATCGGGCTGGTCTTTTTCCTGTCGCCCCTTGATTTGCCGCAGATTCCTGCGACCTGCGTTTCCTATCTTGCCTCGCTCAACACACCGGTCGCCATGATTATTCTGGGGGCATTTCTCGCGCAATGTGACCTTCGTTCCTGTTTTCAGGATAAACAGGTGTATTATGTCACCGCCTTGCGTTTGCTCATCCTGCCACTGATTACGCTGGCAATTTTTCTGCTGCTCCCGCTTGACAGTGTATTGCGCAACACCATGCTGATCAGCGCGGCTGCGCCGGTCGCCATGGCCTGCTCGATGTTCGGTCAGGTATACGGTACGGACTATCTGTTTTCCACACGCGCGGTTGCCGTTTCCACTATTCTATCCGCGATTACCATCCCGTCAATGATTGCACTGAGCGGCTTGCTTGGCGGATAACAAACCACATAAAAAAAAACAGACTGCGAAATACTTCACAGTCTGTTTTTCTTTTGCATGCAATTCTGTCTCTTACTCAATTTCAATCAGCACCGGACAGTGGTCCGAGCCAAATACATCATTTAAAATGCGTGCATCCTTGACGCGCTCAATAAAACGGTCAGACACCAGAAAATAATCGATGCGCCACCCCGCATTTTTTTCGCGTGCCTTAAAGCGATAGCTCCACCACGAATATGCTCCGGTTGCATCCGGATAAAAATGACGGAACGTGTCGGTAAACCCAGCCTCCAGCAGTTCGGTCATCTTTTCGCGTTCCTCGTCAGTGAAACCTGCGTTCCGGCGGTTCGTTTTGGGGTTTTTCAAATCGATTTCCTTGTGCGCAACGTTCATATCCCCGCATACGATGACCGGCTTGTCTGCATCCAGCTTCTTCAGATAAGCACGGAAGTCGTCCTCCCAGTGCATTCGATAGTCCAAACGCTTAAGCTCATCCTGCGAATTAGGCGTATAAACCGTCACCAGATAAAATTCACCATAATCTGCGGTGATAACGCGGCCTTCGTGGTCATGCTCGTCAATGCCCAAGCCATAGGTTACGGACTGCGGCTCGTTTTTACTGAACAGCGCCACACCCGAATACCCCTTTTTCTCCGCCGAGTTCCAGTATTCGTGATACCCCTCGACCTGCGGCGCCTGCTCAGGCTGTAACTTTGTCTCCTGCAAGCACATCATATCCGGCTGCTCCGCCGCGAGAAAATCGAAAAAGCCCTTGCCCACGCACGCGCGCAGGCCGTTTACATTCCAAGAGATCAGCTTCATAGTTGCTCCTTTTATGCTGTAATTTCTACAGTGTTCCCATCCGGGTCCAGTATGCAGCTTTCATAGTATCCATCCCCTATCACGCGCGGACCACTGACAACGGGATAGCCGTCCGCCTGCAGCCGCGCGGTCAGCGCATCCACCTCTGCGCACGATCCGGCCTGAAACGCCAGATGCGCCCAACCGATATGCATACCATCTGCGGCGAGCTTCAGCTGCGGCCGCGTCATCAGTTCCAGCCGCACACCGTCCGCAAAAGACAGGAAATAGGTTTGCAGGCCGGTTTTAGGATTATGGTATAACGCACCTGCAACACCGCCAAAATAGGTTTCATAAAACGCGCGTATCCGCGTAAGATCATTGGTGTATAGTGCGACATGCGTGATTTTCATTGCATTACCTCAACCGCGCAGAATCCCGCTTTCGTCAATGCGGCGCACGGCTTCCTCCATCCGCTCCGGCGGCACAACCAGCGCAAACCGCACATAGCCTTCGCCTTGCGCGCCAAAAGAGCTGCCCGGCACACAGATAACGCCGGTCTTTTCCATCAGCTCCAGCACAAACTCCACCGAAGAAGAAAACCGCTCCGGAATTTTCGCCCAGACAAACATGGTGCCCTGCGCATCCGGCACATCCCAGCCGATGCGGCGCAGACCGCCGCACAGCGCATCACGCCGCGCCATGTAGCCTTCCCGATTACGGCGAACGATATTCTGCGGACCGGTCAATGCCGCGACCGCGCCCGCCTGAATCGGGTAAAACATACCGTAGTCAATCTGAGAACGGAACGCACGGAAGCGCGCAATCACCTCGCGATTGCCCAGTGCAAATGATACACGCATACCCGTCAGATTATAGGTCTTGGACAGCGAGTTAAACTCGATACCCACCTCTTTCGCCCCCGGAATGGACAGGAAGGAAAGTCCTTGTTCTCCATTGAGCATCAAGTCCGAATACGCATTATCGTGCAGCACAATAATATTGTGTTCCCGCGCAAAAGTGACCAGTTTTTCATAAAACGCACGGTTTGCCACCGCGGTAGTCGGGTTATTCGGGTAGGATACGACGATTGCCTTGGCGCGCTCGGCAATATCCTCCGGAATATCCGCAAAATCCAGCTGCCAATTGTTTTCCGCACGAAGCGGATACAGGCCGACGGTCGCACCGGTCATCATCGGACCGAACGAGAAGATGGGGTAGCCCGGATCGGGCGCAAGAATTAAGTCATTGTGTCCCGCAAAAGCAAACCCAACATGCGCAATGCCTTCCTGCGAACCACAGACCGCCATAATCTCATCCGCTTCCAGCGCAACATCATAGCGGCGACGGTACCAGTCCTGCACCGCCGCAATCAGCTCCGGCGTTTCGGTCAAAGAATACTTGTACTGCTCCGGTTTGAGTGCAGCCTGACTCACCGCCTGCATCACATGTGCATCCGGCTGAAAATCGGGCGTGCCGATGGACAGGTTAATCACATCTGCGCCGCCGGCAATCAGCGCGCGTTTTCTCTCATCCAGCCGGTTAAAAATATTGCTTTCTGCGGTCTGACCCGCCTTGATAAACTGCATTTTCCTTATCTCCCCAATAAAAATTCCACAACCGTACGGTTAAAGCGGGACGGCTGCTTCGCCGCGACAAAATGATCCCCATCACGGAAGATTTCCACCCGGCAACGCGGAATGCGTGCGGCCATTTCTTTGGTCTGGCTGTCGCGCACAATATCATGCTCTCCCACAATAATCAGTGTTGGCATTGTCAGCTTTTTCAGATCGTCCATCACCACACCATATGGATATACCATCAGGCCAAACACATCGCGCTTGCGCGCCGCCCGCTGGCTGAATCTTCCCAATACACGCAGCGCACCATAAGCGGCACAAACCGGCAACTGGAAATGCGGCTTCATTCCCGCAAACATTTCCACGTTTGCACCGTTCAAGATCAGCTTATCGACATACGTCGGAAACATCAGCGCAAACTTAATCGCCAGATTTCCGCCATCTGAAAAACCAAGAACATACGCTTTTTTGATTCCAAGTGTATCCAAAAGCGTTTTCAAATCCTGTGACATCAGTTCAAAAGA
>DYCA01000046.1:0-3823 GCA_019418305.1 Clostridiales bacterium
CGAACCCACCTATGCAGCTTGGGAAGCTGCCGTTCTACCGATGAACTACACCCGCAAACAGTAATTTTATTATACTGAAATGGCAGCGTTTTGTCAAGAATAAGTAAACGTAAACCGAAATTGATAAATGGGTTGACAATGCGGCAGGCCTATGATATACTCGTACCGAAAAACGGAAAAGGAGTATTCTCATGGAGCAGAATCAAAGACCAAACACCCGAATGCTGGTGCTTAGCGCATTGTTCACCGCTCTGGTGGCGGTCGGCGCATTTATCCGCATCCCAATTCCGCTGTGGCCGTTTACGCTGCAAACCTTGTTTACGACCATGGCCGGTTTGCTGCTGGGACCGCGCTACGGCACATTGGCGTGCACCGCTTATATGGTGCTGGGGCTGGCAGGATTGCCGATTTTTACGGGCGGCGGCGGGCCGCAGTATATTTTCCAGCCGACCTTTGGCTGTATCATTGGCTTTGCGCTGGGTGCGCTGGTGGCCGGCCTCATTGTGCAGCGCGCACCCAAACGGTGCTTCGGTACTTATGTGGTTGCCGCGCTGGTCAACATCGCGGTTGTGTACGTGATTGGCATGGTTTGGTTCTGGGGTGTCAAGGCGTTTTACCTCAATGACCCCATCGGCATGTGGACCCTGTTTGTCACCTGTTTTGTGCCGACCATTGGCGTGGACATTGCCAAGGCATTGGCGGCGGCCGTACTGGCGGCGCGTTTGGTCCCTGTAGTGGGGACCTATCGTGTACCGGCAGCGTGAGCCGGTCGATAGCATAGCAATTCCTGTAGAATACATGTTTCACATGTGCAAAAGCGCTGCCCCGTCCGGTATGATCCGGCGGGGCAGCGCTTTTTTGGGAGTCTATGTGATTTTTTTGTGCTCCGAACAAAATAGAGGGTTGCTTACTGGTTGACCGATTCGACGATGACATCTGCCAGTGCGTCCAGCTCGCTGGCCTTGTCGGGAAGCAGTGCAGAGGCCATAGACAAACGCTCATTGAGCACGGTCATGTTCTTGAGTTCCTCATCGATAAACTTCTGCATCAGGTCGCCCGATTTAACCGCCCACGAACCGTTCTCGATGATGGCAAAGGTGCGGTTCTGCAGGTTAAGTGCCTTCATATCCATCAGGTAATTATGCATGACCGGATAGATGCCCAGGTTATACGTGACGGATGCCAGCACAACATGGCTCAGGCGGAAGGTTTCGGAAATCAGGTAGGAAACATGGGTGTTGGAAACATCGTACAGCCAAACATTGGTTACGCCTTTTTCGCACAGACTGCTTGCCAGTGCCTGCGCCGCAGCCTCTGTGTTGCCGTACATCGAGGCGTATACGATCATGACGCCCTTTTCTTCCGGCTCATAGCGGCTCCAGTGGTCGTACTTATCAATGAAGTATCCCAAATCCTTGCGCCAGACTGGACCGTGCAGCGGGCAGATAAACTTGATTTGGTCCAGAATGCCGGCCGCCTTTTTGAGCAGCAGCTGAACGTGAGGGCCGTACTTGCCGACGATGTTGGTCAGATAGCGGCGGGCATCGTCAATCCAGTCGCGGTCAAAGTTGACTTCGTCCGCGAACAGCTTGCCGTCCAGAGCGCCGAACGAACCGAACGCATCGGCCGAGAACAGCACGCCGTTGGTGGTATCAAAGGTCACCATAGCCTCGGGCCAGTGTACCATGGGCGCGGCGACAAAGGTCACCACATGCTTGCCGAAGCTCTGCGTGTCGCCTTCCTTGACTTCGATGAGTTCGTGGTCGTCAATGTCAAAGCCAAACTGGCGCATGAGCATGAATGCCTTTTCGGTGGAAATCACCTTGACGGACGGATAACGGATCAAAACCTCCTCAATGGAAGCGCCGTGGTCAGGCTCCATGTGGTTGATGACCAGATAATCCAGCGGACGGCCGTCCAGCAGGTGCTCGATGTTTTCCAGCAGCTGGCGGCAGGCCGACCAGTCGACCGTGTCAAACAGTACGGTCTGCTCGTCAAGCAGCAGATACGCGTTGTAGGACACGCCGCGCGGGATGGGGTGGATATTTTCAAACAAAGCAAGACGATGGTCGTTCGCGCCGACCCAATAGAGATCGTCCGTTACATTGCGTACGCAGTACATATATTCTCCTCCTTATTTTCCGGTCAGCCTTCAATGAACATCTCTTTGCCTTCGCCGCATTCCGGGCATACCCAGTCCTCAGGCAGCTTTTCAAACAGCGTGCCGGGAGCGATTTCGGCGTCCTCGTCACCCAGTTCGGGGACATATTCGTAGCCGCAGCCGCCGCAGACATAGCGCTTGCCGATCGGCTCGGGCTTGGGCACGGGCGGGCGCTTCATCTTAACCATGGGCGGAGCGGGCTGCTTTTCGCCGGTATCAAGCGCGGCGGTCAGCAGCGGCAGGATCTCGTTGACATCGCCCACAATGCCGTAGTCACAATTCTTGAAGATGGGCGCATTGCCGTTCTTATTGATTGCTACGATAGTAGAGGCGTCCTTGATGCCCTTGAGGTGCTGAATGGCGCCCGAAATACCGCAGGCGATGTACAGATTGCCCTTGAATTTCTGACCGGACATGCCGACATAGCGGTCAAGCGGCACATATTTGAGCGTTTCTGCAACCGGACGGGAGGAACCGACCGCAGCACCAGCAGCGCGTGCCAAATCCTCAACCAGCTTCATGTTTTCCTTGCTGCCGATGCCCTGACCGGCGGAAACCACACGTTCGGCCTGCGTAATCGGGGTGTCGATCGGGATGCCGACGGTAAAGTCGTGGCCGTCCTTCTGCAGTGCCGCAACCAGTGCTGCGACCTTCTCTTCGGAAGAACCCTCCTTGAGGATGTTGCGCTTGCGCACGCCGGTCACCGGTGCGGGCTTCTTCGGACGGCTGGACGAGCCGCCTTCGCTCTTGGGCGGCTTGCCCAAAATGTTTGCGGCGATAACGACGCGCTGAATTTCGTTGGTACCCTCATAGATCGTGGTGATCTTGGCGTCGCGGTACATACGCTCCACATCCATGCCCTTGAGGAAACCGGTGCCGCCGAAGATTTGCAGTGCATCATTGGTCACTTCAAGCGAAATATCGGATGCGTACATCTTAGCCATGGCAGCTTCCGTGGCGTACGGCTCGTGCGCTTCCTTCAGCTCAGCTGCGGAGTAAACCAGCATGCGCGCGCAGCGCAGCTTGGTCGCCATATCCGCGATTTTGAACGAGAGCGCCTGCTGGAAGCCGATCGGCTTGCCGAACTGGACGCGTTCCTTTGCGTAGTCGACTGCCGCTTCGTATGCGCCCTGCGCGATGCCGAGCGCCTGCGATGCGATACCGATACGTCCGCCGTCCAGCGTTGCCATGGCAATTTTGAAGCCCTGGCCTTCCTTGCCGAGCAGGTTTTCCTTGGGGACCTTGACGTCGTTGAAAATCAGCTCTGCGGTGGAAGAGGAGCGGATGCCCATTTTGTCATAATGGTCGCCGAAGGTGAAGCCTTCCCAGCCCTTTTCGACGATGAACGCCGAGATGCCGCGGGTGCCGATATCCGGTGTGGTGACTGCGAACACAACATAAGTATCCGCCTTGGGGGCGTTGGTGATGAAAATCTTGCCGCCGTTGAGCAGGTAATAGTCGCCCTTGTCAATGGCAGTGGTCTCGGTGCCGCCCGCGTCCGAGCCGGCATTGGGTTCGGTCAGGCCGAACGCGCCGATTTTTTCGCCCTTTGCCAGCGGAACGAGGTATTTTTGCTTCTGCTCCTCGGTGCCGAAAGCGAAAATCGGCCAGGAACCGAGCGATACATGGGCGGACAGGATAACGCCCGTGCCGCCGTCCACG
>DYCA01000046.1:3833-10998 GCA_019418305.1 Clostridiales bacterium
GCTCTTCAACCGCAATCGCGTAGCTCAGCACATCCAGACCGGCGCCGCCGTACTCCTTGGGGTAAGGCAGCCCCATAAAACCGAGCTCGCCCATTTTCTTGACAGCTTCCGCCGGGAATTCGTTTTCTTTGTCCATGAGGAAAGCCTGTGGCTTTACCTCGCTTTCCGCAAAAGCGCGGATTTCAGCGCGCAGTTTCTCATGCGCGTCGGTGGTTCGGAACAACATGGGGAAACCTCCTTAATCAGCATTGCTTTTAAATGATATGTATTATCTTTAACTAATAGCAAAAGAGTACCATAAAGGTATTGTTTTAGTCAAGTGCAATTTGCACAAAATTCCCAATAAAAATTTATATACAAATAATTATTTAGATAAAATGCATAAATAAAACTGGCATGTTTCGACTATAAAGTAAAAAAGAGGTGGTTTTGGATGGGAAAAGTATGTGGTGCAGAAGGGAACAGGGGGGAGCCACAGGCATAGAGCAACTTTGAGAGACTGCCGTTCATTCTCGCCTGTATAGGGGAAAATACCGTCGGGGTGCTGGCAGAATATACTCCAATGCTGCGCACAAAATAGGGTGGAAACATCGGATTCTTTCGCTTCTTTTCTTGTTATATCGTACAAAAAGGTGCTTTGGCGATCTTTCCTTTTGCAATGCGCTGTGTTATACTCTATCATAGATAGATATTGACTGGATTGGGAGGGATTTCTATGCCGAAACAACCGCAAGGCAAAAAATTATCTGCGGAACAGAATCTGGAAAAGCGTCACCGGGCACGCCGGCGACTGACCATCCGCGGTGTTCTTTCGTTTTTCATTGTGTTGACCTTTGTGCGCGCAGCGTTTATGCACCGGTATGAAAATATGTTTGTCTGCGTGCTGTCGCTGGCGCTGTTTTGCGTGCCGGTGCTGATTGAGCGCAGTCTGGACATTGATATTCCGCCGCTGATGGAGGCAATTATCTACTGCTTTATTTTTGCTGCGGAAATCCTCGGGGAAATCAACTCGTTTTACACGATTATTCCCGGGTGGGACACCATGCTGCACACCATCAACGGTTTTCTGGTTGCGGCGGTCGGCTTTGCGCTGGTGGATTTGTTTAATCGCAGCGAGCGGTTTACTTTTAAGCTGTCGCCGCTGTTTCTGGCAATCGTGGCGTTCTGCTTTTCGATGACGGTTGGCGTTTTGTGGGAATTTTTTGAGTTTGGCGCGGATCAGATGTTGGGAACCGATATGCAGAAGGATTTCATCGTGCAGAACATCAATTCGGTCTCGCTCAATCCAGATGGTCTAAATAATGTCGAGCATGTGCAGGTGGAAAGCTTGGTCGTCAACGGGGAGGACTGGATGCAGTTCCCGGGCGGCTATCTGGATATCGGCCTTATCGATACGATGAAGGATTTGCAGGTTAATTTTATCGGTGCGGTGGCGTTTTCCATCATTGGTTATTTTTATGTAAAAACACGCGGCAAGGGCAAGCTCGCCGCCTCGCTGATTCCGATTGTGCTTGACCCGCAGGGGAGCGATGCGCAAGAGAAAAAATCAAAGAAAAATGCTCCGGACAGGGAACCAAATGCGGACCAGTCCCGTCCAATCAATCAGAACGACGAAAAGGAGTAGTTTTCTCATGAAAAAGCAAGTGACCGCGGCGTCTCTCGCCGCTCTGGTGGCGATTTCCGCGCTGCCGATTTCTGCGTGTGCGGCCGCGATGAACGATCAGGCTCCGATAAAAGCGCCGGTACTCAACACGACCGACCATATGCAGTATATGAACGGCTATGCGGACGGCACGTTCCGTCCGGATGCGCCCATTACCCGTGCCGAGGCCTGCAAGCTGATTTCCTCGCTTCTGACCGAGTCCTCCGGCGGCGGGGATTACCTGTTCACCGATGTGCCGCAGAACGCGTGGTATGCCGCGGCAGTTGGAGAGATGACCGGCTATTCGCTCGTGGGCGGTTACAGCGATGGCACGTTCCGCCCGGACGCAAACATTACGCGCGCCGAGTTTGTCACCATCCTGTCCCGCATCCCGCACGATGATATCGGCACCGAGGGCAGCTTTTCGGATGTGCCCAAGACCCACTGGGCGTATAACGCGGTGCAGACTGCGCTGGCACAGGGCTGGGTTGCAGGCGACCCGTCCGGCCTGTTCCGTCCGGATGATTCGATTACCCGCGCGGAGGCGGTGACCGTACTCAATCGCATTCTGGGCCGCACGGGCGATGCGGTGATGGCGTCCACCGGCGAGGGTATCCGCGTGATGCCGGACGTGCCGGACACGCATTGGGCGTATCTGGCGATGCTGGAGGCGACGACCGACCACGAATATGAGCTGACCGACAGCGTAGAGCACTGGACTTCGTACGACAAGGAAACCACCACACTGGCGGAAGGCTGGCATAACATCAACGGTTTGCTGTTCCACGTCAACGGCGCGCAGCAGTTCGATTACAACACCACGGTGGACGGTCTAGAGCTGGACCGCAACGGCCGCTATACTACCGGCTCGGAGGAGCTGGACAAGCTGCTGACGCAGGCAGTCGCGGGTGTGGTCAATGATAAGATGACGCAGATGGAAAAGCTGCGCGCGGTTTATGACTACGCCAAGAAAACCTTCGGTTATCTGGGTATCGGTACGGTCGATACCTCCAAGGACGGCTGGGAGATCGAGCAGGCCATCAAGATGCTGACCGATAAGCGCGGCAACTGCTACTCGTGGTCGAGTGTGTTCACATACCTCGCCCGTCAGGTGGGCTATGATGCCAAGGCCGTTGTCGGCACGGGCGTGTCCCCGAAGGGCAGCGAGTCCGTACACGCATGGACAGAGATTACGATTGACGGCGTGGCCTATACCTTCGACCCGCAGATTGAAAGCGTGTATGCGCAGCGTTACGGCGAAAACTATGATCTGTTTATGAAGAAGTACGGCGAAGCTGAGTGGGGCTACAAGAAGGCAGAGGAGCCGGAGCAGCCCGTCGAGCCGGAAACGCCGGAAGCTGATGCTTCTCTGGTGGCGCTGATGGATAAGATCTACGGCGACAAGAAGGACATCATGGTTGGTCAGACCGTGCTGTATAACGGTATGGGTGCGGATGGCACGATGCAGCCGCTGACCTGGTATCTTGGCACGGAGGATGTGAAGTTTGAGGCCGGTCTTGCATCTGAGGCCATGATTTCCTCGCAGGCGCATTCGATTGTCCTGCTGCGGATGCCGGAGGGAGCGGATATGGAAGCGGCCAAGGCAAAGATAGCGGAGAGTATCGACCCGTTCAAGTGGGTATGCGTTGGCGTGAATCCGGATAAGGTGCGCGTGGAGAGTAGCGGCAACCTCATCTGCGTGGTTCTGGACGACGAAAACGGAGACTACTACGCGGACAATTTCCTGTCCTTCGCGGCGGCAGAGTAAAGCTGTAGAAAAAGCAAATAAAAGGCGCGCAGCCGATAGGCTGCGCGCCTTTCTTTATCGCGCGTTAATTGTCGCGGTTGTCCTCTTTGATTTCGCCGCGGCGGAACGCCGCAAGCAGTTCTTTCAGATCGTCTATGGTCTGCTGAAGCGCATGGCCGACATCGGTTTCGCAGATGCGGATGCGGTTTTCCGAACGGTCGAACGCCATGGAAGTGGACAGAATATCCTTGTTATCGCGGATGGCGGTCTCCTTGCCGGGGAACGGCTCGTGCGCGGTGATGTGGATGCCCCACGAGTCAAATACCAGCGTATAGCCTGCGATGCCGGTGGTCGGCTGATAGGCGCGGCAGAAGCCGCCGTCAATTACAATCAAACGGCCGCCCGCCTTGATGGGGCTTTCGCCGTCCTTGGTTTTCACCGGCACATGGCCGTTGACAATGTGGCAGTGATCGCCCTCCAGGCCGAATTCCTGCAGGATGCGCACACAGGCAGCGTCCTCATTGTAGAAGGAGTAGTAGGGGTTTTTCGGCTCGGCCCATGTGGATTTATCCTCGATCAGGCGGCGTTCAAAGGTGGCGATGTGGTCGCGCCCGAAGGAGGGCGAGTTGCGTCCGCACCAGAGGAACCACAGAAAATCCTTGCCGAACTGCCGCTCTTCCGTGCCCTCGCGTGCATAGTAACCCTCGCGTGCGACGGTTTCGCACCAGTCCATCAGCGCCTTGCCGGATAACTGTTGTCCGCCGAACGAGAATTGCAGAAACTCACCCTTGTCATCCATTGGGATGCAGCCATGGAACAGCAAATTGCCGTTGAAACACTTGTACAGCCCGCCTTTGGAATAGAGGAAGCCGATGTGGCGCTGCAATTTTTCGCTGCGCAGGAAGGAGTTTTTCAGCTGTGCCATCAGCGCATGCTCTTCGGGGGTCAGACGGTAGGGGTTTTCCGGGTCGATGGTTGGGAAATCGCAGTCGCGCAGCTTGTATTCGCCGGTCGGCAGCGTAACTGTACCCTTTGCAAAGTCAATCTTGTCAAGCAGCAGACGGTCGTCCATGTGGAAAGAGGGGTTGCGCCGGATGGTCTGTCCTTCGAGCTTGAACTGGATGACGGCAATCGCCTTGTGCATGCGTGCGGCGCGCGCAGTATCTACGCCGGTCTGCTCGGCCGGTTCCAGCGTCTTGGGCATGAAACAGGATACGTCGCGGCCGCGGTAGGTTTCGTCCGCAAACAGCGCAAGCGGGCGCAGGCTGATGCCGTAACCGGTTTCAATGACATCCAGATTGTTGTAAGTAATGGAGTTGCTCAAAACGGTTGCAATACAGGTGCGGCTGCCGGTAGCGGCGCCCATCCACAGTACGTCGTGGTTGCCCCACTGGATATCGACCGAATGGTGCTCCATGAGCATGTCCATAATGATATCTGCGCGCGGACCACGGTCGAAAATATCGCCGACGATGTGCAGGTGGTCGACCACCAGCCGCTTGATGAGGTTGCACATCGAGATGATAAACTCCTCGGCACGGTCGGTTTCGATGATGGAGGAGATAACCGTGTCAAAGTATTCGCGCTTATTATAGATATCGTTGTTCTTGTTGAGCAGTTCGTTGATAATGTCGCCGTTCCAGCGCGGCAGGGCGCGGCGCACCTTGGCGCGTGTATACTTGGAGGCGCACAGACGGCAGATTTCAAGCAGACGGCTGAGCGTGATGCGGTACCATTCGGCGCGGTCGGGCGAGGCTGCGACCAGTTCCTCGAGCTTTTCTTCCGGATAGTAAATGAGTGTGGCAAGTTTGGCGCGTTCGTCGGCGGGCAGACTGTCGCGCAGCACGATGTCCACCTTTTCTCGAACCGCGCCCGAGGCGTTGTTGAGAATATGTACAAAGGCGTCCGCTTCGCCGTGCAGATCGCTCATGAAGTGCTCGGTGCCCTTGGGCAGGCTGAGAATGGCCTGTAGATGGATGATTTCACTGCTGGCCGCGCGCACGTTGGGATATTGCAGCGCGAGCAGACGCAGATATTTTTGACGGTCGGTGCGGTTGTCCATGGGAAAACTCCTCTCTGATTCCTCTTTTCTTTAGTATGCCATAAAACAGAGGGAAACACAAAGGGATTTCTGTAAAATCGAAGAAAACCGCCGTCTCCGGTTGCGGGACGGCGGCAAAAAACTATTTGGGTCGCTTGGGCGTGCGGGTGCGGTCGGGCGCCCAGCCCTGCAGGGGATAGCGCTGGATGGCGCCGAAAATGCGATCGCGCAGGCCGGGCATGGTCTGTTCGAGGTTTTTGAGCAGGTCCTTAATCTCCTGCCGCTTGGTGTTGCCGTCGGCCGGGCAAGGGTTGTGCACAATGGGCAGCGCGTGCCGCTGCGCAAACGAGCGAACGTAATACTCAGGTGTATACAGCAACGGACGGATGAGCGTGATGCCTGTACGGTCGAGGAAGGTGACCGGCTGAAAGCAGGAGATGCGTCCCTCGTAGAACAGGGACAGCATATAGGTTTCGACTACGTCGTCAAAGTGGTGGCCGAGCGCGACTTTTTTGCAGCCTGCCGCCAGCGCTGCCTCGTGCAGCGCGCCGCGGCGCATCTTGGCGCACAGCGCGCAGGGGTTCTCCTCCTTGCGGATGTCGAAGATGATAGGGCCGATTTGCGTCGGGATGCGGATGTAGTCCACGCCCAGCTCGTCGCACAGCGTCTGTACGGGAGAAAAGTCCATCTCGTCATAGCCCATTTCAAGCGTGATGGCGACGACTTCAAATTTCTTGGGGTAAAAGGCGCGCAGCTTTGCCAGCGCAACCAGCAGCGTGAGAGAATCCTTGCCGCCCGATACGCCGACGGCAATGCGGTCGCCGTCCTCAATCATATGGTAATGGTCCACCGCTCGGCGGACATAAGAGAGCATTTTCTGCATGGTTTTGTCTCCGGTTTTTCGTAAAATGAAATCAAATACAATTATTTATAACAGAAAACCGGTGCGGACGCAAATGAAAAATTTGAATTAAGAAATGAGAAAACGAGAGATTGAAAGAGAATATATGAGAATAAAAGAGTTCTACGCGGATTTGAGATAAATTTTGAAATTTCCGCTTGACTTGCGTAAAACGATGTGTTTTAATAGATATGCTCGCTTAGAGTGCATGAAAATGTTGTCAAAATAATTTTTGATAGAATAAACGGAGGAAGAAAACATGTCTACTTTTATGGCTAAGGCAGAGACTGTCGAGCGTAAGTGGTACGTGCTGGACGCTGCGGGCAAGCCGCTCGGCCGCACCGCTGCTACCGCCGCCATGCTGCTGCGCGGCAAGCACAAGGCCGAGTTCACCCCCCATGTTGACTGCGGCGATTTCGTTATCGTCATCAACGCGGACAAGGCGGTTCTGACCGGCAAGAAGCTCACCCAGAAGTACTATCGTCACCACACCGGCTGGGTTGGCGGCCTGAAGGAAGTGCAGTACAAGACCCTGATGACCGAGAAGCCGGAGTTTGCAATGCAGCTGGCTGTCAAGGGCATGCTGCCGAAGAACTCTATCGGCCGTCAGTCGGCTACCCGTCTGAAGGTTTACGCTGGCGAGAACCACAATCATCAGGCGCAGAAGCCCGAAGTTTGGGATAAGTAAGGGAGGAACTAACTGATGTATACACCTAAGAAGGCTTATTTCTACGGCACCGGCAGAAGAAAGTCCTCCGTTGCCCGCGTTCGTCTGTTCCCGGGCGGCACCGGTGAGATCAAGATCAACAACCGCACCATCGACAACTACTTCGG
>DYCA01000047.1:0-9427 GCA_019418305.1 Clostridiales bacterium
TCAATGCGCTGTAATGGAATCAATAAAAATCAGGCCCTCGGCGTTTGCCGAAGGCCTGATTTTATATTTTGCCGGAAGTGAACGCATGCCGGACGCATAGGAGCGTCAAAATAGCCGTTACGGCTTCCACTGCGGGGAAAGCAGCCCACACGCCGGTGACACCGAATAAAGCAGCCAGCGCAAACAAAATGGGCGGAATGGCGGCCACGCCTCGTACCAGTGAAATGGCAAAGCCGATGGCGGTTTGGTCGGAGGCGCTGAAAAATGCAGCCGATACGATATTCAGCCCTGCACACCAGAAGCCGAGAAAGTAAATACGCAAGCCGGGGACCGCATAACCCATCAACACCGGGTCGCCGGCACTGTTGAACGCTGCAGAAATTGGGACGGCACAGGTGCATACCAGCACATATATTACGGTCGCAATGCCCAATGCGGTGATGATGCCGTAGCGGTACAGGCGGCGCAAGGCGACATGGTCGCCTTCACCGCTGCTGCGGCTGACCAGCGGCTGCATGCCGGTGCTCAGTCCTTGAAAGATGGCGATGGCGACGAGTGCCAGATTGGCAATAATGCCGTAGGCGGCAACGCCGGTATTTCCCGTCAAGCGCAGCAGAATGAGATTAAACAGCAGCAGCACCACACCTGAGGAGGCTTCGCCAATCAGGGAGGACAGTCCGGGCGCGCACAGCGCGGGCAGTGCGCGGACCTGCGGGCGTATGCGCAGCAGATGGAAGCCGCGCGATGGATTGCGCAGATGGCCGATTTGCAGCAGGATGCTGATGATGGGGGAGACGCCGGTAGCAAGCGCCGCGCCGAACATCCCCATACCGAGCGGAAAGATAAACAGATAGTCGAACACGATATTGGACAGGCTGCCGATGACCATGCCGCGCATGGCGCGTCCCGGGTCGCCATCGTTGCGCACAAAGGCAAGCAGCACATTGTTCATGACGAAAAAGGGTGAAAAACTCAGCAGCGTGCGCAGATATACGCTGGTCAGTGGAAAGGTTTCCGGGTCTGCGCCTAGCAGACGGGCAAGCGGTGCCGCGCCGAATATACCGAGCAGCAGGAACAGCACGCCGATGCCAAGGCCGAGGTAAACCGCATGTGTAAACGCACGGTCAGCACCGTGCGTATCTTTCTGCGCGCGGCAGATGGAAAACTGCGTCGCGCCGCCCACGCCGGTCATCAGTCCCAGTCCGTTGAGCAGATTGAACGCAGGAATTGCGATATTGAGCGCGGCAAGGCCGAGCGCGCCCGTACCGAGAGAAACAAAAAAGGTATCGGCAAGAATGTAGCAGGAAATGCCAATCATACCGAGCATATTAAGCGACGTATAGCGGCAGAATGTACGCAGATTTGCAGTTTTGTTCATAGGCTTCCTCCTAAGACAGAAAAGAGCGTCAACCTTTCCATCTTCAAAGGCCTACGATGGAAAGAATGACGCTCAAATTTTTATCCGGCGATAAAAACTCGGGTGGATGCACTTTGCGAATTTCAGTATAGCATGGGGAAAAAAGTCTGTCAAGCGGGAATAAAAACCGCCCCGCACCGGTTAAAGTGCAGGGCGGAGCAAAAGAAATTCTGCTTAGAACAGCGCCAGAATCTTGGCGATTTCGCCGCGGGTGATTTTGCCCAGCGGTTGCAGCGTGTTGTCCTTATAGCCGCCGATGATACCGGCGGAAACACAGGTTTTGACCTGTTCCAGCGCCCAGGAGGGAACCGAGGACGCATCCGAGTAGGTCAGTGCAGCAGCTGCATAGCCGCGCGGCAGACAGCGTCCAATGACGGTCATGACCTCGGCGCGGGTCATATCCGCATCCGGGGAGAAGTACAGCTCACCGCCATTGTTCGAGCCTTGCATAATGCCTGCCTGCGATACGGCATAGACAGCGCCGCGTGCCCAGCTCGGGATGTCGGCGTCGTCGGCAAATTCGGTTTGGCCGGTGTAGGACGTGTCCAGACCGAGCAGGCGCGCCATCGTGACGGCAAACTCCTTGCGCGTCAGGTTGCGGTCGGGGTTAAAGTAGGTTTTGCCGTCGTTGCCGGATTCGCCCTTCATAATGCCGTTTTGATTGAGCAGAGAGGCGTAACCGCGCGCCCAGTGGTCAGCGGTGTCGGCAAAAACGTTTTTCGCGCTGCCGGCGGTAATCGTAGCCGAGACGCGCGCGCGGTTGCCCGCATCGTCTGAAACGTCAATCGTGACGCAGTGCGTGCCTTCGCTCAGCGCGCCGGTGGTGACCGACAGGGTCGAGCCGCTCATGCTGGCCTTGCCGGAAACTGTCTTACCGTCTACCTTTACCACAATGTTGGAGGCGCGCGCCGGATATTTGCCGTTTTCCATCGTGGCCTTGCCGGTGAGGGTAGCCGATGCGCCGGCATCGACCGTCACCGAGGTGTTGTTCAGTGAAACGGACGGTGTATCCGTATTCGTTACGGCATGGTCAGCGGAGACAACAATCTGGTCCAGATAAAGCGCGCTTTCCGCAGCGCCCGCGCCGCTGCGCTCCATGCGGATGCCGGTCAGTGTTTGCGCGCCGTCCGGAATGGAGGCGGTCAGCTGCTTCCAGCTGCTGGTGGTTGCGGCGGAGAGGGGAGCAGTCAGCTCATTGCCCTCTGCATCGGCAAAGACGGCAGTCAGCGTGCTCTGCGTGTTTTCGCCGCGCGCCCAAAGCGTCAGATAGGACATAGCGGAAACGTCGGTCTGCGGTACGGAAACGGTCGCAGTCATCACCTTGCTGCCGTCATAGGCAGCCTTGAGCGAGCCGGTGCCGCGGGCAACCTGCGTATAATCGGTCACAGTGGACAGGGTTACGCCGTCGGTTGCCGTGCAGGGTTGGCTGCTTTCAAAATCAGCAACGGTTTTGGCATCCTGCGGGTCTCCCATGCCGACGCTGACCGGAATGGATTTGCTGGTGTTGCCGTAGGAGCAGGTGAGTGTGCCGCTGGCCATGCTGCCGCCTGCGGTGAACACACCGTTTTCATCGACAGTACCCACACCACCGGATACACTCCAGGTAAACGAGGTATCAACAGAAGCCATCTTCTGGCCGAGGTGGTAGGCAATACCATCGACGTTGATGCTCTGACCCGGCTTAAGGGAAATGGAGCTGATATCCTTGCCGTCGTTCTGCAGCGTGATGGACTGAATATCGCCGGTGATGCACACCATCATTGAGCCTTCCACTACGCCGTTTGAACCGGTGATGGTGGTGCTGCCGGTGGTCATACCAGCGGTAAAAGTCTGGTTGCCCACCGTGCCCAAGTCGCCGGATACGGTGTAGGTCAGGTCGGTCGGCGCTTCGGCCGGTCCGTAGGATGCGTCTGCGCCCTTGACGGAGAACCATGTTGATGCACCCGGCATGACATAGCGGTAACTCGGCGTGAGGACCGCATGGGCGGTGATGCCGTCAGCCGGGACGTTGCTGATAAAGAAAATGTAGTTGGCGCAGGAACGCTGCGAGCCGTCCGATGGGCTGGTGATGAGCGAGGTTGTGCTTTCGCCCGGCTGACGCAGCGCCATGGCGGAAGAGCCGCCGCCATCCAAACAGATGGCGCGCACGCAGCCCAGCGCAAGCAGCTCGTTGCCAAGCTCTTCTGCGGTCAGACCTACGCTGTGCGAGGACTGGTCGCCATCAATTTCGTAGAGTACAACCGTGCCGTCCGCCTTCACGCCGACCGCGCTGCGCGCGCGCCGCGAAGAAGCAGCGTCAATACCTGAGGTGGTAACCGTGCTGTTGTCAATCAGCAGCTTGCCGCCGACCGCATATTCGACTTCGGCCCAGTTGCTGTCGCTCGCGCCCACCCAGAGCGTCACTTCTTCTCCAACAGGGAAGTCCACCCAGGAGGGAACGTTTGCACCGTCCGACTTGGTCAGCACCATCTGGTTGTCCGCAATGGTCAGCGGGCTGCTGCCCGTTCCCTTGCTGACTACCTTGAGCTTAATCGAGTGGTTGACCGTCACCGGCGTGTCATCCACACGTTCCAGTACAATATAGGTTCCTTTGGCAGAAAAGTGCGTGGAATCGTCATAGTTGCGGTCGAGCAGATAGGCGCCCGCGGTGGTGCGTGTTTTGTTGAAGTACGAAACGGAAACCGTGCCGGATGCACCGGATATCGACATATTCATGGTCGGACGGCCCATGACTGCGGTGCCGTCCGCTTTGAAGCCGACCGCATACTGCCATGCATCGGATGAAATCAGTTCGCCTTCATCTATGACCAGACCGATTGGAATACCGCTGGACATGACAAAAAAGTCCGCATTGGTGCCGCCGATTACGGTTTTTCCCTGACTTTCCAGATACTTAACGGCGTTTGTGATGGTTGCCTGACTGCCGTAGAGCTGCTCGTCGGCATAAACCATAATGGGGGAGACGCCGGTATTAGGCGTATAGGTCAGGAAATTGGCCTTTTGCAGACCGGCCGTGTTCTTGCCTTCCGAGCGGGTATATTGCAGTCCCTGGCCAACCGGATAGGAATACGAGAACGAATTGGTAAAGGCTGCGCCGGCGGCTGCGGAAACCAGCTGCACGACGGCAAGAGAGGCTGCCAGCAGGCGGATGGGATGGTTTACAAAATGTTTCATAGTCCTCCTCGATTTCTCACAATGGTGAAAACGATTGCTATGCCGCAGTTACGGCGTTATCAGATGCTCTTGACGAGCTTTTCCAGCACTTCGGAAATTTTTGGGCTGCGCACGGAAACATCCGACACATGATGATAGATGCCCTTGCGCGCATTGTACAGACGACGGGTTTCGGCCTGCTTATCCGGTTTGTCCAGAAGCGGACGGGAGGTGGAATAGGACAGGTTTTTGACAATGCGGTAGTAGGGCGTATCCAGATGAATCAGCAGGCCGGACTGCTTGACCGCCTCTACATTTTCCTGTCGCAGCACCGCGCCGCCGCCCAGCGAAAGCACGATGCCGTCGCGCTGGGACAACTCGCGGATATAAGCGCTTTCGCGTTCACGAAAATAGGCTTCTCCGTGTTCTGCAAAGATGTCCGAGATTTTTTTGCTCTCCTGTGCCTCCAGATACTGGTCGGCGTCGACGAATTCCAATCCCGTCAGGCGGGCGAGCTTGCGGCCGACTGTGGTTTTGCCGCTGCCCATAAAGCCGCACAGCACGATATTTTGCTTGCCATGCTTTTCATGCAGCCGCTTGACCGCCATTTTTCCGTAGGTGCGGCGAAGGATGGTCTCGCAGGCCTGCGGTGCAAACTGCACGCCCGACCAGATGGTCTGTGCGTGCGCGGCCTGCATGACCAGCATGAACAGTCCGTCGCGCACGCGGGTCTTTTTGGGGTTGGCCAGCTTCATCGTTGCCGTGACGGGCGGGTTATAAATCGCGTCAAACACATATTCGGTTTTGTGCGGCAGATAGTGTAGGGGAGCGACATTTTCCTTGGGATACATGCCCACCGGTGTAGAATTGAGGACAATTTGAATATCGCGCGGGATGTGCCGGCGGTTAAATACGGAAACATGTGCGCCGGGCACGGCGTCGCACAGCTGTTTTTGCAGCGCCGCGGCCTTTTCCATATTGCGTCCCGTGATGGTCAGGTATGCCCCTTGCGTGATGCAGTGATACGCCATGACCGCGGCGGCGCCGCCATAGCCGAGCAGCAGCACCTTTTTGCCGCGTAGTTTGGCGCCGTCGCGCGAAAGCGATTCCGCAAAACCCAGAATATCCGTGTTGTATCCGACCGCGCGCCCGTCGCGGAAGGCAACCGTGTTGACCGAATGCAGGTCGCGTGCGGCAGTATCGACTTCATCGAGCAGGTCGATAACCGCTTTTTTATGCGGGATGGTGCAGTTGATGCCCTTGAGTTTATGCTTTGCCAGCTCAAACGCTTCGGGTAGGTTTTCGGGCGGCACGGCTACGCCGATGTAATCCGCGTCCTGTCCGGAGGCTTCAAACAGCTGCGCGTGCAGCTCCGGACTCATCGTATGGCCGAGAGGCCAGCCAAACAGAGCATAGGTTGCTTTATTCGGCTCAAAGGCGCGGAATTCCTCCATAGTCAGCAGCATGACTCAGCCCCCCAATGCTTCGAGCGTATCGAAAAAGTCGGGGTAGGAGATGGAAACGACCTCCGGGTCGTTGATACGGCTGGAAGTCTGCGCGCCAAGCGCGAGCACGGCAAGGCTCATGGCAATGCGGTGGTCCTTGTAGGTTTCAAACGAAGCGCCGCACGGCGTTTTGCCGCCGTGGATAATCATGCCGTCATCGGTTTCTTCCACGTCTACGCCAGCGCGCGTCAGCTCGGTGACCATTGCGGCGATGCGGTTGGATTCCTTGACCTTAAGCTCCTGCGCGTCGCGGATGACGGTTTCGCCCTCTGCAAACGCGGCCGCAACCGCAAGAACCGGCAGCTCGTCAATCAGACGAGGAATAATCGACCCGCCGATTTCAACGCCGTGCAGACGGCTGTGCCGCACGGTCAGGTCGCAGACCGGCTCGGCGTCGTCGCGGAAGTTAGACTCGGTGATGTCCGCGCCCATTTCGCGCAGCACGTCCAGAATGCCCGTGCGCGTGGGGTTGACGCCGACGTTTCGGATGGTCAGTTCGCTGCCCGGCACAATGGCGCCTGCAACCAGGAAGAACGCCGCAGACGAAATATCTCCCGGCACGGCAATATCTACCGCGTGCAGGTCCTCGGGCGGGTCCAGCGTAATCGTGTTGCCCTCGGTTTCGACTTCCACGCCCAGCGCACGGAACATGCGCTCGGTGTGGTCGCGCGAAGGGGCAGGCTCAATGACTGTTGTCTGTCCCTCGGCATACAATCCCGCGAGCAGAATCGCGCTCTTAAGCTGGGCGGATGCCACCGGCAGGCGGTACTCGATGCCGTGCAGCTCGCTGGGGTATAGCGTCAGCGGACAATAGTTGTCGTTTTTGCCTTCGATGGACGCGCCCATCTCGCGCAGCGGCTTAATGACGCGGCCCATCGGGCGCTTCTGGATGGAAGCGTCGCCGTTGAGTGTCGCGGTGAACGGCTGTCCGGCCAGAATGCCGCACAGCAGGCGGGTGGTGGTGCCGCTGTTGCCGGTGTCGAGCGTTTCCTCCGGCTCACACAGGCCGTGCAGGCCCACGCCCTCGACGATCACTTCCTTTTCCGTGATTTGAATTTCCACGCCCATCTTGCGGAAGCAGTCAATGGTGGACAGACAGTCCTCACCCATCAGAAAGCCGGTGATATGGGTCGTGCCGTTTGCCAGCGCGCCCAGCATGACCGCGCGGTGCGAAATGGATTTGTCGCCCGGCACGGTGATTTCGCCGCGCAGCGGGCCGCAAGGTTGGATTTGCATTTGTTTACTCCTCCGTTGCATCGGAAACCGGATAGCTGCCGATGACTTTAATGTAGGGCAGCTCCTCATGGAGCTGATATAACAGCGACTGCACGGCATGGTCCTGCATATTGCCGGTGAAGTCTACATAGAACACATAGCACCACGGGCTGTCCTTGACCGGACGGGAATAGATGCCGGTCATGTCGATGCCGTAATGCGTAAAGACATCCAGCACGCGGCCGAGCGAACCGGCGACATTCGGAATGCGGAAGGCAATTTCGATGCGGTTGTCCTCGGGACGGCTGGTGAGCGTGCGGCTGACCGCAATAAAGCGCGTTTCGTTGTGCTTCAGGTCGTTGATGCCCTCGGCAAGAACGGTCAGGCCGTACCGATCGGCGGCTTCGCGCGAGCAGATTGCCGCCAGATGCGGGTCGCCCTTTTTCTGGACGTTCTGCGCTGCCATCGCTGTGTTGGCAACCTCGATGGCCTCCAGACCGTGTTCGGTGATGAATGCGTGGCATTGGGGCAGAGCGTGTGGGTGCGAGCAGACGCTTTGGATATCGCTCATCTGCGCGCCCGGCACGGCGGCCAGACAGTGCGAGATTTTTTTGATGTACGATTTGTTGATGGACAGGTCGTAGGCAAGCAGCAGGTCATAAACCTCGCTGACCGTGCCTGCGGTCGTGTTCTCGACCGGTACAACGCCCACATCCGCAATGCCGTCGCGCACGGATTGAAATACCTGCTCCCATGTCGGCACATGCTGCGGCTCACAGTTCGGGAAGAGAGCGCGCGCCGCCAGTTCCTGATACGCACCGGGTACGCCCTGATAATAGACGGTTTGGGGGGCGAGTTCGTTCCCGGACGGATGCAGCGGGAAGCGATCGGGCTTCTGCCGCAGCACCTCGCTGTATTGATATTCACGACTGGCACGAATCATGCTTTGCAGAAGTGCAGTATATTTGAGGCAAAGCTCCTCACTCATGCCCTCGGTACGCTTGGCGATGATTTCGGCTTCACGGTCGGGTTTATAGATTTTGTCATCGGTTTCGACCTTGGTCTGTGCCACCTGAAGCGCAAGATCCATTCGTTCCAGAAAAAGCGCGCGGATTTGTTCATCGACGCGGTTGATGTCCTGACGGATTTCGGAAAGATCACGCATAGCCGTTCGCCTCCCGCAAAAGATCTGCCAGCGCCACCGCACAGGCCGCTTCAATGACCGGCGCGGCACGTGTGACGATGCAGGGGTCGTGCCGCCCGTGGATGGACAGCGGCTCCACCTTGCCGGTCTGGATATTCAGGGTCTGCTGTGTGGCGGCAATGGATGGCGTGGGCTTGATACACGTCCGCACGATAAGCGGCATGCCATTGGTAATACCGCCGTTGACGCCGCCGTTATTGTTGGTCTCGGTTTTGATGATATCGCCGTCCTGATACAGGGTGTCGTTTGCGTGTGAGCCGCGCAGCGCCGCAAAGGCAAAGCCTGCGCCGAATTCCACGCCCTTGACGGCCGGTACGGCAAACAGGATGGAGGACAGGCGGCTTTCCACCGTGTCCATCATCGGACTGCCGATGCCGGCGGGCAGGCCGACGGCCGCGCACTCAATCACGCCGCCGACCGAGTCCTGCGCCTCGCGCGCTTCTTCGATGGCGGCAAGCATGGCATCCAGCGCGCGCGGATTGTTGACCGGATAGTCGGCTTCCCGCAGCGCATCGAGCTGGGAAACCGGGATATCCACATCATCAAACGGCATATCCTGAATCTGCGCAATGGACTGGATGTGTGAGCCGACCGTTACGCCGCGGGTTTTGAGCCACAGCTTGCACATTGCACCTGCAAACACCAACGGAGCGGTCAGACGACCGGAAAAATGACCGCCGCCGCGCGGGTCGTTGCAGCCGTGGTAGCGTATCATCCCGGTGTAATCCGCGTGGCCCGGACGGGGCTGCGCGGCCAGGGCGGCATAGTCGCCGGAACGCTGATTGGTGTTCTGAATAACCGCACAGATGGGCGCGCCGGTCGTCTGTCCGTTTAACAAGCCGGATTGGATGAGCGGCGTGTCGGCCTCCTTGCGCTGGGTGGACTGTTTGTTGCGCCCGGGGGCGCGGCGCTCCATCTCGCGCAGGATAAAGG
>DYCA01000047.1:9437-9905 GCA_019418305.1 Clostridiales bacterium
GCCGGAAAGCCATCGATTACCACGCCGATGCCGGCGCCGTGTGACTCGCCAAAAATGGAAATTTTGATGGCGTTGCCCCAAGTGGAACCCATCGGGCAAACCTCCTTACAGTTTGAGAATGTACTCGTGCAGCGTTTCCGACTCGATTGGCGTGATTTCCGCCCGGCCCGGCTCGCGCACAAGAATGAAGTTGACCGTGCTGCCGAATTTCTTTTTGTCCGACAGCAGCGCGTGGAAAATCGCCTCGCGGTCGTGCGTCAGTTCGGTCGGCAAACCAAGCTGCTGCAAAAGCGCAATGAGCGGCGCGGACAAGTCGGCGTCGCCGCGCAGCGCAGCCAGCTGCATCGCGGCGACCATACCGATGGCTACTGCCTGCCCATGGGTCAGTTCGGTATAGTTTCCGAGCTTTTCCGCAGCGTGACCAATGGTATGCCCGAAATTGAGAATCATGCGCAGGCCGGTATCATG
>DYCA01000048.1 GCA_019418305.1 Clostridiales bacterium
GAGCGCCACCTTGCCAAGGTGGAGGTAGCGAGTTCGAGCCTCGTCAGCCGCTCCAAAAAGAAAACGCCTGTCCATTTGGACAGGCGTTTTGTTTTCCACTTTCTTCCCCGCTTGCCCACGCAAACAGTCTGTGATATACTCTGACCATACTTTATTGAGAGGTTTTCAAATATGCTGCATGAATTTTCCCGTGAAGAGTTGCTGCTTGGTGCGGATGCGCTGCAAAAACTGGCTTCGTCGCATGTCGCAGTATTCGGCATCGGCGGCGTCGGCTCGTTCGCTTGTGAAGCATTGGCCCGCGCGGGTGTTGGAGAACTGACCCTGATAGATAATGACACGGTTTCCCTGACCAACCGCAACCGCCAACTGATTGCACTTGTTTCGACCACCGGACAAGCCAAAGTCGAAGTCATGCGCGAACGCATTGCGGACATCAATCCGCGCTGTACCGTACACGCGCTGCAGCAGTTTTACACCCCGGACAGCACGCTCGACCTAACGCAGTTCGACTATGTGATTGACGCTATCGACACCGTCACCGCGAAATTGCACCTGATTTCGGAATGCGACCGATTGGGTGTGCCGCTCATCTGTTCGATGGGCACGGGCAACAAGCTCGACCCGACACGCTTTGAGGTCTCGGATATCTATAAAACCTCAGTCTGTCCGCTTGCGCGCGTCATTCGACTCGAATGCAAAAAACGCCGTATTCGACGTCTCAAGGTGGTTTACTCCAAGGAAGAAGCCCGCACTCCTCTGCTCTCGGAGGAACAAAAAGGCACCGCTGGGCGCGCCGTACCCGGCAGCGTGTCTTTTGTGCCGCCGGTTGCCGGTATGATTCTTGCGGGTGAGGTTATCAAAGCACTTGCTGCCGCTTCGCAGCCCTGAGCGCACACCTTGCCATTTGGCCGCTTCCATGATATGATAAAGCCAGAATCCACAAGAAAAGGTGTTTTAATGGAATATATCACCCACTCGCCTGAGGAAACCGAAGCCTTGGGCGCAGACTATGCTGCATCGCTGCAGCCGGGCGACGTTGTTGCCTTTTCCGGCGACCTCGGCGCAGGCAAAACCGCGTTTACCCGCGGTGTGCTGCGTGGACTTGGCTATCAGGGTCGAGTCACCAGCCCGACTTTTGCCATCGCCAACGAATACGACACCCCCGGCGGCCGCGTAGCGCATTTTGACCTGTACCGTATTCTGGACAGCGAAGCGCTGTTTGAAATCGGCTTTGAGGAATACTTGGACGGCAGCCGCATCGTTTTGATTGAATGGAGCGAAAACGCGGCAGATATTTTGCCGGCACAATACAAAACCGTTCACATTGCATATGGCAGTGAAGCGGATGACCGACTCATCACCACCGGGGAGGTGTGCACTTGAAAATTCTTGCACTGGAATCCTCCGCCGTCAGCGCCTCTGTCGCGCTGACCGAGGACGAAAAACTAATCGCGCAGTCCTTTCAAAACTGTGGGCTGACCCACTCGCGCACGCTGCTGCCGATGGTAGAAAGTCTTCTGCAAAACTGCGGCTTGACACTCGACGCAGTCGATGCCATTGCCGTGGCACACGGCCCGGGGTCGTTCACCGGCGTGCGCATTGGCGTGGCAACGGTCAAAGGGCTTGCGCTTGGTGCGGACAAGCCGTGCATTGGTGTATCCACGCTGGAAGCGATGGCACACGGCGCACACGCGCTCGACGGTCGCCTGTGCTGTGTGATGGACGCGCGCGCAGGGCAGGTTTATAACGCACTCTTCACAGTCGAAAACGGGCTGCCCAAACGCTTGTGTGAGGACCGCGCTGTCAAACTGACCGATCTTGCGGAAGAAATCGGCGATACCGCGTATTTTCTGGTTGGAGATGGAGCCGAACTATGTTATAATACCCTTAGGGAAAAATGTACCGGCCTGCGCCTCGCACCGCCCGAGCTGCGTTACCCCACCGGTTATGGTGTTGCCGCTGCTGCCCTGCCGTTACTACAGGCAGGTAAAACCTGCTCCCCACAAGAGCTGGATGCCTTTTACCTGCGCCGTCCGCAGGCCGAACGCGAACGTATGAAACGGCTTTCCGGCGATGCATCGAATCTACATTAAAGGAGACAAAGGATTATGGCTACCGTTCACGAAATGGATCACCCGCTGATTAAGCATAAGCTCAGCCTGATGCGCGATAAGACCACTGGCGTAAAGGAGTTCCGCGAAGCGACCCGCGAAATCGCCATGCTCATGTGCTACGAGGCAACCCGCGACCTGCCGCTTAAGGAAATTTCGATTGAAACACCGCTGGCAGAAGCGCGCGTACAGGTTATTTCCGGCAAGAAGATTGCGCTGGTTCCCATTCTGCGTGCCGGTCTGGGTATGGTGGAAGGCATGCTGGAAATGATTCCGGCCGCTAAGGTTGGTCATATCGGCCTGTACCGTGACCCCGATACGCTGCAGCCGATTGAATATTATTGCAAACTGCCGGGTGATATCGAGGAGCGCGATGTGCTGCTGCTTGACCCGATGCTGGCAACCGGCGGCTCTGCTATCGCTGCTATTGACGGACTCAAACGCCGCGGCGTTAAGCACATCAAGCTGATGAACCTCATCGCAGCACCCGAAGGTATTGAAACCGTTCAGAAAGCGCATCCGGATGTGGAAATTTTCGTAGCCGCCATTGATCAGAAACTCAATGACCATGGTTACATTGTCCCCGGTCTGGGCGATGCCGGCGACCGTATCTTCGGCACAAAGTAAAACTAATAGCTAAACAACGGTGCGGCGCCACGCTGCACCGTTTTTACAGGAGCAATCAAATGGAAATTCAGCATTACGAAATGGAATCCGAACGTCTGCGTTTTCGCCGTTTACGTGCGGATGACTTTTCCCTTGTCGCCCCGCTCCTTCAGGATGAACAAACCATGTATGCATGGGAACACGGTTTTTCCTATGAGGAAGTGGTGGACTGGATTGCAGACATGCTGCGTCGTTACCACGAGGATGGGTGCGGATATTTTGCAGGCCTTGACCGAGAAACCGGGGCGTTAATCGCATTGGCCGGACCATTGGTCGAACGCCTGGACGCCGAGACCACCGCACTCGGACTGGGTTATATTGTTCGACGCGACCTATGGGGACAGGGTTACGGAGTCGAATGCGCCCGTACTGCGCTTACCTTTGCGTTTGACAAACTAAATGTATCACGTATGCTTGCCTTGATCCGTCCAGATAACATTGCATCGCTTCACGTTGCAGCGGCCTGCGGTATGAAGCCGATCGGTCAATTCACTAAACTGTATCGAGGAAAAGATCTGCCGCATGTGGTGTGTGCGGTTGATCGTGAGACGTTTTTCGAGACGTTGTCTGCTGCTTCCGCAGAGCCAGACGAAGCGGCACAGCAACTACCTGAACAGGAATAAAAAAACAGCAGCCGAAAGCAAATCGGCTGCTGTTTTTTTCATTTATAGAATGGAACCTGTTCCGTCATCCGCCTGCTTGCAGATCGAGCGAATGACCACCGTATAGGTATCGCCGTCCTCGGTTGTCACAGAAACACGGTCTCCCTGCTTTCTGCCCAGCACCGCTTTTCCCAGCGGCGCCTCGCGGCTGATGCGTCCCTGCAGCGGGTCGCAGCGCACGGTCGTGACCACCTGTATGGTTTCGGTTTCGTCATCCTCCTCAAAGTACAGCTCCACCTTGTCAAACAGGCCGACCTCATCCGCCGCGGCGCGATCCTCAATCACGCGCGCTGACTTAATCATGCGTTCCAGATAACGAATACGGCTGCGATTGCGGTTCTGCGCCTGCTTGGCCGCCTTGTATTCAAAATTTTCACTCAGATCACCAAACGCTCGTGTACGTTTGACCTCCTCGATCAGTTCGGGCATCAATTCCAGCTTGCGGTGATCGAGTTCCTTCTGCATCATTGCAATATCCTGTGCAGTCAATTCATCATGCATATGGTTTTCCTCTTTTCTTTCCTCACGCGTGCTCTTTGCGCAAAAAACATAAAAAAGGCCGCTCTGCAGCGGCCTTTCCGTTTCAGCTTACCTTATCGGTACTGCTCCGCCCATACGGGTGCATTTGCTGCCAGAGAAGCAGGCACATCCAGCACACGTTGATTTGCACTGCCGCGAAAACGCAATTCCAGATTACGTTCCGCCTCGACAAACGGCCCATCCACCAAAAGATCCAGCTGCTCCAGCAGCTTTTTCACAAACGGATCAGGCAACTCCAGCAGCTGCTCAAACGTATAGCCGGAATATGCCATCAAGTGTTTGCCCTTCGCCTTCAGTTCCACCGCCAGTCGATACAGCGGCTCAGGCTGGCAAAACGGCTCGCCGCCCGAAAAGGTCACACCCTTGACCAGCGGATTGCGGCACATGTCACGCAGCAGCGTATCCAGTTCCATCTCCTTGCCGCCCGCAAAATCATGCGTCTGCGGATTATGGCAACCGGGACAATGATGCGGACAGCCCTGTGTAAACAGGGTATAACGGAAGCCGGGGCCGTCCACAATGGACTCCCCGACTGTACCCGCAATGCGTATGGTACCTTCCATCACGCAGTATGCTCCTCCTCCAGCGAGCAGCAGGAAACCGTATGCTTGACGCGGTCATGCTCCTCTGCGCGCTTGGCATTATTGAAGCGATCCAGTGTACCAACCAAATAGCCCGTAATACGGCGGATGCGCTCAAAGCCCACACCCTCGCCGATTAACTGCTCCTGCATTTCCTTTTTCTCCATCATCATACGCTTCCTTTCTTATTCCTTGACAATTTGCAATGTATTGGGCAGACGGTCGGCCTCCTCGGCAGGATCGCCGTGATAGCCAAGCGTCATACTGTTCAAATGCTTATAGAGTCCCAGCTTTTGCAGCTTGGAAAGCGGCACGCCCTCACCCTCATGCCGTCCGCAGCGCGGACAGGTTTCACCGATGATGCCGGTGTAACCACAAACCGGGTCGCGGTCAATCGGATGGTTGATTGCGCCGTAGCCGATACCGGCTTCCTTCATCGCACGGACGACCGCTTCGAACGCCTCCAGATTCTGCGTCGGATCGCCGTCCAGCTCGATATAGCTGATATGTCCGCCATTGGTCAGCTCATGATACGGTGCTTCGCGCGTAATCTTTTCAAACGCGGAAATCGGATAATATACCGGGACATGAAATGAGTTGGTGTAATAATCACGGTCGGTCACACCCTCAATGCATCCATACTTCTCTCGGTCGATCTTGACGAATCGGCCGGACAAGCCCTCTGCCGGGGTCGCAATCAGCGAAAAGTTCAGACCGTATTTTTCGCTTGCCTGATCCATGCGCTCACGCATGTGTCCGACAATCTCCAAGCCAAGGTTCTGCGCTTCTTCGCTTTCTCCATGATGCTTGCCGATAAGCGATTTGAGCGTCTCCGCAAGGCCGATAAAGCCCAGCGTCAGCGTGCCGTGCTTGAGCACTTCACCAACTGTATCATCCGGGCCGAGCTTGTCCGAATCAATCCAGACGCCCTCACCCATCAGGAACGGATAATTGCGCACCTTCTTGGCCGACTGGATACGGAAACGGGCCAGGAGCTGGTCAATGACCAAATCAATTTTGCGGTCCAAATCCTCAAAGAACCAGTCGATATCACCGTGGCTGCGGATAGCAATGCGCGGCAGATTAATCGAGGTAAACGACAGATTACCTCGGCCGTTGACGATTTCACGAGTCGGGTCAAAGTGGTTGCCGATAACGCGCGTGCGGCAACCCATATACGCGCATTCGGTTTCCGGATGGCCGGGCTTGTAATACTGCTTATTAAACGGCGCATCCAGAAAAGAGAAGTTCGGGAACATCCGCTTGGCAGAAACACGGCATGCCAGCTTAAACAGGTCGTAATTCGGCTCCCCTTCGTTATAGTTCACGCCCTCTTTTACCTTGAAAATGTGAATCGGGAAAATCGGCGTTTCCCCATTGCCCAAACCGGCTTCGGTTGCCAGCAACAGCTGCTCGATGACCAAACGGCCTTCGGGCGAGGTATCCGTGCCGTAATTGAGCGAGGAGAACGGAATCTGCGCACCCGCACGCGAATGCATGGTATTCAGGTTATGTACCAGCGCTTCCATCGCCTGATATGCGCTCTTGCGTGTTTCCTTGTCTGCATACTTGCGAGCAAAACGCATGCATTTCTGCACCGCCTGCTCGTCAAGCGTTTCACCAAGCGCCGCCGCCATGGCTTCGTCGTAACCGTTATCACCGGCAAGACAAGCCCATTTGCCGGTCTGCTGCTCGACACGCTCGGTCAGCGCAGCCGCATCGACTTCGTTGTTTTCATCCGCACCGAACACCTCAAGCGCCTTTGCCAGATTGCTGCGGAACAGCTTGCGAAACGTCTTGCGAATACCAGGGGCCATCGAGTAATCAAAATTCGGTACCGACTGGCCGCCGTGCTGATCGTTCTGATTGGACTGAATAGCGATGCACGCCAGCGCCGCATATGAACGGATATCATTCGGTTCACGCAGGAACCCGTGACCGGTGGAGAAACCGCCATCAAACAGCTTGAGCAAATCAATCTGGCAGCAGGTTGTTGTAAGCGTCAGGAAATCCAAATCATGAATATGGATATCTCCCTCCCGGTGCGCATTGGCGTGGGCCGGATCGAGAATAAACATTTCGTAAAACTGCTTTGCCCCCTCGGAGCCATACTTGAGCATGGTACCCATTGCTGTATCGCCGTCGATGTTGGCATTCTCACGCTTTACGTCATTTTCCAGCGAGGACTGAAAGGTCAAATCCTCGTACACCTTCATCAGTCGGGTATTCATTTCACGCACACGAGTGCGCTCATTACGGTAAAGAATATACTTTTTTGCCGTGCGGGCATGTCCGCTTTCGATTAAAACCTTCTCTACTGTATCTTGTATCTGCTCCACCGTGGGAATCTGCTCTCCTACAGCCTTTTCCAACGTGTTTTCCACTTGTTCAGCCAGACCGCGCGCCATCTCGTAATCCTGTCCGCCGGAAGCCTGCGCCGCGCGGAAAATCGCGTTGGCAATCTTGTCAATCTCAAAGGGGGCACTGCGCCCGTCGCGTTTGACGATCTGCTGAATCATAAGTTCTATTCCCTCTCTCATACAAAAACCGCCTTGCGGCGATCACAAAATTTCGTAGATTGTTCTGATTTTTCGCACCATATCTTGTGCCTGTGCTATATATTTTACCGCTCACACACCTGCCTGTCAAGGGGAAACAAGGTTTTTGGAAGAATTGTAAGAATCAAAATATTTTTCTTGTTGGTTTCTCTAAAATTTCATCATTTTTCTCTGTGGACAACAGACAACCGTTCTGTGGATAACTCCTCTACTGTGGAAAATCCTGTGTACATCTTGTTGACAAACACAACGTAAACCATTCTTTTCTATTTTCCTCTTAACACAAGATATAGTATGCACTGTACAAACCGCACGCGCTCATCGAGACGTCTTGCATCCCATAATCCGCAAACAGAAAGGGCCGCAGCCCTACTGCTGCGCCCCTTTCAATTTACCTGACTCACTTCAGTCCGCTAAGCCGATTGCGCCCGACAATGGAACGGAAAGCACCAGCCCATGGCTACGTGTATTCATGCCGACCGCCTTCATCAGCGCGGTCATAATTTCCTGCCGTTCCTCACTTCGGACAATCAAAAATACAATTTCCTTTTCCGCCTGAATCTCAATACCGAAAAAACGCTTGACCTCGTCCTCTGCAATGCCGCGCGCAGCTATCACAGTTCCGCCTCGTGCTCCTGCTTTGCGCGCCGCATCCATGGCAACATTCGTGTATCCTCGCTCCATCACTACGACAACTGCGTCTAAACCGCAGGCTCGCTCTGATTTGCTCATACTCTCCGCCTCCTCGCTTCCAACATCCGTTTGCGTCAACAGCTTGTGCCATCGCACACCGATTCCGTTAATCGGAACGGTAAAAGCAATCCCCTTGCCCGGATAACGCATTTGCAAACTATGTCCCAGCTTTTCCAGCAGCCGACACGCCCGCTCCCGGTCGGTCAGACAAAGAACAATCGCCTTGGCTGTTTCACCGATGCCCAGCAAATCCAACATGTCGGTTTTCGCCGTACCGTGCGCCATGCAGACAAAATCCACGAGCACGTGGGTATCTCGGTACAAGCGGAGCACCTTTTCACTCTGTGATACATCTACTACAGATATCAGCAGTTCCACCGCACTGCGCACCGCCATCTGCGGTTGATACTCACTCATGCTGATCCTCCTCTTCCAAAACAATAATTTCTTCCTCTTCCTCTGCAGCGGATTGTGCTGTTCCATCCGTGCGACGCATCTTTTGATGATACAGCAACCCGAGGATTTGAATTGTCAGCAGCGGTGTCATCGCAACCATCGCTACAATACCAAATGCATCTGTTAAGACATTTCCGCCCAATGCCTCGCACGCTCCCATTGCAAAAGGCAGAAGGAATGTAGAAGTCATCGGACCGGATGCAACACCGCCGGAGTCAAACGCAATACCGGTAAAAATCTTAGGGACAAAAAATGTCAAACCAAGCGCCAACAGATAGCCGGGAATGACAATCCAATAGATAGAAATTCCGGTCAGCACACGCAGCATGGAGAGGCCGACCGAGCAGGCTACACCGATGGACAGGCTATGCATCATTGCACGCTGCGAAACACCACCGTTCGTGATATTCTCTACCTGACGGTTCAGTACATGTACTGCCGGCTCTGCCGTGACCAAAAAATAACCGATCAACATACCCAGCGGCACCAGCAGCCAACTGTGCCCGCTTTGTGCCAACTGCTTTCCCAAAAAATGACCAACCGGCATGAAACCGACATTAACACCGGTCAAAAACAGCGAAAGACCAAAGAAGGTATATCCAAAACCAATTCCGATTTTTTTCAGCTGCATCCGGTGAAAGCGGTGAAACACTAACTGAAATACCGCGCAGAACAGAATGATCGGAATCAGGGCAGATAAAACTTCATGCACATACTCCGGCAGGCTATATGCGAACAGCTTAGCTACCTGCTTTGTATCCTCCACTTCCGGCACAGTCACAGCAGTATAGCCCGGATCTCCGCCCTTATAGAAAATACCAAGCAGCAATACCGCCAGAATCGGGCCGATACTGCATAGTGCTACCAGACCAAAGCTGTCATCCTGCGCGTCCCGGTCGCCACGAATGGAAGCAAGACCAATACCCAATGCCATGATAAACGGCACGGTAATCGGACCGGTCGTCACGCCACCGGAATCAAATGCTACGGAAACAAATTCATTTGGCACAAACGCGGATAAAATCAAAACACCAACATAAAACACAATCAGCAGGGATGCCAATCGAATTTTAAACAGAGTGCGCAGCATTGCCAGAACAAAAAACAGGCCTACGCCAATTGCGACCGTCCAAATCAATACGGCGTTGGGAATCGACGGGACCTGTCCCGCCAAAACTTGCAAATCCGGTTCTGCTATGGTAATCAGCACGCCGATTACAAATGTAATGCCCACGACCGCAAACAGGTTTTTCGTGCGTGGCAATTGCGCGCCAATTCCCTCGCCCATCGGCGTCATCGAAACATCCGTACCGAGCGAAAAGAATGCCATACCGACGATTAGCAATACCGCACCGACCAGATATAGAACCAGCGTTCCAACTGGCATGGGCGTAATTGTAATGCTAAGCAGTAATACAATCAATGTGATAGGCAAAACAGACGATAATGCCTCTACAATTTTTTCCTTTAGAATCTTATTCATTGCATTTCCCCTATTAACAAAAATCAATATATTATACCAT
>DYCA01000049.1 GCA_019418305.1 Clostridiales bacterium
CGCTGCTGTCGGCGGAGCTGCTGACGCAGCGGGAAGCGCAGCTTCTGCTTTCGGCATGCTCGGACGGCGCGTTGGCCGAGGTGGAAAAAACCGACCGCAACCGTCTGCGAGCCGCGATTTTCCGATGCGCGGTGATGGGCATTGCAACAGCATGACAACAGTTAACAAAATCACTTGAGGATAGATTCTCGAAAGGAGAAATGACTTATGAAATGCGAGAAATGCGGCAAGAATGAAGCGACGATGTATTATAAGGAAACCGTAAACGGTGTAACGCGCGAAATGCACCTGTGTGAGGACTGCGCGAAGAAGGAAAACATTGGCGGCGCGTTCGAAAATGCGTTTGCCTCGATGAACCATTTCTGGAGCGACCCGTTCCATTCGTTCCTCGGCGGCGGCTTTGGCAACCTGTGGAACGACATGCTGGGCGCGCCGACGGCGACGCTGCTCGGTACCGAGCGCAAGTGTCCGACCTGCGGCATGACCGAAAGCGAGCTGCGGCGGACCGGCCGTGTGGGCTGTCCGGATTGCTACAACACATTCTCGGATATCTTGAATCCGTATGTCGAAAAGATTCACGGTGCAACGCAGCACATTGGTGCGGCCCCGGCTGCCGAACAGCCCAAGGCTGACCCGATCGAAACACTGCGTGCACAGCTGAAAACCGCAGTTGAAAACGAAGAATATGAGCAGGCTGCGCGCCTGCGTGATGAGATTCGCAGAATGGAGGGCGAGCAAAAATGAGCATGTTTGAAATTCATGGCGGTTTTACCGGCCTTGCGGCAACCAGCCGCGTGCGGCTTGCCCGTAACCTGAAGGGTTATCCCTTCCGTTTGACCGAAGCACAACACAAGGAGATCGCAGACAAAGTGTTCGCGGCCTTGCAGAATAATCCGACCGTTGGGCCGGAATTTGAGAAAAAGCAAATCATCCCACGCTCGACCGAGGCTTCTCAGCTGGTCGAAGAGCATCTGATTTCGCCCGAGCTGGCACAGAACGGCGGCTGGCTGATCGTCTCCAAGGACGGCGGCGTGTCCATCATGGTGGGCGAAGAGGACCATCTGCGCTTGCAGGTGATTGGCACCGGCCTGTGTCCGAAGGAATGCCTGGAAACGGCAAACCGCATCGCGGCGCTGATCGAAGGCGAGCTGCCCTTCGCCTACGACAAGCGGCTGGGCTATTTGACCGCGTGCCCGACCAACATCGGCACCGGCCTGCGGGCTTCCATCATGCTGCATCTGCCCATGCTGACCGCAACGGGCGAGATTGGCCGGATAACAGGCTATGCCGGCAGCCGTGGCTGCGCGGTGCGCGGTGCCTACGGCGAAGGCTCCAAGGCGGTCGGCGGCTTCTATCAGATATCCAATCAGGTTACGCTGGGCGCTTCGGCGGCTGAGCTGACCGATAGGCTGGTTGAGACCGCAACCACCATCATTGACGCAGAAAAGAAGGCCCGTGAGCAGGTGCGCAGCCAGAACGAAGCCGGTCTGCGCGACCGCATCTACCGCGCGGCAGGCACGCTGCGTTCCGCTTGTCTGATTGACACCGGCGAGGCTGTACAGTGCATCTCGGATGTGCTGGTCGGCCTGCAAATGGGCTTGCTGTCGGGCGTAGAGCCGCAGAAGCTATATGAACTCGAGCAGCGCATCCGTCCGGCGATGCTGAACGGCGCGCCGCAGGAGCGCGACTGCAAGCGTGCAGAATTGCTGCGCGCGGCAGCCAAAGATTTGATTTTAGAATAACCGAACTTGGACTTTTCCCTTTCGGAAAGGAGTGTTGACCTATGTTTTATCAGAACCGTTTTACCGAGCGCGCGCAGCAGGCACTGACCAAGGCGCAGGAGGCCGCCGCATCGTTCGGACACAGCTATATCGGCTCGGAGCATCTGCTGCTCGGCCTGTTGCGTGAAGAGGGCGGCCCGGCGGCCAAGGCATTGGCTGCCTGCGGCGTGACCGACGACGCGCTGGTGAAGCAGATTGAAGAGCTGTCCGGCCGCGGCACGCCCGACAGCACCGCTCCGCAGGGCATGACCCCGCGCACCAAGCGCATCATTGAGCTGTCCATCCAGTCCGCCGCCCAGATGGGGACGAACTACGTTGGCACCGAACATCTGCTGCTCGGCCTGCTGCGCGAGGGACAGAACGTTGCGCTGACCGCGCTGGCTAACCTCAAGGTCACCCCGCAGATGGTGGCCGAAAAGCTCAGCGAAGTGCTGGGCGGCGTGCAGCAGGGCGAAGGTCCCGGCGCTGCCGGTGCATCCGGCAAGTCGGGCGACGCGCTCGAGCAGTTCGGCCGTGACCTGACCGCCGCTGCCCGCGAGGGCAAGCTCGACCCGGTTATCGGTCGCAGCAAGGAAATTCAGCGGGTCATTCAGATTCTGTCCCGCCGTACCAAGAACAACCCTGCACTGATCGGTGACCCCGGCGTCGGCAAGACCGCCGTGGTCGAAGGACTGGCGCAGAAGATTGTCGCGGGCGATGTCCCGGAGACGCTGAAGGACAAGCGCGTCGTATCGCTTGACCTGACCGGCATGATTGCGGGCACCAAGTACCGCGGCGAGTTCGAAGAGCGCATCAAAAAGGTCATCGAAGAGCTGACCGCGAACAAGGATACCATTCTGTTCATCGATGAAATGCATATGCTGATGGGCGCGGGCGCTGCTGAGGGAGCGGCAGATGCTGCGAACATTTTGAAGCCCGCCCTGTCCCGCGGTGAAGTGCAGGTCATCGGTGCAACCACGCTGGATGAATACCGCAAGAACATCGAAAAGGACGCAGCGCTCGAGCGTCGTTTCCAGCCCGTTCAGATTGACGAGCCGAGTCCGGAGGACGCAGTCGAAATCCTCAAGGGCCTGCGTGACCGCTACGAAGCACATCACCGCATCAAGATTCCGGATGAAGCCATCGAAGCTGCCGTCAAGCTGTCTGTGCGCTATGTAACCGGCCGTTTCCTGCCGGATAAGGCAATCGACGTTATCGACGAAGCCTGCTCGCGGGTTCGCCTGTCCACGCTGACCACGCCGCCCGACCTCAAGCAGATGGAGGACGAAATCACCGCCATCGCCGCGAAGAAGGAAGAGGCTGTCAAGGGGCAGGACTACGAGAACGCCGCCAAGCTGCGCGATGAAGAGAAGAACAAGCGCGAAGCGCTCGAAGCGCGCCGCAAGGAATGGTCTGAGCAGCAGACCAAGACTCACGGCGCAGTAACTGAGGACGACATCGCGGCCGTTATTTCGGGCTGGACCGGCATCCCGGTTGCCCAGATGACCGAGGACGAGGGTCAGCGTCTGCTGCACCTCGAGGATACGCTGCATCAGCGTGTCATCGGTCAGAATGAGGCCGTCACCGCGGTCGCCAAGGCGATTCGCCGCGGCCGTGTCGGCCTGCGCGACCCCAAGCGTCCGATTGGTTCGTTCCTGTTCCTTGGCCCGACCGGCGTAGGCAAGACTGAGCTGTCCAAGGCGCTGGCGGAAGCGATGTTCGGTGACGAAAACGCCATGATCCGCATTGATATGTCGGAATACATGGAAAAGCATGCGGTGTCCCGCATGATCGGTTCGCCTCCGGGATATGTCGGCTACGATGAGGGCGGTCAGCTGTCCGAAAAGGTACGCCGCCATCCGTATTCGGTTGTGCTGTTCGATGAGATCGAAAAGGCGCACCCGGATGTGTTCAACATCCTGTTGCAAATCCTTGAGGACGGCGTACTGACCGACGGTCAGGGCCGCCACGTGGATTTCAAGAATACCATCATCATCATGACCTCCAACATCGGCGCGCAGAAGATTACGGGCAACGCCCGCAAGTCGCTGGGCTTTGCTGAGGGCGGAGATGATACGGCCGAGCGCACCTTTGAGCAAATCAAGGAGGACGTGCTGAGCGAGCTGAAAACTGTGGTGCGTCCGGAATTCCTCAACCGTATTGACGACATCATTGTGTTCAACCGTCTGAGCGAGGACGAAATCGCCCAGATTGCGGACGGTATGCTGCGCAAGGTTGCCGAGCGTATGCAGGAAATGGGTATCACCATGGACTGGACCGACGAGGCCAAGAAGCACCTTGCCAAGGCTGGCTTCGACCCGGTTTACGGTGCGCGCCCGCTGCGCCGCGCGGTGACGAACGAAGTCGAGGATCTGGTTGCCGAGCAGTCGCTCGAAGGCAAGATTAAGTCTGGCGATCATGTGACGCTGGATGCTGCGGACGATAAGCTGACGCTCCGGTCTGCTGCTGCGGAAGAGCCGCAGGCATAAAAACGCCCATACACTTCCCATTCTTATATACAACACCAAAATGGACGACGTCCCCGACGCTGTTACGGCATTGGGGGCGTTGTCATGCGCGCAAAAAGGCTTTGCAACGGCCGGAAAACAGAAACTGGGAAACGTCGTTAAAAAAACGTAAAGAAAACGATGGAATTTCGTGCTAAATAACAAAAACTTTTGCGGTAAGACCCTGCAAATCAGGGGGAATTGAACATTGAAAACCCGCGAAATCCAGGAGTATAATATGTCGTAAAAACAATTTGAAGGCGCGTACGCACGCATGGCGTTGCGCGGGAAAGGGGAAAGAAAATGAATACCATGCAAATTCTTTCCGTCGTGGTCTTTTTGATCGTTATGCTTGCGATTGTATCGGAAAAGGTACATCGTACCGTGGCGGCGGTAGCAGGCGGAGTTGTGCTAATCTTCCTGCATGTGCTGACGGTGGATGATGCGGTCAGCTACATTGACTTCAGCACGATCGGCGTTTTGATTGGTATGATGCTGTTTGTCGCTGTGGTACGTAACTCCGGTCTGTTTGAGTATGTGGCGATCAAGGCGGCAAAAATCGCGGGGGGCAACCCGTGGAAGATCATGCTGCTGTTTGTCATTCTCACGGCGGTGCTGTCGGCCTTCCTGGACAACGTGACTACGGTCCTGCTGGTCGGCCCGATGACGATTGCGATCACCGGTATTCTGGGGCTTAATCCGGTGCCGTTCCTGTTCACACAGATTCTGGCCTCCAACATCGGCGGCACGGCGACCCTCATCGGTGACCCCCCGAACATCATGATCGGTTCGCAGGCCGGACTGAGCTTTGTGGACTTTGTGCTCAATACCGGCGTAGCAGTTGTCTTTATTATGATTGTGGTCTGCCTGTGCTTCTACTTCCTGTACGGACGCAAGATGGTTGTAGAGCCGGACAAGATGGCAGCAGTTATGCAGCTGGACGAGCAGAAGTCGATCAAGGATCATGCGCTGCTGGTCAAGAGCGTGGTTATGATTGTTCTGGTTGTGCTGGGCTTTGTTTTCCATAGCTCGATCGGCGTAGACTCTTGCGCAATTGCGCTGGCAAGTGCTACAATAATGTTGTTGATCGGTAAGCAGGATACGGAAGAAATCGTGCTCGGTGTAGAATGGTCAACCATTTTGTTCTTCACCGGCCTGTTTGTTGTAGTCGGTGGTATGGTGCAGACCGGCGTCATCACTGCGCTGGGCAATGCACTGGTTTCGGTAACGGGCGGCAATACGATACTGCTGATGGTGCTTATTCTGTGGGGGTCGGCGCTGTTTTCGTCCTTCCTGGATAACATCCCGTTCGTGGCGACTATGATCCCGCTGATTCTGGCAATGCAGGCCGAAGGCATGGAGGTTACACCGCTGTGGTGGGCGCTGTCGCTGGGCGCATGTCTGGGCGGCAATGGTACGCTGATCGGCGCATCGGCCAACGTGGTGCTTTCGGGTATTTCAGCCAAGCACGGCCATCCGATCACCTTTATGCGGTATCTCCGTGTGGGCTTCCCGATGATGATTCTGACGGTTGCTATTTCTACCGTTTACCTGCTGGTTCGCTTTCATTGATGCATGACAGGGGAAGAAAGAAGGAAATCATATGATAACGAGCAGTTTTTCCGGTGATATCATCAATGTATCACTGCGTCAGATCGGCGCTACCTCCATCAAGGAAGTGCGCAACGGGATTATGTATATTGCCAAATTCCAGTTGGACGACGAGATTTGCGTGACGTATGTGTTCAACGTGACCAAGCGGGATAAATATTACTTGCAGCGCGTCGAGCCATATCCCATCTCCTACGGCGATTTCGAGGGGGAGGGCGAAGTGGTGGAATTCATCACGCGCGACATTCGCAAATTCCGCAACGCGATGCAGTCGCACAATTTCCCCAAGTTTCTCCAGACGGCCAACGTAATGGTGCAGCTGTCGCATGCGATTGAGCTACTGTTTCTGGAGCGCAATGTGTCGGCGGAGGATATGGAGGGCCTGCAGCACTGCTTGACGGCAGGCATTGAGAAAATCAAGGAAATCCGGGAGCATTCGCCCAAGGTGGAACAATAAAACAAAAAGATGCGTTGAAAGACGCCTTGCAGGGCAGCAGTCTGCAAGGCGTCTTTTTTGCATACAGTACGAAAGACGTGGTGCAGTTGCTTGTGTGGATGTTTGCGAAAAAAGTATAAAAAAGCAAAAAAATAGTCAAAAAAGTGCGAGAGGTGTATCTTATCACCAAAAAAAGAGAATGCTTTTTGTGTAAAACAACAGCCGTATTTTTCAAGAACGCACTGGCTGAATTAGAAAAAAGTTGTATAATGGTAGATATTCTGTTATTACAATGAGAGGGGCGGTATCGCTGTGTCATATGATTTTCTTCTGACGATTGCGATCGTCATGCTGTTCACCAAAATCTTCGGTCTGACCTCGGAGCGGGTACACATGCCGCAGGTCGTCGGTGCGTTGGTGGCTGGTGTGCTGGTAGGACCGAGCTGCCTTGCGTGGGTAGGAGAAACGGATTTTCTGGTGAAAGCCGCAGAGATCGGCGTCATTATTCTGATGTTCAATGCGGGTCTGGACACGGATTTGGAGGAGCTTAAAACCACCGGCTTTGCGTCCTTTATTATTGCGGTCATCGGTGTACTGGTACCGCTCGCGAGCGGCATGGGATGCTACCTGATTTTCAGAAGTGAGCCGGCAGACCCCATGAACATGCTGAAAGCAGCCTTTATCGGCGTGGTGCTGACCGCAACCTCGGTATCCATCACGGTGGAAACGCTGCGCGAGATGGGAAAGTTGAAAAGCAAGGTCGGCACGGCGATATTGGGTGCGGCGGTGATTGACGATATTCTCGGTATTGTGGTGCTGACGGTGCTGACTGCGTTCACCGACCCGTCGGTAAAGCCGCTTCTGGTGTTCGGACGGATTTTCGCGTTCTTTATCTTTGTCCTTGTGGTCGGATTTGTGATGCACAAGGCGTTTATCAAGATGGAGCAGCGGTGGCATAAGCATCGGCGCATTGCTATCTACGCGCTGGTGTTTGCCTTTTTGATGAGCTATGTTGCGGAGACGCTCTTTGGCATCGCTGATATTACGGGTGCGTATTTCGCCGGTATCGTTATGTGCAACCTTTCGGATACGCGCGACTATGTGGCCAGCAAAACCAATGTGCTGGGCTATATGCTGTTTTCGCCGCTGTTCTTTGCGTCGATTGGTATCAAAACCAATCTGGACGGCTTGACGGGCGAGTTGGTGCTGTTTGCGGTGGTGCTGACGATTGTGGCCATCCTGTCTAAAATCATCGGCTGCGGTCTGGGTGCGCGGATGATGGGCTTCCAGATGTATGACGCAATTTCCATTGGTCTTGGTATGGTCTCCCGCGGTGAGGTCGCGCTGATTGTAGCGCAGAAGGGCGAGCAGGCGGGACTTATCAACGCCGAGATGTTCCCGGCAATCGTACTGGTGGTCATTGTTACCACGCTGGTCACGCCGATTCTGCTGAAATTTGGCATGAAACGCCAGACGCCTGCCAATACCGAGTTTTCTGCGCGGGAGGCGGAACAAATGCCCAAGGCAAGCCGGTATTGACCGGCACAAGAAAGAATGCCGCTTTCAACAGACAGCCCTTTCCGACGCTGTGGTCGGAAAGGGCTGTTTTCATACCGTTACTTGAAGAGCAGAGTGGTATGTGGTATACTGATTTCGTATGTCAAAGACCTCTGGAGGGAGCAGAATGAAACAAACGAAGATATTGCCGGTTCTGGCGGTTGTGCTGTGTCTGCCCGGTGTGGTGGTGCGCGCGCTGCATATGCTGAACGGCTTTGATATTGGAACAGGCCTGCCTGCGGCGGGCGACGCATGGGTGTGGTATTTTGCTGCGCTGCTGGTGGCGGCTGCGGTGGTATACGCAGTGCTGAGCATACCGCTGCGCGCAGCAAGTAACCTGCCGTTTGAGCAGCTGCTGGGTACGCAAAGCGTAGGTTTCCGCATGGCGGCAGTGATTTCCGGTCTGCTGCTTCTGGTTGGCGGCGTGGGGTATCTCTATCTGACGATGACGACCGGTGAGGAGGACGCTGCGGGTTGGGCCAAGGCGCTGGAAATTGTATATGCAGCGGTTACCGTCCTGTGCGGTGTGTGTGCCATCGGACTGGCTAAAGCACAGGGCAGTGAAATGACCGAGCAGTCCGCCAAGCTGACGCTGGTGCCGCTGCTGTGGAGCTGCCTGCACTTGCTCGTCAATTACCGCATGACCTGTGTGGACCCAAAGCTGGCTTCTTTTGCGTTCGGCCTCGTAGCGGATGTGATTCTGGTGCTGGCGTTCTACAATTTGGCGTGCCTGTTGTATGGCAAGCCGCATCCGGCGTGGCTGGCTTTTTTCAGCGCGGTGACAACGACCATGGCGGTGTCCGATATGGGCGGCTACGGCCTTTCCCGTCTGATGGGTGTGACAACGCCTGAATGGTCGGAAAAAATGGTGCTGCGCGGCTGTCTGTCAGTGGCGGCCTGCATTTTGCTGGCGGCGGAGCTGTTTGTATTATGCCGCGACCATAGCACCGCAGATATATCGGAATAAATGAGTGGAAAGGAAGAACTGCATGCTGTTTCTTTGTTATCCTAAGTGCTCAACTTGTCAGAAGGCCAGAAAGTGGCTGGAAGAGCAGGGGATTTCGTTTGACGAGCGCGATATCAAGCAGAACAACCCGACGGAAGAAGAGCTGCGGACGTGGTATGCGCGCAGCGGATTGCCGCTCAAGCGGTTTTTCAACACCAGCGGCTTGCCGTATAAGGCGCTGGGGCTTAAGGACAAGCTGACGGGCATGAGCGAGGAGGAGCAGCTGGCGCTGCTTGCAACCGACGGCATGCTGGTCAAGCGGCCCTTGCTGGTGGACGAGAATTTTGTGCTGACAGGCTTTAAACAGGCGGAATGGGAGCAGATGCTCAAAAAGGATTGACAAAGGTAAAAACGGATGGTATAATAATTCTTGCTTATCGGGCAAGATACGGAGCGGTATCGAAGTGGTCATAACGAGGCGGTCTTGAAAACCGTTTGCCCGAAAGGGCGCGTGGGTTCGAATCCCACCCGCTCCGCCATTTTTTCTTGGCGAAGCTACTACTTGACATGGAGACGTACCCAAGCTGGTGAAGGGGCTCCCCTGCTAAGGGAGTAGGTCGGGAAACCGGCGCGAGAGTTCAAATCTCTCCGTCTCCGCCAAAA
>DYCA01000005.1:0-3819 GCA_019418305.1 Clostridiales bacterium
CACGCAGTGCGGCCAGGTGATCAAAGTTCGGACCGGCCAGCATACCATCCTTGTCGATGTCGGTAAAAATAATCGTCTTGACGCCGTAGGATTCCATACGCTCGGCAAACGAAATGTAGTTCTCGCCGCTGTCGCCCAGCCAGCCGTCCGTACGCATGGTCTCAGATTTCGCATCAATGCTGACCGCAATCTTATCGCCGTATTTTTTGACGGCTTCAGCCACAAACTGCGGGTTGCGCACCGCCGCGGAGCCAATGATGACGCGCTTGACGCCCAACGCAAGAACAGCTTCGACATCCTGCATCGAACGAACGCCGCCGCCCAGCTCAACGGTTGCACCGGTTTCACGGATGACGCGCTCGACCACACCGTAGTTGGCGTGCGATCCGTCTTTCGCCGCGTCTAAATCAACCATGTGGATCATGGTTGCGCCCGCCGCCATAAACTTTCGTGCCGTCTCAACCGCGTCCTCAGCCACCTTGTGTACAGTATCGTAATCGCCCTTTTTCAGACGCACACACTGTCCGTCCTTCAAATCAATCGCCGGGATAAACTTCATTTCCCCACCTCCGTCAGTTTTGCAAAGTTTTGAAGCATGAAAAGTCCTACTTTTCCGCTTTTTTCCGGATGAAACTGGCAGCCAAACAAATTACCGCGCGCTACCATTGCGGGTACCTGTGCGCCGTAGTCGGTTACGGCGGCCAAATCGCTTTCCTCTGCCGGACACGCCATGAAGCTATGCACAAAATACACATAGTCCCCGCTCGCAACGCCCTCGGTCATTGCGTTCGGACGCAGCACCTCCAGCGCATTCCAGCCAATCTGCGGCAGCTTAAGCTCGGTCCGGATACGCTCAATGCGGCCGGGCAGCAGTCCAAGACCTTTACAGGGCCGCACCTCATCCGACTCCTCGAACAGCATCTGCATGCCAAGACAAATGCCCAGAAACGGCTTTTCTTCCGCTGCGCGCAGCACCGCGTCGGTCAGTCCCGAAGCGTGCAGTGCGTCCATTGCATCCGGAAATGCGCCCACGCCCGGTAATATCACGCCGGAAGCCTGCTCAATCACAGCAGGGGTGTCCGCAACTTTATTCTCATAGCCCAGAAAATCCAGCGTATTGTGCACGCTCATCAGATTGCCCGCACCGTAGTCCACAATTGCGATATAGCTCATTACAGCACTCCTTTTGCGCTCAGCACGCCGCCGCCCGTCACCGTGACCGCCTGTTTGAGCGCCCGCGCAAGCGCCTTGTACAGCGCTTCGGTGATGTGGTGCGCATTTTCGCCGTATTCTGCCTTGAGATGTAACGTCAATCCTGCGTTCACCGCGAGCGCGCGCATGAATTCCACCGTCAGGCAGGTGTCATACGTCCCGCACATCGGCTGCGGCATAGGCGCGTCAAACACCAGATACGGACGGGCGGAAATATCCAGCGCACAAAAGCCGAGTGCCTCATCCATCGGCACAAATGCCTGCCCGAAGCGCGCGATACCTGCCTTGTCTCCCAAGCACTGCGCGAGCGCCTGTCCGAGCACAATGCCGCAGTCCTCCACCGTATGATGGCCATCGACCTCGAGGTCACCCTTGCAAATAAGCGTCAGACCAAAGCCGCCGTGCACGGCAAAGCTGTTCAGCATATGGTCAAAAAAGCCGATGCCAGTGTCAATTTTCCGCTCGCCGCCCTCCAAATCAAGCGAAAGCGTGATATCGGTTTCTTTGGTTTTTCGCGTGATTTCAGCCTTTCTCATTCTCGTCCTCCTCCGAAAAACGCACCGCAATAGAGTTTGCATGCGCGTCCAGATGTTCGCTCTGCGCCAGCGCGATGATATCCTGTGCATAACCTGCAAGTGCGTCGCGCGTATACTCAATCACGCTGGTTTTCTTCAAAAACGTATCGGTCGAGAGCGGCGAGAAAAACCGCGCCGTCCCCGAGGTCGGCAGCACATGGCAGGGGCCTGCCATATAGTCGCCAAGCGGCTCGGGCGCGTACTGACCGAGGAAAATTGCGCCTGCATTGTGCAGATATGGCAACCATTCACGCGGATTTGCCGTCACGACCTCCAGATGCTCGGGCGCGACGACATCCGCCATTTTGCAGGCATCCTTCAAATCATCAAACACAATCGCGCAGCCGTAATTTTGTACGCTTTCCTTGATGATGTCATAACGCGGCAGCAGCTTTGCCTGCCGCTCCATCTCGCACGAAATCGCCTGCGCCTGTGCCATCGAATCGGTCAGCAGCACGGCGGAAGCGAGCTTATCGTGTTCAGCCTGACTCAAAAGATCGGCCGCGACCCAAGTGGGATTGGCCGTATGGTCGGCAATCACCAGCACCTCACTCGGCCCCGCAATCATGTCGATATCCACCGTGCCGAAAGCCAGCTTTTTCGCCGCCGCAACAAAGGCATTGCCCGGGCCGACAATCTTATCCACCTGCGGGATAAAGCCAGCGCCGTAGGTCAGTGCGGCGATTGCCTGCACGCCGCCAATCGCGATAACGGTATCCACGCCCGCGATTTTCGCCGCTGCCAGCACTTCATTCGAAAGGTTTTCGGTCGGCGGAGTCACCATAATCAACTCGCCCACGCCCGCGACCTTAGCAGGCACTGCGTTCATCAATACGCTCGACGGATAAGCCGCCGTGCCGCCCGGCACATACAGGCCGACGCGCGCAAGTCCGCGCACGGTTTGACCAAGGATTTCGCCCTCGCTGCGCTTCCATTCCCACGACTTGGCGAGCATCTGCTCGTGATAGTCGCGGATATTGGCCGCCGCCTTCTCAAGCGCGGTAATCAGCGCGGGTGAACAGGCAGCATAAGCCGCATCGAGCTGCTCGGGCGTGATGATGTACGGCTCGCGCTTGTCGAATTTCTTCGCGTATTCACAAACCGCATCCCAGCCACGCGCCTGCACATCGTCCATAATCGAGCGGACAGTCTGCTCGATATCTCCCCGCGCACCTGCCGCACGCGCCTTCATCTCGCGGATAACGGTCTGCTCGGCCTGCCCATCCGCAATCACGGTTTTTAAAAACATATTATCCCTCCAAACCGCTTTCCAGATCGGAAATCACCTGCTGGATAGCGGCTTTTTTCATCTTTGCACTCGCCAGATTGACGATAACACGTGCCGAGATGGGCGCGACATCCTCGATAACCTCAAGGCCGTTCTCCTTGAGCGTCGTGCCGGTCTCAACGATATCGACAATTGCATCAGCCAGCTCCAGCAGCGGCGCAAGCTCCACCGAACCTTCGATTTTGATGGTTTCCACATCCATATTCTTCTTGTTGAAGAAGGCCTTGGTCACCGCCGGATACTTGGTCGCAATGACCGGCGTTTTATAGCCGCCGTACACGTCCTTGCCCTTTTTGGTCGCCAGCGCGAAGCGGCACTTGCCGAAACCAAGGTCGACCATCTCATAGAAGCTGCCGCCCTTTTCCATGATTGTATCCTTGCCGACCACACCCATGTCGCACACACCATGCTCAACATAGGTGATAACGTCTGCCGCCTTGGCCAGCACAATCTCTACACCTGCATCCGGCAGAGCGAAAATCAGCTTGCGTGAGCCGGCTTCCAGCTCGGAGATATCATAGCCCGCCGCTTTGAGCAGCGAAAGCGTTTTCTTTTCCAGCCGTCCCTTGGTCAGTGCGATGCGTACGGTATCGCGGCGGGTCGCTGCCTCCGGGCGTGCCGCTCCCTGCAAGCTCTCCGCGACGCTCTCCACGTCGATACCAAAGCCGCCTGCGGGCAGATCCTTGCCGAATTTGGCGCACAGCGCATTGTATCGTCCACCCGACAGAATGGCCGCGCCCGCAC
>DYCA01000005.1:3829-72383 GCA_019418305.1 Clostridiales bacterium
CCGCCGATATAGCCGCGGAACATCACGCCGGTGTAATAATCCATCTCATGCACCAGACCAAGGTCGATCATGATGCGGCTGCCGTAGCCCGCTTCATCCAGCGCCTTGTACAGCCGACGCAGATAGGACACCGCGCCGAGCACACGCACATTGCCGGTCAGGGCCTCAACCTGGTCAAGCACCTCGATGCCGCCGAACAGCTGCGGCATTGCGCCCAGCGCTTTGGCCGCGGGCCGCTCACCGTAAGGCGCAAGCGCATCCCCCAGCGCTGCAAAAGACTTGTTTTCAATCAACCGGCGAATGCTCTCCGCCGTCTGCGCATCCACGCCCAGTTCTTCAATGAGCGCCTTATAGATTTCCGCATGGCCCAGCTCAATACGGAAACTGTCCGCACCGGTACCTGTCAGTGCACCAAAGGCTGCCGACAGAATATCCTTGTCGGCTTCCAGACCATCTGCTCCGATGAACTCCGCACCGACCTGCAGGAACTCCCCCTTGTGCCCATGTCCGCCGACGACCGAGCGAAACACTTTCTGGCTGTAATACAACCGCACAGGCAGCGCCGCGTCGTCCAGCCGAGTCGCCGCAATGCGGGCAATCGGCGTAGTATTGTCCGGCCGCGCCACGCAGATACGCCCCGATCGGTCAATAATCTTGAGCATATTCTCCTGATCAAGCTCCGGGTTTGCCTGCGCAAACACATCGAAATACTCAACCGCAGGCGTAATCACTTCACTGTATCCACAGCCCTCCAGCGCGGTACGGATCGCGTGCTCGGTCTGCCGCAGTGCACGGCAGGAAGCAAACAGCAAATCGCGTGTCCCCTCGGGAGTAGAAATACGAAAACGGTTCATAACCGCAAAACCCCTTTATTACTTTATCGCGCTAAAATAATACCATACCTGTATGTCATCTGTCAACCCCTGATTTTGCAGATGGTCATATCGCGGTATGTCGCGCCGTCCTGTACAATCTCCAGTTGCCCCGCCGCGCCCAGCGCGCGGATACGCGAAAAAATCAGCATATCGCTGACTCGGTTACCTGTCTCGGCGAGCTTGGCCAGCGCTTTACCGACCGTCATGGCGGCGCGGCTTTCCTCCTCCGGCACACAGGATAAAATGGTTTCATCGTAATAATCTTCGGGCACCGACTGCACTTTCCCGTTCACCATCGCGCGAAGCGGCGTGTTTTCCTCCTGCATGCGCGTCCATTCCGTCAGCAGTGCGGCCTGCTCGGTCTCGGTCAGCTGACGGCGGCGTTTGTAGAAGTAGGGCAGAATTTCAGGCTCGGCCTCCCCTACCGTTGAATAATAAACCATACCTGCACGCGGCGATGCCTTTTGCCGCGCCTCCCAGCGGCGGCGGTCTATCCGCGCCGCATATCGTCGGAGCATGCACTGCGGCATCAGACGGAATACAGCATTCATCAATCGACTGTCACTAACAATACCCCAAACGCCCGCATTCCGGTCTATCGGCGTCGCTTTGGAAAATTCCTGTACCGGCACCCAGTCTACCTCGACCACCCACACCGGAATATGCTTTCGATACAAGCGGCCGACCACATACCGCAGGCCGCATTGCTCCAAAGCGTTGCCGCCCGCATACCAGATGACCGCCTCATCCACCTCGTCCAACTGCTCGAGTGTGGCCCAGTGCCGCGCCTGATACTCAGCCTGCCATTTATCATCCAGCTCCGGGTCGCCGCGCCACGGCGTCAGGATATCCACGCGCGCGGCGCGGTCAGTCACGTCCCGGATATCGCCTTGTGAATAGTCATCCGAAAGCGCAAGAATCTGCTCCACATTCAAAGAGGGTTCCATGGCTTTACGCGCCATTGCGAGGCAGCCCTTCGCACTGTCCCCGAAACAAATCCAGTACACGGTCATGCACCTCCGTTGTAGCTTTCAGCCAGTTCGATGACCTTGTCCAGAAAACTCTCCTCGCCCATGGTGTTGATTTTCCAGAATACCGCCTGACTGCCGCCTGAGGTAATCGCAGACAGGAACAGCTGGTTCCCGCTGCCCGCGAGCGTCAGATTGAGGCTCACGCGGTTGCTGCCCGTCCAGCTGTACCGCTCAAACACGCGCACCGCCACACGCACGCCATCCGCTGTCCATTCGCTGCCGTCCTCATAGGAAGCGGACGCACTGCCATTCATGATACCGTCAAATAAGTAATCCAGAAATGCATCAAAGTCACCGGTGAGATGTTGTTCATACTTAGCCATGGTGGTATCCTCCTTTTATTGTCCGCAGTTTTATGCAAACAGTGAAATCTGGGTGGTCTTGGGCATCGAGCCGAGTGCGCCAATCTGGTCAAGCAGCTCGACAACCGCCTTGGATGCCTTGGGACAGCGTACGGTCAGCTCTTCCGCCGAGAGGAATTTGCCGTTTTTGCGCTCCTCCACAATGTTCTGCGCCGCCTGTTCACCGATACCGGGCATCGAGGTAAACGGCGGAATCAGCCCGTTTTCGGTTACCAGAAAAGTCGTCGCGTCTGATGTGTAAATATCCATCGGCTCGAACACAAAGCCGCGGCGGTAAAACTCGTGGCAGACCTCGAGCGTGGTGGACATTTCCTTTTCTGCTGCGGTGATGGTTTTGTCCTTTTCTTTAACTGCCAGCTCGCGCAGCTTGTCCTGTACAACCTTATCCCCTTTAATCATGCACGAAGCATCGAAGCCCTTGGCACGCACCGAAAAGTACGCCGAATAGAACGCAAGCGGTCGATGCACCTTGAACCATGCAATGCGAAACGCCATCATAACATACGCCACCGCGTGCGCTTTGGGGAACATGTACTTGATTTTCTTGCATGAGTCGATGTACCAGTCCGGCACGTTCTGCTCCCGCATCGCGCCTTCCATTTCCTCGGTCAAGCCTTTGCCCTTACGAACCGATTCCATCGTCTTAAACGACAGCTTGGGCTGCACGCCCTGCAAAATCAGATAGTTCATGATATCGTCACGACAGCAGATACAGCCGGACAGTGGGATACCCTTACGGACCAGCTCTGCCGCGTTGCCCAGCCATACGTCCGTGCCGTGCGACAGACCGGAAATCGAAACCAGCTCGGCAAAGGTCGAGGGATGCGTCTCCTTGACCATGCCGCGCACGAACTTGGTGCCGAACTCCGGCACCGCCAGACAGCCGAGGTCGCCTAGAATCGGGTCGGTGTCGGGGTTTTCGCCCGTGTACTTGAGCGCCTTGCACGAATGGAACAGGCTCATGGTATCCGGGTCGTCGAGCGGAATCTCCTGTGCATTGACGCCGGTCAGATTTTCCAGATGCTTAATCATGGTCGGGTCATCGTGTCCCAGCTCGTCGAGCTTCAAGAGGTTCGCATCGATGGAGTGATATTCAAAATGGGTGGTGATGATGTCCGAATCCGGGTCATCCGCCGGATGCTGCACCGGACAGACATCGTAAATCTCGATTTCCTTGGGCACAACAACCACGCCGCCGGGGTGCTGGCCCGAAGTACGGCGCACGCCCGTGCAGCCTGCCGCAAGACGGTTTTCCTCCGCGCGCGAGCACTCGATACCGCGCTCGTCCATGTACTTTTTGACATAGCCGTAAGCGGTTTTTTCCGCAACCGTACCAATCGTACCCGCGCGGAATACATGGTCGTGCCCGAAAATCTCGCCTGTATAATAATGGATGCGCGACTGATACTCGCCCGCAAAATTCAGGTCGATATCGGGTACCTTATCGCCTTCAAACCCCAGAAACGTCTCAAACGGAATATTGAATCCCTGTTTGGTCAGGGGCTTACCGCAATTCGGACAGATTTTGTCCGGCAGGTCGACGCCGCAGGAATATTCCTCATGCCACTCAACGTATTTGTCATCCGGACACAGATAATGCGGCGCGAGCGAGTTTACCTCGGTGATGTCCGACATAAACGCCGCCAGCGACGAGCCGACCGAACCACGCGAGCCAACGAGATAACCGTCCGCAAGCGACTTTGTCACCAGCTTTTGCGCAATAATGTACATCACCGCGTAGCCGTTGCCAATGATGGAATTCAGCTCACGGTCAAGCCGCGCCTGCACCATTTCGGGCAGCGGGTCGCCGTAAATACGCTTTGCCTTTTCATAGCACATATTGCGAAGGTCGTCCTCGCAGCCGTCGATATGCGGCGGGTAGTTTTCGCGCGGCACAGGACGAATCACGTCACACATGTCCGCAATCATATTGGTGTTCTTGACCACAACCTCATATGCACGGTCCTCGCCGAGGTAGGAAAACTCCTTGAGCATCTCGTCGGTGGATTTAAAATACAGCGGCGCCTGATTGTCCGCGTCACCGAAGCCCTGTCCCGCCATCAGGATGCGGCGGAACGCCTCGTCTTCGGGTTCGAGGAAATGCACATCACCGGTCGCACAGCAGGGTTTGCCCAACTCATCGGCCAGCCGCAGGATATCCCGATTCCAGTCGCGCAGCTGCTCGTCATCCTTTGCCATGCCTTTGGCAATCATAAACTGGTTGTTGCCAATTGGCTGGATTTCCAGATAATCATAGAAGGACGCAAGCCGTTTGAGCTCGTCCCACTCCGCGCCATTTGTCAGCGCCCGGAACACCTCGCCCGCTTCGCACGCCGAACCGAAAATCAGCCCTTCACGATGGCGAATCAGCTCACTGCGCGGCATAATCGGGCGCTTATTGTAGTATTCCAGAAAGCTCTTGGAAATGAGCTGATACAGGTTGCGCAGTCCCGCCTGATTTTTCACCAGAATGATAAAGTGATAGCGCGGCAGGTTTTTCAGCTTGTTTTTACGGTCGGTTGTCGCGGCGAGAACCGGATTGATGTCCGCCGTCGTGACTGCGTGCAACTCGTCTTTGAGCCGCGCGAGCAGCTTTACAAAAATACGCCCCAGCACGGCCGCATCCTCGCTTGCGCGGTGATGCTCAAACGGGCCGACCGCCAGTTCTTTTGCCAGAATGTTCAGCTTGAACTTATGCAGATGCGGCAGCATCAAGCGGCTCATTTCGAGTGTATCGATTGCGGTAAAGTCCCGCTCGATTTCCAGCCGCTTGCAAGCCGTGCGCAAAAAGCCCATATCAAAGCCCGCGTTGTGGGCGACAAACGGATATTTGCCCTCGCCCGCCCACGCAAGGAACTGCGGCACGGCCTCGGCAAGCTCGGGCGCGTCTGCAACCGTCTCATCCGAAATGCCGGTCAGCTTGGTGATTTCCTCGGGAATGGGCTTATGCGGGTTGACATAGGTTTGGAAACTGTCCTGAATCGCGCCATCTACGATGCGTACCGCTGCAATCTCGGTGATTTCCTCACTTGCGGGATTCAGTCCCGTGGTTTCCAGGTCAAAGACAATGAACGTGCCGGTCAGCGGCTCAGCCGACTTGCCACGCACCACCGAAAGCGTGTCCTCATCGTTAATGTAATACGCTTCAATGCCGTAGATAATCTTCATATCCCCGATGATGCTTTTCTGCTTGCCCTCCTGTGCATGCAGTGCTTCGGGAAACGCCTGCGCCACGCCGTGATCGGTAATCGCCATTGCGCGGTGGCCCCACTGCGCCGCGCGGCACAGCAGCGCCGCCGTCGAGGTCATACCATCCATTGCGCTCATGTTGGTGTGCAGATGCAGCTCGACACGCTTCATGCCTTCAGCCTTGTCCTGCCGCACCGGCTTTTTCGCCTTGACAATGCCGGTCGGCTCCAAAACCATCTCTTTGGCGTAGGAATCATACACCATCTTGCCCTGTACCGTGCAGTACAGACCGTTTTTAATCTTGGATGCCGTATCGCCCGCTTTGTCCGCAGCAAGGAACTTGGACACGCGCACAGAATTCGTGCGGTCAGTCATGTCAAAGGCGATTTTGACATAGTCCTTGCCGGTCTTTTTGCTGTGGATATCCTTGTTGTCGGTAAAGAATACCTCTCCCTGAATGGTGACCATATCGTACGCCGCAATCGCTTCGTTGACCGAAATAATGGGGTCCTGCATCAGCTTGCCGAAAATCAAATCATCCTCGCGCACCTTTTCCGCGCGCGGACGCTGATAACCGGTATGCTCCTGCCGCGGTGCAGGACGCGGCTTTTTGGGTTTTGGCTCGGCAGGCACTTCTGCCGCCGCCTGTTCGATTGCCTTCTGCAAAATCTCCTCGCGCTGCGGCGCGTCGGAGGCCGGCACAAAATCACAGACTTCCGCCCGTACGGCATGCACCGGACAGGGCGCGCCAAGCTCGCGCAGAATGCGCGCTTCCAAATGGCGCAGCGCGTTTGCAAAGTGCCGCTCGCTGACCTCATCCATCGGGATTTGCAGCGCGCCGTCCGTATATTGCCACTTGTCGCAATCGAGCAGACCGCTCGTAAAGCGAACGGATATACGCGTCTGTCAAGCCGTCCGGCATGGTATAACGCGGCTCAATACACACGCGGCTCAAACCATACTGCTTTGCAATCTGCTTTTCCGCCTTGGCAAGCGTCTTTCGGCTGACGACCTGCTTCAGGTCCAGCTCGACCACCATGACCGTGTTATTATCTCCAAACGCGAGAGAACGCACCTCGCCTGAGGCGAGGTGCTGTTCTTCCGTCAACAATTTACAGTTTTGAAATAAGTCTATCAGTTTACCAGCCAATTTGACCGTTCCTCCGGATTATGCTTCATAATGCTCGATCATGCTCATCAGCTCATCCACCAACTGCTCCTGCGGCACCTTTTTGATGATCTCCCCCTTGCGGAAAATCAAACCGACGCCGTCGCCGCCCGCGATGCCGAGATCCGCCTCACGCGCCTCGCCCGGACCGTTGACCGCACAGCCCATCACCGCAACCTTGAGCTTTTTGCCGTGGATATTCATGCAGCGCTGCTCGACCTCTTTGGCAATACCGATGAGGTCAATACGGGTGCGCCCGCAGGTCGGGCAGGAAACAACGTTGACGCCGTCCTCGGCACAGCCGACCGCCTTCAAAATGGCCTTTGCCGCATAGATTTCCTTGACAGGATCATCGGTCAGCGATACGCGGATAGTATCACCCACGCCGAGCGCGAGCAGACCGCCGATGCCCGCCGCAGACTTAATCGTACCCATGTACTCGGTTCCCGCCTCGGTCACGCCGAGATGCAGCGGATAATTCGTCTTTTCGTGCGCCAGCAGATACGCCTGCATGGTATACGGCACGGAAGACGACTTGATCGAAATGCAGATATCATCAAACCCGCAGTCATTTAGCAGGCCGACATGATACAGCGCAGATTCGACCATTGCTTCGGGCGTGGGGCCGCCGAATTTCTCTAAAATATGCTTTTCGACCGAACCGGAGTTAACGCCGATACGAATCGGGATTTTTCGCTCCTTTGCCGCCTGCACAACCGCGTGCACGCGGTCGGCTCCTCCGATGTTGCCGGGGTTGAGGCGAATCTTATCCACGCCTGCCTCGATGGACGCGAGCGCAAGCCGATAATCAAAATGGATATCCGCCACGACTGGGATAGGCGAGCCGGCGCAAATCTCTTTGAGTGCTTCTGCTGCCTGCGCGTCCGGCACGGCGCAGCGCACAATATCGCAGCCCGCTTCCGCCAACGCGCGAATCTGTTTGAGTGTGGCTTTCGCGTCACGCGTATCCGTATTGGTCATGGACTGCACCGCGATCGGCGCACCACCGCCGATGGGTACGTCCCGCACCATAATCCGTTTGGTCTGTTTCATGTTCATGAACCTCCCGCAACAATGCGCAAAATATCCTGTCCCGTCACATACACCATCAGCGCCAGCAGCAGCACCAGCCCCGCCGCGTGGATATATCCTTCATACTTGGGCGGCACCGGCTTGCGGCGCACCGCCTCTATGATGAGGAACAGCAGCCGTCCGCCATCCAGAGCGGGCAGCGGCAGCAAATTCATTACGCCCAAATTGATGGAGATAAACGCGACAAGCTGGAAAAAGGAAATCATGCTGTATTTCGCCGTGTCCGCCATCACTTCGGCAACGCCGACCGGCCCGGAAAGCTGGTCTACGCCGACCTGTCCGCTGACAAGCATGCCGAGGCTCGCCCAAACCATGCGCGCATAGCTGACCGAGGTGCGTACCGCCATGCTCAGATGCAGACCGATGCTGTCCGGCTGCTCGGCAAAGGTCAGGCCAATCATTTTGCGTCCGTCTCCTGCATCGATAGTCGCCTCCAGCTTGACAGCGGGAAGCGTGATTTTCTCTCCATTTCGCCGCACAACAATCTCGTAGGTCGTATCCTCGCCGCGTGCAAGCGCAACCTCAAAATCGCTGCGCAGCAGGATTTTATAGCCGTCCACCTTAAGGATTTCATCTCCTGCCATCAGGCCGCCCTCTGCCGCGGCCGTGCTCGCCGGATCGACCGACGCGAGCGTCGAGATGATATAGCCGCCGTCCGGTCCGTTTGGCCGCATGACCGCCAGCACAATCAGGAAACCGACAAGGAAGTTCATCAGCGCTCCTGCGGCCACAATAAGCATGCGCCGCGGCAGACTTGCCTTGCCGAATGCATGCTCGTTTTCGCTCTCGCTGTCCTCGCCTTCCATCACACACGCGCCGCCAAACGGCAGCACCTTAAGACAATACAGCGTGCCATGATACTGCTTCTTCAGCAGCGTCGGCCCCATACCGATCCAGAATTCATTGACCTGTACCCCGCCGCGCTTGGCCGTGATAAAATGTCCAAACTCATGCACAATGACCAGCATGCCAAACGCCAGAATCGCAAGTATGATTTGCAGCAAAATACTTCTCCTCTCACAGGATAGAATAAACCCGCTTTACGCTAAAACGCTCTCCCGTGCGGCGCGGTCAGCCGCAAGCACCTCGTCGAGCGTGACGCTGCTGCGATACGGAATCGCATCCAGCGCCTGCGCCACCCGCTCGGCAATCTCGGCAAAGCCGATGCGTCCCTCCAGAAACAGGCCGACCGCCGCTTCGTTTGCACCGTTGAGCACCGCACCGCGGTCTCCCTTTTGTGCAGCCGCCTGCCACGCAAGTCCAAGCGCAGGAAACGCCTCATAATCGGGCGCATAAAAGGTCAGCTTTGCCGCTTCCGCCAGCGACAGCCGCGGCACTTTGCAAGGCACCCGCGCAGGATAAGTTAACGCATACTGAATCGGCAGGCGCATATCGGGCAGACCGAGCTGCGCAATCATGGCGCCGTCGGCAAACTCAACCGCGGAATGCACAATGCTTTCCCGATGGATGACGATTTCGATATCCTCGGGCGGCATGTCGTACAGCCACATCGCTTCGATCTGTTCCAATCCCTTATTCATCATGGTTGCCGAATCAATCGTAATCTTCGCGCCCATCGACCAATTGGGGTGCGCAAGCGCCTGCTCGCGCGTGACCGAGCGCATCTCCGCAGCCGTTTTTCCGAAAAACGGGCCGCCTGACGCAGTCAGGATGATTTTCGCAAGCGGATTGCCGTGCGCGGCCTGCGCGCACTGGAAAATCGCTGAATGTTCTGAATCGACCGGCAGAATTTTGACGCCCTTTTCCCGCGCCGCGCGCATGACCAGTTCGCCCGCGCACACCAGCGTCTCCTTGTTGGCCAGCGCGATGTCCTTGCCCACATCGATGGCAGCCAGTGTCGGCAGCAGGCCAACCATGCCAACAACCGCTGTTACGACGATATCCGCGCCGCTCTCCGCCGCACAGGCCGTCAAACCATCCATACCGCTTAGCACACAAATATCTGTGTCCGCGAGCTTGACCTTGAGGTCGCGCGCGGCCGCTTCGTCAAACGCACACACCATCTTCGGATGCAGCGCGCGCGCCTGCTCTTCGAGTAAGTCTATGCGCCGATTTGTCGTCAATGCGACAACTTCAGCGTCAATCGAGGGCAAAATATCGACCGTTTGCGTGCCGATCGACCCGGTTGAACCTAAAATCGCAATTTTTTTCATAAAACACACCCTTACCAGATGATCCGGAACAGGATTTCTGCGAACGGCGCGACAAACAGCACGCTGTCAAACCGATCGAGCACGCCGCCGTGTCCCGGGAAAATATGGCCGTAATCCTTGATGCCGGTCTGCCGCTTGATAACCGAGAACGACAGGTCGCCTATTTCACCCAGCACCGCGCCGACTGCGCCCAGCACGACCGCCGACCACAGCGGCATCTTGAGGCCAAGCGTCGCATTCATCAACAGTGCGACGAGCAGCACCAGCACCGCGCCGCCAATCACGCCGCCAACCGCGCCTTCCACGGTTTTTTTCGGGCTGACAACCGGCGCAAGTTTGTGTTTGCCAAAAAACATACCGGCGAACAGCGCGCAGGTATCCGCGCCCCATGCAGCAAGCAGCGGCAGCAGCACAATGAACTGCCCCGCGCGAAAGTCGGTCTGTCCAATCGGCTTGAAATCCATTTGATAAATACGCAGCAGGCTGAGCATAAGATATGGCACAATGAGTGCGCCGAAAAAGCCCCATGCGACCTGCGAAGCGTTCATGCCATGATGGAATTTCAGTTCGATTGCAAACGATCCGATCAGCAGCACGAAAATCAGGCCCTGCACCACGTCCTGCAAATCGAGCGGCAAAATAGAAAAATGGCCGATTGCCAGCCCCAGTGAGACCAGCATACACAGCAGCAGCTCCAGCCGGTTATGCACCAGCTTGGTGGAGCCGAGCACCTCATACGTCGCCAGCACGCACAGCGCCGCAACCGCCAGCTCCAGCACGATCGACGGAAACACATACAGCGCAAGCAGCACCAACACAAAGCCGACCACGCCGAACAACACTCTTGCTTTCATATCTTTACACCTCGCTCCGTTCGTTTATACGCCGCCGAACCGGCGATTGCGTTTATTGAACGCATCAATCGCCGCATCCATGTCGGCAGTCTTAAAGTCCGGCCATAACACGTCGATAAAATAATACTCCGCATAGGCCGACTGCCATAACAGAAAATTCGAGGTGCGAATCTCACCGGACGGCCGGATAATCAAATCCGGATCGGGCATATGCGCGGTATACAGATGCGCACCGATTGTCTCCTCGGTGATGTCCTCGGGTGCCAGCGCACCGTTTTTCACCTGCTCTGCAATAGCCCGAACTGCATTTTTGATTTCATCCCGTCCACCGTAGTTAATGCACAGAGAAGCGGTCGCCGCATCCGGTCCCAGCCGGTCGGCAATCTCATCCACCTCGCGGATCTGCGCACGGATATCCTCGGGCAGCGGCGTCAAATCGCCCAGCACTCGCACCGCAACCCCGCGCTGAAACATGGTTTCCGCCGCTTCCTTCAAGTAGGTGCGGAACAGGTTCATCAGCGCGTTCACTTCCTCCTGCGGCCGTTTCCAATTTTCCGTTGAAAAGGCATACACTGTAAAATACTGCACGCCAATGTCCTTGCAATACGTCGCGATGGTGCGGAAGGTTTCTGCGCCAACCTTATGCCCTGCCTGCCGCGGCAGACCGCGCTTTTTCGCCCAACGGCCATTGCCGTCCATGATGACCGCGATATGCCGCGGCACGGGACGGTTTTCCGATACGGCTGCTTTCTTTTTCCGTGTAAACAGACCCACAAATACTTCCCCCATGCAAAGGGGCGGCCATGCCGCCGCCCCCCAATGTTGTTTGTTTTTCCTTCAGAGCGATGCACAGAGCGTCACACCTCGGCCAGCTCCTTGGACTTCTTGGCAACCATGGCGTCAACTTCCTTGACATACTTATCCGTCAGCTTCTGCATCTTGTCTTCGCCCTCGTGCAGCTCGTCCTCGGTCATTTCGCTCTTCTTCTGCGCCGCCTTGAACTTGTCAATCGCATCGCGTCGAATATTGCGCAGCGCAACCTTAGATTCCTCACCCGTCTTGGAAACACCCTTAATCAGTTCCTTACGGCGCTCCTCCGTCAGCGGCGGGAAACTCAAACGAATCTGCTTGCCGTCATTCTGCGGATTGATACCCAAATCGGATACCTGAATTGCCTTTTCTATGGCCTTGAGGATCGAGCCGTCCCACGGCTGGATCGCAAGCGAACGGGGATCGGGCGAAGAAATCGCAGCCACCTGATTGAGCGGTGTCGGCGCACCGTAATACTCGACCGTAATCTTATCGAGCACGGCCGGATTTGCGCGGCCTGCGCGAACAGCCGCCAGTTCCTTGGCGAGCACATCGAGCGTTTTCTTCATTTTTTCCTCATAAGCATTGAGCTGAGCCTTCATGATTTGTCCTCCTCTACAATCGTGCCGATCTTCTCACCGTTGACCGCACGATAAATATTTTCCGGATCGGAAAGTGCGAATACCAAAATCGGAATGTGGTTATCCATGGAAAGCGAGGTCGCGGTCGTATCCATGACGCCGAGACCCTGATTGAGTACGTCCATATAGGTCAGGCGGTCATACTTTTTCGCATCGGGATTTTTCGCCGGATCGGAATCGTATACGCCGTCGACATTTTTTGCCAGCAGAATGACTTCCGCGCCGATTTCCGCCGCACGCAGCACCGCCGCAGTATCGGTCGAGAAGAACGGGTTGCCCGTGCCGCACCCGAAGATGACCACGCGGCCCTTTTCCAGATGGCGCGTTGCGCGCTGCCGGATGTACGGCTCGGCGATACGGTTCATCTCGATTGCCGTCTGCACACGCACCGGCACGCCGCGCTGCTCCAGCGCATCGGCCAGCGCCAGCGCATTGATGGTCGTCGCCAGCATGCCCATATGGTCGGCTCGTGTGCGCTCCATCTTACCGCCGCCGTCCTTGACGCCGCGCCAGAAGTTACCGCCGCCAACGACAATACCGATCTCGCAGCCCTGTTCGTTGCATTTTTTTATCACATCACATACCGGACCAATCACATCGAAATTCAGACCGAAATGCTTATCGCCGGCCAGCGCCTCACCGCTGATTTTTATGAGAACTCGCTTATATCTCTGTGTTTCCATGCTCCACACTCCTTGCTTCATTTTCCCGTTTTCTATTCTACCCTATAAACGCCTATTTTGCAAAGGGTTTCGCTATGGATTTTACAATTTATGCACAACTGCACCACGCATTGTACAAGTTTGCACACTTCCCCTGTCCGCATCCGTTCCGATGTAAAAAAATCCCGCTCCAAACAGAGCGGGATTTTTCTGCTTATGTATGCTTTTACTTCTTAAGAACGACTTCGCCGCCCAGACCGGTGTGTGCGGTGATGTATTCGCGGCCCATCTTGGCATACTCGTACGGATTAGCCTTAGCCGGGTCCTGCTCGGCCTCAACCATGATCCAGCCGGTGTAACCAGCCTTGTCAAGCAGGTCGAATACCTTGTCGAACTCGACGCAGCCGTCCGGATCGCCCGGAACGGTGAACGCACCGGCGCGAACCGCATCGAGGAAGGACCAGTGCTCTGCACGAGCCTTTTCCACCATCGGCATACGCATGTTCTTCAGGTGAACGTGACCGACACGGTCTGCAAACTTCTCGAGCATCTTGACCGGGTCCTCGCCTGCGAAGGTGAAGTGGCCGGTATCGAAGCACAGGAACACATACTTGGGATCGGTGTTCTCCATCAGGCGGGTGGTCTCCTCCACCGTCTGGCACACGGTGCCCATGTGATGATGGAAGCAGGTGCGGATGCCGTACTTCTCCATGGACAGCTTGCCCAGCTTGTTCAGACCCTCGGTGAAACGAGCCCACTCTTCGTCGGTCAGAACGCGCTTGTTCTCCATGTCGAGGATAGCGGTATCCAGCTTGCCCTGAATGGATCCGGACTGCTCGGATACGTTGATGGCGGTTGCGCCGACATAGGAGAGGTAATCCAGCTCCTTGATAAACTCGGCCTCAACCTCTTCGTACGGCTTGTCAACCAGGAAAGAGGAGAACCACTTGGACGCGATGGTCATGTTGCGCACGTCGAGCATGTGCTTGAGAACTTCCTTATCCTCCGGATACTTGTGGCCGACTTCGCAGCCGTCGAAGCCCGCGAGCTTCATCTCGGAAATGCACTGCTGGAACGTGTTCTCATCGCCCAGATCCCACATATCGTCATTGGACCAGCCAATCGGGCAGATGCCCAGCTTTACTTTCTTCGGATCTAACATGTGTTATTCCCTCCATTTTATCTCATGCCGCATGCTTCCGCATGCGCCGTTACTATCCTTATTGTACTCAACTATATCCTAAAAGTCAAACGCATTTTTGCACAGAAATGCCCTGTGCAAAAAACTTTTTCAGCAAATTGCACAGTACCGACGTGCACGAGCACGCAACACCCCTTTTTCCCGCTGTTCCGCCTCTTAAATGCGCGCCACACCCGAGTCGCGCGCTGCCTGTGCAACCGCATCCGCAACCGCACGGATGACCTTTTTGTCAAACGCCATCGGCATAATATATTCCGGGGTCAGCTCCTCGTCCGATACGCAGTAAGCAATCGCCTTGGCAGCGGCGAGCTTCATTTCCTCGTTGATATCACTTGCGCGCACATCCAGCGCACCGCGGAAAATCCCCGGGAACGCAAGCACGTTGTTAATCTGGTTGGGATAATCCGACCGGCCGGTACCGACGACCGCCGCGCCGCCCTTTTTCGCATCCTCCGGCCAGATTTCCGGCACCGGATTTGCCATGGCAAACACCATTGGATTTGCCGCCATGGTGGCAACCATTTCGCTGGTCAGCACCTGCGGAGCCGACATGCCGAAAAACACATCCGCACCCTTGATGGCGTCCTCCAGCGTACCGGTCATGTGGCTGCGGTTGGTGACCTTTGCCATCTCGGCCTGCGCAGGATTCAAACGCTCGTCACCCTCGCAGACAATACCGAACCGCTCGACCATGGTCACGTCACGAATACCGAGGAACATCAGGAACTTCGTCACCGCAATCGCGGCCGCACCGCAGCCATTGACCACCATCTTGATATCCTCTACCTTGCGACCGGTCAGACGGCAGGCGTTGATGAGCGCCGCCCCACAGCAGACCGCTGTGCCGTGCTGGTCATCGTGGAACACCGGAATATCACAGACCTCCTTGAGCTTGCGCTCAATCTCAAAGCAGCGCGGCGCGGCGATGTCCTCCAGATTGATGCCGCCGAACGAGCCGGAGATCAGCTGGATCGTTCGCACTATTTCATCCACATCCTTGCTCTTGACGCAAAGCGGGAACGCATCCACGTCCGCAAACGCCTTGAACAGCGCGCACTTTCCCTCCATAACCGGCATACCGGCCTCCGGACCGATGTCGCCAAGGCCCAGCACTGCCGTGCCGTCCGTAATAACGGCAACCAGATTATGCCGGCGGGTATAGGTGTAGCTCAAGGACGGGTCATCCTTAATTTTCAGACACGGCTCGGCAACACCCGGCGTATAGGCAATCGAAAGATCCTCCTTGCTGTTGACCTCGCAGCGTGCCATAACCTCGATTTTACCGCCCCACTGCTCATGCGCCTTCAGAGCGCGCTCTTTTAAATCCATATTATTGTTTCCTCCATTGGCTTTCCGCACAAGATTTATTAGTATCAGTTTACCGCAAAATTCCCCTTCTGCATAGAGGCAGAATGGACAAACCCGTCAAACAGAAAAGGCGCGCTGCCGATGCAGCGCGCCTGCGTTCTGTTTAATTACTTGCGGGAAATTGCCTTCTTGGCAGCCTCGACGATGTGTGCTGCAGTCAGGCCGTATTCCTCACGCAGGAAGCTCTCCGCGCCAACCTGGCCGAAGCGATCCTCAACGCCGACCATCTCCATCGGAACCGGGCAGTTCTGGATGACAACGTTGGCAATCGCGGAACCAAGGCCGCACTTGACCTGATGGTTCTCTGCGGTTACGATCGCGCCGCACTCCTTGGCAGAGTCGATGATGAGCTGCTCGTCCAGCGGCTTCCAGGTGAACATGTCAATCACCTTTGCGGAAATGCCCTCAGCAGCCAGCTGCTCCTCAGCCTTGAGTGCCTCGTCCACCATGATGCCGGAAGCGATGATGGCAACATCCTTGCCTTCCTTCAGGGTGACGCCCTTGCCGATCTCGAAGTCGGACCCGTCGCCGTAAACAGTAGTGAAGGTCTTGCGGATCATGCGCATGTAAGAGAACTTGCCGGATTCCGCCAGCTTCTTGGTCAGGCAGTTGATCTGTGCGTAGTCGACCGGATCAACAACAACTGCGTCCGGAATAGACATGTACAGTGCGCAATCCTCAAACGGCATATGGGTGCCGCCGTTGTATGCTGCACATACGCCGGGGTCAGAACCGACGATATGTACCGGCAGCTTTGCATAAGCTGCGCTCATGAACGCCTGGTCAAATGCACGGCGGGAGGCAAAGCAGCCGAAAGAGTGCACGAATACGGTCTTGCCCGTTGCGCACAGGCCGGCAGATACGCCAACAGCGTTAGCTTCCGCGATACCTGCGTTGATGGTACGCTCCGGGAAAGCCTTTGCCAGCTTGCCGGTGTTAATGCAGTTTTCGAGGTCACAGTCAACATGCATGACCGTGGGGTCCTTCTCCATCATCTCGAGCATCGCGGTAACGTAACCGTCGCGGTTTGCACGAGAATCCTTTTCGTGTTTGCCAATCAAAGTAAAGCTCATGTTCGTACCCTCCCTTACTGTGCCTTGATCTCAGCGAGCTGCTTCTCAGCATAGGCAATAGCTTCATCCCACTGCTCCTTGGACGGCTGAGAAGAATGCGCGCCCGTACCGTCGGCAAAGGTAGCGCCCTTGCCCTTGACCGTGTTCAGCACAATGCAGGTCGGCACGCCCTTGGTGGCGTAAGCATTCTGAATCGCGTCGTAAATCTGCTCAACATCGTTGCCGTCTTCGCACTCGACTACGTTCCAGCCGAACGCTGCAAACTTGGCGCCAATGCCCTTGGCATGCTTCATGACCTTCTCGCATGCACCGTCGAGCTGATACTTGTTGTCGTCGACAAAGCAAACCAGATTATCCAGCTGATAATGTACCGCAAACTGAGCGCCTTCCCAAATCTGGCCCTCGTCCGCCTCGCCGTCGCCGACAAACACGAATACATGATTGTCGCGGCCGTCGATTTTGTTGCCGAGCGCCGCGCCCGTAGCGGTGGACATGCCCTGACCGAGCGAACCGGTGGTCAGGTCAACACCGGGGGTCTTGGTGCGGTCGGTATGGGACGGGAAGTTGGTGTGCGGCTGGTTGAGCGTATAGGCATCCTCAATCGGATAGAAGCCCTTCAAGCCGAGGGTGGCGTACATTGCCGGGCCAGCATGTCCCTTGGACAGCACGCACCAGTCACGATCCTCCCAGCGGGGATTCTTCGGATCAATCTTCATTACTTCACCATACAGAACGGCCAGCGCGTCAATGATGGACATCGAACCGCCCACATGACCAAAGCCGAGCGAGCCGATGGTTTTCAGGGTTTCCAAACGGATTTCCTGCGCAAATACGCGAAGCTCCTGCATCTTTTCTGCTTTCTGCATTGCATACACCTGCCTAATTCAAAATATTTTCTCTCCACGGAACAGGTTCCGGCAACAGCGGCGGCTGGCCGCTGTATATCGATTACAGTGTATCACCAAGCTACCCAAATTTCAACCAGAATTCACACATTTGTTCACAAAAATTCCACCCCTTGTTTTGTACTCTTCGGAATATTTTATAAAAAATCGCTGGCTTTTTTTTGAAATTTGTTTGTTATGTATTGGTTGTATTTCTGTATTTTCTTGGGCATCTTATTGCAGCATTCCTGCTGCGTTCCTCAATTTTTGCTGCCTGTCCAGCCACTTGACAGATATGACCAAAAAACAACCACCTTATTTCCACGAAGAAATATTTTTAAATTCAATTTTCCCTTTTTAATCCCAAAAACATTGCTGCGTTCACGCTCCCGCACGTAATAGTTTGTAATTATTGAACACATTCACCCATTTTCGCCATTTTTTGAACCAGTAGACATTTTATGCATTTTTTGATAAACTATAAAAAGTTATTCTGGTTAATTTTCGGGTAAGAATGGGGAAAAGGGAAGATGAAAGTCAGCCGTCTCAATTCAATTGAACAATATGTTATCTCACGCGAAACTGTCAGCATTGATGAATTATGCGAGGTTTTCGGTGTTTCCAAGAACACCATCCGCCGCGATTTGAACGAGCTTGAGGTGCGCGGACATATCACTAAGGTATACGGCGGCGTTACCGCCACCGTCCCCTCCGGCGCTGTGCCGACACCTATCCGTTCCGGACTCAATCCGATTGACAAATCTCTCATCGGCCGTCTGGCCGCAGAGGAGGTTGCCGACGGCGATACCATCTTTATTGATTCCGGCACGACAACATTGTGCCTGCTGCGTTTTCTGGTCGCCAAAAAGCGTATCACCATCATCACGCATTCGCTCGGCGCGCTCAGCGAGGCATCCAAATACGATAATCTCAACATTATTTCGCTTGGCGGTATCTACAGCCCTACAACCGACTCGTTTGTCGGTCTGTCCACGATTGAATCACTCAGCGCCATGCGCATCAACAAGGCCTTCATGGGCGCCACCGGCGTGTCTCTGACCGCAGGCATGACCAACACCACCTTCCTGGAGGCGGAAATTAAGCGTGCGGTTGTCCACCGCGCGGATATGATTTACGGTATGGTCGATTCCTCCAAAATCGGCAAAGAGGCCATTGTCACCTTCTGTCATCTGAAGGATTTGACCGCCTTTATCACCGACCGTGAACCGCCGAAGGAATATGTTGACCTGTGCCGGCAGGAAAACGTCAAGCTCCGGTTTGAATGACTACAACACTACGGTGACATAGCTTCTCATTGTAACAAAATTAACGGGCGGCTTCGGATTGCATCCGAAGCCGCCCGTTTTCTTTTCCCGATATTACGCCAGACTGTTTTTCCGGTAATTTGAGGGTGAAACACCATAAACCGCACGAAACCGCTTGATAAAATAACTGAAATTATCAAATCCGACGTTAAAACCGACCTCCATCACCGGCAGGTCGCTCTCGCGCAGCAGACGGGCCGCCTGCTCGATGCGCAGGGAGTTGATGTGCTGCGTGAACGTCCGTCCGAAATTCTCCCGAAAGAAACTGCTGAAATACTGTGGTGACAGGCCGAAATGCGCCGCTACCGCGGTCAGCGACAAAGGCTCGGTGAAATGCGCACCCAGATACCCCACAATCTCCTTGAGCTGCCGCGCCTTATAATCCGCGCCCGGGCGCACCCTCTTACCGGTCAACAGCCCGACCTGCGCACATACCGCCACGATGCCGAGCAGCGCCGCCTTGACCGCAAGCTGGTATCCCGGCGCCCGTGCCAAGCAGGCGCGCACAATCTGCGCTAACAGCGCTCGCACCTCCCGCTGTCCGTCCTCTCCTGCACGCAAGCTGGTTGCAAACCGCAGACGACCTTCTGCAAGCGGTGCAAGCAGCTCCGTTTCCGCCTGATCCGCACGCGCAAACTGCAAAAAATCCGCTGCAAACACAAAAGATCGAAACTGGTTTTCCCGTCCCGCCGCGCGGATTTCATGCAGTTCTTCTCCCGCAGCGAAAAACACGTCCCCATGCTCTCCCTCGTAAACATGGTCGGCAATGGTCAGCGACACATGTCCTGCATCCACCGTGATAATCTCCAATTCCGGATGCCAGTGATAGGGAATAAAGTCACTGTCATCCGCCTCGCTACCATCCAGCGCAGGATAAATCTGAAAGGGAAACGCCTGTGTGCCGTGTTCCCGTTTTTCCCGCCTTGCCGCGTCCATTTCATCCCTCCGCATTTTCCTTAAAATAGTGTTATTGTTCATGAAGATATTGCAAGCATTTTTGTCGCTATCTGCTATAATTATAGTTACAAACGGGAACAAACGCAAGAGAACGAAATTAAAAAATCGTATTTTTGTTGTATCATTTGACAGAAGAACCGAGCCGGTTTTTGTGCTAAATGACAAAGAGTTCCCGCGCAGCAGCGAATGCGTTGAAAGCATTTGCTGCCGCATGTTATAATGAAGGTTGGACAGCCTTATCGTGGCTGACCGCCAACCGCCCGGCCAAAATGCCGGACGCTGTACCAAAAAAATCTTTTTTTGGAGGGAAACAGTTATGTACATTGATAAGCAAGTCAAGCGCGGATACAACGAATATATCCGTCTGGACGAGGGCATCGGCAAGGACGCCATGATGGACGTTGCCCTGCTCGTAATGGAGGATGGCGACACCTACTCTTTCGAGGAGCCGGAAAAGGAACTGGCTGCTCTGGTATTTGACGGCAAGTGCACACTCGAATGGGATGACCAGTCCTACGATGTTGACCGTCCCAATCCGTTCGACTACAACCCGTCCTGCCTGCATGTCTGCAAGGGTACCAAGGTCAAGATTACCGCACACGGTCCCTGCAATATCTATATTCAGAAGACCTTAAACGACAAGACCTTCCCGAACAAAATGTATAAGCCGGAAGACACCGACACTTGGGCGCGCGGCAATCAGGGCGAGCTGATGGGCTGCATCAAGCGTGATGTGCGCACCTGCTTCGATCTGGACAACGCCCCCTACTCCAACATGGTGCTGGGCGAGGTTGTCAACCTGCCGGGCAAGTGGTCGAGCTATCCGCCGCATCATCATCCGCAGCCGGAGTGCTACTTCTATCGCTATGACAAGCCGATGGGCTTCGGCGCAGGCTGGGGCAACGGCGAAATCTACGAGACCCATCACAACGGCCTTGCCATCATCACCGACAAGATGCACTCTCAGGTTACCGCTCCGGGCTACTCCTGCTGCTATGCTTGGGGCATCCGTCATCTGCCGGGCAATCCGTGGGATAAGACCCGTATCGACGACGAGGAGCATCTGTGGCTGCTCGCGGACGACGCCAATGATCACATCTGGCACTGCCCGACCGGCAACTGAGCCTTTTCTAATCCCGATTGAAGAAACAGAATCTTTTTTAGGAGGAACATAAACCTATGAAGCATATGGAAACGGTACGCCTGACCGCTTCTCAGGCGCTCGTTCGCTTCCTCGAAAACCAGTATGTCAGCTACATTGACATGGATGGCAACGAGCAGGAGCACAAGTTTGTCAAGGGCATTTTCATGCTGCCCGGTCACGGCAACGTTGTCGGCTTTGCCAACGGCGTTGAGCAGGAACTGAAGGACATGGTTGTCTATCAGGGCAAGAACGAGCAGGGCATGGCGCTGGCCGCTGTCGGCTATGCCAAGCAGATGCGCCGCAAGCAGATCTTCGCTGCGACCTCTTCTGTCGGCCCCGGCGCATGCAACATGGTAACCGCCGCTGCAACCGCTACCGCCAACAACATCCCGGTTCTCATTCTGCCGGGCGATATTTACGCTTCCCGTCAGCCTGACCCGGTTCTCCAGCAGATGGAGCAGCCCCAGAACCTGACCATTTCCGCGCACGATGCATTCCAGGCTGTCACCAAGTATTGGGGCCGCATCAACCGTCCGGAGCAGGTTATGACCGACATGATTTCCGCAATGCGCGTGCTGACCGATACCGCCAACACCGGTGCGGTTGCAATCTCCCTGCCGCAGGACGTACAGGCGGAAGCCTATGACTATCCGGTTGATTTCTTCAAGAAGCGCGTATGGCGCATTGACCGCCGTCCGATCACCAAGTACGCACTGGAGAAGGCTGTCGAGGTCATTAAGACCGCCAAGAAGCCGCTTCTTATCTGCGGCGGCGGCGTTCGCTATGCAGAAGCGCACAAGGTGTTCAAGAAGTTCGCAGAAGACTTCGGTATTGCGTTTGGCGAGACTCAGGCGGGCAAGAGCGCTGTAGAGTGGACCCACGAGCTGAACCTCGGCGGTCTGGGCACCACCGGCGGCATTGCAGCCAACAAGCTGGCTCATGAGGCGGATGTTGTCATCGGCGTCGGCACTCGCTACACCGACTTCACCACCGCTTCCAAGTGGCTGTACCGTACGGACGCCAAGTTTGTTAACATCAATCCGTCCGAGTTCCAGGCATACAAGATGGACGCTACCCCGGTTGTGGCCGATGCCAACGAGGCACTGACCGCCATCGGCGAAGAGCTTAAGAAGATCGGCTACCACACCGATGCCGCTTATGCGGAAGAAGTTGCCGCACTGCGCAAGGAGTGGTTCACCGAAGTAGAGCGTCTGGACAACTGTGTCTACACCGACAAGGATTCCTTTGTTCCGGAAATCAACGATGCAAACCGTCAGTGTGTTGAAAAGTACATCGAGGATACCGGCTGCAAGCTGTGCCAGACTGCGGTACTCGGTGCTATCAACCATCTGATCGATGACGACGCCATCGTCTGCGCGGCTGCCGGCTCCCTGCCGGGCGACATGCAGGGTCTGTGGCGCGCCTCCAAGATTAACACCTATCACATGGAATACGGCTATTCCTGCATGGGTTACGAAATCGCTTCTGCACTGGGTGCAAAGCTCGCTTGCCCGGACAAGGAAGTCTACGCAATGTGCGGCGACGGCTCGTTCGACATGCTGCACTCCGAACTGATTACCTCCGTCCAGATTGGCAAGAAGATCAACGTCATGCTGTTTGATAACGCTTCCTTTGGCTGCATCAACAACCTCGAGGTTGGTCAGGGCAACGCCTGCATCTGCACTGAGAAGAACATGCTGGAAGAGGGCGTAACCAACGGCATCCATAAGGGCAAGGTCATCCAGATTGACTATGCGGCCATCGGTGCAGCATACGGCTGCAAGACCTACACCGTCAAAACGATGGATGAACTCAAGGCTGCCATTGAAGACGCCAAGAAGCAGACCGTTTCCACTGTTATTGATATGAGGGTTCTGCCTAAGACGATGTCTGCCGGTTATGAGAACTGGTGGCGCGTCGGCGTAGCAGAAGTTTCCACCAAGCCGGAAGTTCAGGCTGCGCGCAAGGCAATTGAAGAGCATTTGTACGAAGCTCGTCACTATTGATCTCTCTCTTACTCTCAATAAAGAGCGCCTTCGGGAAATTTCCCGAAGGCGCTCTTCCATTATGGTATGTTTTATAGATAAAATCAGCTGCTAACTCAAAGCATTTGCAGCAACTCAATCTGTTCGCCGGACGGGCCGGTAAAGAACCAGTTCTGCAGACCGCCGAAGGTCTCCGGCATCACCTTTTTCTCCGGTGTCATGAACGAGATTATCCCTGCAGCCTTAATGGCAGCGGCTGCTTTATCCAAATCATCCACATAGACTGCAAAATGCGGAATGCTGCCCTCTCCCGCGGGCACCAGCTCGCCTTCCGGCGGCTCAATGAGTTCGAGCAGAAACCCACCGAATTCCACCAATGTGAGTTTCTTCTCCCCCTCCGGCACCTGCACACTGTCTCGCTTATAAACGCTGCCGCCAATCTTTTCATAAAACGCAATGCTTTCTTCCATATCGGCAGTATAGATTGCGACATGCCCCAAGCCCTTGTATAATTCCTTCATAGCTGACAAGCCTCCTTTATATCGTTATCATTTTACCATATTCCAACGCTCATGCAAAGCCTTTCCCTCCATATAGCGCAAGGAAAAAGGGCCGTCCCAAACGGGACAGCCCTGCATTTATGTACCTTTTATTCCTGCACCGTCTCGGTAACCGAGGTCGATGCATGATTTGCCTGATAACGTTCAAAGGTAGAGGTCTCGCTCTTGCCGAAGCCGAGCGGAGAGAAGATGACGTATGCGATAACCATGATGAGCAGCGTAACCGTCGCCCAAACCTTTCCATTCTTCCACGGCGTCATATCAACCGCCTTAGCGTCATGCAGGATAAAGTCTTCCGGACGCGGATTCTTCTTGACGATAACCCACATCAGCAGCATATCGAACACGAACAAAATCGCAGTGAAGTACAGATAGTGAACATCCTTCAGCCACGGGATAACATTGCGCAGGCCAAACTGCAAGGTGAAATACAGCACAACATGAACCGGAATAACGATTTTCGCTGCGATGGAGGGTACCTTCTTCCAGAAGAAGCCGCACAGCAGGCAGACAAAAATCGGGGTATTAAACGCAGCAAACGCCGAGTTTACAAAGCTCGTGATACCGCCCATGTACAGCATAAACGGGCTCATGATAGTGGATACGATTGCAACAATTGTGCCAAAATTCTGGCCGACCTTTACCATATGTGCATCGGATGCAGTCGGATTGAAAATCGGACGATGAATATCCAGCGCATAAATGGTGGATGCAGAGTTAAGTACCGAGTTAAAGGACGAGAGAATCGCACCGAACATAACAGCCGCAAAGAAACCAAGGACCGGCTTAGGCATTACCTGTGCAACCAGCATCGGATAAGCCGAGTCACCGCTGCCCCAGTCCTGACCGGGATATGCCAGCGCACAGATAACGCCCGGCACAACGATAATCAGCGGAGTCATGATTTTGAGGAAGCCCGCGAATACCGCACCCTTCTGCGCTTCCTTGAGGTTCTTTGCGCCGAAGGCACGCTGAATGATGGACTGGTTGGTCGCCCAGTAGTACATGTTATTAACCAGCAGACCGGTCAGCAGCAGCGGCCACGGGAGCCACGGCTCGGGAGAATTTACCTCGTTAATCGCGTTCAGATACGCCGGGTCGGTATGCAGGAACTTGTCAAAGCCATCCATGAAACTGCCGTCGCCGCCCAACTGTCCGGACAGGAACATAAAGCCGAACACCGGCACCAGCAGGCCGCCGACAATCAGGCCCAAGCCGTTGATGGAGTCAGACAATGCAATTGCCTTCAAACCGCCAAAGATGGCGTAAATCGAACCGACAATCGCAGTAGCCACACACACGATGGCGATAGCTGCAAAATACGAAATGCCGAACATTTTATCCAAACCAAAGATATTCACAAACACCTGTGCGCCGGCATACAGGATGTTCGGCAGCATGATGACAACATAGCTCAGCAGCACGATAATCGAAACCAAACGACGTGTGCCGGCATCATAGCGCTGCTCAAAAAACTGCGGAATAGTCGTCAAGCCGGTCTTGAGGTACCTCGGCATCAGCACGAAGGCTAAAATAACCAGCGCGATTGCGGAAGTAACTTCCCAGCCCATCGTACTCATACCGACGCGAACCGCCTGACCGTTGTTGCCGACCAGCTGCTCGGCAGACAGGTTGGTCATCAGCAGAGAACCCGCAATAACCGGACCGGTTAAGCCACGGCCAGCCAGATAATAGCCGTCCTGCGTATCCAGATTATCGCCGCGGGTTTTCCACCACGAGATAACTGCGACGAGCGCCGTGAATGCCACAAAGGAAATCGCGGTGAACGCCAAGGAATTAAAAAACTGCATGTTTTTCTCCCCTTCTTGTTTTTCTTTCTTTCCCGGTTCAGAGGCATTCCGCTTCACACACTCCCCAGTAATGCGAAGCAGCCGTTTTGCGGGCGCGCGCACGCAAGCGCCCAAAAAAACAGATCACCAGTTTTCACTGAAGATCCTGACGTGCACGATAGCCGCGCCTCATTTCCCGTCATTCATTTTAGCACCATGTTCCTATATTGGCAAAACATTTTTAAGCCATTTTTAGCACTTTGGTTAGTTGCACATAATCCAATTCTCTTTTTTGTAAAATTCGCACTAATTAATTTTTATTATCACAAGAAATTGACCATTTCTTCACCATTTCAGTACCCAAAACATATTGTTCATTTTTCACAAAAAAGTGCAAAAAGCGCTTCGCGCCAATGACGCGGAGCGCTTCTCACCTCACGGCTCATACCATGCATCGTCTCGCTTTTTTACATCGAACAGATGCGCATACTGCACCATCTGGTATTCAGCCAGCAGCGTATCTGACTCGACATTTTCCATCGCAAACCAGCTCCCGTCCGGTAAGTAATAGCCTGTGTTATTGATGCGCGGTATCTGCTCCCGCACTGCCAAGCGAAGTGCGTCATATCCTGATGTCGCACAGCCCAACGAATCCAGCGCAAAAGCGGTCAAGTAATTGGTGCTGATTTGCACATCCTGCTGTTCTTCAATATCATAATTGGCCCAGATGAAAAATGAAGCAAGCTTTTTCTTCTGCTTTTGTTCGGAGCTTTGCTCCTCATCCGGAGTTTCCATCAGCTCTTCATAAAACGCACTCGACAAATTCGGCTGATGATCACCAAAAAAGATGATAGCCGTTGGCTCATCTACCGCAGAAAAGTACGCAATCAGTTCTTCAATCGCTGCATCGCTGCGCTTTACCAGCGACAAGTATTCGTCTACCTCAGGATATTTCCCCGCATATTCTCCCGTCAAATGGATGGTCTGCTCAAAGTTATCGTTCTCATCCGGCACATAGCCGCCATGATTCTGCATGGTTACATTGAACAGGAACAGCGGCGCATCCGACTGCTTGTTTTCGAATACCTCAAAGATTTTGCGATAATTCTCGCTGTCGCTGATAAAGCTGCGTACCCGTTCGGCATCTGTCCCAAAAGCATCCTCATACAACTGTGTATCAAAGCCAAACCGTTCATACACCTGCTGGCGGTTCCACGAAGTTGCGCGATACGGATGCAGCGATACGGTCTGATAGCCCTGCTCAGATAAACCGGATACCAGCCCCGGCGTCGCCTGCTTGACATACATCTGATACGGCGAGCAACCGTACGGCAAGAACGCCATTGTGTCCCCCGTCAGCACTTCAAACTCAGTCGTCGCCGTTCCACCGCCAAAGACAGACACCAGCAAATCCCCGGTAATCGTATTCTCCTTCCCTTTCAGCGAATGTAAAAACGGCAGATAATCTTCGTTTGTCTCAAACTCCCCTACATCATGCAAATCCGCAAAGGATTCGTTCATAATCATGATGATATTCGGGCGAATTTCTCCCTGTGCTCCGTCATATTCCTCGGTAATCTGCTCCAATGCCCCGGCCGAATACCCTGCCGGCTGCTCTACAATGGCATTGCCCGCTGTCCGGCAAAAATAATACCATTCACTGTATTCCAGATTGCCCTGCCAAAAACCAAAACTATCGCCTGCAAGTTGTAAGCCATATAGCCAGCAGCAAAGCAGCAATGATACCGTGATAAACTGCCAACGCCTTGGTGTCGCCACACGGCGCATCCGCCAGACAGCAACACAAAACAGCACAGCAATCCCGACCGTCTGCAAAACAGAAAGCTCCATCGGTACCGAATAATTCGCTGCGACATTTTTTGCCGTGCCAATGGCAAAAATATCACTCAGCAACACCGGTGTGCCGCGGAACACGGTCACATAATGGTCAATGAGCGCATACAACAACGTCAGGCCCATGCCGATATTGGTTGTCCAGCGAATATTGCCGACAAACACATAGACAATCCCAAATACGGCTGCGTGAGCAAGATACCCCTGCCAAATCGCCGTATTCCCCACCAGAATACCGCCTTTGACCACATACTCGGTCAGCAGTAACGCAAACGAACTGGCTGCCAGCAGCACCAGAATGTCATGTACGGCCAGTTCAAATGACGATGCCCGTCTGCGCGGACGCAGCAGCAGCGGCAGTGCCGCTAAAACCCCCAACGGCTCCTGACTTTCCGGACGATAAAAAATCGTACCCTTGCGGAGCAGATACACCGCCGCATAAATGAGCAGCACTGCTAGCACTGCATTGACGATATAACTTAAAATTATCCTGCCTTTTGCTTGTTTTTTACATTTGGGGCACACGTTTGCTTTTCTCCTTCTGAAAAGTAGAAAAAGCCGCTACGGGCCTGCCGCAGCGGCTTTGTTCAGTCTGCTGTTATGCTTCCGGTTCGCTTTCCACACGGGTGACGGCAATGGACAAATCATCCAACTGCTTGGCATCCACGGTATCCGGACAGCTCATCATCAAATCGGACGCATTCTGCACCTTGGGGAAAGCAATCACGTCGCGAATGGAGTCCAGCCCCGCCAGCAGCATGCACAGACGGTCCAGACCATAAGCAAGGCCGCCATGCGGGGGCGCACCGTAGGAGAACGCCGTAATCAGGTGTCCGAACTGCTCCTTGGCACGCTCCTCTGTAAAGCCGAGTGCCTCGAACATCTTGGTCTGCAGCTCCGAATCATGGATACGAATCGAACCGCCGCCCAGCTCGCAGCCGTTGAGAATAATATCATACGCCTTGGCGCGCACCTTGGCCGGCTCGGTATCCAGCAGCGGAATGTCCTCGTCCATCGGCGCGGTGAAGGGATGATGCTTGGCAACCAAACGGTTCTCTTCCTCGCTGTACTCAAACTGCGGGAACTCAGTGACCCACAGGAGCTTGAAGTCGTCCTTCTTGGCAAGACCCAGACGTTTTGCCAGCTCACAGCGCAGCGCACCCAGCGAAACGAGTGCCGTTTCCTCGGAGGCGTCTGCAACCACAAACAGCACGTCATTTTCATGCATGTCCGCGCGCTCCTTGATGGCTGCGATTTCTTCCTCGGTTAGGAACTTGGCAAAGGACGAGGTCATCGAACCATCGGCGGCAACCTTCATCCACGCAAGGCCCTTTGCACGATAGGTCTTAACGAAATCTGTCAGCTTATCAATTTCCTTACGCGGGAACTTGTCGGCATAACCGTTGATGTTAATCAGCCGTACCGTACCGCCGGCCTCAACCGCACCCTTAAACACGCCGAAGCCGCAGTTTGCCGCAATATCCGAAATATCCTTGATCTCAAAGCCAAAGCGGGTATCCGGCTTATCCGAACCGAAGCGGTCCATTGCCTCGCGCCAGGTCAAACGCGGCAGCGGCAACTGGATATCGATATCCAGCACTTCCTTGAACACGCGTTTGAGGAAACCCTCATTGACCGCGATGACATCATCCTGCTCGACAAAGCTCATCTCAAGGTCGATTTGGGTAAACTCAGGCTGACGGTCGGCACGCAGATCCTCGTCGCGGAAACAGCGGGTGATCTGGATATAACGGTCCATACCCGACAGCATCAGGAGCTGCTTATACTGCTGCGGCGACTGCGGCAGCGCATAAAACTTACCCGGATGCACGCGGGACGGCACAAGGTAATCTCGCGCGCCCTCGGGCGTAGACTTGGTCAGCATCGGCGTTTCAATCTCGATGAAACCCTGCTCGTCAAAATAATTGCGAGCCACCTGGGTCACACGATGGCGCAGCATCAGATTCTTCTGCATGGAAGGACGACGCAGATCGAGGTAGCGGTACTTCAGGCGCACCTGATCGCCGACCTCCTTGGAATCGTCAATCTCAAACGGCGTGGTCTCCGCCTTGGACAAGATGCGGATGTCCTCGGCAATGATTTCGACCTCACCGGTCGGCATCTTTTTGTTGATGGCGGCCTCGTCGCGCGCAACCAGCTTGCCGCGCACCGCAACGACAAACTCCGTGCGGCAGGTAAAGGCAATGTTGAACAGCTCGGCGTTGACCGACTTATCGAACGTGCACTGCACGATGCCTGCGCGGTCGCGCACGAGCAGGAACAGTACACCGCCGTTATCACGTACACGGTCAACCCAGCCGTTGACCGTGACCGTCTGGCCCGCATCAGCAAGGCGCAGGTCGCCGCACATATGCGTGCGCTTCATGCCCGCGATAGATGTGTTATTCATGTTTATCAGTCCTCATCTATGATTTTTCAAATACTTTTCACTTGTCGCAGATAACCTTGCCCTGATTTTTGGCGACAAGACCGTCCCGGATGCGGGTGATAGCGTCGTCAAGCGATACCTTGACCTGCTCACCAGAGTCCATGTCCTTGACCGCAACGACGTTTTCCTGAATTTCATCCTCACCGAGGAAGATGACATACGGGATACCCAGCTTGTCCGCATAGCCAATCTTATGTTTGAATTTCTTCTGCTCGCTGTACAGCTGCGTGCGGATACCTGCCTTACGCAGGCGAGTCGCAAGTGCAATGGCCGCACCCATATCGTCCGTCATCGGCAGGATAAGCACATCAGCAGGCGCGCAATTCTGTTTGTCGTTCAGATAGCCCTGCTCTCCCAGCACATAGAACAAACGAGTCAGACCGATCGAAATGCCGACACCCGGCAGTTGCTTATCGGTATAATACTCTGCAAGGTTGTCATAGCGGCCACCTGAACAGATGGAACCGATCTCCGGATGATCCAGCATCGCCGTCTCGTATACCGTGCCGGTGTAATAATCCAGACCGCGCGCGATCGTCAGATCGATTTCAAAGTGATCGTCCGGCACACCAAAAGCAGTCATGTACTGCGCAACCGTTTTCAGCTCATCCGCACCCTGATCGAACACCTCGTTTTTGCCCTTGTAGCCCTCGAGCGCTGCAAGAATACCCTGCGTACCGCCCGGTGTTGCAATAAACGCCAGCAGCTCATCTGCCGTGTCCGCGGTCACACCAAAATCGTCCACCAGAATGGCTTTTACCTTTTCCGCACCGATCTTTTCCAGCTTGTCAATCGTGCGCATCACGTCGCCCGCCTTTTCAGTCAGGCCGAGGATGGCAAAAAAGCCGTTAAGCACCTTGCGGTTATTGATGCGAATCTTGAAACGTTCCAAGCCGAGAGAAGTGAAAGTTTTATAGATGATGCTGGGCACTTCGGCTTCGTTGATGATATCCAGTTTGCCGTCACCGATAACGTCGATATCCGCCTGATAAAACTCACGGAAACGGCCGCGCTGTGCGCGCTCGCCGCGGTACACCTTGCCAATCTGGAATCGGCGGAACGGAAAGGTCAACTCACCGTAATGCTGCGCCACATATTTTGCCAGCGGCACTGTGAGGTCAAAGCGCAGCGACAGGTCGCTGTCGCCCTTTGTGAAGCGGTAAATCTGCTTCTCGGTCTCTCCGCCGCCTTTGGCAAGCAACACCTCGGAGGATTCAATCAGCGGCGTGTCCAGCGGATAAAAGCCGTACAAGGCATAGGTCTCGCGCAGCACCTGCATGATTCGCTCCATCTGCACCTGCGGAGCAGGCAGCAGTTCCATAAAGCCGGACAGAGTTCTGGGTTTCACTTTTTCCATACTTTTTGATTCTCCTCAAGACAGACGATTGCACCGAATAGGCCCATCTGCCCATCCGGTGCATTGCTTTCTGTCGTTTATTTTTTATTCTTGGGGTTGACGATATTACGCCAATCCAGATCACCGCGGTCGAGACCAAGGATGAGCATTTCGGCCGTTGCGGAATTGGTTGCAATCGGAATATTATGCATATCGCACAGACGGGCAATGGCGTGCACATCCGGCTCATACTGCGAATTGGACATAGGATCACGGAAAAACAGGACAAGGTCGATTTCGTTATACGCAACACGGGACGCTATCTGCTCCTCACCGCCTTGCATGCCTGCCAGACACTTATCAATCTTCAGGCCGGTTGCCTCTTCCACGAATTTTCCCGTTGTGCCGGTTGCACAAATATCATGCTTTGCCAGAATACCACAATACGCCATACAGAACTGAACCATCAGCTCCTTTTTCCGGTCGTGTGCGATAAGTGCTATGTTCATTTCCGAAACATCCCCTTTCCACGTACCACATATATGCTGTTTCCACTCTCTTATTGCGTCAGGCAACGCTGTTTGGTTGCTGATGTTTTGCAGAGAAGATGCTTTACCATATATTACGCTGTTCAGATACGAATGAGCGGTACCCGTTCTCCGTCCAACCGACGGGCTATGTTTTGAAAGGCACGTGCTGCACCCGTATGCTTGACCGATAAAATGCTCTTTCCGCTGTTGCCGCAGGAAATCAAATCCTCATCCTCCGGCACAACGCCCAAAAGCGGCAGCCCCGCTTCATCCATCGCGTCGTCGATATTGCCCGACTTGCCGCGGCAGATAAGCTGCGGACGCACCCGATTGAGCACCATGCGAATGCGCTGGATACAATATTCCTCTTCCAGCTTGCGCGCACACCGCTCCGCCCCGCGGATGCAGGCGCGGTCGGTTGACGTAACAACAACCGCCTGCGTCGCAATATGCGCCAGAAAAGAAAGCTCCGCAGGCAGCCCGGCAGGACCGTCCACCAACAGGTAATCAAACGCAGCTTCCTCCGCCTGTACAGCCAGCTGCTCCATGCCGCGCTCGCTGAGCGCGGGCAGTGCCACCGGCGCTGTCAGTAAGTACAGGCTCTGATACTCCGGATGCCGCGCCATGGCGTCGCCGAGCGGCACAGCGCCGCCCGCCACATCAGCAAAGGAATAAACCACCCTGTCCGACATACCCAGCACAATATCCAGATTTCGAAGGCCGCAGTCGCCGTCGATCAGGAGCACGCGGTGGCCAATCTGCGCCAACGCAGCGCCCACGCCCGCTGTAAAGGAGGTTTTCCCTGTGCCGCCCTTACCGGACGCAACCAGAATCACCTTCAACATACCGCCTCCGAAATAGAAAAACTTATATATTGTATTATAAACTACCAACCGTCAATTTACAAGCATTTGTGCAAAGTTTTTATTGCACTGAAACATTCCGTCAGGGAACCATGGTGTTTTCACTCTGCACAGACTCCACCGTATCCGGCTCCTCCTCTGCGAAGTACGCGTCGAGAATATCCCGTACAATCGGCGCGACCGCAGAACCGTGTCCTGCACCTTCACCAACTACGCAAACGACAATTTCCGGGTCGTCAAACGGTGCGAAAGCGACAAACAAGCCATTGGTGTAGTTGGTCTCAACGCCGTCTTTCCTTTCAGTCATTTCTGCAGAACCGGTTTTACCGCCGACCTTAATCGGATAATCGGCAAAGGTAGTCGCTGCGGTACCGCCCTCGGCAGTAACCTCGCTCATGCCCTTCATCACCAAATCGCGTGTTGCATCCGAAAACTCGATGGTATCGATGACCTTCGGCTGCTCTTCCTCGACCACGTCGGAATAATCATAGGTTTTGATGCTCTTGACCAGCGTCGGCTGATACAGTGTGCCACCGTTGACCACCGCCGCCATGTAGTTTGCCAGCTGCAAAGGGGTGAACAGATTATCAGACTGACCGATCGCAGCGTTGACATCGTCGCCGCCCTGCCACTCACGCAACAAAGGATCATTTTTACGGTTTGCAGCACGCTCGGTCGGACCTGCCGCCTGACCGGCATATTCCGCAATCTCCACGCCGGTCACATTACCCAAACCGAATTTGTCACACCAGTTTTCCAGATGCGCGCCGGTGAGCTGCTGACCAACATTGTAGAAAAACACGTTGCAGGAATATTTGATAGCCTGTGTTACGTCCAACGTCATGGGTTGTTCGTGGTTGTTACAGGGGAATGTCACACCGCCATATTCGAACTTGCCGTCACAAACATATGTGGTGTTGGCGTCAATAATACCCTCCTCAAGCGCCGCAATCGCCGTCAGCACCTTAAAGGTCGAACCGGGCGGATACAAGCCAAGTGTGGCACGGTTCAGCTCCGGGCTTCTCGAGTCACTGGAAATCTGGTCGTAATCCTTATTGTAATTCTCCAGATTATAGGTTGGATAGGACGCCATAACCAACACCTCACCCGTATCCGGGTCGAGCGCAACCGCCGCGCCGCCGCGCCCATAGCTGGAAAGATAGTTGGCCAGCGACTGTTCCGCCACTTCCTGCAATTCCAGATCAATGGTGGTAATGACATTGTCGCCCGGCTGCGGCGCATACGAATTAGCATGGTCGGTGATGCTGTCGCCGCCCAGATCGGTTTCCACCGTGCGTGAGCCTGCTGTTCCGTGCAGATAGGACTCCAGCGCAGACTCCAATCCGCTTTTGCCGATGGTGTCATTCATGGTATAGCCCGCCTTATTCTGATACGGGCCGCCGTTTTTCGTACCCGTCCATTCCTCTGTGAACATCGGGCCAACCGTTCCCAACAAATGCGCAGCATACGTCGTGTCATACTTGCGGATGGCTTCGCTCTGCACGTCAACACCAGTATACTGCTGATGGTGCTCCTTGATATAGGCAATCAAATCCATGGAGACATTGTCTGCCAGCGTAAACGTGGCATTGTTATTAAATCCAACACGCCGCATGCTGTAATACAGGCCGACCAGCGTGCGCGCATCCGCGTCGGACAGCCCGGTCTGCATTCCCAGATTATTCTCCATATAGGTACGCATGGCGCTGATAAACTCGGAGGCTGATACCAGTGTGGTCGCATCAATCTGCGACACCTGATCAATTTTGTTGCCGTCCGCATCATACTGCGGATTTTCCTCATTCGCCGTATTTGCAGCCGCTTTGGCATCCTGCACGGCCTTCAGGCCAAGCGTATCCGCACTTTGCTTAATATAATCGGACAACGCTTTGCGCTCAGAGTCTCCCTCCGCGCCAACATATTCATACGGTGCGGTATCTGTAATAGGCATTACATCATTGAGCACCGCAGCGCTTGTTTCTTCCGTCGTATCCGTATCGGTTTCGGTGCCGTCCCCGGTCTCATCGCCGCCATCTGTGTTCGCGGCTGCGGCCGCAGTACCGTCCGCCTTAACCCGATTGGCCAAGTCCAGCAGCACCTCAAAGCGGTCTTCCTTGTCCTCCCAAAAGGAGGAATAGATCAGCACCAGAGAAAAACCGGTCTGATTGGTCACCATTGCCCTGCCGTAGCGGTCCAGAATCTCGCCGCGCGCAGCCGATACGGTGGACGTTGTCGTCAAAAAGCTCGCTGACCGACGCACATAGCTTTCTCCGTTAATCAGCTGCAGCTGAAGCAGCTGACCGCCCGCGAGTCCCACGCAAAGCAGCAGCAGACAGCCCAATACCAGCAGACGGCGCAGCAGTTGTGTTTTATTTACCATAGGGGTTCCTCTTTTCGCTTCTCATCGGTTGGCGAATTTACGGCTGATTTTCTGCATCGGCCAGTATACGATAAAGCAAAACAGGCAGGCCAGCAGTGTCCCGCCGATAATTTGACGCAGAACCAGACCAAAGGATGCACCGGCCTGCGGCAGAAGATAGGCAAAATACCGCAGCAGTCCCAGCACAATCATTTCAAATGCCGTCATGAGCACCATCGACACATAGCTTCCGCTGAGCGTCAGACGGCTCATCTCACCCGCAATAAAGCCGAATATCAGGAAAAACAGCGGATACAGTCCGTCAATGCCGATAAAGCCCAAATCGTAAAAAAGGCCTACCGTGATACCGATAATCACGCCTTCCACCGGACCATCCAGCAGCGCGGCCGCGGCCACGAGTGCAGGCAGCAGGTCCAGGTGATAGCCGCGAATCGACCACGTGCCGAACAAACTGGTCTGCAGCACATAAATCAGCAGTGCAAACAGAATGTACAGCACGACCTTCGGGATGGATAATTGTTCTCTCTGCATGTACTCACTCCGTAGTATCCGTAAAATCGGTGACAATGGAAACGCTCGATACCGTATCCACATTTACAAACGGCTTGATAACCGCGTAATAGGAAATGCCGTTTTCCTCGGGCAGCACGCTTTCCACCGTGCCAATCATCACACCCTTGGGGAACAGCCCGCCGCGGCCGGAGGTCTCTACCGTATCGCCGATGACGACGCTGGAATCCTCCGTCAGATAGCTCAGCCGCAGATTCCCCTCCGCCATCAGGTCGTAATTGCCCTCGGCAATAGCGGTTTCGCGGGTGCGGGTGATCAGTGCGCCGCACTGCATCTCGACGTCGATTACAGTCGTAACCTCACAGGTGTTGGAATACACCTCGCTGACGTAGCCCACCATGCCGTCCACCGTGGTAACCAGATCGCCCTCTTCCACGCCGTGAGACGAACCCTTGTCCAGGCTGAGCGTCATCGCCCAGTCGCCCGGATTGCGGGCAATGACCTCGGCGTTGATAGTCGTCAACTCGCGCGTGCGTTCGGGCTGACCCGCCGCTGCACGCAGCTGATTATTTTCCTCAATCGCCAACTCCGCATCGCGCACGGTCTGCTCCATATCGCGAATCTGCTTCTTCAGCTCCTCATTTTCCGCTTTCAGGTCATCAAATTCGGTGAAATATCCAAAGCCCTTCCCCAGCGCACCGGTCACGCCGGAAGCCAGCCGCTGCACAGGCGTGGTCACAAAGCTGACCAAACGGGTCACCGGAGACGGTTTGCCGGTCACGCCGCTGTACAGCGCGGACAGGATGCACAACACAATCACAATCACCACGCCGACCACAAAACGCGACCCCACTCTGTTACGTCTTCGCAAAAGCTCTAAACTCCTTTCAATATTTCCAAACGCGCCGGTTTCAGCACATTTCCCGCGTCATTTGCCGCAGAATCACATGCAGTCCCGCCACCGGCAGGCCCATAACGCTGTAATAGTCGCCCTCAATGCCGTCGATAAGCAAGGCGCCGTGCCCCTGTATGCCGTAAGCGCCCGCCTTATCCAGCGGCTCACCCGTGGCAAGATAGGCGGCAAGCTCGTCCTCATCAAACGCGCGGAAGGTCACCCGCGTGCGGGTGCACAGCGTGCGCGCCTCGCCCGCAGGCGGCAGCACGGCCAGTCCGGTCAGCACCTCATGGGTGCGCCCACGCAAGCGGCGCAGCATATCCGCCGCCTGTGCCTCATCCGCCGGCTTACCCAGCGGCAGGCCGTCTATCGTGACCATCGTGTCCGACCCGATGCACACCGCATCCGGATACAGCTGCTGCGCCGCCTGTGCTTTGAGCCGCGACAGACGCACGACCTCCTCCTCCAGCGGCGCTCCGGGACGCAGCGTTTCATCTGCATCCGCGGGGCAGACGGTAAAATTCTCGGTAATCAGCGTCAGCAGCTCCCGCCTGCGCGGCGATGCGGACGCCAGAACGATTTGCATTATTCGACTCCTCTTTTGTATAGTCCGTTGGTGAATTCTCCCTCCATGGGGTTGCCTTCCAGAAACGCGCAGGCAATGCGCGTGCATTCCTCCGGCGTTTCAATGGTAAACAGCAGCCGCGCAGTCTGTACACCGAGCGGCCGCACATCCTCACGCAGGCAAAGCGCCCGGTTACCCAGCAGCGTATTGCGGCAGCCATATTCGGGCAGCAGCGCAAATCGCTCGCCCCGGCGGTCGGTCAGATAGGTGACGCCGTTCTCGCAGCTGCACTTACCACCGTGCTGACGGCGAATCGCACAGTTTTCAAAAATCATCAGCGGCAGATGACCGTAAACAATCATTTCGGTTTCCAGCGGCCCGCGCATGTCGCGAATCTGCGCCAGACGCGCCTCAAACGACAGCGTCTGCCGCTGCACGCCCATTTCAGCCAGCGCATGCAGTGTTTTGCTGTTGAACGCATTCAGGCCGAAGTCGCCGTGCACGGCAAAGCCAAGCCGCCGCGCCAGCGCGATATGACCGAGGTTGCCCGCCAGCACGGTTTTCGTGCCACGGCTCATCGCCTCGCCCAGCAGCATTTCAATCTCGGGCTGTTCCGCGTCCGAAAAGATACGCGGCAGTACGGCAGGCAGGCCGGTCTGCGCCGCAACATCCAGCGGCACATAGATGGTTTCCAGTCCCAGGTCGCGCAACGCATCCGCCTGCGCCTTGGTGCGCACAGACGCGGTATACCCGCAAAAACCGGTGCGCGGGCGACTGTCGTCGTCACGCGCGAGCAACGGGCCTTCCAACCAGTCCCGCGACGGCGGAGCCGCGCGTTTGGCCAGCAGCAGTGCGAGCGCATCGCGCCGCATGGCATTGACGGTAGACGCAGGCAGCGCCAAGCCGTCCTCCATCTCAATGCGTAAGTTTTTGATATAAAACGGTGTACCGCCCGTCTTGCGCAGGGATTTTTCCACCATTTCCGGTGTGGTTGGGCGGGTACGCGCCCGCTCGACGGCCGCCGCGGACGAAACGCCGTCCGCGCTGAGCACCGCGCCTGTGTCCTCGCGCGCGGTAAAGCACAGCGAAACCGGCACAAGCGGCGCTTCCTTGCCCTCGGCAAAGCGGTGCGCTGCCTCATCGTACAGCGACTGCACCTCATGCAGCGGCACGTCGGTCTTGGTGCCGAACATCGCATCGCCCTTTTTTCCGGTGTAGTAGCCGTCGGTAAATCCGTCGCGCGAAAAGACGCGCCGCAGCGTGTCGCGCTCCTCCGGTGTCGGGTTCCGATGCTCGCGCAGCAAATCAGCGTAAATCTTCGTAACGATTGCGGTGTATTCCGGCCGCTTCATACGGCCTTCAATCTTGAGCGAGGACACACCGAGGTCGGCAAGCTCCGCCACATGGCCCGCCAGCGCCAAATCCTTGAGCGAGAGCGGATAGCCCCCGTTATACGGCAGGCGGCAGGGCTGCGCGCACAAGCCACGGTTGCCCGAGCGCTGCCCGATGACCGCAGACAGGTAGCACTGTCCCGAATAGCACATGCATAGCGCGCCGTGCACAAACACCTCGGTCTCAACGCCGGCCTGCTCGGTAATCAGGCGCACTTCGTCCCACGTACACTCACGACTGAGTACCACGCGCGAAAAGCCAAGGTCACGCGCCTGCTTTGCGCCGTCAAGCGTGTGAATGGTCATCTGAGTGGAGGCGTGCAACGCAAAATCCGGCGCGTGCGCATGAATCAGCCGCGCCAGTCCCAAATCCTGCACAATCAGCGCATCCGCACCCGCCTCGTACAAAAATTTTGCGTCATGCAGCGCGGTATCCAGTTCGCGATCGCCCGCAAGAATATTCAGCGTGATATTGGTCTTAACACCCCGCGCACGGCAGTAAGCAATAGCGTCCGCCATCTCGTCGGCCGAAAAGCCCTGTGCATTACGGCGCGCATTGAACGTGCCGAAGCCCATATACACCGCGCCCGCACCCGACTGCACGGCCGCGCGCACCCCCTCCGGCGAGCCGGCGGGCGCAAGCAATTCTACATTACTCATTTATGTCGATTCCCCGGATGACCTGTGCTGTTACGATTGACCTGTTGACGCAGAGCCGTGTTCTCCGCCTCGAGCGCGCGGCACTTGGCCTCGGCAGCCTCGGCAGCCGTCTTAGCCTTGATATACTCGTCAGCAAGGTTGACTGTCGCCAGCGCCAGCGCCCGTGTGGACGCAAACGACGCCGAACCGCCGCACTGCGCGATGGTCTGCTGCGCCAGCTCCGCCACCTCATTCATATATTCCACAGATTCATCCGCCAGCATGGTGTACTGCTGTCCGGCAATCTGTATGGTTACACGGTTTGCCATGCAAATCCTTCCTTTCGCAAAATAGTCGCTCAAAAGGCATAATTTGATAAAATATAGTATACCACAACCCATTCCCTTTTGGAACAAAAATTCTGTGCAAAGATGCGCACTCTGCTTCCCGTTTTTTGTACACAACGATGCCGGCGTATAAATTTGTAAAAGATTTTTGTTTGCCTTGTGTGATACGCTGCGCTGTGCTAAAATAAAAATGAATTATTCCGTCCGGATGAGATGCCGGACAGACATCAGGTGAGATTTATGCTGCATATCAACGAGGTCCGCCGCATCGTAGTCAAGGTGGGTACCTCGACGCTGACATACGAAAACGGAAAGCTCAATATCCGCCGCATCGAACGGCTGGTGCGCACCATCAGCGACCTGCAAAACCGCGGGTTCGACATGGTGCTCGTCTCCTCGGGCGCGGTGGGCGTGGGCGCTGCCAAGCTGGGGCTCGGCGGGCGGCCCCGCGAGCTTGCAATGAAACAGGCCGCCGCCGCGGTCGGACAGTGCGAGCTGATGCATATTTACGACAAAATGTTCCTCGAATACGGCATCAACGTCGCGCAGATTCTGCTCACGCGCGAAAACATCATCGACGACGACCAGCGCGAAAACATCCACAACACCTTCACCGCGCTCATGCGCACGGGCGTTGTGCCGATTGTCAATGAAAACGACACGGTCGCCACTGCAGAGCTTAAGCACATCGAAAACTTCGGTGATAACGACACCCTGTCCGCTGTGGTTGCGCGCATGTGCGACGCAGACCTTTTGGTCATCTTCTCGGACATCGACGGGCTGTATGATTCCGACCCGCGCAAAAACCCGCAGGCCAAACTGATTGGGCACGTAGCCAAAATTGATGCAAAAATCCGCCGCATGGCGGGCGGCGCAGGCTCGGCACACGGCACGGGCGGCATGGCCACGAAAATTACCGCCGCCGAGTTGTGTATGGATGCCGGCATTCCCATGCTGGTGGCCAACGGCGACAAGGACGATATTCTGTATGACATTGTGGACGGCAGACCGGTTGGCACGCTGTTTGCACGGGAGGAGGAACGCGTATGACAAAATTTCACATTCACCGCCTGACCGACGTACTCTGCGGCGGAAATCTGCGCGTTTTTTCCAAGGCGCAGGTCATCGCGGCGCTCATCGGCGCAGCCATTGGTGCGTTTCTGGGCGTGCAGGCTTACTGCAACGCTTGGCTGGGCTGAGGCTCACCGATTCCCTATACCGATATTTTAGATAAACGGAGTGAAACACCATGCGGCAACTGATGGAAATCGCTGAGGATGCGCGCCGCGTTAAGCACGCGGTGGCAAAACTCGGCACAAACGATAAAAACCGCGGTCTGCTCGCCATTGCAGACGCACTTACCGCGCACGCGGACGAAATCATCGCCGCCAACCGCATTGACATCGAAAACGGTCGTGCCGCCGGTCTGGCGGACGGGTTAATCGACCGTCTGATGCTGGACGAAAAGCGCATCTCAGGCATCGCGGAAGGCTGCCGTCAGGTTGCCGCGCTGCCCGACCCGGTCGGCGAAGTGCTGGGCATGCATAAGCGGCCCAACGGCCTGCTGATCGGCCAGAAGCGCGTGCCGATGGGCGTCATCGGCATCATTTACGAGGCGCGCCCCAACGTCACGGTCGATGCAGCGGCGCTGTGCTTCAAGGCGGGTTCGGCCTGTATCCTGCGCGGCGGCAAAGAAGCGTTTCACTCCTCGATGTGCCTGACCAAGCTCATGCGCGCGGCGCTCGAAGCCGAGGGGCTACCCGCAGACGCAATCAATCTGGTTGAGGACACCTCGCGCGAGAGTGCAAACCAGATGATGAAACTGAACGGCTATCTGGACGTCCTCATCCCGCGCGGCGGCGCGGGCCTGATTCGCGCGGTCGTGCAGAACGCGACCGTTCCGGTCATCGAAACCGGCACGGGCAACTGCCATGTGTATGTGGACGCCTCCGCCGACCTCGATATGGCGCAGCGCATTCTGGTCAACGCCAAGTGCCAGCGGCCGAGCGTGTGCAACGCCGCCGAAAGCCTGCTGGTGCACAAGGATGTCGCCGCTGCATTCCTGCCGATGGCAGCAGAGGGTCTTGCGCCCGACGGCGTTGTGCTGCACGGCTGCCCGCGCACCATGGAGATCCTCGGAAATGCGGTGCTGCCTGCGACCGATGAGGACTACGGCCGCGAATACCTCGGATACGAAATTTCCTGCAAGGTAGCGGACTCGCTCGACGAGGCCATCGACCATATCAATCGCTTCAACACCGGCCACTCCGAATGCATCGTCACACGTGACTACGCCGCTTCACAGCGGTTTCTCGACGAAGTGGACGCGGCGGCGGTCTATGTCAACGCCTCTACCCGCTTTACCGACGGCTTTGAATTCGGTTTTGGTGCAGAAATCGGCATTTCCACTCAAAAACTGCACGCGCGCGGTCCGATGGGACTGACCGCGCTGACCACCACCAAATATATTATTTACGGAAACGGACAGGTGCGCTGATGAACAAAACCATGGAGAAGGAATATAAGTGGCGCGCGAATGAAGGGCTATTGGGGCAGGCGCTTTTATGGGCCTCCTCCCGCATCGGCACGCAAAGCCGGACGCTGCATATGCAGTCGCAGTATTTTGACACGGCGGACGGTTTGCTGCGCGGGCAGCAAGCCGCGCTGCGCATGCGAAAAGAAAACGACCGCAGCGTCTGCTGCCTCAAGCTGCGCAACGAAAACACACCGGACGGTATGCGCGCACATGAGGAATATGAATGCATGGCGCAGACGGTTGCCGAGGGACTTTCCATCCTGCCCAAAAAGGGCGCGCCGCTGACGCTCTGTGCGCAGGCGCTCGCCGCCCCGCTGGAGATCATCTGCACGGTGAATTTCCGGCGCTGCGCCATCCTGCTGCAGCAGGGCAATACGGTGTGTGAGCTGGCGCTCGATCAGGGCACACTGCGGCATGGAGACAAAACCGCACCGCTGTGCGAAATCGAGCTGGAATATGTCGCCGGCAGCGAAGAGGCCTTTCACGCGCTTGCCGCCGAGCTTGCCGAGCATCTTTCGCTTGTGCCGGAACCGGAAAGCAAGCTGGCACGGGCCATGCAATTATAATTCTCTCCGCTTGAACAGGAGGCTGCGTATGCGCAGCCTCTTTTGTTATGCCCACAGTCTGTGCGCAGACGTTTCTGATAACTGCCGCAAGCGAAATGTGCATAAAATTGTGCAAAGCGTATATTTTTCTCCGACCGCGCAATTCTCTCCCCGTGTTCTTGCAAAAAAAGCAGTTTCCATGTATAATAAACATGAATTTTGGGAGGGTAAATACACATGAACTTTGACAGCATCATCACGATTGCCGCTTTCGGCGTATACCTGATCTTCATGATCTGTATCGGCATGTACTTCATGGGCAAAAGCCGAACGACGACCGATTATTTCCTTGGCGGCCGCAAGCTCGGCTCCTGGGTCACCTCGATGAGCGCTCAGGCGTCGGATATGTCCGGCTGGCTGCTGATGGGTCTGCCCGGCGCCGCTTATCTGTCCGGCATTTCCGCCGGCTGGATCGCCATCGGTCTTGCCGTGGGTACTTATCTGAACTGGCTGCTGGTTGCCAAACCCCTGCGCCAGTATACCAAGGTTGCTAACGATGCAATCACGCTTCCGCAATTTTTCAAAAACCGTTTTCATGATGAAAGCGGCATGATTTCGGTCATCGCGGCCGTATTTATTCTGGTATTTTTCCTGTTTTATACGGCTTCCGGCTTTGTGTCCTGTGCCAAGCTGTTCTCCTCCGTGTTCGGCATCCCGTATATGGTGTCGCTGCTGGTGGGCGCAGTTGTCGTCATTTCCTATACCTTCGCAGGCGGCTTCTTTGCCGTGTGCTGGACCGACTTTTTCCAGGGCCTGCTGATGTTTTTCTGCGTTATCGCCGTACCCTCGATTGCGATTGGCTCGCTCGGCGGCCCGTCCGACTTTTTGGCACAGGTGGAGGCCTTTAATCCCAACTTCCTGAACATGTTTGTTGACGGCGAAACCAACACCCCTTACACGGCGCTCGGCATCGCTTCCCTGCTCGCCTGGGGTCTCGGCTATTTCGGCCAGCCGCATATTCTGGTGCGCTTTATGGGCATTTCTTCGCCCGGCGCGATTAAAAAATCCCGCCGCATTGCCTCTATCTGGGTACTCATTTCGCTGACTGCCGCCGTGCTCATCGGTGTTTCCGGCCGCATGTTCCTGGGCGATGGCCTGCTGGTCACCGCCGGCAATGAGGAAACCATTTATATCAACATGGTCAGCCGCATCTTCCCGGTGTTTATCGCAGGTATTTTCCTGTCTGCAATTCTGGCAGCCATCATGTCCACGGCCGACAGCCAGCTGCTGGTCACGGCCTCGGCCATCACCGAGGACTTTTATCATAACAAGATCCGTCCGAACGCTTCGCCGTCCGAGCTGATGTGGGTTTCCCGCATCTGCGTTATCGCGGTCGCACTGATCGCTGTTTTCATCGCCACCAATCAGAACAGCACCGTGCTCGGTCTGGTAGAATACGCATGGGCCGGTTTTGGCTCCGCCTTCGGTCCGCTCGTGCTCTGCTCGCTGTTCTGGCGCCGCACCAACAAGTATGGCGCATATGCCGGCATCATCGTCGGCGGTGTGGTCGATCTGGTGTGGGCGCAGCTGTCCGGCGGTATCTTCGAGTTGTATGAGATTGTCCCCGGCTTTGTCTGCGGTATGATTGCCATTTTTGTAGTCAGCTTGCTGACCCCCGCACCGTCCAAGGAAGTCACCGACCAGTTCGATTCCTACCGTACCTGTGAGGAATAATGAAACGCAAACTTCGGCTGTTCCTCTGGTGCGCGGCTGCCGTTGCATTCGTGCTGAGCGGCATCGTCCAAACCGCCGACCACCTGCTCCCGCACCAGAAGCTGACAAATGAAACCGCCGTGCATTTTATTGACGTCGGTCAGGGCGATTCGGCGCTCTTGCTTTCCGGCGGGCAGGCTGTGCTGGTGGATGCAGGTACCGCGGAAAGCGGCGCGGCTGTGGTCCGCTATCTGGAGGATCTGGGCGTAACCCGGCTGTACGCCGCGGTTGTCACCCATCCGCATGCCGACCATATCGGCGGCATGGCACAGGTCCTTCAGGCGTTTCCGGTCGAGCATTTCTACATGAGGCCGGAAACACAGAACACTTCTTCCTTTTCAGAACTGCTGGACACACTGCAAACACAGGGTGTTCAGCCTACTATCCCCGCACCGGGCGATACGCTGGCGTTTGACTCCGGCGCTTCGCTCACCTTTCTCGGCCCTGCAGACGATGTGCCGAGCGGCAACCTAAACGACCGTTCGCTCATTACGCTGTTTCAGGCCGACGAGCAGAAAGTGCTGTTGATGGGCGACGCGGAAGCTGCCGCCGAACAGTCGCTTTTGACGCACTATCCATCCTTACGCTGTGATGTGCTCAAGGTAGCGCACCACGGCGGAGCGACCTCGTCCTCCCTGTCCTTTCTGCAAACCGTTCAACCATCCGTTGCCGTCATCTCCTGCGGCGTAGACAACGACTACGGCCACCCCGACCCGCAAACGCTGCAAAATCTGTCCGTTGCGGGAGTAAACGATGTCCGCATTACAGCGGAATGCGGCACCGTAATCCTCCCGCTTCACCCACCGTCATCAAGCAAGGAGAATGCTGCATGAAACAGACCGGTATTGTCGATCGCTTTGAAGGCGATGATGTGGTTGTTGAAATTGGTGGAAAAATGGTCAATTTTCCCCGCGCCGACGCTCCCGCTATGCTGGGCGAAGGCATGGTCGTCATCATACGCGACGGCCGGATTGCGGAAATCGACCAAATTGAAACCCAACGTCTCGAGGACGATATGCGCCGCCGTTTTGAGCGCATCCTCGGCAAACAATCCGATGAATAAACCCTAAAAGGAAAGGCGAACAAAACCAATGGAAAAGAAACCCTTTTTGACACTCGAACAGGTACAGGAGATTACCAAGACCTATCCCACCCCGTTCCACATCTATGACGAGAAGGCCATCCGCGAAAATGCGCGCAAGGTCAAGGAGGCATTCGCATGGAATCCGGGCTTTAAGGAGTACTTTGCCGTCAAGGCTACGCCCAACCCCCGTCTGGTGCAGCTGCTCCACGAGGAAGGCTTCGGCTGCGACTGCTCCAGCTACACCGAGCTGCTGCTGAGCAAGGCTTGCGGCATCACCGGACACGACATTATGTTCTCCTCCAACGTCACCCCGAACGAGGACTTCAAGCTGGCCAGCGATTTGGATGCCATTGTCAATTTTGACGACATCACCCACCTTGACTATTACGATAAGGTCGGTGAGTGGAAGGAGACCATGTCCTGCCGCTTCAATCCCGGCGGCGACTTCGTGCTGGAGAACGAAATCATGGACACCCCGCAGGAAGCCAAGTACGGCATGACCCGTGAGCAGCTCATCGAGGCGTTTAAGTACATGAAAACCAAGGGTGTCAAGCACTTCGGCATTCATGCGTTCCTCGCCTCCAACACGGTAGCAAATGAGTATTACCCCGCTCTTGCCCGCATCCTGTTCAAGCTGGCAGTTGAGGTGCGCAAGGAAACCGGCGTGCACATCGCGTTTATCAACCTGTCCGGCGGCGTCGGCATCCCCTACAAGCCGTGGCAGGAGCCGAACGACATCATGGCCATCGGTGAAGGCGTGCGCCGCGCATATGAGGAAGTCCTGTGCCCGGCAGGTATGGACGACGTCTCCATTTACACCGAAATGGGCCGCTTTATTCTTGGGCCGTACGGTGCGCTGGTTGCCAAGTGCATCCACCACAAGCACACTTACAAGGAATATGCCGGTCTGGATGCGTGTGCAGCCAATCTGATGCGTCCTGCGATGTACGGCGCATACCACCACATCACCGTACTGGGCAAGGAAAACGCCCTGCACGACCGCACCTATGATGTCACCGGCGGTCTGTGTGAAAACAACGACAAGTTTGCCATCGACCGCAACCTGCCCCGCATTGATATCGGTGACTATATCTATATCCACGATACGGGTGCGCACGGCTTCTCGATGGGCTATAACTACAACGGCAAGCTGCGCTCAGCAGAACTGCTGCTGCACGAAGATGGCTCGGTGGAACTGATCCGCCGCGCGGAAACTCCGAAGGATTACTTCGCTACGCTGGACTTCACCGGCCTGTTCGATGGCATCCTTTAATTTCACAAAACAAAAAGCGTGTACTCGTCGGAGTACACGCTTTTTTATTAATTCACAGATTTTGCAGCAGCAAAGCCGCCGCAAGTGCAAGCAACACAACAGTCAGAGCGCGCAGAATGCGTAATATGCGCTGCTTTTTCGGACTTTCGCGCTCCCAGCCTTCGGGCGGCGGCGAAAGCTCTTCTATCGTCTCCGTGCCATCCGGCTTATGAGCGATTAGCTTGACATGACAGGTATTGCAGGCAGTAAACCCCTTACGAAACTCTGCCCCGCATTTTGGACACCATGGCATAGATTCGCCTCCTTCAGTTGCTCACAAAATACAGCAGCACCAACGCCACCACGATGATGCCCGCCACCACCGGCAGCAGCTTAAACGAAGCATTGTCCTCCATCGGCTGCTCGGGCGTTTCCATTGCCTGCTCCTCGGCCAGACGCGCAAGTGCCTCTTCGTCCACCGGCTGTTCCGCCAAATCGTGGTTCATTTCATCTATCAGTGCACGTGCCTGCGCTGTCTGGCTGGCATCCACAATGATTTCCACCCCGAACCGCGCGTCTGCACCGGCGTACGCCTGTATCTGACGAAATGCCGCCGGCCGGTTGAACACAACAATATCATGTTCGCGCAGCAAATCGCAGATGGTTTCCGCCTCCAGACGGTTGCTCGCGGTATAAACCACAATGGGCTTCTCCATGCCGTCCGGCAAAACAAACTTGTCACGCTCCGACACTTCATTTTCTTCAGGCAAGCTATTCACCAGCGGCACATGACAGGCGCTGCACTCCGTGAATCCTTCCCGGTATTCCGCTTTACACTTGGGACACCAAGGCATAATGCATCCCTCCTTACCTGCCGATTATAGCATATCCAAACTATTCTTTCCAGATAAAAATGGGCAGCGGCGGATCGTGCTTCCGGTTGAGCCAGTCGCAAGCCAGAACAGTGAACACACGGTCATTTAACGACTTTAAGTGCTGTAAAACCGCATTTTTCTCCTCATATCCATTTTCTTTGCCGTAATAGAGCGCAAGTGCCATAATGCCGCCCGGGCGCAGCAGCGACAGCCCCGCGTCGATTGCCGGGATAGAGGATGCTGCAGTAGTGAAGATTTTCGGATCACCGCCCGGCAGTCGGCCGAAGTTGAACACGATGCAGTCCACGCTTTCCGGCGCAGCGTAGCGCGCCATATTCGCGTGGCTGTCCAGCACAACCTCAGCAGTCAGTCCCTCCGCGTCCAACAGCGTGCGCGTCTGCGCGACTGCTTCCTGCTGCACATCAAACGCAAGCACATGCCCCTCCGCTCCGGCAAGACGGCAAAGCAACGCCGTGTCGCGTCCCTTCCCTGCCGTCGCATCAATGCAGAACGCACCGGGCTTGACCCGCCGCCGCAGAAAATCATGCACTACATCCAACGTGTTCATCCGTTTCCCTCCGTTTATGCCAGATTCTTTCCCATTGTAACACAAACGGACGGTTTTGCCTACCTGCTTACTGTTCGAGAATCTTTCCGTCGGTCGAAATGACCACCACCTGCCACGGCAGGAACTTGCCGCTCGCCTGCAGCGCCGTGCGCACTGCATGCTCGATACCGCCGCAGCACGGCACCTCCATACGCACTACCGTGACGCTTTTGATGTTGTTGTTGCGAATGATTTCGGTCAGCTTTTCACTGTAATCGCCCTCGTCCAGCTTGGGGCAGCCGATAAGCGTTATCTTATTCCGGATAAAGTCCTGATGGAAGCCTGCATAAGCGTAGGCTGTGCAATCCGCCGCGACAAGCAGGTGTGCCCCGTCAAAATACGGTGCATTCACCGGAACCAGCTTGATCTGCACCGGCCACTGACGCAGCTCGGATGCCGCAGGCGCAGCCGAAGCGACCGGTGCGTCTGCCGTGCGCTCAATTGCGCGCGCCTGACTGCCCGGACAACCACAGGCCAGCGGCTGCTGTGCCTGCTTCGCGCGCAGATTGGCCTGCACTGCCGCTTCATCGTAAGCCGCAGCCTCCCGCTCGACAAAGGTGATCGCGCCGGTCGGGCAAACCGGCAGACAATTGCCCAGTCCATCACAGTAGTCATCACGCAGCAGCTTGGCTTTGCCGTCCACCATGCCGATGGCACCCTCGTGGCATGCATTCGCACACAGGCCGCAGCCGTTGCACTTTTCTTCATCAATCTCAATAATTTTACGCATCATTGCGATTATCCTCCCATGTATTTCGATTGTCCTCAGTATATCGCGTTCCTCATCCGCTGTATGTTGTTGCAACAACATAACTGCAATTTTTCATCTGTTTTGAAAAACGGCCGCCTCTCTGTGAGAGACAGCCGCTTTTTTCCGAATAAACTCACGCAAACAATCGCATGATGTTCGCTGTGAGGATACCACCGCCGGTACCAATGATATAGCCCATCAGCGCCATCAGCACACCAACCGGAACCAATGCGCCCGAATAGGATGCCGCAAGCACCGGCGCAGACGCCGTACCGCCGATATTCGCCAGTGACGCCACGCCGCAAGTAAACATATCGAGCTTGAAGAGCTTTGCAATGATGACCAGAATAATGCCGTGGATTGCCAGAATCATAAAGCCGGAAACGATCCACGCCGGAGCATCGGTCATCTCCAACAGGCTTGCACGGGAAGCAAGCAACGCAATGACGATATACAGCATCACGTTAGACAACTCTGCCGCACCTGCAATCTTGCCGATCGGCGTGACCGCTGCGACCAGTGCAATTATCGTGACCACCAGCACAGTCCACGTCGCAGAGTCGATCCACGGAGTATTTCCACCGATCAACGTCTTCGTCCATTCAAAAATCGCATTGCCCGCATTCTGCGACAGGGCGGAAACCAGCAGCGCACCACCGACCAGGAACAGCAAACCGGGGAAGGTCATGTGCTTGTCTTCCTCCTGCATCTCCTTCTCCAGACGGGCGCAAACCTCATCCAGCGTAGTCGTGGACGCCTTGGTCCATTTGTTAAACTGCGGTGCAAACGAAATCGCCCACAGCAGGAACATGACCCAAACCGAATAGTCGATCGAATCGATCACAAGCGCGTAGCCCATATCCGCTTCCGAAATATGGAGCGCTTCCTGCACCGCGACCATATTGCCCGATCCACCCATCCAGCTGCCGCACAAAGCGCCAAGCGCCTTCCATGCCTCCGAACCGAGCACACCATGCATGATCGCATAGGTTGCGATAAAGCCGATGGCAATCGAAATGCTGGCCGCAAAGAAGCCGCCCAGCATACGCGGACCGAGTTTGAGTACCTTGCGAATGTCACAACGCAGCAGCATCAGACAGAGCATTGCATACAGGATATTGTTTTTCAAAGCACTGTATGCGCCCTTGGTCGCCTCCATATCCCACGCCCCCACAGTGCAAAGCAGCATGGTCAGCAGATACAGCAGAACAACCGGCGGCACAAATTTAAAAAATTTCCACTTGGTGATCTTTTCCGCGCCTACCAGAATACCGGCCAGAAATACCAGCACCGCAATGTAGGTAAAGCCGTTGGTAATCATCTGTTTTCATCCCTCACTTTTTCGTTCTCTTTCCCTCTGTCCCGGCCCCCGTATGCCGCAACATCGGACTGTGTTTTCAGTATACAGGAATACCGACCTTTTTGCAAGGTCTTGCAAGCAATTTGCACAGAATGGTTTGCAAATCAGTCGTGCATCCTGTACAATATGATATGGGAATGTTGAGAACCCGTTAAGGAGGGACTACGATGGAATTAAAAACCTATATCCGTGCGCACGCAGATGACCTGCTCAAAGATTTGGCTTCGCTGATCCAAATTCCGAGTGTGGAAGGCGAACCTATGCCGGATGCACCTTACGGGAGCGCGGTCGCACGCTGTCTGCATGAAACGCTTGCGCTGTGCGAAAAGCTGGGCTTCCGCACGGTCAATATGGATAACCGGGTGGGCTGGTGCGAATACGGCGAGGGCGACGAAATGATTGCCGTGCTTGGCCATCTGGACGTTGTGCCCGCAGGCGACGGCTGGCAGGTCACTGAACCGTTTTCGGGCGAAGTCAAGGACGGCCGCATCTATGGCCGCGGCACGATGGACGATAAGGGGCCGACCGTTGCAGCGCTGTACGCGCTGGCCGCGCTGAAGGATGCTGGCTTTACCCCGTCCCGCCGCATCCGCATTCTGTTCGGCACGAACGAGGAAACCGGCTGTCAGGATATGGTATGGTATCTCGAACACGACGGTGAAGTGCCGGTCATGGGCTTCACGCCGGATGGCGAATACCCTATCATTAACGGCGAAAAGGGCATTATGAACTGTGTATACACGCGCAAGCTGAACCAAACCGGTGCGTACCGCCTGACCCGTTTTGAAGGCGGCACTGCCTCCAATGTCTCCCCCGCGTATGCAGTGGCAGAACTTGCATGCCCCGCAGAGGCTGCGGATCGCATCACGCTGGACAAGGTCACGGCAACGCCAATCGATGGCGGCATCCGCGTGGAGGCCGAAGGCGTGTCCGCGCACGGCTCCACTCCCGAGCAGGGCGAAAATGCAATTGGCCGACTGGCGCTCGCGCTGACCCAGCTCCCGCTGGAGGGTGAGCTTGCCGAGTGCATGGCATTCCTTGCCGACCGAATCGGACTGGAGACGCGCGGAGAATCGCTGGGACTTGCCATGCGCGACGACCTTTCGGGCGACCTGACGGTCAACCTTGGCGTTGCAGCGTTTGCAGATGACACACTCTCGCTCACGCTGTCCGTGCGATATCCGGTCACCAAGACCTATGACGAGGCACATCCGCGTCTGGAGCGCGCCTTCTCGCTGGGCGGTTTCCAAGAAACCCAGATGAAGCACAAAGCGGCCATCTATATGCCGCCTGAGAGCGAACTCATCCGCAAGCTGTCCAAAGTGTACGAGGAGCAGACCGGCGAAAAGGCGGTGCTCAAATCCATTGGCGGCGGCACCTATGCCAAGTCCATCCCCAATCTGGTCGCATTCGGTCCGGTCTTTCCGGGCGACGAAATCCGCGAACATAAGCCGGATGAATATATGGAAGTGGAGCGGCTGCTGCAGAACGCAGAAATTCTGGCGGCGGCAATGTATGAACTGGCAAAATAATCGGAACGCATCTTGCAACAAGGAGCTGACAACTGATGAAAATTACTCAAATCCGGCTTGGCCGCATTTCCGTGCCGCTGCGCGTGCCGTTTAAGACTGCGGTGCGCTCGGTTTCGTCCGTCGAGGACGTGATTGTAGAAATCCACACCGATACCGGCGCAATCGGCTACGGCGAAGCACCCCCGACCGGCGCGGTCACGGGAGACACCGCAGGCGCAATTATTGGAGCCATTCAAGACCACATCGCCCCGACCCTCCTTGGCCGCGAGGTGGATGACTTTGAAAACCTGATGCTCGCCCTGCAAGGCTGCATCCTCAAGAATACCAGCGCCAAAGCGGCGGTCGATATGGCGCTTTGGGACCTGTACGGTCAGCTTTACCGTATTCTGGTGTATAAAATGCTCGGCGGCAGCCGAAGCAAAATTGTGACCGACATCACCATCAGCGTCAACGACCCGGAGGAGATGGCGCGCGACGCACGAAATGCCATCGACCGCGGCTACGACTGTCTCAAATGCAAAGTCGGCAAGGACGCGCCGCTCGACCTGCGCCGTCTGCAGGCCATCCGAGCCGAGGTGGGTAAGGATGTGAAAATCCGCATCGACGCCAATCAGGGCTGGAAACCCAAGGAAGCGGTGCGCATTCTCAGCCAGATGGAGGATGCGGGACTGGACATCGAGTTTGTCGAGCAGCCGGTTGCGCAGCACGATCTGACCGGCCTGAAATACGTCACCGATAATGTGACAATTCCGGTCATGGCGGACGAAAGCGTGCAAAATGCGTCGGACGCGCTGACCATCATGCAGATGCGTGCAGCCGATCTGATCAACATCAAACTGATGAAGGCTGGCGGCTTGTACAACGCGCTGAAAATCGCCTCCGCCGCCGAAGTCTACGGTGTCGAATGCATGCTCGGCTGCATGCTCGAAGCAAAAATCAGTGTTAACGCAGCCATCCACCTCGCCTGTGCCAAGCAAATCATCACCAAGATTGATTTGGACGGTCCAGTGCTGTGCACTGAGGACCCCATTCTTGGCGGCGCGGTGTTCCATGAGAAGGACATTACTGTGTCCGACGAGCCGGGTCTCGGCATCAAGGGCATCCAGAAAATCACGTATCTGGACTAAGCTAGCTCTCACAAATAGAAGATAAAAACGGCGAAAGCATTTTACTTTCGCCGTTTTTTATTACTCAATCTCCATAAATGCCTGCTCGGTCATTTATGACAAGCACGCGCAGCATCTCTTCCGGAAGGTTGAGTCCCGCGCTACCGCCTTCGCCTTTGATCCAGCCTTTCCGCTCCAGCTTTTCCACCGTCGCACGGCCCCATTCGGGTACGGACGCTATGGTGCTGTATACCGTTTTGCTTTGCGCTATCAGGTTCTTAACCTCATCTGCTGTCATATCATCCACCTCCTCTGTCAATCTGCGCTTGAAGTCCTGCCACGCCGCTGCATTTTCTACAAACGGCGCCGGACAGTTTTTGTGCGTCACATCATAGTGCCGCACCACATGGTCGGGCGCAATGTCATACTTCTGCATCAGCATACGCACCAACTGTACCGCGTTTTCCACCGTTCCCGGCTGAAAATAATATTTGCCGTTTTTCATGCAGCTGCACAGCTCGATGCCGATACTGTTGGCATTCCGGCAATACGGATGAAAGTAAGTACCTTTAGTGCCGCAATGCCATGCAATATCCACTTCACGCACAGACTGCCATACTTCTTTTTCATCCACAAAATAATGTGCTGAAGTCGAAATGTTGGAATTTGTGAAGTAATCTGCATTGTTTTTGGCAGTATCACCGTCATTTGCCGTGAAATGAATTACCAGATAACTGATTTGCTCCTTTCCACGCGCTGCGGACAGATAATTACCCGAATTGGCCTGCTGAAAATGAATTTCCATCACTTTTCACCTCCTCCCTGCATAAACTCCAAAAAAAGAAGGTTCGATTGACACAATTTGGTCAATCTGTTCTATCCTTATGCAAAAAGTTGTGCTATAATGTATACTAGACACGTTTGAGAGGAAGATTTTTCGATGATATGCAGCAACATCCTGGAAGCAGTCGGCCATACGCCGATGGTACGTCTGAACCGTATGGTTCCCGCAGGCTGTGCCGAGGTGCTCGTCAAATTTGAGGGCTTAAACGTCGGCGGATCCATCAAAACGCGTACAGCACTCAACATGGTGGAGGACGCTGACCAGCGCGGTTTGATCGGACCGGACACCATTATCGTGGAACCCACCAGCGGTAATCAGGGCATTGGCCTTGCTCTTTGCGGTGCTGTGAAGGGCTACAAGGTGAAAATTATCATGCCGGATTCGGTTTCCGAAGAGCGCCGCAAACTGGTTCAGCATTATGGTGCTGAAGTAATTCTGGTACACGATGCCGGCAATATTGGCGATTGTATTGCGGAATGCCAGCGGATTGCAGACGAAATGGCAAAAAATGACCCGAAGGTCTTTGTTCCGGGACAGTTCGACAACCCGGCAAATCCCTCCGTTCATCGCCACCACACTGCCACCGAGATTCTGGAACAGGTTGGCGGCCCAATCGACGGCTTCTGCTCCGGTTTTGGCACCGGCGGCACGATCAGCGGCATCGGTGAAGTGCTCAAAGCGCAAAATCCTCAGTTGGAAATATGGGCAGTCGAACCGGAAAACGCGGCCATCCTGTCGGGTGGCTCGATCGGCACCCATCTGCAAATGGGTATTGGTGACGGTATTATCCCCAAAAACCTGAACACCAAGATTTACGATCACCTTTACATCGTAACCGATGACGAAGCGATTCAAACTGCCAAGGATCTTGCACGCTTTGAAGGACTTATGTGTGGCATTTCAAGCGGTACCAATGTTGCTGCCGCCCTCCAGCTTGCTAAAAAACTCGGTCCCGGCAAAACCGTAGTCACCGTCCTTCCCGATACAGCCGAGCGCTATTTCTCTACGCCGCTGTTTCAGGATTGATTTCGTTTTCCCCATACAGCAAAAAGGCTTCGGAACGAATGTTCCGAAGCCTTTTTTTATGCTATTCAATCAATGATTCTGCATTGCCAAAAACTTTTCTTTGATATGTGCCGCCGCCGCACACGGGTCCTCAGCTTTCATCACAGCGGAAACCACCGCAATGCCCGCAATCGGACTGTTTGCCAGCACATCCATATTGTCCGCATTCAAACCGCCAATCGCAACCACCGGAATGGGGACGGCACGGCAAATTTCATCCAGTGTAGAAACCGGCGTGAGCTTGGTCGTGACATGCGTGGTGGTCGGATATATCGCACCCGTACCAAGGTAATCCGCACCGTCTGCATAGGCCGTCTGCGCTGCCTCCACAGTTTTCGCGGTCGCACCGACTATTTTATCCGGCCCCAACAGCTTGCGGCACACGGCCACCGGCAGATCGCTTGCACCAACATGCACTCCCGCTGCATCGCAGGCAATGGCCACATCCACTCGGTCGTCAATAATAAGCGGTACATTCCAACGGTCCGTGACCGCCTTCACCTGCTGCGCAAGCGTCAGATAATCCCGTCCGCCTGTGTCCTTTTCACGCAGCTGGATGAGCGTTGCGCCGCCCGCACAGGCCTGATCAACCGCGTGCAGCAAAGTCTCTGTCGTATGGTAAGTGCTGTCCGTAATAACATATAACGTGGGATCAAATTGCATAATCGTTCTCCTTTAAATTGTGATGGTCAATAGACCGTCTCCTTCTTCCAACGCGCCGAGCGTACTGCCGTCCGATGCGAAAGCCACGCTGTGGCCGATAAAGCAATCAGGCGCATACTGATCGACGCCGATCACGGGCATACTGTTTTCAATCGCACGCGCGCAAAGCAACGTGCGCCAATGCAGCACCTTATTTGCACCGGCCGTCCAGCCCGCAGGAACCAGCAGTATCTCTGCTCCGTCCTGCTTTTGTGCAGCAGCCAACGCCGGGAAACGCAGCTCATAGCAGGTAATCAGCCCCAGACGACCAACCGGCGTATCCACCGGCCGGAATGGACTTTTTCCTGCCCGACATTCATCGGACTCCCGATAGCCGAAGGCATCATACAGCCGTTGCTTGCGATGTACGCCGCGTAGTGTACCGTCTTTATCTATGACCACAACGGCATTGTACGGCAGGCCGTCCGTCCGTTCATACATGCCTGCGGCGAGCCACAGACCATACTTGCGGGCAATCTGCGACAGCGCAGAAACAAACGGGCCATCGAGCGGCTCCGCTGCCTGAATATTCTGTGACTGCCTGTTCATTTTTGCATAAAACATACTGTATTCTGGCAGAAATAACATGCATGCCCCTGTTTCTTTTGCCTTTTGTGCATAGTCTTGTATTTTGCACAAATTGTGCCGCTTGTCCTCACAGGCGCCAAACTGCGCCAGCGAAACGGTTACTCCCGCCATCCCTTGCATACATCTACCCAAGCTTTATATCCGGAAAACTTCTCCAGTTCCGGAATGGTCAATTCAATTGCGGAATTGGCGGAGCCACAGGCAGGAAACACGGTCTCGAAACGATGCAGCGACTCATCCAGAAAAACCGTCACGCCCTCATTGATGCCAAAGGGGCACACCCCTCCGACTGCATGACCAATTTCCGGCTCGACCTCTTCAAAGGCAAGCATTTTCGCCTTACAGCCAAAACGAGCTTTATATTTCGGATTATCGATTTTGGCATCGCCCGCAGCAACAATCAGGATTACGCTGTCTCCGGTGCGAAAGGACAGGGTTTTTGCGATACGCGCCGGCGCACAACCGACCGCCTGTGCTGCCAGTTCAACCGTAGCCGAGGAGGTATCAAATTCCCGTACACGGTCCTCCACCCCAAATTGCCGCAGCCAATTTTTTGCTTTTTCAATGGACATTTTCATTTTCCTCCGGTCTGTTCGTCAATTGCATCAATTACACTTTCGCATAAACGACGCAAATAAGAAGCAATTTCACTGAGCGCAAGACACAGCATGAGCCGTCCGTTGGGATCGTCCGAATCATAAGGCAGGAACGCATCCAGCATCGGCGGAACGCTCTCGCGTATCTTCATCTTATCCTCCAGCAAATGCGCATAACAGGCCCCAAAATCGACGTCATCGCGTCCGGTCAGCGCCTTCACATCGCTCAGGCGCAGATTTTGCTTCAAATGATATACACAAAGCAGCTGCATAATTTGCTGCCGGGTATATTTTTTACCGCGAACCGGGGTCATCAACCCCTCTTTTACATAATTATTCACCATCGTTTTGGTCAGCAGCTTATCGGAAGGATTCCGTTTATCCGCAGACAGATGCTGATCAAACAGCGACAAAACCTGATCCATATATAAATCAAGCTGCGGCACATCCGCGGGCATAATATCTTGATCGGAAAAAACCCGAGCAATGATATCTCCAAAATCAGGCATGATATTCACCTCATTTCCTCCTCATTATAATCCTTCCAGCACCAGCATGCAAGGGGCGGAAAAGTGGACAACATTGAAAAAAAATGGTATAATGCTTTAGAAAGGATAGGCGGATAAGATGAGAATGGCGTTTTTCAAAAAGGCGGCGGCAATTATCGCAATCATTTCCATGGTGACAATGTCAACGCTGGAAACGGCCGGTGCCGCACCGGCCAACAACAGCTTAACCATTTTAATGTACCATGATTTAACAAACGATCCGGGACGTACCAACAGCATGACCATTACGGTGGATCGCTTCCGGTTGGATATGGAATTTCTAAAGGAGTTCGGGTTTACACCATTGCTGCCGGCAGAGTTGGTTGCAATCACGCAGAGCAAGCAACCATTACCGGAAAAACCCATTATGATTACTTTTGATGATGGCTATCACTCAAATTACGAATATGCCTATCCGATTTTGCAAAGCACCGGCATGAAAGCGACCATTGCGGTGGTTGCTAACAACATTCATTTGGCAACCACAACCGATGCGCCGTCCAATTCTCTGACTTGGGAAGAGATTCAGGAAATGGTCTCCAGCGGTATCGTAGAAATCGGTTCGCATACCTATAATCTGCATAATCCCCAGTACCAAGGCAATAACGCACCGAACGGTATCAACGGTGTCATGCGTCTGGCCGGAGAATCGGAAGCTGCCTATCGTCTGCGTGTCGGCAGCGACCTGCAAACCAGCATCCAGTTGATAACGCAGCATACCGGGCAGCAGAAAGTGCTTTATTTCTCCTATCCCTTTGGAGCCTATGACAGTTGGATGCAAACGCTTTTGAACGAAAACGGCATATTGGTCAGCACGCTGACCAACGCGGGAAAAGCCAATCCCTTTGTCTCTCTTCATAAGATGCCGCGCTATCGCATCACCATGCAACAGTCGGTCTCCTCCCTGCTGCGGCAAACCTCTATTGCCTATCCTGCGGTTGCCAATGTGTCGGTCAACGGCAACACTACCGTACTGCCGGCGTATAATATAGGCGGCAACAATTATGTACGGGTACGTGATGTGGCAATGCTGCTGAAAGATACACCCAGCAGCTTTGACGTACAGTGGAACAAGGATTTGCAGCAAGTGGAGCTCAAGTCTTTTTCTCCCTATACGCCGAACGGAAAGGAAAACAAACCAATGTCAAGCGAGAGGCGCACCGTGCAATCTCTGACCGAGCCGACCGCTGCGGACGGCGCACTGCATATGATCGCGGCATACAATGTGGACGGATACACCTACTATAAGCTCAGAAGTTTGGGCGATTTGTGCGGCTTTCTGGTCGATTGGGACGGTACCTCTCAAACCGTTACGATAACCGCATAAGTCTACCGTATCAATACACCTGCAGGATTGCAGGTGTATTTTTTTGTCCCGGGGACACAATAAATTCACCAAAAGTCTATTGCATTTTTCTGTATATGTAGTATCATATTAAGTGCAACATAGTTATTGATACTATATTTGAAGAGGGAGGAATCTATATGCCGCGTGTTTTCCTCAAGGCACGAGAACCATTTTCCAGCTATTCACACTTTATCGGAGCGGTACTGAGCGGAATCGGACTGTTTGCCATGCTTCTCCGCATGCTGACCACCGATACCGCCAACGGTCAGATGGCGGCTTCGGTCATTATTTTTTGCCTTTCCCTTATCGGACTGTATTCTGCCAGCAGTGTATACCATTATTCCTGCCGAGATGAACAAACCCTGCGCAGGCTCAAAAAACTCGACCACAGCATGATTTACGTGCTGATTGCAGGCAGTTATACCCCCATTGTGCTTTGCTACATGCGCCCGCCGCACAATTATGTTTTCCTCGCTTTTATCTGGTTGATTGCTGCGGCAGGTATTGCTGTCAAGCTGATCTGGATAGATGCGCCGCGCTTTTTGGGAACCGCCCTATATCTGGCGCTGGGTTGGGCAATCGTATTGGATTTTGATGTTGTCCTCTCCATGCCCGCACCTGCTATTGCCCTGCTGGCCGCAGGCGGCATTTTCTATACGATTGGCGGCGTGATCTATATTGCCAAACATCCAAATCCCAGCGCGTTGCTGGGCTTTCATGAAATCTTTCATTTGTTCGTGATTGCAGGCAGCGTATGCCACTATCTGATGGTTTTTCTCTATGTTCTATAAGATAATCTTGCAGGATTTTCCGCAAAACGCTTGACAATTGTATAAGTCAGGTATATACTCTAAATAATAATTTATACTATTAGGGAGTAGGTGACAGCATGCAGACCAGAAATACAGTGCAGCGTCAAATCGTTTTGCAGACCGTTCTGCACATGCACGATCATCCCACTGCGGACAACGTGTATGCTGCCGTCGCGGCGGAACATCCTTCTATCAGCAAGGCTACCGTATACCGCAATCTGAACCAGCTGGCTTCACAAGGTGAAATTCGCCGTGTGCCTGTGCCGAATGGCGCCGATCGGTTTGATTTTAACACCAGTGAGCATTATCATGTGCGCTGCGAGAAATGCGGCGCAGTATATGACGTGCATATGCCGCATATCAACAACCTGATCGAGCAGGTTGAGGATGCCTCCGGCGTGGAAGTGCAGCGATATGACATTCTGTTTGAAGGCATTTGCCGGGATTGCCGGGCAAAGGAAGCGTGATTTCTGACAGCGATAGCTGTCTGAAAAATACTAAAATGTGAGGAGTATGTGATTATGGCAAATTTGAAGGGAAGCAAGACGGAAGCAAACCTCCAGACCGCATTCGCGGGCGAATCCATGGCGCGCAATAAGTATACCTACTACGCCTCCAAGGCCAAGAAGGATGGCTATGTGCAGATTTCCAAGATCTTCGAGGAGACGGCAAATAACGAAAAAGAGCATGCAAAAATCTGGTTTAAGCTGCTCGAGGGCATTGGCAGCACGGCTGAGAACCTCAAGGCGGCAGCGGCCGGTGAGAATTACGAATGGACCGACATGTACGCGACCTTTGCCAAGGAAGCACACGAAGAGGGCTTCGAGGATATCGCATTCCTCTTTGAGAAGGTCGGCGCGATTGAGAAAGAGCATGAGGAGCGTTACCGCAAGCTGCTCGCTAACGTAGAGGGCAATCTGGTATTCTCCCGCGATGGCGACTGCATCTGGCAGTGCTCTAACTGCGGCCACATCGTGGTCGGCAAGCAGGCCCCCGAAGTATGCCCAGTATGCGCACATCCGCAGGCTTACTTTGAAATCAAGGCCGAAAACTATTAATCCATTCCATTACCACCCTAAAAAAGGCTTCGGAATCGTTCCGAAGCCTTTTTTTGCGTTCTCTCAATTCGTTGCTTCCAGCGGATAATCGTAAATCTCATGCCCGCTTTCCAGCGGCGCACCATCCACTGTGATGAGCACACTGTTTACACCGCGTGCCTGCACGAAGGTATTAACCAGCGAATAGATGAGCAGACTCTCCCCTGTGGTACCGGAGGAGCGTACTGCGTCGCCATACACCGTATTCATATCCAGCGTCAGCACGCCGTCTGCCGTTGAGGAGGACTGCACTGCCGCCCCTTCAGGAAGCGAGCCCGCCGTGATCAGTGCATCAACCAGTGCCTGATCCGAGTCGTCCACCGCATCGGTTCCGACCGGCGTCAGCGTTTCGCCCTGCTCATCCGGCACATATACAACGACCGATTCCCCGCCCGACGGGTTGGGGTTTTCCGGCTGCACCGGATTCTCCTTGGTATCGTCCGTGGTCTGCTGGTCATCCGGCGTGTCTTGCTCATTCGGCGTATCCGGCTCGACCGTCTGGTTCGGCTGCTCATTCTGCTCCGGCGTCTGCCGTCCGGAAACATATCCGAAAACACATGCAGCAACAATCAGCACAATAATGACAACAACTGCCGCTACAACCGTTTTTGTCCGTTTGCTCATGGTATATTCTCCTTTCTTCCGCCGCAGCTTTATATAGAATGCGGCTGGTTTGCCGTCATTATACCACACCGAAGCGCAAGTGGGAATACCCACGCGGCTGCAAGTTCATTCCTTCGGGCCTTGTTTTTTCCGGCGGCGCACTGCCTCGGTCAGCAGATACTCAATTTGTCCATTGACCGAGCGAAACTCATCCTCTGCCCAGCGGGCAATCTCATCATAAAGCGAGGCGGACAGCCGCAGCGGCACCTGCTTTTTTGCTTTATCCTTTTCCGCCACAGCTGCACCTCCCTTTCATTCTTATTATTATTGTAATGCAACTGAGCTATTCTCGGCAAGACCGATTTAATAAATCGAACCCGAATTGACAACCGGCTGTGCATCCTTCCCCGCGCACAGCACCACCATCAGGTTGGATACCATCTGTGCTTTGCGCTCGTCATCCAGCTCAACCACCTGCTTGCGGCTCAGTTCGTCAAGCGCCATCTCTACCATACCGACCGCGCCTTCGACAATCATCTTGCGTGCGTCCACAACCGCGCTGGCCTGCTGACGCTGGAGCATTGCCGCCGCAATCTCCGGTGCATAAGCCAGCGTTGTGATGCGCGCTTCCTCTACTTTGAGACCCGCACACGCGACACGTTTCTGAATTTCCTCCGCCAGCACGCCCGCTATCTCCTGTGAAGAGCCGCGCAGACTTTTTTCGTCACCGCCCTCGGATACATCATACGGATACAGGCGTACAGTGTTACGCAGCGCCGCATCCGACTGGATGGACAAGAACTCCTGATAATTGTCGACCGCGAACACGGCCTTGGCCGTGTCCTCGATATGCCAGATGACCGCAATGCCAATGACGATCGGATTACCGAGCAGATCATTTATCTTCTGCTTGTCGTTGTTGAGCGTCATGGTTTTAAGCGAGAGCCGCTTGCCGCGACCCGAACCGGTCGAAATACGGCCGGATGACAGCTTGCTGCCCGACTTGGTCGCGTCCGCCGCCTCCTCGGCTGCTTTGGCAAACGCGAACTCAGCCGCCGGATTGACCGCGGAGCAGAACGGGTTGACAAAGAAGATGCCCTCCCCTTTGAGCGTACCGATGTACTGGCCGAACAGCGTCAGCACAAGTGCTTCATTCGGACGCAGCACCTTCACACCCGCAAACAGCAGCCAGCATGGCAGACACCAGTAAAAGATGCACACGACCAGCAACGCTATCATTGCACCACCGGCGCCATTGTCCAGCTGCACCGCGCTGTACACGATTCCGGCTACAGCCGCAAGCATCAGCACAATGTTGAGCAGCAGAATCCCCAAACCGTTCGGTGCACGCAGGTTTTTCTCCTGATACTCCACTTGATTTGCATTCATATCCTATCCCTCACAATCATATCAATTTAATATCATCATAATACAACCGGCATACAGCTCTGTCAAGAGAAATTTTGACAAAAAGAAAAGCGCCCGTTTGGACGCTTTATCTGAAAATATTCGGTAAATACAGGTCATGCCGTGGAACCTTGTCCCAGTCAAAGGACGAAACCAGCTCACGCGCTGCGACCGGCTCCGGTCGGTCGATGATGCCTGCGGCACAGGCCAGCGCGCCGATCACCTGCTCCGGTGTAAACCGCTGCCGCAGCAGTCCGAGGTCAAGATCCTCATCCCGCTTGGACAGGCGGCGGCCGTCATGGTCACACAGCAGCGGCAGATGCGCAAACCGCGGCGGTTCAAACCCAAACAGCCGATGCAGCCAAATCTGCCTTGGTGTGCTCGAAAGCAGATCCGCGCCGCGCACAACCTCATTGACACCGGTCAGCGCATCGTCCACCACGACCGCAAGCTGATAGGCAAACACGCCGTCCGAACGCCGGACAATGAAATCCCCACATTCCTCCGCGAGATTTTCCGCATACTCGCCCCAAACCTCGTCGGTAAAGCGCACTACCTCATCCGGTACACGCACACGCGTTGCCGGAGCGCGTGTTTTCCGTTTTTCCGCGATCTGTGCGGGCGTCAAATCGCGGCAAGTGCCCGCATAAATCACACGCCCATCCGACAGATGCGGTGCAGACGCCGCATGCAGGGCCGCACGCGAGCAAAAACAGGGATAGAGCAACCCCTTGTCACGCAAAACGGCCTCATACCGCTCATAAATCGCCGCACGCTCGGACTGATACGGCACCTCACCGTCCCACTCCAATCCCAGCCAGCGTAAATCATCCATAATCAGGTCGGCGAAGCTCCGCGGGCAGCGCATCGCATCCAAATCCTCAATGCGCAGCAGAAATTGCCCATTCTGCCGCCGCGCGCTCAAATAGGCCAGCAGCGCACACAGCACATTGCCCAGATGCATGCGCCCGCTCGGGCTGGGTGCAAAGCGTCCGATGGTCTGCATCCTGTCTCTCCCCTTTCCGTCTCCTTATCTTACCACAAACACAATAGGCTTTGCAACGACCCGCTCACTCCTGTATAATGGAACCAAAGAAGGAAGGTGCTGACTATGAAAAAACGCCTGCTCTGTCTGCTGCTCGCACTCGCCCTACCGCTTGGACTGACCGCCTGCAGCGAGAAGCCCGGCGCAGATGCGACTGCTGCACAAACCGCGCCCGAACCCACTCCCGAACCGCCCCAGCCCGATCCCGCCGAAGTATATGCGGATTCCCTCACGCTGGAGCAACAGGTCGCGCAGTTGTTCTTTGCGCGCTGTCCGGATGTGCAAGCCGCAGAACTCGCCGCGCAGTATGATATCGGCGGCTATATCCTGTTCGGCCGCGACTTTGAAAATCAGACGCCGGACAGTCTGCGCGAGACGATTGCATCCTACCAGCAGGCCGCCGCAACGCCCATGCTCATCGGCGTAGACGAGGAGGGCGGCACAGTCGTGCGCGTCAGTGCATATCCCGCCTTTCGCGCGGATCGGTTCCAGTCCCCACAGGCGCTTTTCGCTGAGGGCGGCCTGGAGCGTATTCAAAGCGATACCAAGGAAAAAGATACTCTGCTGGCTTCACTTGGCATCAACGTCAATCTCGCGCCCGTATGCGATGTATCGACTAGCCCATCCGACTTCATCAATGCCCGCGCATTCGGACAGGATGCCCAAGCCACCAGCAACTATGTCCGCACCGTGGTCGAGCAGATGAAAACGGACAGTATGGGTATGGTGCTCAAACACTTCCCCGGCTACGGCAGTAACGTCGACACACACACCGGCATTGCGCAGGACAACCGCCCGCTTGAACAATTCCGCTCGTCGGATTTTCTGCCCTTTACTGCGGGCATTGAAGCAGGCGCACAGGCGATTCTCGTCTGCCACAATATCGTTTCCTGCATGGATGGTACACTGCCCGCTTCGCTCTCTCCTGCCGTACATCAGATGCTGCGCGAGGAGCTTGGCTTTGGCGGCGTAGTGATGACCGACGACCTGGTCATGCAGGCGATCACAGACTACACAGGCGACGCGGATGCAGCCGTACTCGCCGTGCAAGCGGGAAACGACATGCTGATTTCGTCAGACTTCGTCACGCAGTACAATGCGGTGCTGGCCGCCGTGCAGAACGGAACCATCAGTGAAACTGCCATTCGAGATTCTGCTGTGCGGGTATTGCGATGGAAAATCGAGCTGGGATTGATTGATTCGTAATCCTTTGCAGAGATGTCGCCGTGCTTTTTGGAAAGCGCTATAAAAAAATCTCCCTTACGGGAGATTTTTTCATGTTGCTGCAACCAAAGTCCGCATCTCTCCGTATCTATCAATGTACGGAGCAGCGCGCGGCGCCGTATCGATAGAGAGAAAGGGGGATGGATGCGATATGAATGAGACTAAACTGATTCGGGCACTGCAGCGTGGCCAACGCGGTGCACTCGACAAGGTCATTTCCCACTACAGCAGCTATGTCGCATCCATCGCCCGCAATGTGTCAGGGGTTCAAACTACGCGGGAGGATTTGGAAGAAATCGTTTCCGATGTATTCATCGCACTGTGGCGCACCGCAGAACGCTTGGACGAAACACGTCCGCTGAAAAGCTATCTGGCAGCGATTGCCCGCAATGCCGCGGTGGACCGTCTGCGCCGCATACGTCCGGAAGATCCGCTACCCGAGGAGGATATCCTATCCGCCGATGAAGCACAGGGGCCGGAAGCGGAAGCACTGAAACGTGAACAGGCAGAAACACTGCGCCGTCTGCTGCTTGAAATGGCAGCAGATGACCGCGAAATTTTCGTACGGTTCTACTACTACCGTCAGACCGTGCGTGAAATTGCGGCACTGCTTGGCAGAAATGAATCGACAGTCAAAGCGCGTCTGGCCCGTGGACGCGCAAGGCTGCGTGAACGTCTGATAAGGGAGGTGGACGGCAATGCGCATCTCTGAACTGTTTAACGCACTGGATGAGCAGACGTTGGACGAGCTGCTGCCGGTGCCCGAGCGGGAAATGCCCGCCGTATCCGCGCGCGATATCCGCCGCCGCGTGAGCCGAACACTGGACGAGGACCCCGTAGAAAGGAGACGGCATATGAAACAACTATTCAAAAAAGGCGTGTGCGCAGCACTGGTTGCCGCCAGCCTGCTGACCGGCGCATTTGCTGCATCACAGATGGATTTCTGGCAGTATTGGTTTGAGAACGGTACCGGCGATTTATCAGTCAACACGCAAAAGGAGTCTATTGAAAGCACAGACCTCCGATTGACGCTGGAGGAATCGCTTGCAGACGATAATCATGCACTTGTTATTTTTTCGGTAACTGCCTTGTCTGATACAGGCCGCAAGCAACTCTACAGTGACGGCCTAACCGGCGGTGGCGTGACTACACTGGTCGGCATTTCCCCCGACCCAAATGCATCGCAGGGCGGCGGTATGAGCTATCAGGCCAGCCCAATTGTCGAGCGTGATACAGAGGGGCAGCGTTTTTTCCGCGCAGAAATATCCCTGTCCGGTCCGAACGTTAAACCGGTGCTGTATCTGCATGATGTATCGACCTATATCTCTATACCGGTCACCGCAAATATTCAAAGTATTTCCATTCCATTTGACGGCCGGACAGTTTCCTGTCCGCTTGATACGGTGGTACGTCTGAATACCCTCCAACTGTCCAGCCTTGGCTGGGATTTGGATTACGATCTGGTTTCGCAGCCCAATGCCGCGAACAACTTTGTAGAATATCAGATTTTTTACCTTGTGACGAAAAACGGGACTCTCAAAACCATGACACAGCTGATGGATGCGCAGAACTGGTTCTACTGGCGGGAAGTGCTGGATCTGGATACCGTGGAAGGAGTGGTTGTAGACAACACCGAGTATTTTCTTGACGGGCGCGCACCGCAGCCTTATGCCGTTCCGGAGCAGCTGCAATTTGCAGAACTGGACACCTACAATATTTCACAGGGAGGCAACCAATATGAGGGAATTCTGCTGCGGGAGCTAGTGGAAAAGTTGGGCGGTATGATTACTTGGAATAATAAGACGCAAAGTGCAACCGTCACCTATCGCGGTGTCACGGCCATATTCACTGCCAACGCTTCTACCTTTGTGCGCAACAGCCGTTCCTATGATCCGTGGTCTGGCAACAGCACACCCTGTACCGTCTTACAAAACAACAGACTCTACCTCGTCAATGAAACTGCACTGCAGCGTGCGCTGGATGTCCGTCTATGCGCCACGCGGATACGCAAAAGCGAAGAGTGGGAATTTGATAAAGGCTATACCAATCACATTTGGATTGTCGCTCCATAATACAAAAAAACGCCCGTGTTGTCACATGGGCGTTTTTTTTAATTATCTCTTGACAAATTCCTTTTTTCCCTGTATGCTTAATTCATATAAAACACCTATGAATTAAGGGAATATGAAAGGTGGCACACCACATGTCAGATATCAAGCATAGCTTTGCCGATCTGATCGGCAACACCCCGCTGTACGCGGCAGATAAATTTGCAGAAAAATCCGGCGCGCAGGCGCAAATTCTTGCCAAACTCGAATACTTCAATCCGGCAGGCTCGGTCAAGGATCGCGTTGCCAACGCGATGATCACCAAGGCAGAAGAAAGCGGCGTGCTCAAACCGGGCGCGACCATCATCGAGCCGACCAGCGGCAACACCGGCATCGGTCTGGCGGCAGTTGCCGCAGCCAAGGGCTACCGCATCATCCTCACCATGCCCGAAACCATGAGCGTCGAGCGCCGCAACATGCTCAAGGCATACGGTGCAGAGCTGGTGCTCACCGACGGCGCCAAAGGTATGTCCGGCGCGATTGCCAAGGCGGATGAGCTGGCGGCAGAAATTGAGAACAGCTTTATTCCGGGGCAGTTTGTCAACCCTGCCAATCCTGCGGCACACTACGCAACGACCGGTCCTGAGCTCTGGTCTCAGACCGACGGTAAAATTGATATTTTTGTTGCAGGCGTTGGTACAGGCGGTACGATTACCGGTGTTGGCTCCTACTTGAAGGAACAGAACCCCAATATCAAGGTCATTGCCGTGGAGCCGGATGAATCCCCTGTGCTGTCTACCGGCAAGGGTGGTCCGCACAAGATTCAGGGCATCGGAGCCGGCTTTGTACCAGAGGTTCTCAATACCGGCGTATTCGACGAAGTCATCCGCGTTAAGGGCGAAGATGCCTTTTCCACCGCACGCACCTTCACGCACAGCGAAGGTCTGTTTATCGGTATTTCCTCCGGCGCTGCGCTGCACGCTGCTGTCGCACTGTCTCAGCGTCCGGAAAACAAGGGCAAAACCATTGTGGCATTATTGCCCGATACCGGCGATCGCTATCTGTCCACTCCGCTCGTCAGCGACTAAAACAATCTTCAGAAAAGCCTGTCTCACGACAGGCTTTTCATTTTTGGGCAGATATCAGACAGAAATGTTATTATGATATCACATTGACGTATATTCAATTTTTTAGTATCTTATTATTAGCGCAAAAGAATGCGGCATCCAACAAGTTGGGAGCATCTTCACATAACTTCGTAAGTTGTGTGGAGAGAATACAAATCAAAGGAGGAAAGAGAAATGCGAAAAGAAATAGGGGCTGTATTGGCGGCAATGTTGCTGCTGACCGGCTGCAGCAGTGGCGAAACCGCCCAGACAAACGAGCATGATAACTCTTCGGAAAGCACTCTGGCGAACCAACAAGAGAACAGTCAAACAGATATTGCGGAACCGGAACAGGAGAGTGCCATTCCGGGTAGCTACACCGTGCCAGACGGATGGGTGAAATCTGATGAACATTCTTCTGCAAATATGGTTTTCTATGCAGAAGAAGGGCACGAGGAGGATGCATTGCCTGATAATATTTCCATCAGCGTCGGTGCAAATCGATACAGCGCAGAAGAACACACAAAGTTCAAAGACGCCATCACAAAGCAGCTCCTGATGCAGTTAAATGGTGCAGATGCCCAACTGGAAGGGAGCGGCAGCAATACAGAACAAGGTTATGTAGTTTACACCTTTACCATCGATGATGCCACCGCCGTAACAAAACAATATTACATTGTAAAGGATTACGGATTTTGCTTAGTTCAGCTTACCAATTTCACTGGATCTGACAACGCATATCAAGCTGCCCAAACCATAGTGGACAGTTTCGTATGGGATGATGAAGAATAAAAAAATTGCCCAATGCTATGCAATTTAACTTCGTCCTAAAAAACTGCCATCACTTTGCACCATATTTACCGATGCAGGAAGACCAACACCATTACACCGCAGACAGCAGCTGGAAAACCTACACAATCACAGGGATGTTTAATAAGAAACCGATCCGTGCGTTGGAGCAAGCTGGGCTAAAACAGTTCTGATATCATAATAAAAAAACCCTCGAAAACCAAAGTTTTCGAGGGCTTTTTCTGGAGCTGCTGACCGGATTTGAACCGGTGACCTCATCCTTACCAAGGATGCACTCTACCTACTGAGCTACAGCAGCAAAAACAAACGGCGAACAATGTCGCCGTTGTATTGGCGACCCGGATGGGACTTGAACCCACGGCCTCCAGCGTGACAGGCTGGCGCTC
>DYCA01000050.1 GCA_019418305.1 Clostridiales bacterium
ATAGCAGTTATCTCAACCGCCCGATTGTCGGACCTACTCCGCCGAAGTTACCTGCGTTTCGCAGCAATCTCCGGCATCATCGCGTTTTACCCGCTTTCGCAGGTGCTTCTATAGATTACTACAAGCATATCCCAAAGTCAAGCGTTTACACAAATTTTTTGCAAAATTTTTGTGAAACCCTCCGAAATTTCCGCGCCGCAGAAAAAGCGGTTCGGAAGCTGCGCTTTCCAAACCGCCTTTATCGTTGTTTTTACGACGCTGTTTCCACAATCAGCAGCCAGGAGCTTGCCTTGCTGTCAATGGTCAGCCCCACGTTTTCATACGCCGAAACCGTAAATCCGGCATCCTCGAACCGCGCAAGCGTGTCCTGCAGGGTGGTCATGTTGTTATCCAGCAAAAACCACGAAATCCCATCTATAGTGGCAACCAACTGCCCGTCAATATCCGGTATCTCTTTCCCGCCGCCGGCAAAATAGCAATGCGCCACGCTGGTGCCGCTCAGCGAACTGGGCAGTTTGAGCGCCGGCTGCGCTTCAGCCAACGCGATATTCACCCGAGGCTCGGCTTTCTCTGCACTGTCGCCCGCCGCATCCTTTGTGTTGGGCTGCAGCTCAGTCCAGGTCTCGCCGTCGGCCGGCGCCGCCGCTTCACTCCCGCCTGTTGTCTGTTCCGATGCGCTTTCCGTATTACTGCTCGGTGCGGAAGCGCCGCTTTCCGGCACGCTGTTGCGCGGCTGTACAGCCTGCCCGCCCTCAGGGGGCACAACCTCTGTGCCGGCGTTTTGCTCACTGCCTGCCGTCAATCCGGCATCCTCCGCTGCATCCGCAACCGCCTGACCGGCGGTTGTATCGCCATAGGCCGCGCCCTCTGCCGCAGAAGCATGGGACGAACCTGTCGCATTGCCGCTGCTGTCCACCGTACTGAACGCGGGCATCAGTCCGCCGCCGAGCACCACCAGCACCACAACAGCAGCCGCCGCCACCATCGTGAACACCGGCATACGGCGCACCGGCTTCTCCGGCTGCACCACCTGCATCTTTGTTTCCTGCTCCAGCTTGTGCATGATGCCTTCATGCAATCCTTCGGGTACCTCCACCTCTTCGGCAAACCATGCCCGCATCTGCTCCAGATCCTGTTTCAGCGCGGCGCACGAGGGGCACTCCGCCAGATGCTCTTCCAGCTTTTCCCGCTCGGAATCGGTCAGCGTGCCGTCCAGACTGTTGGACACCAGCTGCTCAAAATATTCTTCATCACTCATGCGTCCCCGCCTCCTTTCGATGGATTAGACGCGGCAGACAGAAAAAAGTTCCCTCTGCGCAGCAAAACCTTGCGCAGCGCAATGCGTGCGCGCGAAAGCCGGGACTTAACCGTACCTTCGCTGATCTCCAGCACCTCCGCAATCTCGGTATAGCTCATGCCGGACACATCGCGCAGCAGCACAATGCGGCGATGCTCCTCGCTGATTTCCTCCAGCGCTGCCGCCAATTCCCGTCCCAGTTCGCGGTTTTCCAGATGCTCCTCGGGCGTCGGCGCCGTATCCGGCATCGGACGTTCCTTTTCCTCCTCGTCCACTATGGACTGCGTTTGCGGCTGGGCATGCTTGTGGCGGGCAAAATCCACACACATATTCATCGTGATGCGAAACAGCCAGGTGGAAAAGCCGCTGTCCCCGCGAAAAGACTCGATTGACCGCCAGGCACGCAAAAAGACCTCCTGAACGATGTCGGCGGCATCCTCCGGACTGCCGCACGAGCGCAATGCAACCGCGTATACACGCTTCTCATACCGGCGCACCAGCTCTTCAAAGGCATCCAGCTCGCCGCGCTTGGCCCGCGCCAGAATATGCTTTTCGTCCACAGCTTCGGCCTCCTTCTGATGTCAAATATCGTTCAGCAACCGGCTGCGCGCTTCATCTCCTCCGCCAGCGGATAAAGCTGCTCGAGCCGTTCGAGTGCACAGATACGCATTTTGAATGTTTTCAGACCGCTCTGACCCTTGAGATACCAGTTGACATGGCGTCGTGCCTCCAGCATCGCCACGCGCTCACCCTTTTGCTCTGCCGCCAGCTCGATTTGCCGGACCGCCGTGTCAATGCGTTCGACAAAGGGCGGCAGCGGCGGGCATATACCGGTCTCCAGCAATGCGTTCGCCCGCTCGAAAATCCACGGGTCGCCCAGCGCCCCTCGGCCAACCATCACCGCGTCCGCACCGGTATGCTCCAGAATGCGCACCGCATCCTCCGGCACAGCCACATCGCCGTTGGCAATCACCGGAATGGATACTGCCTGCTTGACCGCGCGGATTGCGTCCCAGTCTGCCACGCCGCTGTACTGCTGCGCGCGCGTGCGGCCATGCACTGCAATTGCCGCCGCACCGGCCTGCTCCGCCATGCGCGCAAAAGCAACGTAATTGACGCTTTTCTCATCCCAGCCCTTGCGGAATTTAACCGTTACCGGCACATCCACCGCACGGCTGACCGCTTCAATCACACGCGCAGCCAGCGCCGGGTCGCGCATGAGCGCGGATCCGTCACCATTATTGACAATCTTGGGTGCAGGACACCCCATATTGATATCAATGATATCGCAGCCGGACACCGCGCGCGCAATCTTCGCGCCTTCCGCCATCGTTTCCGGCTCGTGACCGAAAATCTGTGCCGCTGCGGGATGCTCGTTTTCCGCCAGCGCCAGCAGTCCCGGCGTTTTTTTGTCACCATAGGTCAGTGCCTTGGCGGAGACCATTTCGGTCACGGTCAGCGCCGCACCGTGTTCGCGGCAAATCTGCCGAAAGGCGCGGTCGGTCACACCGGCCATCGGCGCGAGCACCATCCGTCCGGCAAGCGTTACGTTCCCGATTTGCATAAATCTCCCCCACTGCGCATAATTTAACGCAGTATATTGTAACATACGGCCCCACCGATTGCAACTTGCAAAGTGGTGACAAAATCGCATTGCATCCAAAACGCAAAAAAGCTCCCGCAAGGGAGCTTTTTACAATACCATCGTTAAAATCTTTTCGCTGAAGAAATACCCGAACGAAATCAGCACCGTGTTCCAAACCCCGATGCCGAGCGCCGACCAGCCAACAAACCACTTGACCGGCATGCGGATGAGTCCCGCCGGGATGGACACAATTGTGCGCAGCACCGGGATAATGCGGCACAGCGCCAGTCCGCGGCCATGCTGGGCGTCGATATACTCATGGCAGCGTCTGACAAACGAGCGGAATTTCTCACTTTTGCCGAACAGCTTTTCCATGATGGGCTCACCGCCCCAGTAACATGCCCCATAAATGACCAGACTGCCCAGCACGCCGAACACGACGCTCAGCGCAATCGTCAGCACAAGCGACAGCTCACTCTGCGCAATCAGCACGCCGATGGACGGCATAATCACGCCTGCCGGAAAGCCGGGCAGGTTCATATATTCACAGAAAATGACCGCACAGACCAGAATCAGTCCGTACTGGTGAAACAACTGAAAAAATAATTCGGCGGTCATACGCCAAGCCACCTCTACTGTTTTTCAGACCGCGCCCGGTTCGGCGCGCCTTACTGTTTGTCTTTAGTATAACAAGCCGACTGCGGCAAAACAAGGGCGCACACACGCAATTTGCAATCTGTTCACAAAAAGGGGCCGCTGATACAGCGACCCCTTTGTTTTCCATGCAGTTATGCCGGCTCAAACTCTTCTTTGCCGACTGCGCACAGCGGGCAAACCCAATCCTCCGGCAGGTTTTCAAACGCCGTACCGGGCGCAACACCGTTATCCGGATCGCCTTCCGCAGGATCATAAATATAACCGCAAACCTTGCACACATACTTGCTCATTTTGCTTTCTCCTTTTATTATTAATATTTGATATTAATATATATTATTTATCATTTATTGTCTACCGAAATACTGTACAATATTGCCGCAGCTTTTTCATCCTTTTTTATAAGAGCAGCCAAAGCACAGCCCAAACACCGCTTGCCGCCACCGCGCCGAGTGCAAATGCCACCGCCAGACGCAGCCACGGCGAACGCCGCCGGACGCCGCGCCCCACCAGATAACGGTTTGCAATGCGGCAAGCCTCGCGCACCGCGTCGCTGCGCGGCACAGTGCAGTCCCGCACCAGAAAAATCGCCTGCTCAAACACGCCGTGCTCATCCGGACGCACCACCACCACACGGCGGCTGATACCCTTCACCATAGTAAATCCCTCCCTTTTGCAGCAAGTATTGCCACAAAGAGAGGGATTTAACCATCACATTCTTTCCACACGCATCACCAGTGCCGTGCGGTCGTCGTCATGCCCACGACCCGCCGCGCCCGTAACCAGATGCATGGCCAGCTCCTTTGGACTGTCCTCTGCATGCGTCAGCAGCGTTTCCCGCACCCAGTCGTCCTCCATGCCGTCCGAAATGCCGTCCGACAGCAGGATACACAGGTCGCCGTCTCCGAAACGCAGCGGCACTGGCTCACCCAGCGCGTCCTCTTCGGCCAAGCCAATGGGCAGCGCTTTGCCAGTCAGCATCTTCCACTGCCCGCCTAAGCGCAGATAGGAGGGCGCTGCGCCGCACTTGAGGCTTTCCGCCCGTCCAGTGAATAAATCAAGCGTGAGCGCGTCCAGCGTGGTAAACCGTGTCCCGTCCGAGCGCAGCCGCAGCGCAGGAGAGACTGCTTTAAGCGCGTCCGCAATCGTGATGCCCGCGCGCAGGAAGCGCTCGAGCGAGGTAATCAGCATGCGGCTGTCCTGCTGCGCGGCCGTCCCCGACCCCATACCGTCGGACAGCAGCAGACAGGCGATGCCCGCATCGGTCAAAAAATAACACCCGCTGTCCCCTGAGACCGCAGCGCCCTCCTTTTGCTGCCGGCCGATGCCGACAATTGCGCGAAAGGGTGCGCGCTCGCGCATCTCCACATGTGGACCAAGCTCGTCCTCCACCCGTTTAGGGGCGGTCAGCGTCACGCCGAGCAGCGCGCTCAGGCCCGCCGAGAAGCCCTCGCCCTGCCGCAGCACATCCTCGATGCCCTCGCCGTACAGCTCGACCGCCAGCCGGCCCTGCGCGTCGCGCACCGCGCACACGCGGTCAATCCAGCCGAACGCTGCCGCATACCGCCGAATCTGCCGCTCCATCATAGGCTGGGCGGTCACATCCTGCGTCGCCTCCGCGCCCAGCTGACGAAGAATATCCGTAATGCCCGCATATTGGCGCGCCAGCAGGCTCTGGTTTTCCTCCTGCTGCCGCCGAAGGCTTTGGCGCTCACGCAGCGCAAACAACGCGCTGTTGATGGCGCGCATCAGCTCGGGCAGATGCACACAGCGCGAGGCAAAATGATAGGGAAAGTCGGAAAGCTCCGCCCGCCCGCGCTTGAGCATGGGCTGGGTCACATCGTTGAGCGCGGCAAGCGTTGTCACATAGTCGCGCTGCCAGCACTGGGAGCACAGCACGCAGTTTTTGCAGACCCGGTCGCTCGCGCGGTCGAACACCGCGCGCACATTCTGGTCGCCTGCGGCCTTTCCTTCGCTGATGCCGTTGAGCATGGCCAGATACAGCTCGTAAAACGCCTGTGCCGCTTCGGTGGCGCATTTTCCCACTGTCTGCCGCACCGTGCGATGCGCTGCCTCGCCCATGAGCGTGTCGGGCAGAAAGCTGTGACGCATGGCATCCCACACCAGCGGCGGCATGACGGCAAACGCCGCCACCGCGCAGAAAAGTTCGAGAATCATCGGCACAAACAGCACATGCTCCACGCCCAGCATCGCCGCACACAAGCCGGAGCCCAGCGCACACAGCGCAAACCAGCCGCGTCCGCTGTCCCGGAACAGGCCCGCGACCAACGCACACAAGCCATAACAGCAGGTGAACAGTGCGCCGTAGCCGCAGGCGATATCCATCGCGGCACCCAGCGCCACGCCGGTCGCCGCGCCGGGCGCAGCCCCGCCGAGATAAGCCGCTGCAAGCGTCAGCAAAAGCGCCACTACACGGGCAGGCGAGAGCAGAGTGAACAGGCTCAGGTCGGACAACGACAGCAGTACGGTCGCTACCAGCACCAGCAGCGTCGCCGGCCGCCGCCAGTCGTTTTCATCCCGCGGCGGAGAGAGCGCCGCGCCATAGACCCGGCATGCTCCCAGCGTCAGCAGCTGCACGGCCACAAACGGCACCAGCGCGGATAAAGTCAGCGCCGCGCCCGACGGCAGAAACACGAAGGTACATGCCGCACCCGCAAACGCCGCTACAATCGGCGCAAACCACGCTGTGCGCACGATGCGCAGTCCCGCACACACGCTCATCACGCACAGAACCAGCAGCACCGCCGCAATGTACACGCCGCTTTTCAGTCCACCGCCCAGCAGCATCAGCCCGCAGACCACGCCGCCAACCGCGCTTAGTCCTGCGCCGCGCGCCATCAGTGCCGCCGCCATCGCCAGTCCGAACGGCGCATACCCGCCGAACACCGTGCCGCGCGCGAGCACCGCGCACAGAATAAACCGCTGCACACCGGTGACCAAGATATGCAGATGCTCCTCGTTCCACAGCCGCGCCAGCCATGCCGCCGCGCGGCCCAACACAAGCGGCGCAGCCCGCTTTGTTTTTTGCTTGTCCATTTTCGTTCTGCCTCCCTTGTTTTCCCAGTATATCCCAAAGAATTTGCGGGCTTTGCCGGAAAATAAGGGCGGGAATAGAACTTTTGCAATTTTTCTATGCACCACTTCGGTTATGACAAAAAACACGGCGGGTGACCACATGCACCCGCCGTATTCCCGTATTTATTTCCATTACATTGTTTCCGCGGCGCGGCAATGGTCGGCAAAAATCTCCCCGACCGCGCCCAGCTCGCCCAGCCCGCGCAGATGGGTTTCGACCGTATAGCCCTCGCTCTCCAGACGGCTCTTCCAGCTGTCCTCTTCCGCACCCGCAAGGTCATTATGGGCATGGTCGCCCGCCACAATCATCAGCGGCGCAAGGTGCACATGCGTGACCTCATGCGCGTCCAGCCGCGCGAGCACATAATCCAGATGCGGGAAGCCCTCGACCGTGCCGACATACACCCGTTCAGCGCGGTGATACCGGAAGCAGTTCTCGACCAGCGCATACGCGGCGTTCGCCGGATGCTCGGTGCCGTGTCCCATGAACACATAGGCCTCGTCCGCCGCAAGGCGCGGCATTTCGGCCAAAAGCGCCCGCGTCAGCCGCAGATAGTCCTCGGTGTCCCACAAAAGCGGCCGGCCAATCAGCAGCCGTGCAAACCGCTCGCGATACGGACGCAGCTGCGCAAGCAGCTTTTCATACTCCTGCCCGAAAATGACATGCAGGCTCTGGCAGCGTACTTCCTCATATCCTTCGGCTGCCAAGCGCTCCATCAACTCCTCCGGAGCAGGGATGTGCACCCCCTCCTCCCGCTCGATTTTGCGGGCAACCATGCGCGAGGTAAATGCGCGGAAAAAGTCATGGTCCGGGAACGCCTTGTGCAGCCGTTCCTCAATTTTCTCGATTGCGCACCGCGCCTGCGGCATGCTGGTGCCAAAGCTGACGACCATCAGCGCTTTTTTACCCATATCAGAATCCCTCCCGCTTGACCAGCTGATACAGCAGCGCGTTGACAATGGCGGCAGCTACGTTCGAGCCGCCCTTGCGCCCGCGCGCGATAATATATGGCGTGTCCCCGCCGATGAATAATTCTTTGGCCTCGACCACGTTGACAAAGCCAACCGGCACGCCGATGACAAGCGCAGGCTGCACCGCATCTTCCTCTATCAGCTCATGCAGACGGATGAGCGCGGTCGGGGCATTGCCGAGGGCAAAAATAAGCGGCCCGTTCCGCTTCGCCGCGTGCTCCATCGAAACCGTCGCGCGCGTCACGCCGCGCACTTTTGCCTCATGCGCGACCTGCTCATCCGCCATCAGGCAGACCGCGCGTCCGCCGAGTTTGGCCAGCGTCGCCTTGCTGATGCCCGCCAGCGCCATATTGGTATCGGTCACGACCGTTGCACCCGCCGAAAGTGCCTTTTTCGCCTGTTCGACTGCGTTTTCCGAAAAGCACAGGTTGTCGGCATAGTCAAAATCCGCCGTCGTATGGATGACGCGTTTGACCACTTCCGCAACACCCGGCGCAAAGGCTCGTTCACCCAGTTCGGCAGTGATAATCTCGAAGCTGCGCTTTTCTATCTCGGCAGGCGCCATGCGTCCGTTTACCATTCGATGCCCTCCCTTGCGGCCACGCCATCGTCAAAGGGATGGCGGTGCTTGACCATTTCCGTGATATAATCCGCGCGCTGCTGCAAGCCTTCGGACGGATTTCGTCCGGTCAGCACAACCTCAAGCGTGTCCGGACGGCCGTCCAGAAAATCCAGCACAGTCTGCTCGTCCAGAAAACCGCAGGAGATAGCGGCGCACACTTCGTCGAGGATGAGCAGCCCCGCGCCCTCGCGCACAGCGTAGCCGGTCGCAGCGGCGAAGGTGCGCTGTATCGCGTCCGCTGTTTGCTTTTTCTCGTCGTCGGTCATCTGGAAGGAGAATTTGCGCACCGGATTGGCTGCAAGCATGGTTATGGTTTCCAGTTTTGTCAGCGCGCGGCACTCGCCCGACGTGCCATCCTTCAAAAACTGCGTCAGCACCACCTTGCCGCCGCGTCCCGCAAACCGCACCGCCAGACCAATCGCCGCGGTCGTCTTTCCCTTGCCTTCACCGCAATATAAATGCACACAAGCCTTACTGTTCATGCGTTTCCCTCCAGAATCCGGTAAATCAAATCCATATCGAGCGCCTGCCGGACGGTATCCGCCAAACGGTCATATTCCTGTTCCCTATATTGCGCGGTGTCGCAAACCGCGTCTTCCAGCGACACCCCCTTGTGCGCGGCGAGTGCCTGCGCCAGTCCCAGCGCGACCCCCGGCGCATCGAACACGCCGTGCAGATAAGTGCCGTAGACGTTTTCCGCCTGACAGCCATCCGAAACCGTTGTGCCGTCCGCACGGGTGAGCACGGCAAACGGCAATGCATCCGTGTCGCGCACGGTTTCGCCCATGTGGATTTCATAGCCCTCGACCGCCGCGCCGGATAAACCTTCCAGCATGCCGGATAGGCATTCCACTACGCCGCGCGCCTGCACCGTGGTCTTGCGCGGACGAAACACTGTGTCCACAGGCAACAGCCCAAGACCGCGCATATTGCCGCCGCCCTCGGTGTTCTCCGGGTCGGACACCGTGCGCCCCAGCATCTGAAACCCGCCGCACACGCCAAACACGGGCATACCCGCCGCGTGCTGCTTGAGCATCTGTGCCTCCATGCCGCTCTCGCGCAGCCATTTGAGGTCGGCAAGCGTCGCTTTGGTGCCGGGCAGGACAATCATATCCGCCCCTTCCAGCTGCGCGGGCTTGTCCGCGTAATAGACGCCCACGCCGGGCACTCTTTCGAGCGCCGCGAAATCTGTAAAGTTAGAAAGCCGCGGCAGCCGCACGACCGCAATCCGCACCGCCGCGCCGCGCGCGT
>DYCA01000051.1 GCA_019418305.1 Clostridiales bacterium
GGCTGCGTGCCGCCATCCGTGACAATACGAGCTTTGCTTCGGTCTGCGCCGCCGCAATAGCGGGCGAGTTCATCGGACGACAGCCGCCGCAGATGTGCGAGGATGGCTTGGTCGACCGCGTTGCGCGTTACCGGCGCCGCGCCTTGTTCTATCGCCTGCGTAAGCGCTGCAAACGACGCCTCCGGCATCAGCGAACGGCAGGCATCCGCATCGCCTTGTGCAATCAGCTTGCGAAGATAGGATGCTGAGGGCAGACCATCCTCCGGGACGTCGCTGTCGTGCGCACTGCCCGCACGTAAAACGGCAAGCGGCTGCATCGTGCTCTCAAGCGTGTTCAGCGCACACAGATATTCGACGGCGAGGGTGTTGTTGGGGCTGGTCAGCAGCGCGCCGGCTTCCGGGTCGGCTGCGCTGACCGCCTGCTGCATGGCGGCGGCATAGGGCAGTCCGGCCCCAAGCGCCTGACGCAGCGCGTCTGCGTGTTCTCCTTCCGTGCGCGACAGGACGGCCGCGCGGCGCAGCAAGGCAAGATCGGCATGCTCCGCGCCGAAGGACAGATGGGCCACGCAGCCCAGCGCATCCAGCAGCGAGACTGCGCCGAACGCAAAACCGGACGCCGACCACAAACAGGCGGACAGCGGTGTTTCGAGCACCAGATCCGCGCCGCACTGCACGGCGGCTTCCGCGCGGCGGTACTTTTCCATGACCGCAAGGTCGCCGCGCTGGACGAAATTGCCGCTCATCGCGCACACAATGGCCGTGTCTGCGCCCAGCGCGCGGCGGGTTTCGGCAAGATGATGCGCATGTCCTGCGTGGAACGGATTGTATTCGGCAACAATGCCGCAGACGGTCATAAACAGGCTCCTTTAAATCGCAAATACACAGGGGCATAGAGTAAAATTTGGCTTGTACATTTGCGCCAAATCGTGTAATATAAGAATGTAACATTATTATATCGGCTTCCGCGGCTTTGTGCAAGCCGCCAAATACGGCACAAGGGAGTTTTGCAAATGAAAGTTCTGGTTATCAACGCCGGCAGCTCTTCGCTCAAGTATCAGCTGCTCGACACTGAGTCCGGCGAGGTCATGGCCAAGGGTTTGTGCGAGCGCATCGGCATCGACGGCGTGCTCACCCACACCGGCAACAAGTCGGATGAGAAATTCAAGTTTGATATCGCAATGCCGACGCATAAAGAAGCGATCCAGGCGGTTATCGACGTACTGCTGGATCCCGAAAAGGGCGTTATCTCCTCGATGAGCGAGATTGACGCGGTCGGTCATCGCGTGGTACACGGCGGCGAGTTCTTCTCGGACAGCGTCATCATCACCGAAAAGGTCATCAAGGCGATCGAGGACTGCGTACCGCTCGCACCGCTGCACAATCCGCCCAACCTCATCGGCATTCAGGCTTGCCGCGACGTTATGGGTCCGGACGTTCCGATGGTTGCGGTATTCGACACCGCGTTCCATCAGACCATGCCGCAGTCGCATTACATGTATGCGATTCCGTATGAGTACTATGAGAAGTACAAGATCCGCCGCTACGGTTTCCACGGCACCAGCCACAAGTATGTTTCCCAGCAGGCTGCCGAGATGCTCGGCCGTCCGATCGAGGAGCTGCGCCTTATCACCTGCCATCTGGGCAATGGTTCTTCTATCTGCGCGATTAACCGCGGCAAGAGCTATGATACTTCGATGGGCTTCACTCCGCTGGACGGTCTGCCGATGGGCACCCGCGCGGGCAATCTGGACCCGGCTATCATTGAGTTCCTGGCTGAGCATGAGAATATCTCTGCGGCAGATGTTATCAATATTCTCAACAAGAAGTCCGGTATGCTGGGTATTTCGGGCGTTTCGTCCGACTTCCGCGATCTGGACGCCGCCATTGCCGACGGCAATGCGCGTGCGGCGCTGGCCAAGGAAATGTTCAACCTGTCGGTTAAGAAGATTATCGGCTCGTACATCGCGGAGATGGGCGGCGTAGACGCTATCATCTTTACCGCGGGCGTAGGCGAAAATGACCGTTCGGTTCGTTGGGACGTTTGCGAGCACATGGAGTATCTCGGCATCAAGATCGATCCGGAGAAGAACAAGTACCGCGGCACGCAGATGGATATCTCCATCGACTGGGCGCGTGTGCGTGTGCTGGTCATCCCCACCAACGAGGAACTGATGATCGCCAAGGACACCGAGCGTCTGGTAAACGAAGCAAAGTAACAAAGAAAACGGAAAAACGGGGCGGGGCAACAAGGCTTTGCCCTGTTTTTCTGCCGTCAGGGAGGGCAATATGCAGGAAAACACACTTCGACAGGAACGGAAATACTGCGCGCGGCTGGGCTGGGCGCTGGTGCTGACAACCGTGATCATGCTGGTGTGGCAAATGGGGCTGATGGCTTTATCGCTGGCCGGACGTTTGGCTGGCGGCGAGAGTACGTATATGCTGCTGGCGCTTGTGGGTTATTATCTGCTCGCGCTGCCGCTGTCTTATTGGCTGTGTCGCCGGATACCCGTACCCGAGCGCGTGCAGCGTCCGTTGACCGTGCGTTTGCTGGTGCGCTGGTTTGTCATCGGCATCGGCCTGATGTGGGTGGGGTCACTGATCGGATCGTGGCTCAATGATCTGGTCTATCAGATAGCAAATCTGGAGACAGTCGATCTGGTGACCGAAACCTTTAACGAAATGCCGCTGGTGGTCATGCTGTTGGGTGCATGCGTGCTGGGTCCGCTGTGTGAAGAGCTGTTGTTCCGTGGTCTGATTGCCGGGCGGCTGGCGCGGTATGGACAAAAACCGGCAGCATTTATTTCCGCGCTGCTGTTCGGTCTGTATCACGCAAACCTGTCGCAGTTTTTCTATGCGTTTCTGCTGGGATTGTTGCTGGCCTATGCGTATTTTTACACCGGAAAGCTCAAAACATCGGTCGTGCTGCATATGCTGTTTAATTTTTACGGGTCGTTTGTCATCTATCTGCTGCCCGAGGATGGAGTGCTGCCCGTACTGTACGGGCTGAGCTGGCCGGTTTTGACCATTGTGGGCGCGGTGCTGCTGGTGCGCGGCAGAAAACAGCAGTTGTGGGCGCATGGTCCGTGTGCGCCGTCTATGCGGACGGTATTTGGCAGCGTCGGCATGACCCTGGCTATCATTCTCTGCTTTGTGCAGGCGGCAACCATGTATGTTTACTAGAAAGGCGGAAATAGGCAATGCGAGTGGATTTGCATATGCATACGGGGTATTCGGCGGACGCCGCTTTCCCGCAGACGGTGGCGGATAAAGTGCACGCCTGTCGGGCGGCAGGGCTGGATATCATCGGCATCACCGACCATCTGGATTTTTACCGTACCCATGGTCCGGCGGAAAACCGGGACGCGGAAGCCTGCCTGAGCGACGTGCGGGCAGCCAAGGAAGCGGCGGAAGGGATTGAGGTGCTGGTTGGGATTGAAATCGGACAGATTCACGCCGATCCCGCGGCGGATGCGTTTGTGCGCGGGCACCAGCTGGACATGGTAATTGGCTCGCTGCACGCGATGCCCAACGACCTGGACATTTATTTTCACGATTATGAGCATCTGGACTGCGATGTGTTTTTGCAGGAATATTTCGATCAGGTACTGGAGATGGAGGCGCACGGCGGCTTTGACGTGCTGGCGCACATCGACTATCCGCTGCGCGTGATGAAGCACGGGGACTATGTGCCTTCCTTCGACCAATATATGGATCGCGTGCAGCAGGTGCTGCGCACCTGCATCGACCACGGCTATGCACTCGAACTGAATGCCGCAGGGCTGGCCGGATGGCAGAAAAAGGTCGGTCCGCCGCAGAATATCCTGTATGAATACCGCCGTATGGGCGGCGAACGCATCTCTATCGGCTCGGATTCACACACGCTGGATACGGTTGGCCGCGGCGTGGCGGACTGCACGGCGAATGCGCTGGACGCGGGCTTTACGACAGTCACCGTGTTCCGCGGACGCAAGCCGGAACAGGTGTCATTAACATAATAAGCAGGGAGAAATCATGTTATTTCATAATAGAAACGAAATCACGCACGCCGAAACCACAGTGCAGGGGCGCGCAAAGATCAATCTGACATTGGATGTGACCGGCCGCCGGGACGACGGCTATCATACGGTTAAAATGGTAATGCAGTCGGTCACACTGCATGATGAGGTCAGGGTGACTATTACCCACGGCGAGAAAAAACCGCGCGGCATTGTGCTCAGCTGCAATCTGCCCTATCTGCCGCTGGACGAGCGCAATCTGGCTTATCGCGCAGCGGATCTGTTCTATCAGCAGACGGGAACACTGCTGGAAACGTGCGAAATTCATATTGAAAAGCGTATTCCGGTGGCCGCAGGGCTGGCCGGTGGCTCGACTGACGCGGCGGCGGTGCTGCGCGCGCTCAATGCGCTGCATGAGACTGGACTGAGCGACGACGAGCTGTGCGAGATGGGGCTGAAGATCGGCGCGGATGTGCCGTACTGTCTGCGCGGCGGTACGATGCTGGCCGAGGGTATCGGCGAGGAGCTGACCGAACTGCCGCCCATGCCGCATTGCTGGGTTGTGCTGTGCAAGCCGCCGTTTGGGGTTTCCACCAAGGAGGTTTATACGGAAATCGACGCGGTGGAGCTGAAAAACCGGCCGGATACGGCGGGCATGATTCGCGCGCTGGAAAACGGCGACTTTGCAGGAGTGTGCAAACGCCTGAGCAATGTTATGGAACTGGTGACGGCAACAAAGCGCCGCCAGATCGGAGAGATCAAGGCGTGCCTCGAGGAAAACGGCGCGGACGGTACGCTGATGAGCGGCTCTGGGCCGACCGTATTCGGCCTATTCTCGGATGAGGGCCGTGCAAAGACCGCGGCGAAAATGCTGTCGCGCCGCTTTGCGGATACTTTCCTGACTGAAACGGTATAATGAACCTGCCTTCCGGGCATACTGGGGACACCAGATGACGGAAGGCGGTATTTTTATGACACAGCAGACCAAACGGGCGATAATTGCGGTGGTGACCGCGTGCAGCATACTGTTGGCAGGGGCATTTGCGCCGCAGCAGATGCGCAGCGCGTGGTGGTGCACGGCGTTTTCCGTCACCTGTGACGAGGCGGCGGCACCGTCGGAAAATGGAAATTCGGTTACATTTCGATGCAAATTGGTCGATTGGTGGTACGAGATCACGGGATAAAACTTGCCGCGCCTGTCCCTCTGTGGTATAATAGCCGCAAAGCGGCATTCCTGTTTCGTACCGGAAAACCGGCCGCAAACCTACCAACGGAGGAAAAACATGAAGATTATCAATGAAAAGGGCAAGCTGTTCGGCATTATCAATATCGTCGACCTGCTTGTGCTGGTGGCGGCCATCGCTGTTATTGCGGGCGTAGGCTATAAGCTGTTTGCGCCTCAGATTGCAAATGCAGCTGCCAAACAGGTTCCCATGACCGTCACCGTCCGTGTGCGCGGCGCAACGCCCTTCCTGGTGCAAGAGGTGCAGCGCAACAGTCAGGTTGGCAAGAAAATCGTCAGCGGCAGCTCGTATACCGATGCGGTGATTACGGACATGCAGATTGAGCCGTATGACCAGCAGGTAACCACGGCGGACGGTCAGATTGTTACCGCGCGCGACCCGGATAAGCGTGATTTGGTGTTCACGATTGAAACCACAGTAGCAGAAGGAACGGCAGCGCCTGCCATCGGCACGCAGGAGGTGCGCGCGGGCCGCACATTTATTGTAAAGACCAACGACTTTGAGACGACCGGCAACATCGACATGGTCGATATCGCGGATTCAGCGGAATAAGCCTATGAAAGCGATTTTTCAAAACAGCCTGCTGGTGCGGGCAGTGCTGCGCTTGCGTGAATGGTATCACGAGGGCGCAATCGCGGGATTTTTCCGGAAGGTCGCGGGTGCGTATCCGGATTCCCGGTTTCGCCGCATGTGGGACGGTTTTTGTGCTGCGCCCATCTGCACGGCGGCCAACAGCCGCTATGCGCGCATTATCGCTGCGCTGCGGCGCTTTGTCGAACATCTGGGCGATGCGGCGGCGCAAAGCCTGATTTACCGGATCTGCATTGCCATCTGGAGGCCGGTTTCGAACTTCCTCGGCGGCGGTGTGGTCGGTCGGGTATGCCGGTTTTTCGGCGTGCGCGGTCTGCTGCTTGTATGTTTGGCAATGTATCTGCCGCTGGATGTACTCGTTCGGTGGCTATCCACAACCAAGGGATACCTGCCCGGCTTTGTCGGTTCGGTATGGGATGAATGCCTGATGCTCGCGGCCTTTGCCTACATTCTGTGGCACACCGCGATGCGTCGCGCGCCGCTGCAGTCGCGTGCAACGCCTGTGGATGCATATCTGCTGCTGTTCATCGGCGTGGGCTTTTTCCTGATGTGTGCAGTGTCGCCCTATCCGTCCATTGCGGTGGCTGGCTTGCGCGCGGTGGTGCAGTACCTGTTCTGGTTTTTCCTTGTCACGCGACTGATTGAGGACGACCGTGACTTTGCCATTTTTTACGGCGCGCTGCTTGCCATGGCGATTCCGATTACGCTGCACGGCATATATCAGTATATTGTTGCCGCGCCCATTCCGGCGGGCTGGGTGTCCCAGACCGAGGAAAGCGTGCGCACGCGCGTCTATTCGCTGACCGGCAGCCCGAATATCATGGGCAGTCTGCTGGTGCTGTTCGCGCCCATGGCGGCGGGTCTGGCGTATTACTGCAAAAAGATGTGGGTCAAGGTGCTGGCCATCGGCGTGACCGGTATGATGTGCCTGTGTTGCATCTTCACCTTCTCCAAGGGCGCGTGGGGCGGCTTGGCGGTCGCGGTGATTGTGTTCGCCATCTTCCTGGACCGCCGTCTGATTGCATTGATGGCCGTGGCCGGTGCGGGCGCGCTGCTGGCAATCCCGTCGATCGCCAATCGTATCACCTATATGTTCACGGCGGACTATATGGAGGCCAGCCAACGGGCGGGCCGTATGGTGCGCTGGGAGACCGGACTCAACCTGCTGCATGAGTCCAATCCATGGCTGGGCTTCGGACTGGGCCGCTTCGGCGGCGCGGTTGCCATGCAGAATAAAATCATCGAAGAGACGGACACCTTCGAGTATTTTTACATGGACAACTACTATCTGAAAACGCTGGTGGAGATGGGCTATCTCGGCTTGATTTTCTTTATCATTCTGCTGTTCGGTATGATACTCTGGTGTCTGCGCGCAATCGGTCGGACGAATTTTAATCAGACCGACCGAACTCGCGTGCTTGCGGTGTCGATGTTTGCGGGCATGTGCGGCGTGTTGGTGCACTGCTATTTCGAGAATATCTTCGAAGTGCCGTACATGATGGCTTATTTCTGGAGCATGGCGGCGGCGATATTGTATCTGGGATATTTCCGTAAACGAAAACAGGATCCGGCGGGAAAACGTTGACCTGCTTTTGCAAAGAAAACAGTATAATCCATGAAAAAGGACGACAAAACTGCGGTTTTGTCGTCCTTTTTTGCACACTTTACACAATCCTTTTTGCTTTACACGGATTTTACAAACACGGACTTTTGGATTTTACATTGTCCCCGTAATATATGCTTGTAACGAAAAAAACGATCTGAATGAAAAGGAGAAATTTAAGTTATGAAAAAGAGTGTATCCCTGCTTTTAGCAGGCCTGATGCTGTGCGGTGCGCTGGCTGGCTGCGGCAGCAATGATGCAAACACGAGCAATTCCGGCACGGACGACAGCGCCTCTACCGGCATGTCCGGCGCGATTACAGTTATTTCTCGCGAGGACGGTTCGGGCACGCGCAGCGCATTTGTTGAGCTGACCGGCGTAGAGGACGACAACGGTGACAACACCACCGCAGAGGCGGAAATCGCCAACAAGACCGATGTGGTGCTGACCAGCGTAGCCGGCAATGAGAGCGCGATTGGCTATGTTTCGCTCGGCTCTCTGAACGATACCGTCAAGGCGATTCAGGTAGACGGTGTGGACGCTACGGTGGAGAACGTCAAGAGCGGCGACTACACGCTGTCCCGTCCGTTCAACATTGCCACCAAGGGCGAGCCGACCGGCGTTGCCAAGGACTTCATTAACTTCATTCTGAGCGCTGACGGTCAGGCGATCGTGGAAGAAGAAGGCTACATCAAGGTCAACGATGCTGCGGAAGCCTTCACCACGGACGGCTCGGAAGGTCAGATTGCAGTTGGCGGTTCCTCCTCGGTTTCTCCGGTGATGGAAAAGCTGATTGAGGCTTATCAGGCAGTAAACCCCAAGGCTAAGATTGAGCTGCAGACCTCGGACTCCACCTCCGGTATGACCGGCGCAATGGACGGCACCTTTGCCATCGGCATGGCTTCCCGTGAGCTGAAGGATGAGGAGAAGGCGGAACTGACGCCCACCTCTATCGCACTGGACGGCATCGCGGTGGTCGTTAACCCGGCCAACAGCATTACGGGCCTGACGATGGATCAGATTAAGAGCATCTACACCGGCGAGACCACTGACTGGGCCGACGTAGCTGCGTAAGAATAACCGAACACGGGAAATCAGGGCGAAATCCGTTTCGCCCTTTCCCACTGTCTATGGGGTGAAAACATGAACGAATCCGCAACCCGGCAGAAGGGCGGCATGAGAAACCTGCTTGAAAAGGTGATGCACGGCGTGTTTTTTGTCTGCGCGCTCGCGTCCATTCTTGCGGTAGCCCTGATCTGCGTTTTCCTGTTTGCCAACGGCATTCCCGCCATCCGCGAAATTGGTGTGCTGGACTTTCTGACCGGCACGACATGGAAACCGGGCAACGATGTTTACGGTATTCTGCCGATGATTGTCGGCAGCATTTACATCACAGCCGGCGCTATTGTCATCGGTGTGCCGATCGGCCTGCTGACCGCGATTTTTATGGCATTCTATTGCCCGAAGCGCATTTACGGCGTGCTCAAGCCCTGCACCGAGCTGCTGGCGGGCATTCCGTCCATCGTGTACGGCTTTTTCGGCATGGTGGTTATCGCGCCGGTGGTACTCGATGTAGCCAAATTCTGCGGCTCAAAGATATCCTCCGGCTCGACCATTCTGTCTGCATCCATCCTGCTTGGCATCATGATACTGCCGACCATTATCGGCGTATCCGAAGCGGCGCTGCGCGCGGTACCGAACGCCTATTATGAGGGTGCGGTCGCCATGGGCGCCACCCATGAACGCGCGATTTTCTCGGTCATGCTGCCGGCTGCGAAGTCCGGTGTGCTGGCCGGTATTGTGCTGGGCGTCGGCCGC
>DYCA01000052.1:0-2027 GCA_019418305.1 Clostridiales bacterium
CGTCAGACCCGGCCGCAGAATCTCCACGTCACCGCGGAATTTGTTGATGATGAGCGCACGGATGCGCGCCTGTTCGTCCGGCTCCAGCAGCTTTACCGTACCGTAAAGCGAGGCGAACACGCCGCCTCGGTCAATATCGCCCACCAGCAGCACGGGCGCGTCCACCAGCTTTGCCAGCCCCATATTGACGATATCGTCCTGCTTCAGGTTGATTTCCGCCGGACTGCCCGCACCCTCGATGACGATAATGTCGTACTCGGCCGCTAAGCTGTCATACGCCTGCTTGACCACCGGCAGCAGCGCCTTTTTATCGCCCCAGTATTCGCGCGCGGTGCGGTTGCCGCGCGCCTGTCCCATCACAATGACCTGCGAGCCAACGTCGCTCGTGGGCTTGAGCAGAATCGGGTTCATGCGCACATCGGGCGCAACGCCCGCAGCTTCGGCCTGCACGACCTGCGCCCGGCCCATCTCGCCGCCATTGGCCGTGATAAATGAGTTGAGCGCCATATTCTGCGCCTTAAACGGCGCGACGCGCCAGCCGTCCTGCCGGAAAATGCGGCACAGCGCCGCGCACAACAGGCTTTTGCCCGCGTTCGAGCAGGTGCCCTGCACCATGATGCACCGCGCCATCAGGTTTCCTCCCTTCGGATGTCGTCCAGCGCCGCGAGCAGCGCGTCGCTCTCTTTTCGCGTCTTGACCGCCGTGCGGTAATAGCCGCGTGTCAAACCGCGATAATTCACGCAGTCGCGTATCAGAATGCCGCGCCGTGCGAGGTTTTCCTGCAAGTCTGCGTCCTGCGCGCGGAACAACAGGAAATTCGCTTCTCCCGCACAAACCCACAGCCCGCGCGCGGACATCTGCGCAGACAGATATGCCCGTTCGTCCGCAATGCGCTGCGCGGTTCGGCAAGCGTAATCCCGCTCTGCCGCGCACGCCACCGCGCATGCCTGTGCAATAACCGACACGTTCCACGGCTGCCCCGCGCGGTACAAGCCCTCTATCAGCGCCGCATCCGCCGTCATGCACCAGCCAAAGCGCACACCCGGCACAGCGTACATCTTGGTATACGCCCGCAGCAGCACAAGGGAAGGAAATTCATCCAGCAGCGGCACAAGGGTGCGTTTTTTCCCATCTGTCACAAAATCGAGAAAACACTCGTCCACAATCAGCCGCGCGTCTGCTTGCGCGCACCGCGCAGCAATCTTCCGCAGCAGTACGGGGGCAATCGTGCGTCCGGTCGGGTTGTTGGGGTTGCACAGGTAGACCGCGTCCATTTCAGGTGTGATATCCTGCAAAATTCGTTCGGTAACCGCGAAACCCTCGTCCGCACGCAGTGTGTGAAAGCGAATTTGCGCGCCCTCGAGCGTGCGCTCATACTCCGCAAAGGTTGGCGCGAGCAGCAGCACGGTTTTGGGACGCAGAACAGCCGCCAGCCGGTCGAGCACATCCGCCGCACCGCTGCCGCAGTAAATGCGGTCGGGGTCGATGCCCTCTGCCGCGCCTATCGCCTGCCGCGCCGTGCGGCAGAATGGGTCGGGGTACTGTGTGCAGGCGTCAATCGCGCCCAGCATCGCCTGCTTGACGCGCTCCGGAATGCCGTAAGGGTTGATATTGGCTGATAAATCCACCGGCGCGCCCCCAAAGCGCGCGGAAAAGGAATACACGTCGCCGCCGTGTACATATTCGGGCATGGGGTTCCTCCTTTTTATCCAAGCGGCGACCAGACCGGCATCAGCCGCACTACCGCGCACAGCACAAGCGCCAGGACACTCGCCATACTCATCAAATCGCAGGTCTGCAAGATATCCGTGCGCCGCACCACACGGTCCGGGTTGCCGAACGACGCTTTTTTGATTGTTTTTCCAAAGTAGCTTGCATCCCCGCCAAGCTGGATATGCAGCGCGCCCGCGCACGCGGACTCGGTCTGCCCGGCGTTCGGGCTTTTGTGCTTATTGCGGTCTCTGCGGTAGATCCGCAGCGCATTTCGGTTATCGAGATGCAGCATTCCGGCACCGGCGATCATACAC
>DYCA01000052.1:2037-8669 GCA_019418305.1 Clostridiales bacterium
CCCCAGCATCCCCGCCGCCGCAATCAGGCAGACGGCAGCCAACCGCGCGGGAATAAAGTTGAAAATATCGTCCATGCGGGCGGAAAACTTGCCGAAATACTCGTATTTTTCGTTGTGGTAGCCGACCATCGAGTCGAGCGTGTTGACCGCTTTGTACAGCAGCCCCAGCGGCGCGCCGCCGATGAGCAGGAAGATGAGCGGCGCGACCACGCCGTCGGTCGTGTTCTCCGCAACCGTCTCCACCGCGGCTTTGATGACGCCTGCCTCGTCCAGTTCTCCGGTGTCGCGGCCGACATACATCGCCACCGCCTTGCGTCCGTCGTCCAGCGACTGCCCCAATGCGCGATATACCGTCTTACCCGCATCGGCAAGGCATTTTCGCGCCAGAATCAGCCAGCAAAGCAGCGTTTCGGCTGCAAAGCCCAGCCAGAAGTTCTGTCCGCGCAGCCAGCGCAGCGCGAAAAACGGTACGGCAAAGCTGACGCCGCACACCATCATCCACAACAGGACACCAGCGGCTGTCTCGCCGCCTTTCGTCTTGGGGAACACGCGCCGCAGGATTTTTTCAGTGAGCGACACCAGCCGCCCAATCAGGCAGGCGGGATGCAAAGCGGTGTTCGGGTCGCCCAGCAGACTATCAAGCAAAAAGCCGAGCAGCACGGCACAGGTCAGGTACATGGTTTGTCTCCTTTGATATATTGCGGGATGCCCGCCGTCACGCGCACGACTGCGTCCGCCTGCTCTGCCAGCGCACAGCACAGCCGCCCGACCGCCTCACGATAGGCTTCGTCCGCGCGGTCAATCGGCACCACGCCGCAGCCGACTTCGTCGCAGGTGACCGCATGGCCGCGTAAAGAATCCAGCAGCGCCATCGGGTCGCGCCCGGCGGTGAGTTCCTCCCACACGCGCACATGCAGATTTTCCGCAAGCGGCAGCGTCGGATACCGCATACGCGCCAGAGCGGCTTTACCCTGATGCGCCCCGCCGACAATGAGTACGGTCATAATATTAACCCTCCAAACGCGGCGCAAGCGAGCGCCAAAACCTCGGATACCGAAATGAAAAATCCGGCCAGGTCGCCCGTGATGCCGCCGAAAATACAGCGGGCCAACTGTTCATGCATCCCATACCACACCAGCAGCACGATGACGAGCACCTTGCCTGCCGTCAAACCGTGCGGCACGGCATACAGCAGCAGTCCGGCTGCGGTCAGATAGAGTACAAACTCCAGCATCAACGCGATGGCGACCGCTTTTTTGTCGCTGTTTTCCGCGAACAAGTGCGCAAGGCCGGAATCCTTCGCGCAAGGCGTGAGTACGACCTTGCAGCCGCCCAGTGTACGCGCAAGTGCAAAACCGACAAGCGCCAGCGGCAGCAACGCGGGCGCGCGGTACACCTGCGCAAAGCAGCCGGTTTCGGCCAGCAAAAAGGCAATCAGCCACATCGGACCGAACGCGCCGACATGCGGGTCTTTCAAAATCGCCAGCCGCTTTTCCCGGTCGCCGTAGGAGCAGAGCGCGTCGCAGGTATCGCACAGTCCGTCCAGATGGATGCCGCCCGACACAAACAGCGGCAGCAGCGCCGCCCCGACCGCGTAGAACAGGCCGTCCGCGGCAAAATGCGCGCAGAACGCAAACCACAGCCACTCAAGCACGCCAATCAGCACGCCGACCAGCGGCAAAAAGCCCAGCGCCCAGCGCATTGTGCGTTTTTCCCACTGCACCTGCGGCACGGGTACGGCCGAGTACATGGAAAATGCGACCAGCAGGCCGCTCCATGCGCTTTTCATGCGTTTTTCTCTCCTTTCAGCGGCAGCAGAATGCCGCAGACCGACTCATAAACTGCCCCTGCCTGTTTGGCAAGCGCGCAATTCAGTGCCGCGAGGTCGCGGATATATTGCGCCGTTTCCGGCGGATAGTCAACGCCGTCGGAAAAGATTTCATCCGTCACCACGACCAGCGTTTCGCAGCAGTCTTGCAGATGCGCTATCGCTGCAAGGATGCTGCCGAACGCCGCGTCGCCCGCGCCATCGGGCGCAAAGATTTCATTTGCCAGCAGATTGCCCAAATCCTCGAGCAGAATCCCGTCATACCGCTGGGAAAGCGATAGATTTTGCAGGCCCAGCGGACACTCAACCGTCTCAAATCCCTTTCCCTCCCGCAGCGCACGGTGCCGCGCAATACGCGCCTGTGCCGCCGCGCCAAAGGGCTGCATGGTCGCCAGATACAACCGGGAGGACGGCGCACACTCGCACAGCAAGCGCTCCGCGTGCGCAGATTTCCCACTTGCTGCACCACCAGTCACCAAAATCAGCATATTTTGCGCACGACCTCCCACTTATACTTTCTATACGAGCGGTTGATAGGCTTCTATCCCCACTTCGTCAAAACGCGGCATACCGTCATAGGCCGCAAACACCAAATCAAGCAGGCTGACCGCCGCAACCGCGCCCGTACCTTCACCCAGCCGCATACCTGCCGTGATAAACGGCTGAAGCTCCAGTTCGCGCAGCAACAGCGCGCCTGCCGGTTCCTCCGAACGATGTCCTGCAAGCAGATATCCCCGCACTTCGGGACACAACCGCACCGCGACGAGCGCCGCCGCACAGGAAATGACGCCGTCAAGCACGACAGGCAGACCGCAAGCCGCCGCGCCGAGGTATAATCCAGCCAGTCCCGCGATATCCAGCCCGCCAACCTTGTGCAGCACGTCGAGCGGGTCGCTCGGGTCGGGCCGATGCAGCGCCAGTGCGGTTTGAATCGCATGCACCTTGCGTTCCAACCCTTCCGAGGACAGGCCCGCACCGCGGCCGGTCACGGTTTCCACGTCCGCGCCGGTCAGTACAGCGGTCACGGCGGCACTCGTCGTCGTGTTGCCGATGCCCATTTCGCCGCCGCACAGCAGGTCATACCCCTGCGCGGCGCACCACTGCGCCAGCTCTATTCCCGTTTCAACGGCCCGCACGGCCTCCGCTCGCGTCATAGCGGCCTCCTTTGTCATATCCGCCGTGCCGTACCGGATTTTGCGATGCAAAATCCTTTCCCCCTGCACGTCGCGCGCCACGCCGATATCCACCGGAAAGGTGTCCATCCCGATATGACGCGCCATCAGGCAAACTGCCGACTGGCCGCGTCCCATGTTTTCGGTCACGGTCGCGGTGACCTCCTGCCCGCACTGAGTCACGCCTTGCGCGACCACGCCGTTATCCGCGCAGAACATCACAACCGCGCGCTTGGCAATCGAGGGACGCGGCGTGCGCCGGATGGCGGCAATCTGCGCGACTGCATCCTGCAACAGCCCCAGACTGCCCAGCGGCATCGCAATATCGGAAAAACGCTGCGCCGCCTGCGCGCGGCTGTCCTCGCATAGCGGGCGCACCGCTGCAATCCCCTGCTGCAAATCCATGTTCTTCATCCTTTCTGCGCCGAGCGGCGCACGAACTGCGCGGCAAACGCCGGGTTTGCCCGGAAATACAGGTGCGGAAAGCCCGCATACAGTGTATCGCTTGTATGAATGCACGTCCACGCGCGGCCGTTTGGCTTTCTGGCGTCAAAATCCACGCCCTCATCGCTCGACACCGCATAATGGAACACATGCGCGCGCATCTGCTCCCCTGCGCGGCACAGCAGGTTATCCCGCCGCGCGGTCAGCGTCACATAGCCGAAGGGCTGTAGCTTTTTGGTCAAATGCGCATCCGCATCGATGACACCGGCCATTTCCGTCCCGTCCAGCGTGCGGTGCAGATAGAGAAAGCCGCCGCATTCCGCAATCGTCGGCAGACCGCCGCGCACGGCGGCACGGATGCTTTCGCACATTGTGCGGTTTGCCGCCAGACGCGCCGCGTGCAGTTCAGGATATCCCCCGCCGAGATACAGGCCGTCGATTCCGTCCGGCAGTTTTTCGTCTGCAAGCGGGGAAAACGGCACCAGCTCCGCGCCGAGCGCCCGCAGCACGTCAAAATTATCCGCATAGTAAAAACAGAACGCGCGGTCCTGCGCGACCGCGATACGCACCGGCTTGTCCGCCACCGGCGCCACCGGCGCAGTCTCGTCCGCAAGCGGCGGCGCAGTACGCGCGAGCGCCAGCAGACCGTCAAGGTCCAGCCCTTCCATAGCCGCATCGGCCAGCCGGTCGATTCTTTGCTGCAAGTCTCCGATTTCCGCCGCAGTCACAAGGCCGAGGTGTCGGTCGGGGATTTCCGCATCCGGTGCCGGCGGCAAAAAACCGTAAACCGGCAGGCCCGCTTTTTCCGCGATTGCCCGATAAAACGGGTACATTGCCGCGGTTACGCCGTTGAGAATCACCCCGGCAAGCGTGTTCGGCGCAAAATCCCGAAACCCTTTGATTTCCGCCGCGAGTGATAGCGACTGCCCACGCGGACGGACGATGAGCACCGCAGGCGTATCGGTCGCGCACGCGACATGCGCCGCCGAAGCCGTGTCGGTCGTGCCGGAAACACCGTCGTAAAAGCCCATCACACCCTCGATGATGCCGATGCCGCCCGTCGGGATGTGACGCGCCAGCTGCCCGCGCACCTCGTCCTCGTCCACGAAAAATAAATCGAGGTTGCGGCTTGGAATGCCGAGCGCCTCGGTATGGAACATCGGGTCGATGTAATCCGGCCCGCACTTGAAGGCCGCAAGCGGCACACCGCGGCGCTGCAAAGCACGCAGCAGCGCGGTCGTGACCGTCGTCTTGCCGCAGCCCGAGCCGGTGCTCGCCAGCAGCAGGCGGGGCGCATTATTCTGCATCTTTTCCCCCTCCCGACAGAATGAATACCGGGTTGAGCGCGGTCATCATAGTATACGGCCCGACGGCGCGCCCGCGCGACGCGGCCAGCTGGGACACCTCGACACCCGCAAAGCCGAGGTCAAGGAGCGCATGCCGCGTCTCTTCCAGCGTTTCCAGCGCAATTGCAGTCACAACCACGCGCACGGCAGGATTTTTGCTCCTAGCCAGCTCCAGAATGCGCCGCATTGCGCCGCCGCTGCCACCGACGAACACACAGTCCGGCGCGGGCAGCGCCTCCAGCGCTTCGGGGGCGCGCCCTGCTATCACTTGCACGTTATATCCGCCCAGCTTGCGACGGTTTTCTTCCAGCAGTGCCTGCGCGTCCGTGTCCCGCTCGACCGCGTATACCATGCCGTCGCACGCGCGGCGGGCAAGCTCCAGCGTCATCGCGCCCGTACCCGCGCCTACATCCCAAATCGTGTCGTCCGGCTGCACGGCCAGCCGTGCGCATGCCGTCCAGCGCACTTCCTCCTTGGTCATGGGCACCTTAGCCCGCATGAACATGCTGTCACGCAGGGGTTCGGCCGCGTTTACCGCACCGGGATGCGCAATCAGCAGCACGGCGAGGTCGCCGCAAGGCTGCGCGGCAAGTACTTCTGCCGTCGCAGTCTGCACACGCTCGCTCTCCATACCAAGATTTTCTCCCAGATGAACGGTCAGCCCGCCGAGTCCCGCATCCACAAGTGTCCGGCACACGGTCTGCGCGTTCTGCGCTCCGCCGGTCAGCACAAACACCTTTTTGTGATAGCTGACCGCACCGAGAATGCTGCCCGCGCGCCCGTGCAGGCTGCGCACGCACACATCGTCATAGGAAACACCCAGCTTTGCACAAAAATATTGCAGACTGGACAGGCCGCACACCAGCCGAACGTCCCCGTGCGGTGCAAGCTGCTCCCGCAGCCGCGCCGCCGCGCTGAAAAAGCCCACGTCGCCCGAAACCAGCACCGCGACCGTTTGTCCATTTGCCCCCACCGCGCGCGCGGCGAGTTCGGTAAACGGACAAATCTCCGTCTCCGGCCCGATGGACGCAAGCCGATGCGTGGCAAGCACGGCATCCGCCGCATCCAGCGCTCGGTGGGCTTCACCGGTCAACGTGTCCGGTGTGCCCATCCCTGCGCCGATGATAAAAAAGAGGCGATTCATTTCCGTTCTCCTTTCGGTAAGAGCGATAGCGCCCGCGCCCCTCTGGGGCAGGCAACCGCGAAAGTTGTTCTGATTCCGCGAGGTGGGCGGCAGACAGAAGCAGGAAACGCATTTTGCGCGCGCAGCGCGCCCTCAAGGGAAAGAGAGTGATTGACAAGAGGGCGAAAACCGCAGGTTGTCGCCCTCTTGCCCGCCTGCGGCGCGCAGCCGCACCGTTCCTGTGTCACGAACGTTATAGTGTTGCAAGGCTCTCCTCAGCCGCCTGCACCGTGAACGCCAGGTCCTTCTGCGTGTGCGCGGACGAGACAAACATTGCCTCAAACTGGCTGGGCGCAAGATACACACCGCGTAATAACATTTCGTTAAAATACTTTGCGTATTTTTTTGTATCACTCGTTTTGGCAGCGGCAAAGCAGTCCACCGGCGTATCCGTAAAGTACGGGCAAAGCAGCGATCCGACCTGATTGACCTGCATTTTGATGCCATGCTTTTCCGCGCTTGCCCGCAGATGATTGGCCAGATACTGCGCGGAAGTTTCCATAACGGCATAAATCTCCGGATGGTCGGTCAGGATTTGCAGCTGCGCCAGTCCCGCCGCCATCGCAACCGGATTGCCGGAGAGCGTACCCGCCTGATAGACCGGCCCGCACGGCGCGACCTGCTCCATGAGCACGCGGCTGCCCGCATACGCGCCGACC
>DYCA01000053.1 GCA_019418305.1 Clostridiales bacterium
GTGGTGGAGCGCGATGTTGGTGCACGATCTGTGGAACGATCCCATCGGGCTGTTTTCCAGCGTGACCAGCCTGTTTCTGGCGGTGGTGTGGCCGCTGCTCGGGTTGCTGTGCATTGTCGAGATCGTCGTCTATCTGTGTTGGCGCGCCCGCGCACGCAAAGCGGCGGCGCGCGGCGAGTTTGTCGATACGCCCAACACACGCCCTTTTCAGCGCGTCATATTTGCGGTGTGCTCGGCAGCGTTTGCAGTGCAGATACTCTACAACGTGACCACCGGTTCGCCGTTGCTGCGCGTGGTCAGTATTGTAATGGTGCTGTATATGCTCGTGCTGACTGTCGCAGTGCAGGGCATCAAGCAGCTGCTCAAGCGCAGAAAGGTGTCACGCGGAGTCAACCGTGCTGTTACGCTGGCGGTGGACGTGGTGCTGGCGTTTGCGATGATGGCTGTCATCGTGTTCGGCACGATTCGCGCAACCCAAAACGGCTGGCTGGACAGAAATCCCCCTGCGGATGAACCGCCGCTGACGCTCACCGATCTATGGGGCGATGAACTGCCAGAGGCGGCATATCAGTCCGACTGGACAGGAGACGTCTCGCCACTTGTTGCCGTGTACGATGGCCGAGAGTGGGTACATCCAACGGGCACGGGTGTGGAAACCCCGTCGCTCGACTACACGATTACCAAAGTCAAGCTGCCTGTGCTGTATGACCGATGCCGCGCGCAGCGCCTTGCCGAGCAGATCGATGACAGCAAGGCGGAAACCTTGCAGCACACCTGCACGCCGTGTGATGCCGCGCCGTGGGGGGCGAAGGAGGCATGGCAGCTGGGCTGGCAGGACACCGGGCCGAGCGATTGGTATTTGCTGTGCTATGCAGACAGCATCGTAGAAATCCACTTCAGCTGGACGCCGACTGCGGAACAAATGGCGCTTGTCGGTGAAAAATTGGGTAATGTATAACGATAGCCGCATGAAAAAGTCCCTCTGCCGCGTTTTGCGGCAGAGGGACGATGCTTTTTAGTGTGAAATTTTAGAAGGTAGCAACAACAGCGCCCTTGTAGGTGTCGTCGATGAACTGCTTGACCGTGTCGCTCTGGAGCGCCTTCTTGAGCGCCTGGATCTTGTCGCTGTTTTCGTCACCGTTGCGGCAAGCGACTACGTTGACATAAACCTTGGCGTATTCCGGATTCTCGGTGATGAGAGAATCCTCCTTGGCGTTCAGGTCAGCCTGCAGAGCGTAGTTACCGTTGATAACCGCGAGGTCAACGTCCTGAAGCGAACGCGGCAGCTGCTCAGCAGCAATTTCCTGAATGTCGAGGTTCTTCGGGTTCTCCACAATGTCCAGCTTGGTTGCGTCCGAAGTCGGGTCGATGCCATCCTTGAGCTTGATCAGGCCGGCGTCCTGCAGCAGGAGCAGTGCGCGGGTCTCGTTTGAGCCGTCGTTCGGAACCGCGACGGTTGCGCCGTCAGCCAGCTCTTCCAGCGTTGCAGTCTTGCCCGGATAGATGCCGAACGGCTCATAGTGCATCTCGATAGCGGAAACCAAATCAGCGTTGTTTTCCTTGTTAAAGTTGTTCAGATAGGGGATATGCTGGAAGTAGTTCGCGTCCAAGTCACCGTCCACCAGTGCGGTGTTGGGCTGTACATAGTCGGTGAACTCCACAACATTGAGCGTGTAGCCCTCTTCGGCCAGCACGTCCTTGGCGGCGTTCAGAATTTCCGCGTGCGGTGTGGGCGATGCACCGACCGTGATGGTCTTGTCATCCGACGTGTTGGCATCGGAGGACTGCGCGTCGTTACCTCCGCCGCAGGCGGCCAGAGCAGACAGGCACAGTGCGCCTGCCAGCAGGGCTGCAATTTTCTTCTTCATGGGAATCTCTCCTTTTCTGTGGGTGTTTTATCAAATTTTTTGATAACAAAGTAGGGAAAATTAACGGTTGCGCTTGTCCAGATGGCGCGCAAGCCACATGCCGCAGACCTGAAAAATCTGCACGACAATTACAATAATGATAACGGCCACAAGCATGATCTCAAAATTATAGCGGTTGTAGCCGTAGTTAACGGCCACCGTACCCAGACCGCCGCCGCCGATAAAGCCTGCCATTGCAGAATAGCCGAGGATGGTTACGATCGAGATTGCGCCGCCTACCATCAGAGAGGGTTTGGCTTCGGGAACGAGCACTTTCCAGACAATTTGCCACGGGCTGGCGCCCATGGACTGCGCCGCTTCGATGACGCCGAACGGCACTTCCTTAATCGAAGACTCGACCATACGCGCAACATAGGGGGCAGCCGCCACAGTCAGCGGCACGATCATTGCGGTCGTACCGATTGCCTTGCCTGCAATCGCGCGAGTCATTGGGGTGATCATGACTGCGAGAATGAGGAACGGAATCGAGCGCAGAATATTGACGATGACACCGAGCACCGTATTGAGTACCGGCATCGGGCGAATGCCGCCCTTATCGGTCACGACCAGCAGCAGACCGAGCGGCAGACCAATCAGATAGGAAACTGCGGTCGACACGATGACCATATATAAGGTTTCCCACAGGCTCTGTGCCCAAAGTTCAGGTGAAAGCATCGGCGTCGCCCTCCTCTACATGCACATTCTGGGTTTCAAGGTACGCCAGCGCGCGCTTTGCCGCGCGTTCGTCCTCGGGTAATTGCAGAATCATCTGACCGTAGGCGCGGCCGTCGATATCCTTGGTATCTGCAAACATGATGTTGACTGGCGCCTTGCACTCGAGCACCATGTTCGACACTACCGGTTCAAACGACGAGTTGCCGTCAAACACGATGCGGCAGTAATGCTTGCCGGTGGCCAGCTTGTCCCGCTTGCCGTCCGGATAGATGAGTTGCTTGGCCATTGCCGACTGCGGGCGGGTGAATACCTGATCGACTGTGCCCATCTCTGCGATGCGGCTGGAGTCAATGATTGCCACGCGCTGACAGATTTCCTCGATGACTGCCATTTCATGCGTGATGACAATGATAGTGATGCCGAGCGTCTTGTTGATTTCCTTTAAAAGCGCGAGGATGGAGCGCGTTGTTGTCGGGTCGAGCGCGCTGGTCGCCTCGTCGCACAGCAGAATTTTCGGGTTGGTTGCCAGTGCGCGAGCGATGGCAACGCGTTGCTGCTGGCCGCCTGAAAGCTGGGACGGATAATTATCCGCGCGGTCACTCAGGCTGACGATTTCGAGCAGCTCGTGCGCACGCTTTTCCGCATCCGCCTTTTTCATACCCGCAATTTCGAGCGGGAAGCAGATGTTTTGCAGCGCGGTGCGCTGCTGCAGCAGGTTAAACTGCTGGAAAATCATGCCCATTGATCGGCGGGCTTCAAGAAGAGCCTTTTTGGACAGCGCGCCAAGCTCCTGACCGTCCACGGTAACCGTGCCCTCGGTTGGCTTCTCCAAAAAGTTGATGCAGCGGACAAGTGTACTTTTGCCCGCACCGGACAGACCGATGATGCCAAAGATTTCGCCGCGGCGGATATCCAGATTGACGCCGTCCAGTGCGGTGACTGTACCGGCCCGTCCGCGGAAGGTTTTATTCAGGTTTTGGATGCGTACAATGAAATCCTGTTCCAAGTCCATTCCCCCTTTTCAAAATAAAAGCGGAAAGCAAGGTATGCTTTCCGCTCGTTTTCCATCTGAACCGTGCCATGCCGCATGAAAAGCGGCCCGCTTACAGCTTGCAGCGTCAGCGCTGCATGGCAGAAAAACGAGCAAAACCGCACATCATGCACATGTTCATCCGAATAGACAGCATTGCGGCTTCCTCCTTTTCCTACGGTTTTAATAGATTTTATTCTCTGTGGTATTAGTGTAGTCCATCCCGGGGGATTTGTCAAGTTATTTCTGCTTAAGGGGGTACAAAATGCATGCGGGACTCAGTTCGCGCCATGATGGCCGTGGCCTTGACCGGCGCCCGAACCATTCCCTGCACCCATGCCATTGCCGTTACCGGAACCGCTGCCGGTGCCATTGCCGGAACCACTGCCTGCGCCGGAACCGTTGCCTGCGCCAGTGCCATTGCCGCTGCCGGACCCGTTGCCTGTACCATTGCTGGCGCCGTTACCTGCCCCTGTGCCGTTGCCGGCATGGTGGTACCCTTCGCTGTACAGCCCTTGCGCTGCGTCAGGGTCAAGCGCAGCGATCCGATCGCGAATTTCGCGCATAGTCAGTCCCTGCACATCCTCGGGGGTGACGCTCGGATCGAGCGACTGTAGAACGAGAAAGGCCTGATATTTGCCGAACGACAGCCCGGCTTCGTGCGCGTGCTCAAGTTCTTCGCTGTCAGCTGCATGGCAGTAGACGTTCTGGGTGCCCGCAGTGCAGGTCTGCGCCTGCGCCAGGATCGCATCCGCCTGACTCTGGTTGTCTCCGGCGACCGCGATGGACAGAACCTCGTTTCGTGCAAGGCAGTCCTCGATCGTCTGGTTTTCCAGCAGGCTGTCCAGCGCATCGGCATAATTCAAAAAGCGCACGTCGAGCGTTTCGGCCAGCGCTTCGCCCTCCTCGCCGATGCCGTCAACCGAGATCACCTTATCAAATCGGTTGACCGACAGCTCGACCGATGGGTTGATATCAATGCTGATGGCACAGGTGGGGGAGAAATAGGCCCAGTAGCCCGTGCCGCCGGCAACTACCAGCGCAAGACAGGCGAAAGCTGCCACAAGGCGGCGCGCCGTGCGTGGACGGGCTTTCGCTGTGCCGTAATCGTGTGTCTGCCGTGCAAGAAACGCACGGGTAGACTGCCGTAGCGCTTCGTCCGCCGTGACTTTGTCCAGCGCGGTTTTCAGTTCGTCACGCATCGTCGTCCCCTCCCAGCGTTTCTCTCAGCGCCTGTTTGGCGCGGGTGAGCAGTGTATAAATCGTGTTGACGTTCTTTTTAAGGATTTGGCCGATCTGCGGGGCGGTATACCCCTCATAATAATGCAGATAGACCACATCGCGGTACTTGGGAGGCAGTGCAAGCACTGCCTCGAGTACGGTGTGGTCTTGCTGCGTCAATTCGGCGGGTTGGTCGAGCAGAGTGTCGAGTGAGACTGTGCGGCTGCGGAAAAAACTCTTGAGCAAATCCCGGCAGGCGTTGATCGTCACGCGGATGAACCACGCTTTTTCGTGCTCCTCGTTTTCAAACACAGCGGTGCTGAGTACATATTTCAAAAATACGTTCTGAAAGATGTCCTCCGTGTCGGCATGGTTTTTCAAATGGATCATACAGATCCGCCGGACGGTGTCCGCATACCGCTCGATCGCCCGATTTGCCTCCTGTTCGCTCCGCATCGTACCAACCTCTTATTGTCCGTCTGTTTTCTTATCTGTTGCAGCCCCGCCCCTGGCCGCGGCCGCAGCCCGTGCCGTAGTTGTCGCATACGCCGTCGCCGTTGGCATCGACGAAGTACTGGCCGCGGCCCGTGCCGTAGTTATCGCACACGCCGTCGCCGTCCGCGTCGACGAAATACTGGCCGCAGCCCGTGCCGTAGTTATCGCACACGCCGTCGCCGTCCGCGTCGACGAAGTACTGACCGCGGCCTGTGCCGTAGTTATCGCACACACCGTCGCCGTTGGCGTCGACGAAATTCCGTCCGCGGCCGTTGCCATTACCATTGCCTGCAGCGAATGCGCCTGTAACTGCCATCGAGAGAACCAGAGCTGCGCTGATCGTACCCATTACCATCTTTTTCATATGAATTCCTCCTACATATTGTTGTCAGTGAATTTGGCTTGTCGTTTGTGCCTTTCACTACCAATACGACCGGCAAAGGAGAATCCATTCAAAATTCAAAAAATTTTTGAGAAATTTTTTTGGGGCAAAAGGGAGGCGCCGAAGCACCTCCCTTGGCTGTCTGTTCTGATTTACTCGGCGGCCGCCTGCACGCCTGCCATATCCTGCACGGACTTGCAGGTCAGCTCCTTGCTGATTTTGCCCGCAAAGCCGGTCAGCGTCTTGCCCGGGCCGACCTCGCATGCGGTGGTCAGACCCGCCACCATACCGTTCTTGACCAGCTGCGTCCAGCGCACGGGGGAGATCATGTGCTGCTCCAGATGTGCGGGCAGGTCGGAGCAGTCCAGCACCTGACCGTCCAGATTGGAGTAAATGTCCATCTTCGGGGCGGCAAAGGTGAAATCCGAAACGTACGCGCGCAGTTCCGCTGCGGCCTTTGCCATAAGCGGGGTGTGGAACGCGCCCGATACCGCCAGCGGTACCGCGCGGCGCGCGCCTGCCGCCTTGCAGTTCTCGACCGCTTCGGCCAGCGCGGCCTTTTCGCCCGCGATGACCAGCTGACCGGGGCAGTTGTAGTTGACCGGACGTACGATGCCGCTCGTTACGGCCGCGCATGCGGCTTCAATCTTCTCGTCGTCCAGACCAAGGATGGCCGCCATGCCGCCGTCGATGGAGTCCGCAGCCTGCTGCATGAGCTTGCCGCGCATCGACACAATTTTAACGCCGTCCGCAAGCGTTACCACGCCTGCCGCGGCAAGCGCGGTGTACTCGCCCAGCGAGAAGCCCGCCGCCGCCTTGAACGTCACGCCTGCCTCGGTGAGTGCCGCCAGCGCCGCCATCGAGTGCGTGAAAATCGCAATCTGGCTGTTTTCCGTGCGCGACAGGGTTTCCTTGTCGCTGTCAAAGCAGAGCTTTGCAACGTCCAGCCCTGCGCCGTCGCTTGCTTCCTCAAAAACCAGCTTGGCAGCCTGCGAGTTTTCATACAAATCCTTGCCCATGCCGGGCGCCTGTGCGCCCTGACCGGGGAAAAATGCAAAACCGTATTCCATGTTCCGTTCCTCCAAAAATCGCTGTCAAACCTCGGAAAAGGTTGACATTTTCGTGTCCTTTTATTATAATAGTCAAGGATTACTTTGTCAATCAAACTATTGTCGCTTTTCCACGGTTTTTGGGAGAGCGATTTGATTTTAGGGAGCGTGGCTATCATCAACACTCAACTGATCGGCACGGGATCGTGCATTCCGGAGTTTGCCCTGACCAATGCGATGCTCGAGCAGATGGTCGACACCAGCGACGAGTGGATCGTCAAGCGCACCGGCGTGCGCGAGCGCCGCATCGCCAGAAACACCCGCACATGGGAGTTGGCGCTCGGCGCAGCGCAGAACGCGCTGGCGGACGCGGGAATCACGGCGGAGGAGCTTGACCTGCTCCTGGTCAGCACCTGCACGCCGGATACCAACACGCCCAACACCGCGAGCGTCCTGCAGGACAAGCTGGGCGCTCGCCAGGTTGGCGCGATGGATATCAACAACGCCTGCGCGGGCTTCATCTCCGCGACCGACATCGCGGACAGCTACATCCGGTCGGGCAAGGCGAAGACCGTACTCGTCGTTTCGGCGGAAACGCTGCACCGCATCACGGATTACACCGACCGCTCCACCTGCATCCTGTTTGGCGACGGGGCGGCCGCAGCGGTCTACCGCGCGACCGAGGACGCCGCCGTGGGCATCCAGTCCACGTTTATCGCGGCGGACGGCTCGGGCGCGGAGTACCTGTACATGGAGGCGCTGCCGGTCGAAGACCCGTTCGCGCCCGAGCGGACAGTCGACCCTAAGGCGCGCTTCCTGAAAATGCAGGGCGCGGCGGTCGTGCGGTTCACCGCGCGCGCGGTTCCGCTGGCAATCGATACCGCGCTGCAGCGCGCGGGCGTTTCGGCCGAGGAGATCGACTGGGTGGTGCCGCATCAGGCCAACCTGCGCATCCTGGACGTGATCGCCAAGCGCTACCATCTGCCGAAAGAAAAGGTCTATGTGAACATGGACCGCTTCGGCAACACCTCTTCGGCCAGTGTGCCGATCTGCCTGGACGAGATGCGCCGCAAGGGCCTGCTCAAAGCGGGCCAGACCATCGTCTGCACCGGCTTCGGCGGTGGGCTGACCTACGGCGCGTTTGTACTCAAACTGTAAAAGGGGAGCGAATCAAATGAAGACCAAGATCACAGAACTTCTCGGTATTGAATATCCGATTGTGCAGGGCGCGATGGCGTGGATCGCGGAGCACCACCTCGCGGCGGCGGTGTCCAAGGCGGGCGGCCTGGGCATCATCGCGGGCGGCGCGGCGCCGGTGGATTATATCCGCGATGAGATCCATAAGGCGCGCGCGATTACGGATAAGCCGCTGGGCATGAATATCATGCTGCTCTCCCCGAACGCAGACGACCTCGCCCAGCTCGCCATCGACGAGAAGATCGAGGTGCTGACCACGGGCGCGGGCAATCCGGGCAAATATATGGAAGGCTGGAAGAGCGCGGGCATCAAGGTGATGCCGGTCGTCGCGTCGGTCGCGCTGGCCAAGCGCATGGCGCGCGCGGGCGCGGACGCGGTTATCGCGGAAGGCATGGAGGGCGGCGGCCACATCGGTGAGCTGACGACCAT
>DYCA01000054.1:0-1931 GCA_019418305.1 Clostridiales bacterium
TGCGGCAATGATTGCTAAACCAATTTACAACAGAGACAGATGCCAGAGCCTGCCGGATTCGCTGCTCCTGCGTGCATAAAACCCTGATGTTCAGTCGGAAAAGCCGGTAAAACAGCGAGTAGGGTAGGGATTCGTCCGACCGTGCGGGGAAACCGGGCAGAAACGGCCTGCGTTTGCAGACGGGTGAGCTGCGTCTGTCTCCCGGATGAAAGGAGAGTACCATGTCCACATATCACATCTATCAAAACCTGCTCGCGCAGGTAGAGCGCGTGTTCCGGCACAGCCGACAGGGCAGCATCCAGACGCGCCGCAGGTACAAAGAGGCGGTCTGCCGCTTCTGCTATTTTCTCGCAGAAGTCTATCATTTGGAGCGACTGGCAAACATCGCGCCCAAACATATTTTCGCCTATGCAGAGTTCCTGAAGGAGAGCGGCAAAGCAGCCTCGACCATCAAGACCGATCTGGCGGCGATCCGCTTTTTCCACGATCAGATGCCGCAGGTCAAACATCACGCGCTGCCGGACAACAGCATGCTTAATCTGGAACGCCGCAGCTTCGGCAAGGTCGACCGCACCTGGAGTGAGCGGGAGTTCAACCGCATGATCGGCAAAGCATGGGGCGAGGGGCGTGAGGACTATGCAGCGGCGCTGTGCCTTGCGCGGTACTGCGGCCTGCGCATCCATGAAGTGTTCCGGCTGGACACGGCGGCAGCCGAACGCGCGCTGAAAGCCGGTTCGCTGACCGTAAAAGGCAAAGGCGGCAAGGTGCGCACCGTGCCGCTTACAGAAACGCCGCGCATTGAGCTTACGAAAATGCTGGCGCAGACACAGCGCGGGCACAAGCTGTTTGTGCCGGACGATATGCCGACCGACCGCGCGATCAACAACTTCCAGTGCTTCATCTACCGTTACCGCAACGAGGTGCAGGACGCGGATTCGCACCGGACGATAACCTGTCACGGCCTGCGGCATACATACGCGGTCGAGCAGTATCTTGCGTGCCGGAAGCAGGGGATGGATGAGCATGCGGCCTGCCGTCGTGTGTCCAGGCTGCTCGGACATGAACGCGAGGACGTGACGCGCATCTATCTGGCGTCGCTCCGGAAGGGAGGCGAGGGCAATGGCTGACAAGCGTTACACCAGCTTTGACGAACTGCCGCTGACGCTGACCGTCCCCGAAGTGGCGGAGGTGCTCGACATTGGCCGCATACGAGATCGTGCGGTCCGGCGACCTGCCCAGCCGCCGTATCGGTAAGCGCGGCCAGATTCGCGTGCTCAAATACGATCTGGAGCGGTATATGAAAGGCGAGATGTAAATAAACAAGGCGTGTGCCCAAACGGCACACGCCTTATCATTGTATTTCCTGCTCTAAGTCATCAAACAATTCGCTGTCGAAAAAATCTCGTATGCTGATTTCCAAGCCGTCACATATTTTCTTGATGGAAACAACCCCCGGATTTTTACTTTTCTCATTCAGCATACTATAAACAGTAGACGGTGGGATCCCTGAAACCGTAGCCAAGGCGTTCACCGCAATATTCCTTTCTGCACACAGGTCAAGAATGCGCTTTGCAACAGCTTCTTTGATATTCAACTCGCATTCCCTCCCTGCAATTTATCGTATGTTCATTTTAATAAAACTTGCGATAAATCGTATGGGATATATCGTAAAATTGCTCGATCTGATGTATAATATACGATATATCCCATAAGGAGGGGTTTGGATGATTGCCTGCACCTTTTTTGGCCATCGGGACTGCCCGGACAGCATTCGTCCCAAACTACGCAGCGTGCTGATAGCTCTGATCGAAAATCAGCAAGTAGACACTTTCTATGTCGGTCGGCAGGGATCTTTTGACGCACTTGTTTACGCCGCGCTGCGCGAATTGGCAGCGGAATATCCACATATCCGCTATACCGCGGTGCTGGAA
>DYCA01000054.1:1941-8339 GCA_019418305.1 Clostridiales bacterium
ACCGCAGAAACAACTGGATGCTTCAGCAGGCAGATTTGTTGTGGTGTATGTCACGCATACTTGGGGCGGCGCCGCAAAGTTTGCCGGGAAAGCAGAAAAACAAGGAAAAATTGTCATTAACCTTGCGGATTGAAAATGCTATCCCAACACAAATCAAAAAACAGCCTCCCGAAAATAACTTCGGGAGGCTGTTTGCAGTGCAGCAATGCTATCTGCGATACCCGCTGTGCTCTTTATCGTAGCCATATCTTCCATATCTGAGATAATCCTCGAATATAGCGTCTACATCTATGTTGCAGTGCCGGGCGAGAAAGTATATGTGCTTACAGGGTGCTCCGCCGTGCTGATTTTTACTAAAATCAGGACAAGTACAAGAGCGGAGCGAGGTTTTGTAACGTCCGGATGTGCCGATGATCTCATAGGTCTGATCGGGAGACAGTTTAAGACGGATATCTTCGGATCTGGAGCGAAGATAGCGCATATACTGCCCATCATCCCGATGAACACAGCTTGACCACGGCGCAAATGTATCGGGATAATACATTATAATACGCGGAACGGTATTGGTTGAGGCAGCGGGCATTGGTTCGTCGGTGCTTACGTCCGGCGACGGTTCCTCATCTTCCTGCGGTGATAAGTCGGTAAATGGTTCAGACTGGCTTCGTTGTTGATAAATATAAATGTGACAGATAACAAGTGCCAGCAGACAAACGAACGGTGGTACGATGACATATATCGCACGTAAGATTTGCATCAGGTGCATGGGAATTCCTCCTTCCTGATGGGATTGGTTGGTGTCATTCCGCCCTTTGCCGCTTCCTCTCCCGGCTCCCTTTGCGCAGACTCTGCGCGACGGCCTCGATCGTCTGCTCATGCGTGGTGTCGAGCAGATGGGTATAGATCATGGACGTTGTCGCGACCGTGCTGTGCCCGAGCGACTTGCTGATGTTGTAGATTGTCGCGCCCGAGTGGTTGGCGAGCGTTGCAAATGTGTGCCGCAGTCCGTGCAGGGTGAGCTTGGGCAGGCGGTTTTTGCGGATAAATTTGCTGAATACTTCGGTTAAATAGTTCGGCAGATAGGGCTCGCCATCCGGCCAGGTCAGCACATAGCCGGTGTCATGATAGTCCGCGCCGTAAAACAGCCGGTTTTCGCGCTGCCGCCTGCGTTCGGCGCGCAGCACACGGATCACCTCGTCCGGCATGTGCAGCAAACGGGTCGAGGAACGGTTTTTGGTGTCCTTCTCAATCACCTGCGACCCGGCCATTGTGCGGGCGCGGTGGATGCATAGCGTTTTGCCCTGGAAATCAACATCCTTCCAGCGCAGGCGGCACATTTCCTCGCGGCGCAGGCCGAGATAGCCCGCCAGATAAACGACCGGCTCCAAGCGGGTGCCTTTGACGGCATCCAGCAGCCGGAGCAGGGATTCAACGTCATAAAAGTGCGGCTCGGGGCGCTTGAACTTGGGCGGCTCCACGCGGTCGGTTGGGTTGCGGGCAAGCACATCCTGCATGACCGCGATCCGCAGCGCGTTGCGCAGCAGGTCGTGGTGCTTGCGCGCGGTGTTGGGGGACAGACCGCAGTCGTTGCACAGATAGGCATAATACTGCTGGATGCGCTGCGGGGACAGCGATTGCAGCGGGATATCCCCAAGCTGTGGAATGATGTGGTTCACGATCATCTGGCTGTACCCGTGGACCGTTGTCGCGGCGCGGTTGGGCCGCACGACAGCGTCCATCCAGTAGTTCAGCCACTGGGCGACCGTGGTGTCGTTCGGCTGAGTGAGCGCGCCGAAGTCGCGCTGCACCTCGTGCAGCCGCAGCGCTTTGCGGGCATCGGACAGGCGGGCAAAGGTGCGGGTCTTTTTGATCTGGCGTCCGCGCGCGTCGCGCCCGAATTCCAGATTGACATAGTATTTCTTTTTCTCGTCGTCATACGAGATGTTGCGCTCGACGCGCGTGCGGGACATTTGTGCTCACCGTCCTTCCTTTGATAAAGTGAGCGGCGCAGCGGTGCACGAGCTGCGCCGGAAGAACGGATACCGGTATCTGTTGCGGGCGGCTCCGGTTTGCGGATTTTTGCTTTTGGAGTACCCTGCTTATAGTGTATCATAAGTTCAAAACCGTAATCTACCGGAATATCTACCGAAATTTTTAAAACGCATTTTTCGTTGCAAAAACCGGATAAAAATAAAAGATACCACCCGTTATCGGGTGGTATCGGTTGGGAAATTGGTGGAGCACAGCACGAGGCAGACAAACACCATACGGTAATCCGGCGTCAATCTCCTGTAATGTTATTGTTCGGTCATCACCGGAATAATTGAACGTCAATACGACCTTATCGTCGTAGACAAACACCGAATTGACGAATGTTTTGATCAGACGTTTTTTGCAGGCTTGATCGTCATAATCCATATTGGTAAAGCTGTGCAGGAAAAACAGGATATGTTTCTTGGTCAGTCCCAAACCTTCTTTTAGTCTTGCCGCAGCCAGCGCAGCTTCCAGTTCGCATTTCTGCTCATCCAATTCATCCATTCGCTGTTTTATACTGCTGTTATAAATGCCTGCCTCCATTGCCTTGATCAGATTATCCATAGACTGGTTTACGTCATCCAATGCTGTATGTAGCGACTGCGTATACGAATTATCTGCATTTTGCTGCAGGTAATACTGATATGTTTGTTCTGCGATAAACGCAAGTATCTCATCATCCCGCAGCAATGCAATGGTATGATCCAGCACGAGGCCCTCGATCCACTCCTTGCGAACAGGCTGTTTGCTACACAGCTTTTTACGCCGCGCCGTGCAATAATAGTAATGGTGTTTTACACCGGATCGACCTGTACCTGAGACGCCAACCATCATAGCGCCCACTTCCCGCAAAACAGCTTATCTGTCAGCAGATAATCCGCCGCGCTCCATTTATGTGCCGGTGCGCGCTTGTTATATTTCAGCATCTCCTGCACTTTGTCAAACGTCTCTTTATCAATGATTGGAGGAATTGCGTTTTCAATACGTATTTCATCCTTGTATGTATAAATACCGATATACTTTTCATTTTTCAGCATGGTACGGAGACTGTTATGGGTGAATGGTCTGCCGCGCAGCGTCCGTTTCCCCTGGATGTTGAGGAAGTCAACGATTTCCGCCATTGTCCAGCCTTTGCTATATAACTCAAACACCTTTTGCACCGTAGGCGCATTTTCCGGGTCGATCTGAAACCTTTTGTCCGGCCCGGTAATGTAGCCGAGCGGTCGGTTCCCACCTGTGCTCTGTGCTTTGGCTGCGCTGCGCCGCTGTCCGCGACGAATATTTTGAGATAGCTGCTCCGAGTAGTAGGCGGCCATCCCCTCGATCACACTTTCCAAAATAATTCCTTCCGGCGTGTCGGGAATCATTTCGGCAATATAAAATATCTTTATGCCATTTTTCTTCAAATGGTATTTGTTCAGCGCGATCTCTTCTTTATTGCGCCCGATACGGTCGGTTTTCCAGACGATCAATGCATCAAACATATGTTTCGACGCATCTGCCAGCATGCATTGAAACTGTTCACGGTTATCATTTCGTCCTGTTTGCGCACGATCAATATATTCATGAATGATTGTCAAACCATGCTCCAACGCATAACGTTTTGCCTCGGCGAGTTGTCCTTCAATGGACTGCTCGCCTTGCTTATGGCTGGAATAACGGGCATAAACAACGGCATTCATCAGAACTTCACATCCTTTGCCGGTTCCAAGTCTAACGCCATGCGAGCGATGGCACGATCCCTCTTTGACGCTCGGTCATAGGCGCGGGCCACTTCGTATGCTTCTACAGAGATCTGCTTGGGGTGATACGCCATATCACCGGTCCATACTTCCAGCGGCACATTCAACGTATCCGAAAGCAGTAGTGCGGTGCGCAGCGGCGCATCCTTCATCTGTCGAAAAATAATGGTTCGGATCTGCTTATCCGTCAGTCCGGTCACACGCACCAACCCCGGAATGTCCAGCCCCATGCGCGCTGTCACATCAATAAAGATCTTGTAAAACGGCGGATGGTCGCTATCACACAAGGAGTTAAACGCGGCTTCTTCCGCCGAATCTCCCAACAGATAATCCGTAGAAACATTCAGTTTTTGTGCAAACGACTGGACAAGCGTGATTTTGGGCGCACGCTGCCCTGTCTCGTATCGGCTCAGCACCTGTTTGGAAGTGCCAAGCAGCTGTGCAAACTCGTCTTGCGACATATTCCGTTCTTTTCTGATCTCGCGCAAGCGGTCACCAAACGAAACATACTCCAGATCTATACGCGGAATATTATTGTAATCCACTTTGGGAGTACGCACCTTTTATCACCTCTTTTTCTGCCTATATTCATATTAAAGCACATTATGTCAACAAAATCAAGTTCATTTGTGTTATGATACAAAAGCATAACCAAACGGTTGACAAATGTGATAAACGACCTTATACTTTATTCATATTCGACACTATTCGGTGCTGAGTTTCCATTTTACGGTTTCATATCACCATATAGATGACGCGAGGAGGTGATTCTATTGTAACAAGATTTCATTTGGACGAAATACGACACGCCGACATCCAATTCTTATGCGCTGATTTTATGAATGCAGCGATCAAATTTTATCAATCTCCTATACATCAGGCGGCATTTGAACAATGGTGTCGGGCGCAGAAAGGAGATGAAAACAATGAATAGCGAACTTGTGCGTAAATTGCGCGAACAATATCCTAATCACATCCCCCTCGATGTTGCAGCGCCTCTGCTCGGTGTTTCCCAGCGGCAGCTTTCCAAGTTGATCGCCGCAGGCCGAGAGCCGTTTTCCTTGATAGGGGCAAATATCGGCATCCAGCAACGATACGTTAGAGTGTATACGGAGAGATTGATCGCGTACCTGAATGGTGAACTGTTTTAACCGATGATTGGAACAACACAGAAGGAGGTGATTGTCTTCTGGGAACGCTAACAAATCATCCTGTACAGAGAAAATGCATCTTATTTTTTGTAAGATTCATTTTTTCTGTACAGGAACCGGAATAGACTTCTTTCATTGAAGCAATTTTCTCGCAAGCAAATCAAAGCTTTTCAATACATACCATACCGCAAAGTAAGGCGGTAATTTACCCGAAAGTGCACCTTTTCCTCAAAAAATGTAAACCGCCCGAAAGGTGCACTTTTGGAACTTTGCAATTCCGGACGGTAATTGCAAAAAGACTTTGGTTTTATAAGGAAACGCCCGTTAAACGCGGATATACATCCCCGAAATCACAGTGCTCTACCGTGGTGCGGTTCCTCTTTACCGGTCCGTTTGCTGTACAACCGGGGCGGTACTGTTCCAATGTATCACGAACAAAAACGCAAGAAAGGAGGAGAGGCAAATGACCGATCCCACAAGGGCGGCATACGAGTCCGCCCTGCATAAACTGAATGAACTATCCGGACGGCTTGCAATCGGCAGGGAGAATGATGATTACCTGCACCGTCTCGCGAACGCCGCACAAAATGTTGCCATTGCCGCACGCGAGGTCTATGCAGAAGCCCGCGAAAAAGATCTCCTGTGCAGCAGGAAATCTTTTTCGCGGGCATGGGCAGGAGAAAGTATGGCACGGAGCAAACACGCCTCCCTGCCGGACGGGTACGCGCTGGAAGCGAGGGAAGATGGTTCGGTGGTGATCCGGCTGCCGCTGCGGCTGTCCAAGCGAAGCCACGACAGTGCCTTCGTGTGTGAACCACTCGATACCCTGCTGGCCCGCCACGCATCCGCCCTGCCCAGATTCCGGGCGTGTACGATAGAATTTCGCCATTGCTATGCCGCGTCGCATCAGCCCGCCGATGTGCGGGACCATGATAATCTGGAAACGCGCGCGGTCCTCAACGTCATTGAGCGGTACCTGCTCACCAGTGACAGCGGCATCTACTGCTCCAATGTCCAGACGAGCTGCTGGGGCGACAGGGATCAGACCGTGATCTGCATCCGGCCCGGCAAGATCCCGGTCTTTGAGGAGGCAGGAGAGCATGCGGATTTTTAGAAAAAGCGCAGCATGGATCCTGCTGCAAACCGGCGTCATCTTCGGGCAGCTGCCGTATCACGCTTTAAAATTAGTGATCCGTAACTACGAACTCATGCAGGATGCGTTTCAAAAGCTGTGCCGCGCAGGATATCTGGAAGTTGTCAAAGCGACGGGGCATAAGAGTTTCTTCGTCACGGATGCCGGATTTGAAGCCTATTGCCGGATGCTGCATAAAGAGGGGCATACACCAAACAGGACAAAACCGGCGGGCACCCGCAGCCTTCCGAAAGCCATCCGGCTCAGCCGGATCAACGAAGCGAGGCTGTTCTTCGTCCTGCTTTGCGGGCGCAAGTACCGGACGTCCTTGCAGATCAAGCG
>DYCA01000055.1 GCA_019418305.1 Clostridiales bacterium
GTTGCCTATACGTTCGGCAGTTCATGGTCGAATGAGCATATGAACTATGAGGAGGCACAGGCTGAACTGACCGATGGTGCCAAGGTGCCGGAGTCGTTTGCAAACGGTTTTGTGTTTGAAAATGCTGTGCATGAGTATGGCGGCGAAAAGGACGAGGACGGTAATGTGCTGCGTGAGTGGACGAAGATCGACGTCGAATATGAGCGTGATGGTACAACGTTGCATCTGGGTACGGGCGAAGCGTATGATGATGATACGACCGTGGACACCAGCCGCTTTGATGATACGCGCGAAATCGGCGACGTAACCGTACAATACAGTGCAGACGACTACAAGGCAGTACCTGCGGACTACGAGCCGACTGCCGAGGAGCAGGCAGCGGTTGAAGCAGGGGATTTGCAGATTGGCTACGGCGCAAGTGAAGTAACCGTGCAGCAGTATCAGTTCCTTCGCTGGGAGCAAAACGGCGTATATTACACACTCAGCGGCTTTGATCTTGACATGACAGCCGACGAAATGTTTCAGATGGCACAGGAGATAATCGAGTCTTAAAGTGTGAAAAAAGCCGAATATGAAATGAAAATAAAACAAAAAGCAGAAAAGCGTCCAAGCGGACGCTTTTCTGCTTTCTCAGTACCGCTCGCAGTAGCCCTCGCCGCCATTGGCCAGCGACTTGAGTGCTTGTTCAGCGCGCGTATCCGGATCGTCGGATACGCAGACGGCATCGGTCAGCGTTTCGCGTGATGTGTGAGGCAGCTCAAAGAACCGCTCCATCGCGCGTGTATCGTGTCCCATGGCGCTGAGAAAGGAAAAGGGTACGTCGGCTGATACATATTTTCGTTTATCGTGTTTCATGGGTGTTCGCTCCTTTCCGATTGCAGTATGTGCCGCGAGCGTGATATAATACGGGTAACATGGGAAAAGGAGCGCCACAAAATGGAGCTTGTCAAAAATAAAATTTATCGCTGCCAGATTGTTGATTATACTGCGGACGGAACCGGAATCGGTAAAATTGACGGCCGCGCGGTGTTCGTGCCGCGTACGGCAGTAGGAGATCAGTGCGATGTGCGCATTGTAAAACTCACAAAAAATGTGGCATATGCGCGGCTGGAAAAGCTGACTGTGCCGTCGGGCGCGCGCATTCGTCCGGCGTGCCCAGTTGCGGACAAGTGCGGCGGCTGCTGTTATCAGCATATCACATATGAGGAGGAGCTGCGAGCCAAAGAGAAAAAGGTGCGCGACGCGCTCACCCGTATCGGTGGGCAGGACGGTGCAGCCCTCCAAGGCATCACGGGTGCGCCCACGACCGAGCATTATCGCAACAAGGCGCAATATCCGGTCGGGCGGGATGCGGACGGAAACATTGTGACCGGCTTTTACCGGCCGCGCAGCCATGATATCGTACCGGTGGAGCGGTGCTTGATTCAGTCTGAAACGGCCGACCACATTGCGGCAATTGTGCGGAAATGGATGCAGGAGTTTGATGTGCCGCCATATGATTATGTTGCCAAACGCGGCACTGTACGACATATTTATGTTCGTGTGGGCGAAAAAAGCGGCGAAAGTCAGCTGACGCTGATTGCGGCAACGCGCAAAATGCCAGCGTTGGATGAGTTGGTACACCGCTTGCGGGAGGCCGAGCCGTCGTTGACTGGTATCTTGCTCAATCATAATCAGCGCGGTGATAATGTTATTTTGGGCGACCGCACGGATGTGCTGTGGGGTGAACCGATGCTCGAGGATCGGCTGTGCGGACACTCGTTCCTGCTTTCGCCGGAGGCATTTTATCAGGTTAATCACGCGCAGGCCGAACGGTTATATGCTTGTGCAGTGGATTTTGCAGGACTGAAGGGGGAAGAAACCGTCATTGATCTGTACTGCGGTGCGGGAACAATCACGCTGACACTCGCAGAGCGAGCAAAGACGGTTATCGGCGTGGAAATTGTGCCGGAGGCAGTGGAAAATGCGCGGCAGAATGCGGTTCGCAATGAAATGGACAATGTAGAATTTCTGTGTGCGGATGCCGGACAGGCTGCACGGCAGCTTGCTGTACGCGGCGTGCGGCCGGATGTGCTGGTGGTCGATCCGCCGCGTAAGGGGCTGGACGAGCAGACGCGCGACGCGATTTTGAAAATGATGCCGCCGCGCGTTGTCTACGTGTCGTGTGACCCGGCAACACTTGGGCGTGATGTGCGTGAACTGACCGGTGCAGGCTATCGGCTGGACTGCGCGCAGGCGTTTGATTTGTTCCCGCGGACCGGACATGTTGAGACGGTAGCGCTTCTGCAAAGGGAAGGCTGACGGAAATCGCGCCATGTGCACAGGTTTCGCTGCGAATGAACAGATTTGCGTTGGATAAAATCCGTTTTGTGTGAATTAAAGATGAATATAAAACAACAACCGGTCGACAGTAAAGGTTGTCGGCCGGTTGCGGATGCACAAAGAGATAACTGATCAGGTTGTCGGCAGGCAGCTGACGCTGCATACCTCTTGGTCTTCAAGCAGATATTTCATGCTGCGCATAATGGTATCGTGCGATGCGCGCAGGACAACATCATAGCTGGCAATGCCGTCCTGTCCGCGTGTGACCGTGCTCTGAACAAGTTGAATTTTGTGTTCTGTGATGAAATCAGAAAAGCGTGACGGGAATTCGCCGCTGCCTTTGACGGTAAATTGCAGATGGCTGGTTTGGCTGGGCTCGGCGTTCACTACGATATGATGCATGCAGACTTGCAGCACCGCCACAACAATAGTGGTAAAAATACCGACGACAAACATACCGGACCCAATCGCCAGACCGATACCTGCGGTGGCCCAAATGCCGGCAGCGGTCGTCAAGCCCTTGATGGTGTTGCCATGCTTGAAGATGACACCCGCGCCCAGAAAGCTGATACCACTGACAACCTGGGCTGCAACACGTGCAGGGTCGGCGCCGCGTGTGCCGTTGAATACTTCGCCGGCGGCACTGGTCAGATCAGCAAAGCCGTATTTGGAGACGATCATCAGCAGTGCGGCAGCGCAGCAGACAATTACGTGTGTGCGGATGCCCGCTTCTTTGAGACGGCGGCTTCGCTCGAAGCCGATGCAGGCGCCACACAGGCAGGCAACCAGAATGCGGATGAAAAAGTCCAGCTCCTGCAGGGCGGAAAATTGACTGTTGAGATACGCGGTCAGTGTCATATGTATATAGCTCCTTACCAAAGATTTTGTGTGTGCTTGCGCTTGCGTATAGCGGGAAGCGGATGGGATTCATCCGGACGATGGAAGGAAAACTCCCGATGCGGCAGTTCGCAGGCTTGCACGACATGAGGCAGGTATAGATGCAGTGCCGCCTGCATCGGCAACGTGCCGTAAATATCGTGTGTATCGTGTTTCCAATACATAGCCTCATCTCCCCTTGATTTTTTGTGCCGGATTTTGTATAGTTAATTATACGCAAGAAGGGATATAAAGTAAAATTAGAATTCTCTTGCGTATATATAAAATTCTGTTATAGGAGGCCGCTATGCTTGATCCCAAGATTTACTCTCTTTTGCAAGTTTACGAGTGTGGAAGCTTCATGGCAGCGGCCAAAAAGCTGTCGATTACTCAGCCGGCAGTCAGCCATCATATCAAGGCGTTAGAGCAGGAATTGCATGTTACTATCTTCGATCGACGCAATGGGAAGGTGGTTTTGACACGTGAAGGGGAAGAAGTCATCAAATGCGCGAAGAAAATGCAAGGATTGTATCAAAATCTGCGGCAGGATCTGAAAGACAGCAAAAAACTGGTTTCCCACCTGACAATTGGTGTAACGCATACCGCGGAAAGCAATCCAATCGCAGAGGCTTTGGCAAGCTACTGCGCGCAAAATGATCATATAATTATTAAAATGATTACAGGTACTATAAAAAATCTTTATAGCAAACTCAAGACATACGAAATTGATCTGGCCATTGTGGAGGGGCGAATTGCCGATCCGGGTATCCGCTATCTGCTGATGGATACGGATTATCTGGTGCTTGCAGTCTCAGTTAACCACCCCTATGCAAAGCGGGGCATGATTACGCTTTCCGAGCTGAAAAAAGAGCGCATGATTCTGCGCCTGCCTAATTCCGGCACGCGCAATCTGTTTACCGCGCATCTGGAGAGCAACAACATGAGCTTGAGCGAGTTCAATGTCATTCTCGAACTGGATAACATCGCTACGATTAAGGATCTGATTCGGCGTGATTTGGGCGTGTCCATTTTGCCCAAGAGCGTGTGTCTGGACGAGCTGAAAAAGAAGAAGATAGTTGTATTGCCTGTCGAAAACCTCAGCATGGTGCGCGAAATCAACATCGCATATCAAAGCGACTTTACGCAGATGGATGTGCTGCACGACATCGTCAAATCCTACCGTGAGACACTGCGGCACTATCAGTGAAAGTATGCTTGGGGTCATACCGATGGGTTTTAATGAGAAAATATGAGCTTAAAATATCAATAAACGAGTAAAGGAGACACATATTATGGCAGTATCCCGTGAAACCGTACTGTTTTATGAACCGGCGGGCGGGGCGCAGGGCGCGCTGCTCAAATCCATTCTGGTGCGCATGGGTGTGCGCATTAAAAACGTCTCGTCGGAAGCAGTGGGGCAGACGATTGGCTGTCTGTTGGGCCGCAAGGGCTTCGATGCGCGCGAAAATCCGGAAGCGCCTGTGCTGGACGAGCCGGTGCTGGTCATGGATGGATTTACCGATAAGCGGTTGGAAATCCTGCTGCGGGAGATGAAGAAAAGCGGTATTTCCGTACCATATAAGGCGATTGTGACCGAAACCAATCTGGGATGGCTGTTCCATCAGCTGTATGATGAGCTTTCCGAGGAGCATAAAGCGATGCAGGGCGGAAAATAAATGTTTTCTTTTTGCAGAAAGCTGTTATAATAAGAGTTATCCGGTGTATGTTTGGCCAGTGCCGGGGCCGGATGCTAGTGTGTGCATTCCTGACAAAGGTCTGTTGATACGAATGCATAGATGAAATAGAGAAAAGGAGTGTTGAAATATGGCGGTTTTAACGATTACCAAGGAAAATTTTGCGAGTGAAGTTATGGCGTCTGAAAAGCCGGTGCTGCTTGACTTTTGGGCAAGCTGGTGCGGCCCCTGCCGTATGGTATCACCCATTGTGGACGAGATAGCGGAAGAGCGTACCGACATCAAGGTTGGTAAGATTAATGTCGATGAGCAGGGTGAGTTGGCACAGCAGTTCGGTGTGATGAGTATTCCGACACTGGTTGTGATGAAAAACGGTCAGATTGCAAACAAGGCAGTCGGTGCGATGCCCAAGGAGAATATTCTTGCGTTGCTGTAAGGAAAATAAAAAAACGGAAGCGGAAAACCGCTTCCGTTTTTTTACGCTTTGCGCACAAATTTGATGGCGCTCATGGCTGCCTGCGCACCGTCGGATACTGCTTTCGCGACCTGCAGCAGTCCGCCGGTGCAGTCGCCCGCAGCAAACAGACCGGGAACCGCAGTTGCCCCATCTTCGCTGACCTGAATTTTGTTTCCATCCAGCTGCGCCCCCAGCTTGCGGGCAAAATCGCCGCTGCCCGCCGTGCCGTAAGCGATGAACACGCCATCGACTGCGAGCGGGTCGCCGGTCTGAAACGTTACACGCGCAACCTTGTCTTCGCCTTCGACTACTGCGACCGGACGTTCATCCACATGCAGCCCTTCGGGCAGGCCGGTTGGTGCGGGTGCGCCACTTGTCAACAGTGTCACAGAAGCCGCAACCGGCAGCAGAGTGCGCGCTTCTTCCAGCGCATATTCGCCCTCGCCCAATACAGCGACCGCTTTGCCGCGATAGAAAAAGGCGTCACATATTGCGCAGTAGCTGACGCCGCGCCCTTCCAGTTCACGCACACCCGGAATCGGCGGCGTGGCACGCGGAGCGCCGGTGGCGAGGATGACTGCGTCCGCAGAGAATGTACCTGCGGTTGTTTTAACCGTAAATCCTTTTTCGGCGTACTCTACGCCGGTAACCTCGGTCTGTACCAGTTGTGCGCCCAAGCGTTCTGCCTGTGCGCGTCCGCGCGCAAGCAGCTCAGGACCGGAAATCACATCGGCAAAGCCGAAGTAGTTTTCAATTTTATCTGTTTTGTCCAGTGCGCCGCCGTCTTTATAGGTGACAGTGGCTTGAATTCCTGCACGCGCCGTATAAATGGCAGCGCTCAGTCCGGCGGGGCCGCCGCCGATGATGAGAACAGATGGCATAGTGTACTTCCTTTCGTCACTTATCGGTTTCCTGTATAAACCAGTCTTGATATGCTTTTTGCAGTTTATCCAGCAAAGCGGTATCCTTGCCTCCGACCGTCTTTTCATCCACATGGCTGACCGAGATGCAGTGTGAGCCGGTGGAAAGAATCATGATTTCGTCTGCCTTCATTAGCTCATCCACCGTGAACGGTGCAACACGCGAAGGGATGCCTAGCTTTTCACACAGCTGCAAAAAGTGCATGCGCGTGATGCTGGGCAGAATGAGTTCGTCTGCCGGGGGCGTACAGAATACACCGTCCTTGAGAATTGCAAGTCCGGAGTGCGCGCCTTCGGTCACTCGGTCGCCACGGTGGAATACGACTTCGTCGCAACCGGCTTCGACCGCACGCTGCATAGCCATGCAGTTGGGGATGAGGTTAAGCGTTTTGATATTGCAGTGGAAAAAGCGTGTGTCCTCAACGGTGATGAGCTTGTACGGCTTATCGTGGCGGTCGAGCGCACACGGCTCCGAAAACGCCATCAGGCTGGCCTTGGCATTCGGCGGGAAAGCATGCATGCGATGCGCAACTGCGCGCGTTGACTGCCAGTAGAGCATATGCGGCTCATCCGAATCCAGACGGCAGATCAAATCGTTCAGTACCGCCGCCAGTTCGTCGCGCGGCATCGGCGGGGTAATGCGCAGAAGCCGCAAGCTATTATAAAATCGATCAAGATGGTCGTCCAGTGCAAAGATTTTCTTGTTGCGCACCATGGCCGCGTCGTATACACCATCGCCGAAATAGAAACCGCGGTCGGTGATCGGGGCTTTGACCTCGTCGATCGGGCCAATCGTACCGTTATAATATGCAATATCCCTCATCAGGCGGATACCTCCCTGTCATATAGTCTGCTTTCAGTATAGCGGCTTTACAGGTGCTTTGCAAGAGTGGGAAAATGTGATAGAATAGACAAAACAGGAGAGTGATTTTTGATGAAAACGCTGCTGCATATTTGCTGCGCGCCGTGCTCGATTGTCTGCATTGACACATTGCGGCAGGAGGGCATTGAGCCGGTGGGATTCTGGTACAATCCAAACATCCACCCGTTTACCGAATATAAGATGCGCAAGAATACGCTGGTTGAATACGCTAAAAGCATTGACCTAAAGTTGGAGATTGAAAACGAATATGGTTTGCGCCGGTTTATTGAAGGTGTGTATCCCAATTTCGACAACCGCTGCGCGTTCTGCTATACGCTGCGCTTTGAGGAAACCGCGCGGTATGCGGCGGAGCACGGCTATGATCAGTTTACTTCGACGCTGTTTGTCAGTCCGTATCAGAACCATGAGTTAATGCGTGAAGTGGCCGAGCGGGCGGCGGAGAAGTACGGCGTTTCATATCTGCACCGTGATTTTTCGCCTCGGTTCCGTGAGGGACAGGATAAGGCGCGTGAGTTAGGATTATATATGCAAAAATATTGTGGCTGCATTTTTTCTGAGGAGGACCGGTATAAGAAACGACCCAAAAAGAAAAAGACCGAGGAGAATGCTTTACAAACGGGACAGTAAATGGTATAATACCTTTTGTACCCGCGCCCGTAGCTCAGCTGGATAGAGCGTTGGACTCCGACTCCAAAGGCCGTGCGTTCGAATCGCATCGGGCGTACCA
>DYCA01000056.1 GCA_019418305.1 Clostridiales bacterium
GCTGCTGCTGGGTCAGCTTCTTGCCGGACTTGGGCTGGATATAGCACTTCTCCTCGTCGTTCCACCACTCGGAGGAAGCAGCGTCAATTGCAATCATGAAGTCCTCGCCGGGCTTGTAGCCAGCCTCTTCGATTGCCTTAACGATAACCTTCAGCGCATCCTCATCCTTCTTCAGGTTGGGAGCGTAGCCGCCCTCGTCGCCAACGCCCGCAGCCGGGGTGCCGTTCTCCTTAAGGGTGGTCTTGAGCTGATGGAATACTTCTGCACAGCGGCGCAGCGCCTCACGGAAGGACGGAGCGGAAACCGGCATAATCATGAATTCCTGAATCTCAACGTTGTTGGTCGCATGTGCGCCGCCGTTGAGGATGTTCATCATGGGCATCGGCAGGGTCTTGGCATTGCAGCCGCCGATGTAGTTGTACAGCGGCAGGCTCAGAGCCTCAGCAGCAGCCTTAGCAACCGCCAGAGATACGCCCAGGATAGCGTTTGCACCGAACTTGGTCTTGTTCGGGGTGCCGTCTGCATCGATCATCGCCTTGTCGATAGCCTGCTGATCGAGCGCGTTCATGCCGATGATGGTCTCAGCGATCTCGCCGTTAACAGCGTCAACCGCCTTCAGAACGCCCTTGCCATTGTAACGGGACTTGTCGCCGTCGCGCAGCTCGCAAGCCTCAAAGATACCGGTGGAAGCGCCGGACGGAACAGCCGCGCGGCCCATATAGGCGCCGGTGTCGCCCTCAACGTAAACCTCAACCTCGACGGTCGGGTTGCCACGGGAGTCCATGACCTCGCGGCCGAGTACATCAACAATTTCAATGTAGCCCTTCATAATTCTTACTCCTTTTTATTTGAAATTTGGGGGTACGCAATAGTTTACTTGATGAGCAGGCTGTGGCCGGTCATTTCCTCCGGCTGCGGCAGGCCCATCATTTCCAGCAGCGTCGGCGCCAAATCCGCCAGCACGCCGCCCTCTGCCAGCTTGCCCGGATGGCCTACCATCACGAGCGGCACCGGATTGGTCGAGTGTGCGGTGAACGGCGTTACACCGTCTGCATCGAGCATCTGGTCAACGTTGCCGTGGTCAGCGGTAATCAGGCACTGGCCGCCCATCTTGAGGATGGCGTCCACAACCTTGCCCACGCCGTCATCGGTCGCTTCGATGGCCTTGACGGCAGCATCGAACACGCCGGTGTGGCCAACCATGTCGCAGTTGGCGAAGTTCAGCACGATAACGTCATACTTGCCGGACAGAATGCGCTTAACACACTCTTCGGTCACGGCAGGCTCGCTCATCTCCGGCTGGAGGTCGTAGGTGGCCACCTTGGGAGACGGAATCAGCGCGCGGTCCTCGCCCGGGTATTCCTTCTCTACGCCGCCGTTGAAGAAGAAGGTGACGTGTGCATACTTCTCGGTTTCTGCAATGCGCAGCTGGGTCAGGCCCTTGTTCGAGATATATTCGCCGAAGGTGTTCTTCAGGCTCTGCGGCTTAAAGGCAACCTCTACGCCGGCAATGGTCGCATCATACTGCGTCATGCAGACATAGTGGATGTTGCGGCGCTGACGCTTAAAGCCGTCAAACTCATGGTCGACGAACGCGCGGGTGATTTCACGCGCACGGTCGGGACGGAAGTTAGCGAAGATGATAGCGTCGTCATCCCGAACCGTTGCGCCCTCGGTCACGATGACCGGAACGACAAACTCGTCGGTGACACCTGCGTCATAAGACTTCTGCATCGCCTCATGCGCGGTGGCGGCATGCTCGCCGATGCCCTCGGCAATCGCCTGATATGCCTTCTCTACGCGGTCCCAGCGCTTGTCGCGGTCCATCGCGTAGTAACGGCCGGAAACCGTGGCAATGCAGCCAAGTTCCAGCGTATCAATCTTGTTCTGCAGGCGGTCGATATACTCGATACCGGACTGCGGAGGTGTGTCACGGCCGTCCATGAAGCAGTGGAAGCATACCTTGCGCAGACCGTTGCGGCGCGCCAGCTCGAGCAGCGCGAACATATGGTCGATATGCGAGTGTACGCCGCCGTCGGACAGCAGACCGAAGATGTGCAGCGTGGAATTAAACCACTTGCACTGGTTGATTGCGCTCATCAGCGCTTCATTCGAGAAGAAATCGCCGTCCTGAATGGACTTGGTGATGCGGGTCAGCTCCTGGTATACGATGCGGCCCGCGCCAATATTGGTGTGGCCGACCTCGGAGTTGCCCATCTGGCCGTCCGGCAGACCAACATCCAAGCCGGAAGCGCCGATATAAACCAGCGGATTTTCCTTGAAGATGCGGTCAAGATTCGGGGTGTTGGCCGCCTCAATCGCGTTACCCTTTTTCTCATCGCGGTGGCCAAAGCCATCCATGATAATCAGCGCGGTCGGCTTCTTCGGCTCGTCCGCCTTCTTGACCGTCGTCTTGCGGGTCGTGGTCTTCTTCGCCGTCGTGGTCTTTTTCGCAGCGGTCGCCTTAGGGGCTGCGGACTGTTCCTCAACCTGAGTCTCCGCAGCCGCAGTCTTTACCTCTTCGGTTGCCGCCTTGCTCGGCACATTTTGCTTTTTCATACTCTTACTTACTCCTTTACAAAAGCGGACGAAAGGGGACAACGCTGTTTCCGATGTCCCCTCCCGCACGCACGGCGCGGGGAGTAAACCCTCACCGTAATCCTTATCTTATTGATTAGCTGCTTCGACGATGGTTGCGAAGTCAGCGCTCTTCAGGGAGGCGCCGCCGATCAGGCCGCCGTCAACATCCGGCTGAGCCAGCAGCTCGGCTGCGTTCTTGGCGTTCATCGAACCACCGTACTGGATGGTGATGCCGCGGGCTGCACGCGCGCCATACTTCTCGCGCAGGCAGTCGCGGATAGCGCCGCAGACCTCGCCCGCCTGCTCAGCGGTAGCGGTCTTGCCGGTGCCAATCGCCCAAATCGGCTCGTAAGCGATAACAACCTTCTTGATATCCTCCAAAGCAACGCCCTGCAGAGCGATCTTGATCTGCTTGCGGATAACCTCCATGGTTACATCCTGCTCACGCTCGGTCAGGCTCTCGCCAACGCACAGGATCGGACGAAGGCCATTTTCCAGCGCAACCAGAACCTTCTTGTTGCAGGCCTCGTCGGTTTCATTAAAGTACTGACGGCGCTCAGAGTGGCCGATGATAACGTACTTTACGCCCAGCTCCTTGAGCATATCGGCAGAAATCTCGCCCGTGAACGCGCCGGACTTCTCAAAATGCATATTTTCCGCACCGATGGCAATCTTGGAGCCCTTGGCAGCCTTCACAGCAGCCTGAATATCGGTAAACGGCACGCAAAGAACCATCTCGCACCACTTGGTCTTGGAAAGCAGCGGCTTCATCTCTTCGATGAGGGCCTTTGCCTCGCTCGGCGTCTTGTTCATCTTCCAGTTGCCGGCGATGATGGTCTTACGGTATCTGCGATTCATTTTGGTTTTACCCCTTTCAAACTTTTCGACGGCATATCCGTCCTGATCAATATGTATTATAGCGGGGCAGCATACGCCCCGGTATAAAGCACATTTTCGCGCAAAACGCGCAAATTACTTGTCCTGCAGGCAAGCAATGCCGGGCAGCTCCAGACCCTCGAGGAACTCGAGAGAAGCGCCGCCGCCGGTGGATATGTGGGTCATCTTGTCCGCAAAGCCCAGCTTCTCAACCGCAGCCGCAGAGTCGCCGCCGCCGATGATGGAAACCGCACCGGAAGCCGCGATTGCCTTGGCAACTTCCTTGGTGCCGACTGCAAAGGTATCGAACTCGAACACACCCATCGGGCCGTTCCAAACAACCGTGCCGGCGTTCTTAACCGCATCCGAGAACAGCGCAATGGTCTTCGGACCGATATCCATGCCCATCATGTTGTCCGGCAGCTGACCTGCCTCGTAAACAACCGGCTCTGCGTCTGCGCCGAAGTGGTCGCCGCAAACCGTGTCAACCGGCAGCAGGAGCTTAACGCCCTTGTCTTCCGCCTTCTTGATAAGGCCGAGCGCGAGGTCCATCTTGTCGTCCTCGCACAGCGAGGTGCCGATCTTGCCGCCCTGCGCCTTGGAGAAGGTGTAGGCCATGCCGCCGCCGATGATGACGGTGTCGCACTTGTCAATCAGGTTGTTGATGACGTTGATCTTATCGGAAACCTTCGCGCCGCCCAGAATAGCAACAAACGGACGAGCCGGATCGGAGAGCGCCTTGCCCATGATGGAGATTTCCTTGTTGATAAGGAAGCCGCAGACAGCCGGCAGATAGTCGGCGATACCTGCAGTGGAAGCATGCGCACGGTGAGACGTGCCGAATGCATCGTTAACAAAGATTTCAGCCATATCGGCAAACGCCTTGGCCAGCGCGGGATCGTTCTTGGTCTCGCCCTTCTCAAAGCGGACGTTCTCAAGCAGAACAGCCTCACCCGGCTTGACTTCTGCCGCGAGCTTCTTGGCATCCTCGCCGACAACATCCTTAGCCAGCTTCACTTCCTGACCGAGCAGCTCGCTCAGGCGCTTGGCAACCGGCGCGAGAGAATACTTCATATTAACTTCGCCCTTCGGACGGCCGAGGTGCGAACACAGGATCACAGCCGCGTTGTGATCCAGCAGATACTTGATGGTCTCGAGCGATGCGCGAATGCGCTTGTCGTCAGTGATGTTGCCGTTCTCATCCTGCGGAACATTAAAATCGCAGCGAACGATAACCTTCTTACCGTTTACGTCAATGTCCTCAACGCTCTTCTTGTTATACTGCATAAATATCCCTCTCCCTTTCTGAATATAAAAGTTAGCGATACGGAGCAAATTTCCGGCCTTCCCATAAAAAGAATTCCGTTTCCATTACAAAATTATACTCGTTTCTCCTGTGATTCGCAAGCCAAATTGTGAAAAACCTTGTCTTTCCGTTCTCTTTTAGAGGATTTTTGCGTTTTGCCGGAAATAATTGTGAAATATTAAACAATATGACCAATTGACCTTAGCTGCGAGGCTGTCCATAGAACGCAACGGCCAGTGCCTGCGGGCCGGTATTGGTCAGCACAGACGGTCCAATCGGACTGCGCAGCACGTCCTTGAAACCTATCTCCGTGCGCAGGCGTTTTTCCATTTCATCGATGCGTGCAGCCGGTACATCACCGTAGAGCAGCAGCGCCGTCTGCTTTTCCGGCTGCACCACGCGGCCGGATACCTTGCGGATCATGCCGCTGACCAACGCTTTCTCTCCGCGCACCTTGTCGCAAACCTTGACCGCGCCGCCATACACATGGCTGATAGGCTTGAGTCCCAGTGCCTCACCCACAAAGGCCGCGCCGCCCGAGATGCGGCCGGATTTCTTCAGATGCGTCAGGCTGTACACCCCGAGGAATGCCTCCACGCGGTTCAAACGGCTTTTTACCACGCCGCAGATCGCATCAAAGCTGTCGCCCTGATCGCGCAGCTGCGCCGCCATCACCACGATATGTCCATAGATATAGGTGTAAGTGGCCGAGTCGAACAGCACAATCTGCATCGCCTCGCCCGCCTCCTCGCGGAACATGTCGCGCGCAAGGCAGGCCGCCTGATAGGTTCCCGAACCGTTCGCGTTGATCAGCACGCCCAGATAATGCGTGCAGCCGCGCTCTGCCGCGCGCCGGTAGGAATCGAGGAACACGGTCGGCGTAATCATCGCAGTCGTCGGAATCTCGCGGCTGGTCTCAAGCAGCTTGCAGTATTCCTCGGGCGTGATGTCATAGTATTCGCGGATGGTTCGTCCCTCATGCGTAAGCGTGATAGGAATGATTTCAATGCCGTGCTTTTCCACCAGCGCCTGCGGAATATCCGCGGACGAGTCGGTCATAATATGTATTTTTTCCATGCTTCCCTCCTTATCCCTGCGGGAACGGCCCCGCGAGCCTGAGGTTTTCAAAACCGGTCTGCCGCAGCGCTTCAAACGCAATCACCGCCACCGAGTTGGACAGGTTGAGGCTTCTTGCGCCCTCGCGCATCGGGATGCGCACGCAGCGTTCCGGATGCTCAATCAGCAGGTCCTCCGGCAGTCCCTTTGTCTCCTTGCCGAACATCAGATAGTCGCCGTCGCGGTACTCCGCTTCGTGATAGGCGCGCGGCGCTTTCGTGGTTGCGTAGAAGTAGCGGCCGTTTGGATTTTTCTCAAAAAACTCGTCTAAATTCTTATACATGCGGACATCAAGCAGGTGCCAGTAATCCAGCCCCGCGCGTTTCATCCGCTTATCGTCGATTGCAAAGCCGAGCGGCTCTATCAAATGCAGCACGCAGCCCGTCGCCGCGCAGGTGCGGGCAATGTTGCCGGTATTCTGCGGAATCTCCGGCTCGACCAGAACAATATGCAGCATATGTCTCTCCTCATTTTTTCAAAGCTCTTTTTATTTTAGGCGATACCCATGCATTTTTCAAGGTATTTGCTGTTTTTTCGCAAAAATAAATCCCCCGATCGGAAAAGATCGGGGGAAAATAACACCTTGTTATGCAATTTCTGCGTAAACGCCGTAGACATAGCCCTGTTCTGATGCCTGTTCGTCGGTCAGCACCTCGCCGGTCAGCTTCGGGCCGATGCTGTCGTCGGTGTATGTGCAGCCCAGCTTGCCGGTGTGCAGCGTGAGCGTCTGCGTCTGCTGTGTACCGTCGGTGAAAGTGACGGTGACGGTCAGGGTTGCGCCGTCAAATTCGTCGATGCGGGTGTGCCATGCATCCTGCAAATCAGACTCCTGCGCCATATCGACCGGCTTGGGTTCTCCCCAGAGGCCATAGCAAGTGTTGGCTGCATACGGCTCTACAAATCCATTTTCCACATGCCAGCTTGCTTCCACCCACCAATTGCCATCGTCGTATCCATGCACCAGAAAGTCATCGGCACCCTGCGTCGGCGGATAGCTGCCCTGCAAGATAGCGTCCGCATCGGATTCCTGAATATCCATGCGTGCAACACGATACAGTCCGCCCTTGTCAATCGATGCACTGACCATCTCAATATTATCGCCAGTCACCTTGAACAGGCAGCCGCTAAAAAAGCCTTTCGTTGCGCTGTCCATGCCACCCGACGCGGTATCGAATACGATTTTGCTGTCCTTAGGCTCCATGGTCTCGCCCGTGTCCGCAGCATACGCCACGATGCCGAACGAGTGCGCGACCGCCTCGGCCACCGCATCGGAAGCGGGCTGGCCGCTTTGCTGCGACTTCCAAACCGCCGTGCCGCCGACCACCACGCCGAATGCACATGCCACGGCCACAATCCGTTTTGCCATGCCGAACCGGCGGCGCGGCGCAGCTGCCAGATGCTGCGGTGTGTTCTGTTGCTCTTCCCGACGCGCCTGCCGCGCTGCTGCAAGGGTGCGCTCCTTCAGTTCATCTGGCGCTTTGATATTCTTCAGTCGGTTCCAGTTGTTCCGGTTGTCCATCATCATTTCCCTCCAGTTCGAGTCTCAGTTTTTTGCGGGCGCGATGCAGACGGGTGCGCACCGTCGCCGGGCGGCAGCCCACCAACGGCGCAATCTCGTCCGTGCCGTACCCCTCGACGTAGTGCAGCCAGACCACGATACGCAAATCGTCCGGCAGTGCGCGCACCGCCTGCCAGAGTTCGTCGTTTCCGTCTTGTGCCGGTGCTGCGGCATCTGGAGCGGCCTCAAGCGGCGCAGTGCGCCGAAACCATGCCGACCGGCGCAGGTCGTTGCAGCAGTTGACCGTCACGCGCAGCAGCCACGCCTTGAGGTGCTCGTCATCGCGGAAGTCGGTCGTATCGCGCAGCAGCCGCAGGAATACCTCCTGATACACGTCCTCCGCATCCGCGCGCCCACCCAGCCGGCACAGCGCCAGCCGATAGACCGCATCGCCGCAGCGCTCCATTGCGTCATACAGGAA
>DYCA01000057.1 GCA_019418305.1 Clostridiales bacterium
TGTTGATGATCTGCGGGTTGCCCTGACCCTTGGAAGCCTTCATGCACTGGCCTACCAGGAAACCGGTGACGTTCTTGCCCGCCTTGAAGTCCGCAACTGCCTTTTCATTCTTTGCAATCACGTCCTGCACGATGGCAAGGATTGCGCCCTCGTCGGACACCTGCTTGAGGCCCATGCGCTCCACGATCGCCTCAACCGTTTCATCGGTCTCGAACATGCTCGGCAGCACCTTTTTGCCTGCCGCACCCGAAATCGTGCCCGCTTCAATGAGTTTGACCAAATCGACCAGCTTGTCTGCGGTCAGCTTGGTATCCGGCAGCTCCACGCCCTTATCGTTGAGATACTTGGAGATATCGGACAGAATCCAGTTTGCCGCCGCCTTGGGCTTTACCTGTTTTGCCGCCGCGTCAAGCAGTTCCGCCTTGGCAAAGCTGTCCGAAATCAGACGCGCCTCCATCGCGGTCATGCCGTATTCGTTCAGATAGCGCTCATAACGCGAAATCGGCAGCTCAGGAATCTCGCTCTCGATCTGCTGCATCCACTCATCCGAAATTTCCACCGCAATCAGGTCCGGATCGGGGAAATAACGGTAGTCCTGCGCGTCCTCCTTGGTGCGCATGACTGTGTTCTTGAGCTTCACATCATCCCAGCGACGGGTCTCCTGCTGAATTTCGCCGCCGTTCTCGACCACTTCGATCTGGCGGGCAATCTCATAGTCAATCGCACGAACCGCGCCCGAGAACGTGTTGATATTCTTCATCTCCACGCGCGTGCCCAGCTCCTCCGAGCCTTCCGGACGAATAGAGACGTTAACATCGCAACGGATCGAGCCTTCCTCCATCTTGCAGTCGCAGATATCGAGGTAGGACAGCGTGGTTTTGATCATTTCAAGGAATTCCTTCGCTTCCGCCGAGGAATGCAGATCGGGCTTGGTGACCATTTCAATCAGCGGCACGCCGCAGCGGTTGAAGTCGACAACCGTGCCGTCGATTTCGTCGTGCAGCAGCTTGCCCGCGTCCTCCTCGAAGTGGATGCGTTCGAGACGGCAGGACTTCTTTTCGCCGTCGACGTAGAAGAATACCTCGCCGTTTTCGCAGATCGGCACATCGAACTGCGAAATCTGGTACGCCTTGGGCAGATCGGGATAAAAGTAATTCTTACGGTCGGCCTTGCAAAGCTGGTTGACCGTGCAGCCGGTTGCCTTGCCCATCTTGGCCGCGTAGTGAACCACCTGCTTGTTCAGCACAGGCAGCGCGCCCGGCATACCGGTGCAGACCGGGCAGGTGTGGGTATTGATCGGTGCGCCGAACGAAGTCGAGCACGAGCAGTAGATCTTGCTCTTAGTGGACAGCTCCGCATGCACCTCAAGGCCGATGACAGCTTGATATTTCATTTGTCTATTCCTCCCTTACAGTGCCGCGATGATGTTCTTGAGGCCGGACGCCTGCTCAAACGCAAGGCCCGCGTCCAGCAGCTTCTGCTCACCGAAGCGCGGCCCGATGAGCTGCATGCCGATCGGCATCTTGTCCGCATCAAAACCGCAAGGCTGTACCAGACCCGGCAGGCCCGCGATGTTAACCGATACCGTGCAGATATCGCCTGCGTACATCTCCAGCGGATTGGTGGTCTTGGAGCCCATTTCATAAGCTGTGGTGGGCGCAACCGGCGTCAGAATGACGTCGCACTTTTCAAATGCGTTTGCAAACTCCTCGCGGATCTTGCGCTGCGCCGCACGCGCCTTCTTGTAATATGCGTCGTAGTAGCCGGAGGACAGCACATAGGTGCCCAGCATGATGCGGCGCTGCACCTCCGCGCCGAAGCCCTCGGAACGGCTCTTGGTGTAGAGCGCAATCAGGTCATCCCCCGCGTTCGGGGTGCGATAGCCGTACTTCACGCCGTCAAAGCGCGCCAAATTGGACGATGCCTCGGCAGACGACAGGATGTAGTACACCGGCAGCGCGTATTCAACCAGCGGCAGCGAAATCTCGAACACCTCTGCGCCGAGGTTCTTGTAGGTTTCGGCAGCGGCAAGCACGCTCTCGCGCACTGCGTCCGAAATGCCCGCGCCAAAATATTCCTTGGGCAGACCAATCTTCATGCCCTTGATATCTGCATTGAGGTTTGCACGGGTCGAGCCTTCAAACGGGGTTTTAACCGAGGTCGAGTCGTGCATCGGGTCGTGACCGGTGATGGCGTCGAGCAGCATCGCCACGTCCTCTACCGAACGGCCGAACGGGCCGATCTGGTCAAGCGAGGATGCAAATGCAATGAGACCATAACGGGATACCGCGCCATAGGTCGGCTTGAGGCCGACCACGCCGCAGAAGGATGCCGGCTGACGAATCGATCCACCGGTATCCGAGCCGAGCGACAGCGGAACCTCGCCCGCCGCAACGACCGCCGCCGAGCCGCCGGACGAACCGCCCGGTACGCGGTTTAAGCCGTGCGGGTTGTGGGTCGGATGTGCAGCCGAATTCTCACAGGACGAACCCATTGCGAACTCATCCATGTTCGCTTTGCCGGTCATGACCACATCGTTTGCGGTCAGTTTCTCAATCACTGTCGCGTTGTACGGCGGCTTGAAGTTATACAGCATCTTGGATGCGCAAGTGGTCAGCGTCCCCTTGGTGCAGATGTTGTCCTTAACGGCAACCGGAATGCCCGCCAACGCGGACAGTTCCTCGCCTGCGGCGCGCTTCTTGTCCACTTCAGCCGCCTGCGCGAGCGCGGACTCCTCCGCGACCGTCACATAGCCCTGCACCTTGTCCTCGACCGCCTTCGTGCGGGCGAAAACATCCTGCGCAAGCTCCACTGCGGAAATCTCCTTATCGGCGAGCATTTTGGAAAGCTCGGTCGCTGTTTTCTCAAAAAGTGCCATTGCTTCTGTCCCCCTTATTCTACCACGCGCGGCACGGCTACGCCGCCCGCCTGAAAGTCCGGCGCGTTCGGCTCGATAAGCTCATCGGGCGTATACTCCTGTACGACCACGTCCTCGTGAAACGCGTTCTTGCGCTCGGTGTTAATAACGTCCGTGATGTCGCCAAGGTCCAGCTCCGCGAGCTTGTCCACCATGCCGACGATACCCTGCATGTCGTCCGCGAGACGGTCAAAAATGCCGCCTGTCGAGTCCAGACGCGCAAGGGATGCGATGTGCTCAATTTCTTTTCTGGAAATCGCCATGTCAAAGTTCCTCCTGCTGTATCATATTTTTGAATTCTTCCTCTGTTAAGACCGGAATGCCAAGCTCCGCTGCCTTTTGCAGCTTGCTGCCCGCGTTTTCTCCGGCCACCACATAGCTTGTTTTCTTGGAAACTGACCCAGCCGCCTTGCCGCCGAGCGACTCAATGAGGTCATTGATCTCCTTGCGGGTGTAGAGTGTCAGACTGCCGGTGGCCACAATCGTCTTTCCTGCAAGCAGGTCGCTTTTTGCAGTCTTTTCGCCGACGAAGTTCACGCCCGCCGCACGCAGCTTTTCAATGAGTTCTTTCGACTGGTCGAGTGCGCGCCACGCCGCGATACTTTCCGCCGTGGTCTGACCGATGTCGCGGATTTCGGTCATTTCCTCGACCGATGCTGCAAGCAGCGCATCCAGACTGCCGAAATGATTACTGAGAATTTTACCCGCCTTCTGCCCGACATGCCGGATGCCAAACGCAAACAGCAGCCGCGACAGGTCGCGCGTTTTGCTCGCCTCGATGCCGCGCAGCAGATTGTTCGCCCAGGTGTCCACTTTCTTGCCAAGCGGCAGCAGCTGTTCCACCGTCAAATCATACAAATCGGCAGCGGATTTCACCAGCCCCGCGTCAATCAGCTTTTGCAGGTTGCCTTCGCCGCAGCCGTCAATGTCCATCGCGTCGCGCGAGGCAAAGTGCATCAGGTTGCGCAGCAGCTGCGCCGGACATGCCGCGCCCGTGCAGCGGATAGCTGCTTCCTCCTCGTCCTCAAACACCGGCGCGCCGCATACTGGACAGAACTTCGGCATTTCATACGGCTGCGCGTCCGCGGGACGCTTGTCCAACGCCACTCCAATAATTTCCGGGATAATCTCGCCCGCCTTGCGCACCGAAACCGTGTCCCCCACCCGTACATCCAGTTGGCGAATGAAGTCTCGGTTGTGCAGCGTCGCGCGCGACACAGTTGTGCCCGCAAGCCGCACCGGCTCCAGTACGGCATTAGGTGTTAAAACGCCCGTGCGTCCGACCGAAATGATGATATCTTTGAGCAGCGTCTGCTTGACCTCTGGCGGGTACTTGTACGCCGCCGCCCAGCGCGGGAATTTGGCCGTCGAGCCGAGCGTCTGCCGCTGCGCAAACGAATTGACCTTAACCACCGCGCCGTCGATGTCGAAATCCAGCTCGCCGCGTGTCTCGCCCATGTTCTCAATCTCACGTTGTACGTCCGCAGGGTCGGTATAGACCGGATAGCGCGGACTGACCGGAAAACCAAGCGATTTCAGATAATCAAGCGAATCGGTATGGCTGGTCAGCGGCAACTCGTCCGCATTCTGGATGTTAAAGCAGAAAATGGATAGCTTGCGCTGCTTGGTGATTTTGCTGTCCTTTTGCCGCAGTGAACCCGCCGCCGCGTTGCGCGGATTGGCGAGCAGCGGCTTTTCGTGCAGCTCCAGCTCCCTGTTGAGCGCGTCGAACACCGACTTTTTCATATAGACCTCGCCGCGCACAATCAGGTGCGGCGGCGCGTTTTCCAGCTTATGCGGAATATCCTTTATAGTCTTGAGGTTTGCGGTCACGTCCTCGCCGACCTGTCCGTCGCCGCGCGTCGCGCCGCGCACAAATTCGCCGTCGACGTATTCCAGCGCAACCGAAAGTCCGTCGATTTTATACTCAACCACATATTCCGCCTGTCCGACCGCGCCTTCGACGCGGCCATAAAACTCGGAAAGCTCGTCAAAGGAAAAGACATCCTGCAAGCTCTCGAGCGGATAGGCATGCGTGACCTTGGCGAACCGGCCGGATGCCGCACCGCCGACGCGCTGCGTCGGGGAATCCGCATCCGCGTATTCCGGATGCGCTTCCTCCAGCGCGCGCAGCTCGCGCTGCATCATATCATATTCGTAATCCGAAATCTCCGGTGCATCTTCGTTATAATATTTTTCGTTGTGATACCGCAGCTTTTCACGCAATGCGGTAATCTGCCCGAGGGCATCCATGCAAGCACCCCTTCACATTCCAATACAGAATATAGTATACCAAATTTTTGGCCCATTCGGAAGTATTATTTTCCGTTTTCCGACGAATTATCATAATCACTGATCTCCCCGAGCAGGCCGGAGCCCAAATCGTCAATATAGGTATACCTCTCGGGCACAGTGCCGACAATCACCGTATCGGTGACCGGATAGCTGGTGACAATTTCGCGGTCCTCGCCGCCCAGCGGTGTCAAAATGCGGAAACCCGCATGGATTTCGATAATAATGTTATGCCGCGTTTGGTTGATGCCCGCCGCAGAAAAGGCGCTGACAAACTCGGCCTCCATCTGGGTCAGGCCCGCCATGCCGATGTCCACCGACGGCCCCATGCCGGTAAAATAGTTCGGGGCAAACACCGTGCCGAGCGGCACCTCAACCGTCGTCTGTTCCAAATCCTCCAGCCGCTCAAACAGCCCGTTGACCAGCCGCGCCTTGATTTGCCCGATTGCAATCACATCCGTGCGCAGCGCGGTGACATGGTTTTCACTGTCCCGCTCCAAAATCACCATATTTTCATAGGTCTCCGGGTCGGAAAAGACCTCCTCCTGCATCAGGTTGTTGATCTCCTGAATCGCGCTGTCCTCACAGACATTGGTGGCATATTCCATGAAAATCTGCCGCATCCGCACGGTCGCCATGATGCCGGCGGCAGCCAGAACAGTCAGCAGCACCATCAGCCGCAAGCCTTTCCCTTTTCCGCGATACCTGCGCCGCCGCATAACTTCCGCCCCCTCCGGGGACAGTATACGCAGCGCAAACATAAAAAAGAAGCACCCGTTTGGGTGCTTCTTTGCAGCTTCGGAATTACTCCTCGTCACCATACTCGTCGCCGACGAGCAGCGCACGGATGGAGAGAGAAACCTTCTTCTTCTCATCGTTGATGTCGATGATCTTCGCCTCAACCTGCTGACCAACCTCGAGCACATCCTCAGGCTTAGCGATGCGGTGATCTGCGATCTGAGAGATATGGATCAGGCCGTCCACGCCCGGCACGATCTCAGCAAATGCGCCGAACGGCATAAACTTGAGGATCTTAACCTCAGCCACGTCGCCCACGCCATACTTGGACTTAAATACGTTCCACGGATTGTCCTCCTCGCGCTTATAGCCGAGGGAGATCTTCTTGTTTTCCTTATCCAGACCGATAACGAACACCTTGACCTTGTCGCCAACATTGACAACCTCGGACGGGTGCTTGATGCGGCCCCAGGACAGCTCGGAAATGTGAACCATGCCGTCCACACCGCCGATGTCAACAAACGCGCCGTAGGAGGTCAGGCTCTTTACCGTGCCCTCGTACTCGTTGCCAACCTCGATGGTGCTCCAGATCTTCTCAGCAGCAGCCTTGCGGGCCTCCTGCTGGATCTGGCGGATGGAACCAACCACGCGCTTGCGCTGACGGTTGATCTCGGTGATATAGAAAGACTGCTTGGTCTTTACCAGCTGGCTCATCGGCTGATCCTTCGGCACGCCGGTCTGGCTGGCCGGAATAAAGACGCGCACGCCAAATGCGGTCGCAACGACGCCGCCGCGGTTCTCTTCCACGATGGTGCCTTCCACAACAGTGTGTTCCTCATACGCCTTCTCGATGGTCTCCCAGCCCTTGAGCTGATCAACGCGCTTCTTGGACAGCGTAACCGTGCCCTCGCCGTCGTTGACGCGAACCACAACTGCTTCGATCTCATCGCCCGGATGAATGTTGGCAGCTACATCGTAATTCGGATCATCCGACAGTTCGCTGACCGGGATATACGCAGTGTGCTTAACGCCAAGGTCGACCTGTACGTCGGTCGTGGACACTGCGACAACGGTACCGGTGACTTTCTCTCCTGTATTTAAAGTCTTGAAGGACTCTTCGAGCATTGCGGCAAAGTCCTCGCCATTTTCGATTTTCGTTTCTTCGCTCATCATGTTACTGACCTCCTTAATTATCC
>DYCA01000058.1:0-1412 GCA_019418305.1 Clostridiales bacterium
GGTGTTTATGGGTTAAAAATCAGGCGTTCCCGTTGATGGGAACGCCCTTTTTCTATGCCCGTTTTTTCGAGCGGGTCAGCACACTTTGCAGCGCTTCCGCCGCTGCTGCTTCCGCTGATTTGATACTGTGAGAGTAAATGTTCATTGTGGTAGATGTTTGCGAGTGTCCAAGGTGTGCCGACACAGTACGGACGTTTGTGCCTGCCGCAATCAGTAGGGTTGCATTTGTATGTCTCAAGCTATGGATTGAGACGGGCGGCAAATCGCTCCGAGCAATAAAGTCGTGGAACCACCCTGTTACTGTGGCTGGATGTAGCGGCTTCCCGTTCCATGTAGTAAATAAGCGTGGATGATCGCCCCACGCTTCTGCCCATTGGTCGCCAATACGGAGACGTTCACGGCCTTGCCACGCCTTATATTGCCTGAGCATTACCAAAGCATCCGGCGTAAGTTTGAGAACACGCTTAGAACTGTTATTCTTTGTATCGTCCATGAACACGCCTTTTTCCGGCAAATATAAGGAACTGCGCTGCACATCGAGTAAACCTCGTTCAAGGTCAATATCTCCCCATTCCAGCCCGCACAATTCACCGCGCCGCAGGCCGGTATGCAGAAGCAGGGTTATCATGGTGCGGTATGTTATCGGCTCGTTATCGAGTAGATCAAGAAGGCGTTGCGCTTGAATCTCGTCAAGGTAGGCGGCTTCTTTGCGCTCGATCTTGGGCGGGTCTACACGCGCGCATGGGTTATCATAGATGATTTGCCACTTAACCGCCGTTGACATCATGGAGGACAGCATTTTGTGATAGTGCGCGACCGTGTTACCGGTCAATTGCTTGTCGCCGTCGACCGGCTCAAAGATGGATTGCGCACAGTTTAAAGCTGCATCTATTTTCTGTGCGGTCTCTGCTTTGACCTTTTGACCGCGGTTTAATGCGTAAAGCGTGCGCACACCTATGCCCGCCTTTTCTGCTAACTGTACAGCGGTGATATGCTCTTTCTGCAAGAATGTTTTGAAATCCAATTTGCAGCGATATAGCGTATCCTCGCGTATTCCGCTTTCTGCAAGGTTGTCATAGAACGCCATAAAGTGATGCGGCCGAAGTTTGTCCATGCGGATATGACCGATTGCAGGCAGCACCCGCTTGATAAAGTGTCGGTATCCGGCGACCGTGGTAGGCCTAAGCTGCTTCTCCGCATAGTCCCTGAACCACTTTTCGGCAAAGTCGGCAAACTTGATATTGCCGTCCAGAACCTGCCCGCTGCGGCATTTTTCCTCAAATAACGTCGCCTGCCGGTTAAGTTCCTTCTCGGTCTGGCGCTTTGTCATACCCTCGGGCGGTGTCCATGTCATGGTACGGCGGAGCTGCTTGCCGTTCAGATCATAGCCGCAAGAAACAACGATCTTATAG
>DYCA01000058.1:1422-5677 GCA_019418305.1 Clostridiales bacterium
CCATTATCTTTCCCCCGCTCTTTTTTCGCTTATGAAGTCAAGTATTTCACCAATAGCGTTTCGTCTTTCTGCTTCTTCGCGTTCATATTCTTCTTCTTTTCTGTATTCATCCTCATAATCAATATTTGCATAGAAGTCATCAGGAAGAATATCATCGGGATTGGGTATATATGGTTCTTCGTACAAAACAAATTCTACATATTCACGTTTGCACATATCTACATCAGCCAATTTTGCAACATATTCTTTCAGTAAACTATCTATCAATGGAATCTGCGCTTTTAGTTGATTGATTGTATCTTTCCTCCATAGGGGGAGTAACTCTATCAATTTTACTAAATTCATATCTGCATAACCGCGATCTAAATTGCGGGATAACGGAACATAACGAAATCGGCTTTCTTTTCGCTCATCTTCCAAAAAAGAAAAAAGATAATTCGTAATATAAGCAATTATCTTGCCGCTTTCGAGAATTTGATTTAATGCAATCTTGGAGAATTTATTTTCTGCAAAGCGCTTTAACTTTGAAATCGATTTATCAGAAAGTCCCAAGGCATAACCAATCTCATGGTTTTCTGCTTTTGCTGCATCGGACATACCCAATAAATAATCGGCAGAAACCTCACATCGTTCTGCAATTTTCTTCAAATCAACAGCGTTTGGAACTCGATTACCAGCAAGGTAAAATCCCATAGTAGCACGCGATATTCCTAATTTTTCGGCAAATTCGCTATAAGACATATCACCTCGCAACTTATCCAGCCTATCTCTAAAGATTGGCATTTTTGGTTTTTTATCTGCATTTGCACTCATAAACACGCACTCCGTTCTGCATTTGTGTATAACTGTGGAAATATTTCTGCATCAGTTGAACAATCTCGGTTTGTGTGGTATTATAATATCACAAACAACAAATGCAGTCAACAACAAAGGAGGTTATAAAAGTGAAAAATACTGACATTCGTTCTGAAATCAAAACCGCTGGGCTGTATCTATGGCAGATTGCGGATGCGCTCGGCATCAATGACGGCAATTTCAGTCGCAAGCTGCGGCATGAACTGCCGGACGAAGAAAAAGCACGCATCCGCACTATTATTGCGGAATTGTCTACGCAGAGGGAGGCGGTCTAATGGCCGCTCGCATGAGATTTCCAGCGCAGGCCTTGGAGGAATTGCGCAAAGCTGATCCTGAAACGCAGGTCAGCTTAAAGCTAATACGCCGCCTGATACATACCGGCGCTGTGCCGTCCGTTCCAGTCGGTAACGGAAACCGCCGTCTGGTCAATCTGGATGCGCTTATTAACTACTTGGAGAGGCCGCCAGAGGGCAAGCCCGAACAGGCGCAGGGCATCCGGCGCATCAACGAAAGGCGGGTGGTGTAATTTGAAGATTACAGACTATCTTCCTACGGGCAAGGAGAACGCCATCCCCAGCAAGACGCTTGCTGAAATACTCGGCTTTGACACTGTGCGCGAGCTTCAAAAAGCGATCGAGCGGGAGCGGCAGGCAGGCGCGGTTATCCTATCCACCTGTACAGAGGGCGGCGGCTATTTTTTGCCCGCCAACGAGACAGAGATCAGGGAGTTTATCCGCACCTTGTCGAACCGTGCCAAGAATACCCGCCGCTCTATGGAAAGCGCACTGGATGCACTGGACGGAATGACCGGACAAATGCGGCTGTAAGGCGGTGAGCGCACTTGTCAGACTACTACACAATTATTCCTGCGCAGGTGCGCACGGATAGCAGCCTATCACTACTGGCACGGCTGCTTTATGGCGACATAGCAGCACTCGCAAGCGATTCTGGTGAATGTTGGGCGAGTAACACATTTTTCGCAAACGAATATCGGAAAGACCGGACGCGAGTTATAGCGGCTATCAAAGAACTGATTTCGGCTGGGTATGTGCGAACGGAGTACCGCAAACCGGGGAATAATGGACGAGTTTTGATACCCTGTTGCGAAAACGCTACCACCAGTTGTGAAAATGCAACGGGCAGTAGTGAAAACGCAACAGACCCGTTGCAAAAACACAACGGGACCCGTCGTGAAAACGCGACACATAATAATAAAAAGACTAATAAGAATGAATACACATGCGCATTTGCGCAATTTTGGAAAGCGTACCCCAAGAAGCAGGATAAGGCCAAGGCACAAAAAGCATTTGACAAGCTCAGGCCAGACCAAGCCCTGCTTGACCAAATTCTTGCAGCGTTGGAGTGGCAAACGAGGTCGGCAGACTGGACGAAGGACGGCGGTCGGTTTATCCCGCTCGCCAGCACCTACATAAACGGCCGGCGCTGGGAGGATGAGCCGCCAGCTAACACTACGGCGACAAGGCCGAGTGTGCCGAAGCTGAAAACATTCATTGACGAGAATGGGAACGAGGTGGCGCAGTTTTGCTGAACGATAATTTTCTAACCGCCGAAAACGCGGTGATCGGGGCTTGTCTGGTTGACCCTGCCCTGTGGCGGGTGGTGCTGGACAAGCTGCACAGGGATGATCTGTATTCTGATTTCAACCGCGAAGCCTATGACATAGCGCGGCGGTTTGATCTGGACGGCAAGGAACCGCCTAACGCAGTAGAGATTGCAGACGCGGGCGTAGATCGTACCGCCTTGTTTGGCTGCATGGAAGTCGCATGCGCAGAGCGCGATTTAGACCGTTCTATCGAGCTTGTCAAGAAAGCAGCGCGCCGCCGCGAGCTGGCAACTATCGGCAAACTGCTGGAGGACGGCGCACTGAACGGCGATGAACCCGAAACGCTGATCGCGGAAACCGAAAAGCGGATCGCTGCGCTGGACGAGCGGGACAGCGGACAGCTTTTGACCGGACTTGATATTGCATCAGCTTTTTACGATTTCCGAGATCAGATAAGCGGGAAGATCGTCAAAACCGGCTTGCAGTCGATTGACGACACGTTAGGCGGCGGTATGCTTCCGAGCGGGTTTTATATATTGGCGGCGCGCCCTGGCTGTGGTAAGACGGCTTTAGCTTTGCAGATCGCGGGCAATGTTGCGGAGCACGGCGGCGCGGTGCTGTTCGTGTCATTGGAAATGGATGTTTCCCAGCTTCAAGCACGGCGGTTATCAAGCCGAACGGGAATATCCGCGACCCGACTGCTGTTGGACGAAAATCTATCTGCCGAGGAATGGCAGCGCGTACAGGCCGCAAACGTTGGACTGTCACGCCTGCCGCTGTATGCCAATGGCAAAGAGGGGTGTTCCGTGCTTGATGTGCGGTCTATGGCGCGCAAGGTCAAAGGGCTGTCGTTGGTCGTGGTCGATTATCTCGGCCTGCTGCGGCCTGAACGAAGCCGGTCAAGCCGGTATGAAGAAATCACCGCCATCTCGAACAGTCTGAAAACCCTTGCCCGTTCGCTCAAAGTACCGGTCCTATGCCTTGCGCAGCTTAACCGCGCCAGTGAACAGCGGGCGGATAAAACCCCCGGTCTTGCCGACCTGCGGGACAGCGGCGCGATAGAGCAGGATGCGGACGCGGTCTTGCTGATGCACCGGCCGGATATGTACGGCAAGGAAAGCGAACGCGGCGATCTGGTCTTTGTTTCAACACAGATCGCGAAAAACCGGCACGCGGGGACAGCGGCCTTTGAACTGGGCTTCAACCTACAGACAGGACGATTTATCCCAGTGAAAGGAGGGTATCAAGAATGACCTTTGAGGAATTGAAAAAGCGCGCCTACCACGATCACCCCATACCTGACGGCCTGAACAAGACCGAGCGCCTGCAATACATCGCCGCCCGCCGTATCTATGCAGGGTACAAGTCCGGCGAAATCGACAGGACGGAAGCCGAGCCGATGCTGGGCAAGGTGCAGGAATACCCGCGCCTGATGGCGGCAGAAAAGCGGGCGTTGCTGCGGTACTTGTTTGCCCTGCTTTGCGAGGATGCTGGATGCGGTATGCAAAGCGCGCTGGATGATTCTAAATTCGTTGCGAGGGTATACAGCTCAGAGAACTTGAAGGGATCGCTGGCCTGATCTGTTCGACTTAGTACAGATTACGCGCGCGAAATATCACAAAAAGTCACGAAATCTCACACATAAAAAAAGGAGCGATAGCAATGTTTTATCTAAAGCACAAAGAAGAAAAACTGAACATCGGCGATGATAATGTTTTCACCACTTGCCCAATATGCGGCAAGGAGCATGCCGTTGACCTGCATGAGCTTTTAGCTGGCGGTGAAGCTGACTTGTTCGGTACGGCTGTTTACTGCCCAGCTTGTGCAGAACGGCGG
>DYCA01000058.1:5687-6801 GCA_019418305.1 Clostridiales bacterium
GAGCAGCAAACAGGAAATGGCGCGCCCGACCGGCCGTGTGCTCCCGTTCCGCTGATCGTGTGGACATTACACGCGCGCGAAATTTTGCAAAAAGCCGCGCGATCTCGCACATAAAAAAGCGGCAAGCCCCTGCACGGCCTGCCGCTCTCCCGCTCGATCTTGCTTTGTGGTCTTATTCTACCACGAGCGGGAGGTCATGCGCAATGACAAATGAAGAACTGGCCGCGCGTGCCAAGACAGGCGACAGGGACGCGCTGGCGCAGCTATGGGAGCAGAATCGCGGGGTGCTCGCATCCATATTCCGCGAACTGGCACGCAAGGCAGGCGCGAGGATGGCTGCTATGGGCGTAACATGGGAGGACGTGGAACAATCCTTCTTCCTTGCGGTCGCGCTCGCTGTGCGGCTGTACGAGCCGGAACGGGGCGTTCTGTTCGCGTCGTTTCTTAAGTATCCGGTCAGGCAGGTTTTCTTTGATATGGTCGGCTGGCGCACGGAGCGGCAGAAGCACGACCCGCTCGGGAAAAGCGTCAGCCTTGACGAGCCTGTACGCGGCGAGGATGGAAGCGAGACTGCCCGCGGCGAGCTTGTACCAGACCCAACGGACGCTTACGAGGATGCAGAGGAGCAGTTTTATATCGAGCAGCTTCACGCCGCTTTGGACAAGTGCCTTGATGCGCTCGAACAGGAACAGGCCGCAGCGATCCGGTATCGCTATTATGACGGACTGACACTGGCAGAAGCAGGGGACAGACTGGGATGTAATGCTGAGTATGCCCGCAAGCTGGAATACAAGGGCCTGCGCAGGCTGAGAAGCCCACAGAACATCCGCAGGCTGGAACAGTACAGGGAGCAGATCGTCAGCGAGGGCGCTTATCACGGTACGGGCTGGGCAGCGTGGAACAGCGGCGGCAGCGTCGAAGAGAGGACAATCATTCGCCTTGAAGGAAAGGGGCTACTGTGAGGTATCCGGAGATTTTGGAGGCTCTAAAAAGACTTGGGGAAACTTGTGTTATCGCAGGGAGTTGTGATAGCGCGAACACCCCCGTCGAAAAAACACCCCAGGTTCCACCGCCTGAACTCGGCACGGGGGGCAGGACAAAAGAGATATTTACG
>DYCA01000059.1 GCA_019418305.1 Clostridiales bacterium
GGCGTGTTCTTTGAAGAGGCTTTCAATATCATATATCCCGAAGCTATGGAAATGGCTGTTGAGAAGTCCGGCATCAAGCCGGTTGGCCGTGCGGATGTCGATCTGGGCGACCCGGCGGAAGAGGGCGGCCTGACCATCATCGCCAAGGTACCGGTTGAGCCGGAGGTTGAACTGGGCGAGTACAAGGGCATTGAGGTTGAGAAGGAAACCGTCAAGGTTCTGGCTGCGGACGTGAAGGCGGAGTTGAACCGTCTGGCGCAGCGCAATGCACGCACCGAGACCGTTGACCGCAAGGCAAAGAAGAACGATACCGTTGATATCGACTTCGAGGGCTTTGTAGATGGCGTTGCCTTTGAGGGCGGCAAGGCGGAGCATCATGCGCTGACTCTGGGTTCGGGTTCGTTCATTCCGGGCTTTGAGGATCAGCTGATTGGCTGCAAGGCGGGCGACGAGAAGGACGTTACCGTTACCTTCCCGGAGGATTACCATGCTAAGGAGCTGGCCGGTAAGGAAGCCGTGTTTAAGTGCAAGGTACACAAGGTAGAGGAAACCATTCTGCCGGAGCTGGACGACGAGTTCGCAAAGGACGTTTCCGAGACCTGCGAGACGCTGGATGACCTGAAGAAGGAGATTTCTGATCGTCTGAAGAAGGAGCGTCAGGAAGCAGCAGACCATGCCTTTGAGGAAAAGGTGCTTGACGCTGTAATCGAGAACCTGAAGGCGGATATCCCGCAGGCTATGATCGAGGGTCAAATCGACTCCATCGTTCAGGATTTCCGCTATCGTGTGCAGATGCAGGGCATGACGCTGGAGCAGTACCTGACCATGACCGGTACTGAGATGGGTGCATTCCGCGCAATGTTCCAGGCGCAGGCGGAGCGTCAGGTGAAGATTCGTCTGGCACTCGAAAAGGTTGCAGAGTTGGAGTCCATCGCAGTTTCCGACAAGGAAATGGAAGAGGAATATGCTAAGATGGCGGAGCAGTATAAGATGGATGTGGAGAAGGTCAAGTCCATCGTATCTGCCGAGGCGCTGAGCGACGATTTGAAGATTTCCAACGCGCTGGAGTTCATTAAGAAGCATGCCAAGGCGAAGAAGGCATCTTCTAAGAAGAAGGCGGACGAAGAGGCAGCCGAAGAGACTGCGGAGTAATCCGTTTTTCGCGCGCATGCGCAGTAAAACAGAAACCGGCCGCTATGCGGCTGGTTTCATAAAAAGCGCGAGCGTTGCCCGCGCTTTTTATACAAAGGTCAAAGATGGTTTCTGTCTGTATGGGAATCTGATTTGGCTGCAATAGTCCTTCCGGCATTGCCGGTAAGGGCGTCGCTCGATGGAAACAGTGCTTTTCATCGAATTCTCGAAAGGAGTTTTCCAAGTGAGTTTAGTCCCAATGGTCATCGAACAGACCGGCCGCGGCGAGCGTTCGTTCGATATTTATTCCCGTCTGCTCAACGACCGCATTGTGATGCTGTGCGAGGAGGTCAACGATACGACCGCTTCGCTGGCTGTGGCGCAGCTTCTGTATCTGGAAGCACAGGACCCGGATAAGGATATTTCTCTGTATATCAACAGTCCGGGCGGTTCGGTTACGGCAGGTATGGCGATTTATGATACGATGAATTATATCAAGTGTGACGTATCGACCATCTGCATTGGTATGGCGGCGTCTATGGGTGCGTTTTTACTGTCCTCGGGCGCAAAGGGAAAGCGGTATGCGCTGCCCAATGCGGAAATTATGATTCATCAGCCGTCCGCCGGTACGCAGGGACAGATTACCGATATGGCCATCCATCTCAAGCGTCTTGAGATTATCAAGAAGCGTATGAATAAAATTTTATCGGAAAACACCGGTAAGCCGATCGAGGTGGTCACTGCGGACTGCGAGCGTGATAACTTCATGTCCGCAGAGGAAGCAGTGGAATACGGCCTGATTGACAAGGTGTTCGATAAGCATTGATAAGTGTAGGGTAGAGGTGCCAAATGCCGAATTTTGATGATGATAAAACGCTGAAATGTTCGTTTTGCGGCAAACCGCAGGGACGTGTCCGCAAATTGATCGCAGGCCCCGGCGTATATATCTGCGATGAGTGCATCGGCGTATGCACCAGCATTCTGGAGGATGAACTGGATTTCGCACCGGAGGATCGTGCGGAGCAGACGGCGATTGAGCCGGAAAAACTGCCCACGCCGCAGGAACTCAAGGCGGTGCTGGATGAATATGTCATCGGACAGGAGCGTGCAAAGATTGCGCTTTCGGTTGCGGTGTATAATCACTATAAACGCATTTATCATCCGGAAACCGATGTGGAATTGCAGAAATCCAATATTTTGATGCTTGGTCCGTCCGGTTCGGGTAAGACACTGCTGGCGCAGACACTGGCAAAGACGTTGCAGGTGCCCTTCGCAATTGCGGACGCCACTACGCTGACGGAAGCCGGCTATGTCGGTGAAGATGTGGAAAATATTCTGCTGCGCCTGATTCAGGCAGCCGACTTTGATGTTGAGCTGGCGGAGCATGGCATTATCTATGTCGATGAGATTGACAAGATTGCCCGCAAGAGCGAAAATCCCTCTATTACACGCGACGTATCGGGTGAGGGCGTGCAGCAGGCACTGCTCAAGATGCTGGAGGGTACGACGGCCAATGTGCCGCCGCAGGGCGGTCGCAAGCATCCGCATCAGGAATTTATCCAGATTGATACCACTAATATTCTGTTTATCTGCGGCGGTGCGTTCGACGGTATTGAAGGTATCATCCAGAAGCGAATCGGAAAACAGGGTATGGGCTTTGGCTCTGAGGTGAAGAGCCAGCAGGAGGATCAGACCGATCATCTGCTTGCCCAGATTGAGCCGCATGATCTGATGAAGTATGGGCTGATTCCTGAACTGATTGGCCGTCTGCCGGCTGTGGTTTCGCTGGATACGCTGGATGAAAAAGCCTTGGTCCGTATTTTGCAGGAGCCGAAAAACGCGCTGGTTAAACAGTATCAGACGTTGCTGGCCATGGACGGCGTGATGCTGGAGTTTGCACCGGATGCACTCGAAGAGGTCGCAAAGACCGCTCTTGCCCGTAAAACGGGCGCACGTGGCCTTCGCGGCGTGCTGGAAAGTGTGATGACGGATATTATGTTCCGCATTCCGTCCGACACAAGTGTCAACCGTGTGGTTATCACACGGGAAACTGTGACGGGTGAAGGTGAGCCGCTGATCGAACATGGCGGGCGCGCAGCGCTTCCTTCCGAGGCTGCGTCCTCGAAAAAAGGAGAAAAACGCTCAAAACCAACAAAAAGCGCATAAAACAGCAAAAAACGTGGGGAAACCGCTGGTTTCACCCGCGTTTTTTGTCTTTTGCTGTGTGTGGATGCTTTACAAACCGAGAAAAATATACTATACTGACTCTATCTAATTATTTTTCCGCGTGTGAGGAGAGAACTATGATAGTAACAACCGAGGCGGAGTTCAAGCGGCTGCCGGTGCTGCCGCTGCGCGGCCTAACCGCCTTTCCTAATATGATTATTCATTTCGACGTTGGGCGCCTGATGTCGATTCGTGCGCTGGAAGCGTCGATGAAAAGTGGACAGATGATTTTCCTAACGGCGCAGCGTGAACTGAAAACCGACGTGCCGTCACCGGGCGATTTATATCAAACCGGAACAATATGCATGGTGCGGCAGATTTTACGGTTGCCGGGCGATAATATTCGTGTGCTTGTCGAGGGTCGCACCCGCGCGCTGGCGCATCAGTTTACAGCGCCGGAAAAGAAGGATGACTGCATTTTTGCCGACGTTGAGGAGCTGAGTGATTACGTCATCGGTGTGACCGAACGGCGTGCACAGGCGCTTGTGCGTACGGCACAGGAGCGGTTTGCAGAGTATGCGCAGAATGCCGGCCGTATTTCGCAGGATGTGGAGATGACGGTTGCGGAGGGCGGCGAGCCGGGGTGGCTGGCGGATTATATCGCGCAGAACCTGTCGGTCGAAGTTGAAGCAAAGCAGGAGATTCTGGAGGAGCTGAATGTCACGCGCCGTCTGGCGATGGTGATTCGACTGCTGGGCGAGGAAACCGAAATTCTCAAGATTGAGAATGAAATTCAGGACGAACTGAAAACGCAGATTGACAAAAATCAGCGGGAATATTATCTGCGCGAACAAATCAAAGTGATTCAGAGCGAGCTGGGTGAGCAGGATACGGCCGCTGAGGCGGAGGCCTATCGGAAACGTGTGCTTGATCTGCATCTGCCGCAGGAGTGTGAGGACAAGCTCATCCATGAAGTGGACCGCTTCGCTAAACTGAGCGGTTCCAGCGCGGAGCAGGGTGTCGTGCGCACCTATCTGGATACCGTGCTGGAGCTGCCTTGGAATAAAAAGAGCGAGGAACGGTTGGACTTGGGCGAAGCGCAGGCAATTCTGGACCGTGACCACTACGGTTTAAAGAAGGTCAAGGAGCGCATTATGGAGTTTCTGGCGGTCAAGATGCTTGCGCCTGAGCTGCGGGGGCAGGTGCTTTGTCTGGTAGGTCCGCCGGGCGTGGGCAAGACTTCGATTGCTAAATCCATTGCGGAGGCAATGGGGCGTAACTATGCGCGCATGAGCTTGGGCGGCGTGCGGGATGAAGCGGATATTCGTGGCCATCGCAAGACCTATATCGGAGCGATGCCCGGGCGTATTATGGATGCGCTGCGTCGTGCGGGTACGTCCAATCCGTTGCTTTTGCTGGATGAAATTGATAAGATGGGCAACGATTTTCGGGGTGATCCCGCCGCGGCTATGCTGGAGGTATTGGATACCGAGCAGAATGTTGCATTCCGTGACCATTATGTCGAATTACAATTTGACCTGTCGGATGTGCTGTTCCTGACTACGGCAAATGATCTGTCCACTGTGCCGCGTCCGCTACTGGACCGTATGGAGGTTATTGAACTGTCCTCATATACGGAGGAGGAGAAGCGGCAGATAGCGCTGCATCATCTGCTTCCCAAACAGATGGAAAAGCATGGGCTGCATAAGGGCCAGCTTGTGATTTCCGAGAAGATGCTGGGACTGGTCATTTCGCGGTACACGCGCGAAGCGGGTGTACGCCGTTTGGAACAGTTATTGGCGAAAATCTGCCGAAAGGCGGCCAAGCATATCACGGACGGCGGGCGGCGTTTGACGGTATCGGAGAAGAATTTGGAGGACCTGCTGGGTGTTGCACGATACAAGGACGATGTCGTGACCAAAAAGGACGAGGTAGGCATTGTCAACGGTCTTGCATGGACGAGTGTCGGCGGTGAAATGCTGGAGGTAGAAGTCGCTGTTGTTCCCGGCACGGGTAAGATTGAGGTGACCGGTAATCTGGGTACAGTGATGCAGGAAAGCGCTAAGGCGGCGGTGACGTTTGTTCGTTCACGTGCAAATGAGCTTTCCATTGACCCGATGTTCTATAAGGACAACGACCTGCATATCCATTTCCCGGAAGCGGCGGTGCCGAAAGACGGCCCCTCTGCAGGCGTGACCATCACAACGGCGCTGGTGTCTGCTTTGACCGAAGCACCGGTGCGTCACGACGTAGCGATGACCGGTGAGGTTACGCTGCGCGGACGTGTGCTGCCGATTGGCGGCTTGCGGGAAAAAACCATGGCCGCTTATCGCGCGGGTATCCGTACGGTCGTTATTCCGAAGGATAACGAGTCGGATTTGCAGGACATTGAACCGGTGGTGCGGGAGAAGCTGAAGTTTGTCACGGCTGCGCACATGGATACGGTGATGGAAACCGCAATCGATTTTACGCGTCGGCCGCGTAAAAGAAAGAAAACATCGCGTGATCCGGTGACGCGGCAGTCCGACACGACGGCAACGGCGGTGATGCAATGATGGATAAACAAAAACCGGCGCTTAATCTGCATAATGTAGAGTTTTTGCGTTCAGCAGTCAAAGAGAGCGATTTTCCGAAGGATGCGCTGCCGCAAATTGTTTTCGCGGGAAAATCCAATGTCGGAAAGAGTTCGGTAATCAATAAGCTGCTCAATCGCAAAAACTTTGCCAGAGTCAGTGCGCAGCCCGGAAAAACGATACACATCAACTACTTTTTGATTGACCGGAAAATGTATCTGGTCGATTTGCCGGGCTATGGTTATGCGCGTGTATCCAAAGCCGAACAGCAGCGCTGGGGCGCGTTGATGGAATCCTATTTTGCGATGGATCTGCTCACGCTGGGCGTGCAAATCGTGGATATCCGGCACAAACCGACACGGGACGATGTAACCATGGCGGAATGGTTTCGCGCATCCGAAAAGCCTTGGGTTGTGATTGCAAATAAGGTCGACAAAATCAAAAAAAGTCAGCTGGAGGGAAATCTGGCGGAGATTCGTCAGACACTTTTGCTGCCGGAGAAAGTGCCGGTTATTCCGTTTTCGGCCGAAAAGGGAAATGGCCGGGATGAAGTGCTAGCCCTCATGTTTGACCACGTTGGAAAGGGAGCGGTCAAGTGATGGATTTTTTGCGCCGTTTTATGGCAGGAAGATACGGAAGCGATCAACTGAATAATGCATTGCTTCTGCTTGGGTTGGTGCTGATTATTGTGGAATGGATCAGCAGATGGAGATGGGTTAGCATCTTCGTTCTTGCACTGCTGATTTTGTGCTATTTCCGTATGTTCTCGCGCAATATTCAGGCTCGCTATGCGGAAAACCAGTGGTTTCTGCGGCGATGGG
>DYCA01000006.1:0-8462 GCA_019418305.1 Clostridiales bacterium
GAGGTCACCCGACTCAATCAGGATGGGCTGAACCAGACCATCTATGGTGAAATTCACGGTTGGACGGTTGGCGAACTCCGCAACTGGATGCTCTGCGAAACCACCACCGAGGCGGCAATTCGCCGGATTTCCAAGGGATTGACGGCAGAAATGGTCGCGGCGGTTACCAAGCTGATGAGCAATCTCGATCTGGTCTACGCTGCGTCCAAAATCCGTGTTCCGGCGCGGTGCAACACCACAATCGGTCTGCGCGGCACGCTGTCCACCCGTCTCCAGCCGAATCACCCCACAGACAGTGTGGAAGGGATTACGGCATCCGTGCTAGAGGGTCTGTCCTACGGTTGCGGCGACGCCGTTATCGGTCTGAACCCCGCCGGAGACACCGTCGATGGAACCGCGGAGGTTTTGAAACGGTTTGACGATATCAAAAACCGACTGCACATCCCCACGCAAATCTGTGTGCTCAGTCATATCACGACACAGATTGAAGCCGTGCGGCGCGGCGCACCATGCGACATGATCTTTCAGTCCATTGCGGGCAGCGAAAAAGGCAACCTCGCCTTTGGCTTCACCACCGAAAATATTTGGGAAGCCAAACAGCTGCTCGAACGGCAGGGGACTGCCGCCGGTCCAAATCTGTTGTATTTCGAGACCGGCCAAGGCAGTGAGCTTTCCTCCGACGCGCATAACGGCGCCGATCAACTCACTATGGAGGCACGCTGCTATGCCTATGCGCGCTGTTTCTCCCCCTTTATGGTCAACACTGTGGTCGGCTTCATCGGCCCGGAATATCTGTACGACAGCCGACAGGTGATTCGCGCAGGGCTGGAAGACCATTTCATGGGCAAGCTATCCGGCGTACCCATGGGCTGCGACTGCTGCTATACCAATCATATGATGGCCGACCAGAACGACATTGAAAATCTTTCCCTTATGCTGGCTTCCGCCGGCGTCAACTACATTCTCGGCGTACCCGCCAGCGACGACATCATGCTGAACTACCAGACCAACGCTTATCATGACGCGGCGGGCATTCGCGAAATTCTCGGTCTCCGGCCCATCCGGGAATTTGACTGCTGGCTGGAGGAAATGGGCATAACGCAGAACGGACGCCTGACCGCCCGCGCAGGAGATCCCACTATTTTTGCTGACTTGCTATGAATCAGGGAGGGATGAGCATTGCTTTATACGGATATTGAACGTGTCGTCGATCAGGTGATTCGCTCGCTGCAAGATCCACACGCCCCCGTTGTGCCGGAAAAATGGGCGGATCTGCCGCCCATCCAGTACGGCGGCGCCTGCAAGGCGCGCGCCGCTGCGAAAAACACCGCGCGGCAGCAGGACACTTCAAAGTGCCGCGCACAGCTCGGTTTACCACCTGAGGAGGAAAAAACCGCATCGCCCCCCTCACTGCAGGTGCAGGACCCTGCTTTTCTATCCCGCATGATGGTGCAAACGCCCGCGCGCATCGGCGTGGGACGTGCCGGCGCGCGGCTGCGCACCGAAACCTTGATTCGGCTGCGCGCGGATCATGCCGCTGCACGCGACGCCGTCTGGAAGGACGTGGACGCTGCCGTGCTGGAGGAATTGAACCTCTTCTCCATTCAAACCCATTGCCAAAGTAAGGCGGAGTTCATCACGCGTCCCGATCTCGGGCGAGGCTTTACGGACGAAACACTCTCCCGCCTGCGGGAACACTGTGCCAAGGATGTGGACGTGCAGCTCATTGTCAGCGACGGCCTCTCCTCCACCGCCATTAATGCCAACGCCACGCGCATTCTGCCGATCGTGCTGGACGGGCTGAAAGCGCGAGGCCTGTCGGTAGGCACGCCGATTTTCGTGCGATACGGCCGCGTCGCGGCGCAGGACGTAATCGCCCAGACGCTTAACGCCGCCGTGGTCTGCTCGTTTATCGGAGAGCGTCCCGGTCTGGCGACCGCAGAAAGCATGAGCGCTTATATCAGCTATCACGCGCAGCCCGGCATGCCGGAGTCCCGCCGAACGGTGGTATCCAACATCCACAAAAACGGCATTCCAGCTATGGAAGCCGGTGCCTATCTTGTGGATCTCATTGCTCAAATTCTTGAACAGAAGGCCAGCGGCGTGGCCCTTGTCCGTTAAGAAGGGAGGTGCATCTGCTTGATTCCTTCCCCGGTACCGGCACATGTTCTGAGCATGCGCATTCTCCCCAACGCCGATCCGGCACTGCTCGGACAGCTGACGCTGCGCGACGGCGATCGCAGCCTCGGTTTGCTGACGGCGGACTGCGACGACGTCGCCTATGCGGCGCTTGATGAGGCGACCAAAAAGGCCGATGTGCAGGTTGCCTATGCCCACAGTATGTACGCCGGTGCGTCCAACGCCAGTACGCGACTGGCGGGAGAATTTCTCGGCATTCTGTCCGGTCCCGATCCGGAACAGGTGCGCAGCGGTTTGCAGGCCGCCGCACACTACATCCGGAAGGAAGCGCACTTCTGCACCGCTTGCGAAGACGGCTCGGTCGTGTACTTTGCACACTGCATCTCCCGCACCGGCTCCTATCTCTCCCGGCAGGCCGGCGTCCCCGAGGGAACCGCCATGGCCTATCTAATTGCGCCGCCGCTTGAATCGGCAATCGGTCTGGATGCCGCACTCAAGGCATCCGCGACCACGCTGCGCGTGTTTTACGGTCCGCCGACCGAAACCAATTTCGGGGGCGGACTGCTCACCGGTGAGCAGTCCGCCTGCCGCAGTGCCTGCGAAGCATTCGCGCAGGCAGTCTGCGATGTTGCACAACATCCCATTCTCGTCGAATAACAGGAAAGTGAGGCGTTTTGATTTTGGAAATGGATCGAGATCTGCAATCCATACAGGAGGTACGCAACCTCGTTGCGCGCGCCCGCACCGCTGCCGCGCAGCTTGCCACTTTCTCACAGGAGCAGCTGGACGCCATCTGCGCGGCCGTTGCTTCCGCCTGCGAAAAAGAGGCTGAGCGGCTTGCCCGCATGGCAGTGGAAGAAACCGGCTTCGGGCGCTGGGAGGACAAGGTGCTCAAAAACCAGTTGGGCAGCACCATTGTCTGGAATCACATCAAAAACAAGCGCGTCGTCGGCATACTGCATGACGACACCGCACGCAAAGTCATCGAAATCGGCGTGCCGATGGGCGTGGTCGCTGCGCTGATCCCTTCGACTAACCCCACCTCGACCACTATGTACAAATGTCTGATTGCGCTCAAATCAGGCAACGCCATCGTCATCAGTCCGCATCCCGGCGCAAAGCGCTGCATCACGGAAACCTTCCGCATCATCGAACAGGCCGCACGCCAAGCCGGCGCGCCGGATGGCGCGGTGACCTGCGTTGAACTGACCACCATGGAGGCCACCAACACCTTGCTGACACACCGCGGGGTCAGCATCATTCTCGCAACCGGTGGCGAAGCCATGGTGCGCGCGGCCTACTCCTCCGGCAATCCGGCGCTTGGCGTCGGCCCAGGCAACGGCCCGTCCTTTATCGAGAAAAGCGCAGACATTCCGCTCGCCGTACGACGCATCTTTGCCAGCAAGACCTTTGATAACGGCACCATCTGCGCCTCTGAACAATCCATCGTGGTGGAGCGCTGCTCGGAAGCCGCGGTGGTGGCCGCCTGCACCGAGCAGGGAGGCTACTTCCTCACCGACGAGGAAAGCCGCCGGCTGGCCGCCTTCATGCTGCGCGCCAACGGCACCATGAATCCAAAAATCGTCGGACGCACCGCGCAGCAGATTGCCGCCATGGCGGACATCGCCATCCCCGAGGGCACGCGCGTCCTGCTTTCCCGCCAGACCGAGGTATCCCGTTCCAATCCGTACGCCCGCGAAAAGCTGTGTCCTGTGCTCGCCTTTTACGTCGCGGACGACTGGGAGTCGGCATGCGCACTCTCAATTTCCATTCTGCAGGTGGAGGGCAGCGGCCACACCATGACCATCCACTCCACCAATCAGCAGGTCATCCGCGAGTTCGCGCTGAAAAAGCCGGTGTCGCGTCTGCTGGTCAACACGCCGGGCGCACTGGGCGGCGTCGGGGCGACAACCGGACTCGCCCCTGCACTGACTCTTGGCTGCGGCGCGGTTGGCGGCAGCGCAACCTCGGACAATATCGGCCCGGAAAATCTCGTCAATATCCGCCGGGTCGCCTGGGGACTGCGCGAGTTGGAGGATCTGCGGCAGGATGCCCCAACACCGGTCTCCTCTGCCGCACCGCAGAACGAGGCGCTGACCCCCGCCGATATTGAGGCAATTACCCGCGCGGTCATCGCCAGATTGACCGCCTCGCACGGATAATCGACCGCATCAACAGGAGGTATGAAAAATGGAAAACTTACAGGCTCTCGGCATGGTAGAAACCAAAGGTCTTGTCGGCTCCGTCGAAGCGGCGGACGCGATGGTCAAGGCGGCAAACGTGACGCTGATAGGCAAAGTACATGTCGGCGGCGGTCTGGTAACGGTGATGGTGCGCGGCGATGTCGGCGCGGTCAAAGCCGCGACCGATGCGGGTGCCGCGGCGGCGGAGCGCGTGGGCGAGCTGCTGTCCGTACACGTCATCCCGCGTCCTCACAGCGAGGTCGAAGGCATTCTCCCCAAAATCGAAGGATAAACCAGCGAACAGAAAAAGGAGTAATCAATATGGCAAACTTACAGGCTCTCGGCATGATTGAAACACGCGGTCTAGTCCCCTCAATCGAGGCGGCTGACGCAATGGTCAAGGCGGCAAACGTAACGCTGATAGGCAAAGTACATGTCGGCGGTGGTCTGGTAACGGTAATGGTGCGAGGCGACGTCGGCGCGGTCAAGGCCGCCACCGACGCGGGTGCCGCAGCAGCGGAGCGCGTGGGCGAACTGCTGTCCGTGCACGTCATTCCGCGCCCGCATGGCGAGGTAGAGGGTATTCTTCCCACCATCGATCAGGCGTAACGCGATTTCCTGCATATAGGGAGGACTGGATGTGAAAAAACGCAGCATTCTGACCGAGAGCGATCTGCGCACCGCACGTGCGCGGCACGCGATGGACGAAATCCATATCGCTCCCGACACCTTTGTCACCCCGCTTGCAAAAGAATATCTGCGTGAGCACGGCATCCGGCTGGTTCAGGACAAATACGCCCCCATGACCAAAACAACACAGCAGATTCCCAGCTTTATCGACCAGGCCACGGGCGCTGCGATCGCGCAAAAGGGAGAATACCTGACCCATCTGCACGGCCGCACGCTGGTGCCGAAGGACCATCCGCGTATTGTGCTGCGCGGTATGCTGGATACATTGCAGGCAAAGGTCCTGCTGTTGCAGGCCGAGGCCTGCGCCCCGCTTCTGCGGCGCGATCTGGGCGATATTCTGGAAGCCATCCGGCAGATACTGCGCGCCGAGGTCAAGGACTGCGCCCTGCCGGAAGTACCGCTGCTCGGCATGGACGAGCAGACGCTGCACCGCATGTCTCACGAAATAAAAGAAACATTCGGCTTCGACCATCCGATTCCCTCTGCCGAAATGGGACAAATCGCGCTGCAGCTCAATCTGCTGCGCACGGAAATCCGCGCAGTGGAACGCAGCGCAGTCACAGCCTTTCCGCCCGGCACCGCGCAAGAGCGGACCGATATCATCCGGCAGCTTAACCGGCTGAGCAGCGCCGCATATCTTTTATTCTGTCGAACGCTTGCCGGATATTACAAGGAGGATTGTCATGGATCAGCAGCAACTGTGTGAAATGATTACGCAGGCCGTCATGCAGCGCCTGCATAGCCAAGAGCTGCCGCTCGACATACCGGTGGAGGCCTCCGCACGTCATGTACATTTGACCGGTGAGGCAGTGCAGGCGCTTTTCGGCGCAGGCGCCCGCCTGACCCCTAAGCGGCCGCTGTCCCAGCCCGGCCAGTTTCTCAGCGAAGAACGGGTGCGCATCGTCACGCCGAAAGGGGAACTGGCGCACGTGGCCGTGCTCGGTCCCGAACGTTCCGCCGTACAAGTGGAGTTGTCCGCCACCGATGCCCGCGCACTCGGTCTGCAGGCGCCGGTACGGCTTTCCGGTGATCTGCGGGACGCTGCCGACGTGTATCTCATCGGCCCGAACGGCATGCTCGCCGCACCCGGCAGCGCCATCATTGCGCAGCCGCATATTCATATCACCCCGCCTGACGCCGCACGCATTCAGGTGCAGGACGGGCAGATCGTCAGCGTCTCGCTCAAAGGCGCGCGTCCGCTGACGCTGGATGGAGTGGCTGTTCGCGTCAGCAGCCAGGCAGGGCTTGCCATGCACATCGACTGGGACGAGGCCAATGCCTGCCTGCTTGCCCCTTCGAGCAGCGCGCGCATCCGCGCTGCCGGCATCACCCTTCCACAGTCTACCGCAGCCGATACGCCCGCAGCAGACGCGCCGACCTGCGTCGCGCAGGAACGTCTGATTACCGAAAGCAAAGCGCGCGCTCTGGTTGCCTGCGGCCAATCTGTACAGGTTGCCCGCACCACCCTGATTACGCCCGCCGCGCAGGATGTACTGTTGCATGCCGGCGTAACCGTCATTCGGCTGTAAGGAGGCCCGCTATGTTGATCTGCAGAGTCATCGGCCATGTATGGGCGACCAAAAAAGAAGAAGCCCTCAGTGGCCAAAAGCTGATGGTCGTGCAGGAAGAATGCACCAACGAAAAAAACGGCGCAACCTTTGTCGCGGCCGATTCGGTTGGCGCCGGCATTGGAGAGCAGGTTCTGGTTGTCACAGGCAGTACCGCACGCCGTGCACTGGGTACGGATACACTGCCCATTGACAGCGCCATCGTCGGCATCATTGACGAAATTGAAGTGGCGCAGGCGCAGTCCCGGCGGGTGAACACAGCCGCCCCATCCTGATGCTTGTGAGAGGAGACGCGGAACATGGAGCTTTGGAAGCAAATACAGCAGGCCGGCATTGTTGGATGCGGCGGGGCCGGGTTCCCCACGCATGTCAAATACCAGAGTCAGGCCGATACCCTGATCCTTAACGGCGCGGAATGCGAACCGCTTCTGCACACGGATCAATATCTCATGCAGCATCACGCAAACGAAATTATCTGCGCTGTCTGCGCCATGCGCGACGCGGTGCAGGCAAAAACGGCCGTAATCGCGCTCAAGCATCATTATGTTGCACAGATTGATGCTTTACAGCAAGCCATTGCTCAGATAAACGCCGACATCCATCTGCATCTACTTGACAGCTTTTTCCCCGCCGGAGATGAGCAGACGCTGGTTTTCGAGGTCACCGGACGTGTTGTTCCGCCCGGCGGCCTGCCCGGGCTGGTCGGCTGCGTGGTCAGCAACGCCGCTACCGCACTATGTGTCTATGACGCGATGCAGAACCGGCCGTTCACACACAAATATCTGACCGTCACCGGTGCGGTGCGCCGTCCCACTATCGTCCGTGCCCCAATCGGCACGCCGGTAGCAGATTGTCTGTCCTGCGCCGGCGGCGCAGAAACCGACGAATTTATCGTACTCAACGGCGGTCCGATGATGGGAAAGCGGCTTTCCCAGTCTGAAGCCATGCGGTCGCATGTCACCAAAACCATGTCCGGGCTCATTGTTCTGCCTCTGTCCAGTGCCATTGCACGCACCGAGCAAATCTCACTTGAAAGCATGATGAACCGCGCACGCTCCTCCTGCATACAGTGCAGCTACTGCACGCAGCTCTGTCCGCGGCATCTGCTCGGGCATCCGATCGAGCCGCATCGCATCATGCGCACTCTTTCCCTGTATGGCAATAATCTGGACGCTGTACTGGATGACCCCGCCATGCGCAACGCGGCGCTTTGCTGCGAATGCGGTATCTGCGAGCTTTTTGCCTGCCCGATGCAGCTGCAGCCACGCCGGGTAAACCGATTGGTCAAGCAGCATCTGGCGCAGCAGGGCATTCGCTATCAGCGGCCCGAACAGACGTGGCAGGCCCGCCCCGAACGCGCAGGCCGTCTTGCCCCCTCCGCCCGGGTTGCCGCGCGGGCCGGTGTCGCCGCCTATTACGATATTTCTATCGATACCCTCACGCAGGCAGCTCCGCACACGGTTACACTCGCGCTGCGCCAGCATGTCGGCGCCCCTGCACATCCCATTGTCTCGGTCGGCGACCGCGTCCATGTCGGCCAGCAGATCGCCGTCTGCCCGTCCGAGCAGTTGGGCGCCCATCTTCATGCGTCAATCGACGGCATTATTACCTCGGTCTCGCAGAACGCCATCACTATCACATCAGAACAGGGAGGGAATCTGTAATGGAATCGCTTGGTATTCTGGAAAGCAACAGCATTGCAAAGGGTATTGAAGCCGCAGACGCCGCGCTCAAGGCCGCGGAGGTTTCCCTGCTGTACGCGCGGCCGGTATGTCCCGGCAAATATTCTATCCTGTTTTATGGTGACGTCGCGGCGGTTGACGCCTCTCTTGCGGCCGGTTCTGCCGTTCTGGACAATCATCTGGTCGATTCCGTGTCCATC
>DYCA01000006.1:8472-71913 GCA_019418305.1 Clostridiales bacterium
TGTCCATCCCGCGCATCCATCCACAGGTGATTCACGCCATCGGCCTTTCTGTGGAGCCGCCGCCGCTCGGCGCTGTCGGCGTCATGGAATTTTTCAGCATCACGGCTGCGGTTTATGCAGCCGATGCTGCGGTCAAGGCCGCGGATGTGATGCTCATGGATGTTCGTCTCGGCATGGGAATCGGCGGCAAGTCCTTCGTTATTCTCTCCGGCGACGTTGCCGCGGTATCGCAGTCGGTTTCTTCCGGTATGCGGATCGGCGCAGAAAAGGGACTGGCGCTGCAAAGTGTCGTCATTCCGCGTCCTAGACCGGAAATCTTCGAATCCCTCCTATAACGTCCGGCGGCAACCGCAACAAAAAGGGGGCAACACATGTTGGAATCGGATAAACAACGCATCATTCAGGAATTTGTACCCGGCAAGCAGGTCACTATGGCGCATTTGATTGCGCATCCGGTCGAGGACCTCTATACCAAACTGGGTGTGGTCAGCGAAAACCGGGGCGCGCTCGGCATTCTCACCATCACGCCCAGTGAAGCCGCGATCATCGGTGCGGATGCGGCAACCAAAGCCTCGGCTGTCGAAATTGTTTTTGTCGATCGCTTCTGTGGATCGCTGGTTATTTGCGGAGACGTTGCCAGCGTGGAAGCGGCGCTGCAAAACGTTCTGCATGTCTTAACCGATATTCTGCACTTTGCTCCTACGGAGATCACACGCTCATGAAAAAAATTATGCTAATCGGCAAAACCGGCTGCGGCAAGACAACACTCGCACAGCGTCTGCTCGGTGAAAATCCATGTTATCAGAAAACACAAACCGTTTCGCTGCGCGGCAGCTGCATTCTCGATACGCCCGGGGAATATCTGGAGCAGCGCGGCATGTACAAGGCGCTGATTGTGACAGCGGCCGACGCCGATCTGATCCTGTTTTTGCAGGACGCGACCGACCGGCAATGCGGTTTTTCACCAGGTATGGCCAGCCTGTTTCCCAAACCGGCTGTCGGCGTGGTGACCAAATGCGATCTGTGTCCCAATCCGCAGGATCGCGCGACCGCCATTCGTTTTCTCGAAATCGCAGGCATCACGTGCATTTTCTCCGTCGGCCTGCACGCGGCGGATGACGATCTGCCATCACTCGCAGCCTTTCTGGAGTAACCGCTGTGACACTTCACGCTCTTCTCTGCGACGTTCTGCATACAAAAGAGAACACAAAAAAGCCGTCACTTTCGTGACGGCTTTCGCTGGTGGGGTATCACAACACAAATTCGAACTTTCCAGCTGCTGTTTCTGCTGCTCCAATTCTGTCATGCGCTGTTGCATGACGAACGCGTTCCAGTGTGGCATTTTGCCAGATAACGAATTCCCGGATAGTTGGCATTATGGCCCAAAGAATCGATGTACAAGCCATCCTGTGCATAACCCAATCCAACGAACCTTTCATAAAGCACCAGCATAGACTGAATCGTCTCCTGCAGCATAATCAAGTGAAGCGTTACATGGTAAAATGCATGGTAACATCCGCATAGGTAGCTTCGAAATGTTGGATACGGAAGAAAAATAGCTGAGTAAACCCGCCTGAGCAGAGAGACACTGTTCGGGCGGGTTTATTGTTCGACGATAGCTTTATTCACGCTCCTGTGCTAAAATTTATCCTAGCAAAGAGAGCGATAATTCTAATTTTGTGGGGGATGCTTGATGGATAGAATATTCAAAAAATTTTTGCAGCGCGGCATTGATTTATGTTCTGTGGGGATTGAACGCAGTGAGGATAATACACCATATTTTTGTACGCCCAAAGAGGCATCGGTTTTTGGCTGGACAGGGGTGGATGGTATCCACTTCTGTTTCATCCGTGGATTTGGAGATATGGTTTTCTCTGTCAGCCCGATGAATGCTTCTCCCCACTATGTTCACCCATTGGCAAGAAATTTTACCGATTTTCTGCGGCTTATACTGGCCTGTGGCGATGCCGCGGCGTTGGAACAAGCGTGGATGTGGGATGAAGCGCAGTTTGAAGCCTTTCTCCGGGAAAAGCCTGCGACACAGGAGCAGCAGCAGACTTTGCAGGAAATTTCGGAGAAGCTGAAGCTGACGCCTATGGAGCAGCCATGGGCATATATCAAAGCCCTGCAGTCTTCTTTTGATTACAGTAAGATTAAATATACGGAAGAGTATTACGATGTTGACATGAATCCAGAAGCAGAATTGGTTTCCCCTGAGTGGAAGGTTTATTTTGACGGAAATTTCTGGGGTCATCAAGGCAAAGACCATGCCGGAATAGAAATCAGGCTTGATAAACAATTCGATTGGGCGGGATATCATTGGGTCGTTCCCGCAGCATATTCATGCAGCAAAGGACTTGTCATTGATTTCTGTATGCGGGTCGATTCAGAAAATATTCGTGACTTCATGAAAAAATGGAATCTGGACTGGGAAAATGATTCGTGCGAAAAGTTTACCCGTGAGCAACAGATGCAAATGGAATGGGAGAACCCGCTTTGTTTTCATTTCAAACCTTGCTTAAAGTTAAACGAGAAAATATTACAGACCACCCATGGTTGTGCTGTGAGCTTTCATCCCTGTCTGCCGGATGGCATCATCAATGAGTTGGAAGCAAAATGGGCGGTTGACCATTATGGGCTGGATACCACTTACGGATGGGTTATTTGCAGAGATGTATTCCCATGGAAAAACAAGCGTCGCCCTGAAATTAAATCGCTTTCTCTTACGATGGAGCCGCAGCCCAAGCAGGTTCCGGGAGCGCATTTTAAGGTTCACGCACCTGGAGATTCATTTACGTTTTCCCACCCTGTCAGCGGGACAATTTATACACTGACCGTGCAGAAAATAGAACAGCAGGCCATTCCTCAAAACAGTTTTGACTCTGAGCGCTGGATTTATCCAACACACTATACTGTCATGAGCTATACGCTTTCTCCGGAACCTATCGATAACATCTCGCTCCTTGACTGTGATGAGGGAGACAAACCTCAAGAGATTACGCCAGATGAGGATACTTTCCGCCCTGTTGCCAGCATCGCATGTTTTGTTGGTGTTGTTGGCGGTTCAGATGGTCCGACAGCGATTGTGTATGGAGCAAATTCACAGGAAAAGCTTTATACCGCTTGTTCTGCTCTGCACTTTGAGCCGGTTAGTGATGACGTCGAGTGGCGTATCGTGTTCAATATCACGCCATTTGCCGAAGAATCATTCCCACTCATCTAATAGTCCACCAGAACTCTACGGTTCTACTGGTATACTCTCCTGCCGGAAGTATTCGTACGTCTACGAAGTATATTCTGTGCTGGTCAGAGCAAAGCTTTGATACAACAACTTGAAATACGCGGTTTCAGCCGCCGATCAAACTGCTCAGCGCGATTATGAAGGGAATGGTCAGCGCGGAGAAAATCGTGGAAACAGCCACCGTGCGCGTAGAAAACAGATAATCTGTTCCGTATACTTGACCGAACATGGAACAGACCATGGCAACCGGCGCCGCCGCGCTGATCAGCATTGTGTTGCGTAAGGTGCTGTCAAGCGGCAGCAATAGGAAAAACGCCATCGTGATCAGCGGCAGAATGAGCAGGCGCAGCGCAGTGACAAAATACACTTGTTTATCCTGAAAACAGGAGCGCAGATCACATTGAGCAAGAAATGCGCCCAGAATGATCATAGCAACTGGTGTATTGAGCGATGCAAGATAGGAAATGCAAGTTGCAGGGATGGTTGGCAATTCGAACGACGTCAGGAAAAAAATCAGCGCAATTGCAACAGAAACCACTCCCGGATTGAGCACTGCATTGCGGATTTTCTGCGCCGGAGTGGTATCGCGGCAAAGCTGAGAAACGCCGTAGCTCCACAGCAGCACATTGTTGACAGCAATAAATGCGGAGCCGAGAAACAAGCCATAAGAACCATACAGCGCATCCAGCAGCGGCAAAGCCATGAATCCGCAATTAGTAAATACCACACACATGCGTTTGTCCGCAAAGTTTTTATGTGGGCCGTCTGCGCGAAACAGTAAATGGCTTATCACGATTGACAATCCCATTGCGAAAATTGCACAGCCAGCTGCTTCCAGCAGATCGATGACCAGTGAGGGATCGAATTCCCGTTGAAAGGAGTTGATGATGACACAGGAAGAGACAATGCGTGTTAAGATGAGCGACATTTGGCCTGCACCGACATTGTTGAGATATTTCAATCGAAAACAAGCATAGCCAACCGCCATCAGCAAAAACATCACAAGGAGTTGTGAGACCAAAATTTGAATATTTTCTAACAAAATATTATCCCTCCGATTCCTAACTTAACGGTCATAGGCAGCCTGGCCCACGTCAAGGAAAGTTGGCAAAAAAGATTCCTATAAAAAAGAAAATCAAGCGTTGGTTGAAGTACCGCATGAACAAATTGCTCGCTATGGCAGGCTCTGGAGCCGACCAGTCCCTTGGCATATTCTTTCTATCTGGTGTTTTTTTAGAAGCAAAACAAAAACTTCGGAAACGATTGGATTCCCGAAGCTTTTGTTTTTGTGCAGGCAATTCAGCGCATGGAAAATCGTTCTAGCTCAATTCGTATCTGTCCGAAATAACTATACGCGAATTCAATGCATATTTAATCTCATTTCAAGCTATTTGAAAACGAGTATGGTTCATGGTTTTTTTTGCATTTGCATATGAAAAATCTTAAGAAAATCCCAAAGACACCTGCTAGCAAGAGCAAAAAAAGATTACCGAAAAGCACGCTCTGAAGATCCTTTGCATAAAACCCAAAGTAAGCAATTATGCATAGTGCAAGACACCCAAATGCTCCCATTATACTCAGCATACTGCTGATGATCCGACTGTTGCGTTTCAAATAGTAGCGTTTCAGATCCGCACCGGATGTTTCTTCACCCATACGCAGAACAAATTCCGGTCCACCAAACCGACGGACCCCCGTGCCGAAGATGACTGCGCCTTTTCCTCGCAGCTCGTTCGCCACAGCCATCTCATCACTTGAACCTAATTCCGGTGATATAATATAATATCTGCATTTCATCGGTTCGCTGCGTTGAAAATAATAGATTACATGGTTGAAATTACACAGCAGCCATCCCTCAGCAGCCATCTGTTCTAACCAGTATTCCACAGCGGGAATCATCCAATTAAAACACATTCGTCCAAGCGTTTTTGTGTTCTTTGCATTTTTGATTTTCTTCATTGGCTTGTTCCTCGCATGTTCGAAATAGTATTGTTTCAAATGCCTGGCTAGTAGACGCGTTTTGACTTTCTTCTTTACGGTTTCTTCAGCTGACGGCAGCGCGTACTTCCTCTTCCGTTGCCATTGTTAAAACATGCTGCAAAACCGTTTTTTGTTCTTCCACACAGGTATTGAGCACCGTGTAACGCACCCGATCAATCAAAGAGCGGCTAACGGATACATAGCGCAAGCCCATTGCCAACATCAGCGGCAAGAAGTGAACATCCGAGCCTGCCTCGCCGCAAACACTGATTTTGACATCCGCTTGGCGGAAGGCGGAAATCGTCTGATAAATAGCACGTAAGACAGCAGGATCATAATAACTCAGCTTGACGCCTACATTCGGATTGCCGCGATCGGCCGCAAGCACATATTGTGTCAGATCATTCGTGCCAATACTTGCAAAATCCACCTCTTTGGCGAGTAAATCAGCGCAAAATGCTGCTGCCGGTGTTTCAACCATAACCCCCAAACGGATATCAGGGCTGATGCTGCATCCTTTTTCCTTCAATTCCGCAGCAATCTCGCCCCATATTTTCTTTGCCTTCCTAAACTCAGCAATATTGGAAATCATGGGGAACATTACAGAAAACGGCCGTCCCTCAGATGCTGTAAGCAGCGCTGTGAACTGATCCCGCAGCAAGCTCTCATTGCGAAAACAAAGGCGGATGCCTCGGCAGCCTAAAAACGGATTTTCTTCCTTGGGGCAGTCCAGATACGGAATCACTTTATCGCCGCCAATGTCCAGCGTGCGTATAATCAAATCCTTACCGGCCAAGCTGTCGAAAACATTTTTATATTCTTTGATTTGCTCTTCTACAGTCGGTGCCGTGGCACGCTCACTGAACAGAAATTCCGTGCGATACAGGCCCACGCCGTAGATGCTCTCCAAATCGAGACCTTCCAGATCGGATGCCAGACCAATATTCACACTTACGTGAACCACTTCGCCATCCAAAACAGACACTTCACCCTTGGGCAATTGGCGCAGCATTTCTTTCATTTTCTCTTGCTCTTCCAGCAATTTTCTGGTCTGCTGCATGGTCTGCTCATCTGGAGCGACCGTAACCGTACCCTTTGCTCCGTCGATAACAACGGTATCCTCCTGCTCCACTTTATCGAGCGCATCAAAGCCGGTGACAGCCGGAATGCCCAGCGTCTTGGCCAGAATCACTGCATGAGACGTATTGCCGCCAAATTTTGTTACCAAGCCTGCAAGACGAGAGGTATCGGCTTCCATGATGTCAGCAGGAGACAATGTTTCTGCGAATAACACAAATTTTTCACCGTTCTCCGGCTGCTTCACTCTGCAGCTGTTGCCCATAAGGGCACGCTGCAGCATCTTTTTAATATTCCGAATATCATCTGCTCGCTGCTGCATATATTGGCTTTTGGCACGAGCAAACATCGATGCATGCTGCTCCATGGCCTGCTCAACGGCATCCACCAATCCCGCGCCTTCATTGTGCAGATTCCTGATGGAATCCACTAAGTATTGGTCTTGCAGCAGCATTTCATAGGCGTCAAAAATTTCTGCGCTCTCTTCTCCCAAGTCAGCAGCTGTTTTTTCCCGAAGATGGCGAATTTCCTTCAAACATTGTTCAACCGCTTCATCCAAAGAGACTGTCACCGTTTCAGGAATAATTTCCTTTACAACAACGGCCAATGCGCAAGCAATACCCTCCGCAGCCGGTATACCGGTATAAACGTTCATCCCATAATTCCTTTCTGCCTTGGCTTAAGCTTGCAAATTATCAACCAGCAACTACCTTATCCACAAATGCTTTCAACTCTGCGTCCGTGCAGCCGGCATAAAAGCACTCTAAGAAGCGCGGGATCATGCACTCCTTGACCAACTGCGGGTCAAGGGATTCCAAGGCCTGAATCAGCGGCTTTGCAACGCGACCCTTCATATCAAACAGCAGGCTTGCATTCCGATTCTGGGAAGCCTTGTTTTCCGCCGGATAGCCCATACCCTTCGGCGAACCAAACGCACGGGTAAAGATCGTATTCAGATTCAGATCCGCGCCCCAGCCGAAGCCTTTTGCATACGGGATGGACAGTGCATTGCCGTTATTGATCTGCAGGAAAAGATATGCATCGGTTGGCTCAATGCAATAACCGCAGACAACACCGGGATACATATTAAGGCTCATAAGAGCACCCTGACCTGTACCGCATCCGGTAACAACAAAATCTGCCGCGCCGGAGTTCAGCAGCAGCGCTGCCATGATGCCGAGATGCAGGTAAGTCAGGCGCGGATTTTCCTTCGTGTACGCTTCGGGCACATCACGATCCACCAGCGGCACGGTCATTGCGCAGTTATAGACCTCGTGTCCCATAGGCTCAACTACACTTTTCAGCTCTTTCAGGATAATATCATTTTTAGAAGACTGGCTAAATTCGTTTAGAAGTGCGATTTTCATATTCAAAACCTCTTTCAGAAATCGTATCGGTATTTATCCAAAACGTTATCGCAGCATTTTGTTATTCTTTACTGCCGTTGTCCACTGTCTCAAAGGTGAAACGTCCGCTGGATCCGATCAGGCGCATATAGTTTTTCGCAAATTCTTTAACTGCTTTTTCTGCAGCAGCGCACATCTGCATATAGTTTTTACCTTCTTGTGCCGCTTTCAGCAAGGCCTCCTTGCCCACCTCAAAGGCATCTGTGCACACGTTGATCTTATTGATGCCTCCGGCCACTGCCTTGATAATATTTTCAGAGCCGGAACCGGAACCGCCATGCAGAACCAACGGCATTTTTGTGGCAGCCTTCAGCTGGTGCAGACGTTCAAAATCCAGCTTGGGGATCTTTCCCTTCGGATATGCACCGTGTGCAGTACCCACCGCAACTGCCAACGCATCAATTCCCGTGCGTTCCACAAAGTCAACAGCCATTTCCGGCTTCGTATACAGGTCTTCATTGGTATCTTCTGCGGCATCCGCCTGCCCCACATGCCCAAGCTCGCCCTCTACCGAGCATCCTGCGCCATGTGCCAAGGCCGCGATAATTGCGGTCTGTCGAACATTTTCTTCATAGGGCAAGCTGGAGCCGTCAAACATTACATTCGTAAATCCGGCATTAATGCAATCTACAATCAGTTTAAAATCCGAGCCATGATCCAGATTAATGCATACAGGCACATGTACCTTTTCCGCCATTTCCTTAATCATAGGGAGCATTTCCTCTTTGTGTGCCAGCGTCTGCATCTGTCCCTTGCCGAACTGAACAATAATGGCAGAATGCTCCTCTTCCGCAGCCTCAATAGCGGCGCGTGCCATCTCCATATTCACACTGTTCATGGCCATAACAGCATAGTTGTTGCGATTGGCATCCTCTAAGATTGCCTTCATAGATACTAACATAGGTCGTTCCTTTCCAAAACAGAGGGGCTAGAACAATGTCCAGCCCCCAGCAAACAAGACATTTATCCAAATAACAGAAATTGCTTAGGTTGCAGTCTGAGCGAAATCAGCCAATATTGATCTCTACATCAACATCCAGTTCGCCCTCTGTCTCAACCTGCTCTTCCTCGCTGCGCTGCTTGCGCACGATAGCATAGACAACACCAGTAACAAGCGAACCAACGATCAGTCCGACGATGAATACCCACGGATTGGTCATCATAGGCACTACAAAGATACCGCCGTGACCGGCAACAGACTCACAGCCGAAGCCAACTGTAATTGCACCTGCAACCGCAGAACCCAGCATAGAGCAGGGAACAAAGCGCAGCGGATCGGATGCGGCAAACGGCAGAACACCTTCCGTGATAAAGCACAGACCCATGGGTAGTGCAGTATTCGCAGTATCCAGTTCGGTTCTGGAGAACTTTTTGCGGGCCAGTCGCGAAGCTACCCACAAGCCAATCGGAGGAGTCATACCGCCAACGATCTTGGCAGTCATAGGACCATTGATACCATCGGTGCCCAATGCATTTGCAGCCATAGATGCGGTCTTGTTGACCGGACCACCCAAGTCAAAGCCCATACATGCACCGATAACGGCACCGATAACTGCCTTTGAACCACCATTGAGAGAAATCATCCAGTTCTGGAACACTTCCATGATCCATGCCAAAGGTATGCAGAATACGACCAAGAACAACATACCACAGAAAAATGTTGCAAGCACTGGAATAATCAAAACCGGCATTAGTCCCTGCATAACCTTGGGAAGTTTCCAGGACTTCATCCACAGAATGAAATATCCAATAATGAAGCCCATCAACAGGCCGCCCAGGAAACCGGCCTTAGACATAACACAGGCATAGCCGATGATGAAGCCCGGAACGATACCAGGACGTCCTGCAATGGAATATGCCAGATAGCCTGTCATGATGGCAACAGCAAAGTTCATGCCGTAAGAACCGAGTTGGTTGCATCCCCACCAGAAGCCTTCCCAAGTAAAGGGATTCATATTGGTAAAGGGCGTAGCACCGGCAGCAACAGCATCACCGATTGCCCAACCACCAAACAATTTTGCCAAGGCCTGTAAAATACCACCAGCAACGACTACAGGAATCATGTATGAAATGCCGGTCATAATGTGCTTTCTGATATTTTCAACTTTCATTAGATACTTCAACTCCTTCCTGAATTTTAATTGCTTTATTTGCCAAGCTTAGTCGCAATTTGCTGGAGAACCCCCTTTGGCGACTTCACAGCCATACCAATCGGGATCTCCACAACCGGTTTTCCTTTAAAACGCTCTTTGCTTACACGAATATCCGTTGCCAAAATGACAACATCGGCCTCTGCAATCTCTTCAGCCGTTAGTTCATCCTCTACGCCAATGGAGCCTTGCGTTTCAATCTTGCACCAGTATCCCAGTTCTTCCGCTGCATTAAGCAGTTTCTCTTTTGCCAGATAGGTGTGCGCAATACCGGCAGTGCATGCAGTGATTCCTACGATTTTCATACTTTTTCCTCCCATTCTTTATGTTCATGCCAGCGCAGCCAGCAGCTCGTCAGGTGTTGTCGCGGCCATCAAGTTATCGATTGTTTCTTGATAAGCGAGCTTGCGAGCCACCTGCGCCATCATGCGTAAAAATTTATCAGTCCGATCCTTATCGCTCACTGCGAAACAGATCAGAACACGGACAGGCTTGCCATCTAGCGTCTCCCATTCAATAGGATCACGCAGCTTAACCACAGAAATGCAAGTATCTTTCACCGCCAGTGACTTTCCATGCGGAATGGCAACACCGTTGCCAATACCGGTTCTGCCTTCCTTTTCCCGCAGGTATAAGTCCTTTTTAAACTCTTCAGCAGAATTCAGAACATCTGCCTTGGTTAACATATCACAGATATACTGGAATGCCTCTTCCTTATTGGCCGCAGAAACATCCACCGCAACTGCCTGACGATTAATCACTGATAAATAGCTTGTTTCCATACTTTATACCTCCCTAAAACTCTCAGTACTTCTCTTAAATACAGTCTCTTATTTCAGTTCCAGCGCCAGCTGACTCAAGGTATCAACCGCTTCTTTTTCGTCCTCCCCCTCGGCAGACAAAACGAAAAGATCCCCTTGACAAATGCAGGCTGAAAGAACCATCAGCATGCTCTTCGCATCAAAAGACATGCCGTCCTTTTCAATCTCCACCTTGCTCTTAAAGTTTGCAGCGGCCTTAGAAAACTCCATAGCCGGACGGGAATGAAGTCCCTCCTCATTCGTCATCGTCAGTTCCACTTTCTGCATATTAAATTACTCCTTTCCGAACTACTTATTGGTATTAGGAGCCATCATCGTATTTATGGCATCGATGACTCCTCTTGGTGTGGTCAAATGTTTGAAGCGCTGCAAAGCCTCGGGCTGAGACAGTGTTTGAATCAACCCTCTATAAAAAGAAATGATTCGTTTCTGCACTTCGAATTGAGAATCCATGTTGACTGCCATCATAAAAATGACATCCGCCCAATCAGAACCAGACCAGCGAACAGGCTTTTTCAGAAATACTACCGCCACCATTGGCTGTCGAACAAATTCCGGAAATCCATGAGGAATCGCAACCCCATGTTCAAAATAGGTCGATGAAATTTTTTCACGTTGCAGCACAGATTTTATGAACATTTTATCCACCGCGCCATGACTTGCCAAAAGCGATGCCATCTGATGCAAAATTTCATTTTTCGACTCATTTCCCGAAAGAAACAGTACCAACTCCTCCCAGAAGAGGGTCTGTATCGGTTGTAGTCCTGTCAGTCCGGGAACATCCTCCCGGAAATACTGCCGAATATGATTCTGAATTACGGCAATGTCTCCGGATGTCAATGCGGCTCCGATGGTGACCAGCTTACTTCTCGGCATAGCCGGCAGCGTCTCTGTAGAGATAACCAAATCCACATTTTGATTCCGAATGATTTGCTCCGCATGATAGCTGTGGCAGTTCTCTATGAACTGCAAATCCGGAAACGCATTATGCAGCCGTTCAGCCAGCAATCGAACTGCTCCGGGATTTTCATTGCAGACCAGAATCGCTTTGATATTGCGTCTTCTTCGTCTCACCGCTGCTTCTACATGCTGTGCCAAACAAGAGATTTCTCGTTCTGTGGTGACCATTCCCAGCTTTTCTTCCAGCAGCTGGCTGCCCAACCAACATGCCAATCGAATGGGTGCATTGCCTTGAGGGATCTCTATGTCTCCGCGACTGCGCAGCACACCATATCGAGACTCCGTGCTCATTGCGCAAAGATATTGCTCCCAACTCTGAATCAGCACTTGATCGGCGGAAATGTCAGTACGCAACACACTGCCTACCACTTCAATCATATTGTTAACTAACTTCTGAACGGGCTTATGTTCGTACTCAAATTCCACCTGTCTTTGTCTGCTGCGGAAATGCATGATTTCTGAGCTTGCGATGATAAATTTAAAAAAGCTTCGCTCTTCCAAATCCAAACATACACCGCACATCTCTTGCATCCACTGTATACAGTCAATGCTCATGCTTCTCTCCATTTTCGTGCTGCGGAATTCTCCCATCGGGAAGTGATAGCTGAATTTCCTTCTGTAATCCATCAGTACGGCGGTCAAAAGGAAAATAATGCGGATATAGCTTTCAGCCGAAAAATAGAGATCATACTTTTTTTCCAGTCGTTTGGGTATGTATTCCAAATTGTAATTATGTTCAATCTCAAAAAAGCGACAGATGCTTTCATTGTCCATCTTCGCGCCGCTCGCATGCATGCACTCTCTATACAGATTCCATTGTGCAATGCGTACCCAGTGACGTTCTCCATCAATGAAAATGCCCTGTCCCTTGCGCCGATACAGCAAAATATTGTGAACTCTCAGCCATTGTCTGGCATCATTGAGATATTCCGTTGCTTCTCGCCCGGAAGAGTAGGTTTCCTGTTTTAACTGTCGTAAGTTAACGCCATTGCCTTTCAAAAGCAATTCCAGAACTCTGTACTTTCCTCCTTCCACACGAGAAAAGCTCAGCTGCGTTTTGTCCACTGAAAGCAAAGCATCAACACGCTTCCATTGTTCATCGGTTAATTCCAATCGATAACCATTGCGTGTCTTGCTGCTCAATCCGTTTATGCCCAACCGCTCTAATTGCAGCTTCAATTGCGTCATATCATTTCGTACAGAACGGGAACAAATATGAAGCGATTTGGCTAACGCATCTGCAGTTACATATCCATCTGCCTCCCGAAGGAGATTTAAAATCATGAAACAGCGTTCTTGCATTTTCTCCTTCCTCCAATCGATGAATAATTTATGTGTTTATTGTAACAAGGCTATTTCTAAGTACATAACGTTTTTTTTTCCGTAATTCAAGTTAAAAGTATATGAAAATTTTCATTAATGTCAAAAAGGCACAATGCTTTTGCTCTTTTTTTGTGCTCTTTGACTATATACTATGGGGCATTATCATAGCCTATGTAAACTTGATATAGCGATGCTGCCTGCTGTTCATCTCACAGAAACAAGACTAAAGAAACATTTTATTACATAAATATTCCAAATACAGCAGGCAGATCCTTTTTCTCTAACGTAATCCGTTCTCTTCTCTATTCATTCAAGTGATGCATTTTTGCAAAATTTCAGGGTTGTTTTCCAATGTATGCCAAAATTCCGCCATCCACATAAAGAATTTGACCATTGACAAAATCGGATGCACTTGATGCCAGAAAAACAGCCGGTCCCATCAGATCCTCCGGTGTTCCCCAACGCGCTGCCGGAGTCTTTGATATAATGAATAGATCAAATGGATGGCGGCTTCCGTCACTCTGCCGTTCACGCAGCGGTGCGGTCTGCTCTGTTGCAATATATCCAGGTCCAATACCGTTACACTGGATATTGGCATGTCCGTATTCTGCACAAATATTTCGTGTCAGCATCTTTAATCCGCCTTTTGCTGCAGCATAAGCGGATACCGTTTCCCGCCCCAGTTCACTCATCATTGAGCAAATATTTATGATTTTTCCCTGGCCCTTTTCCAGCATACCGGGAATCACTGCTTTTGCACAAATGAACGGTCCGACCAGATCTATATCCACCACTTGGCGAAAATCTTCAACCTTCATTTCCTGCATAGGAGTTCTCTTGATAATTCCGGCGTTATTAACCAGAATATCAACGATTCCAATGCTCTTTCGGATCTCCAATAACATGCTTTGGACACTGGCTTCATCTGTAACATCACAGATGTACCCCTTTGCATCAATTCCCTTTTCATGATATGCCTGCATCGCTTTTGTCAGGTGAGCAGAATTTCTGCAATTAAATGCGATTTTAGCACCAGCTTCCGCTAATGCCTGTGCTATTGCAAACCCTATACCATATGCGCCGCCCGTAACAAGCGCAACCTTTCCCTCTAAAGAAAACGCATTTTTTATCATCGCAAACATCCTTTCTGTCATCATAAATCCTGGCTAGCATCCATTATTCCATCTGCACGGTTACGCAGCTATACAATACTGCATTTTGCTGCTTTGCAGAAGGCTGCATTGCTATTGCATCTGCAGCCATTAACCTCAAAACTTTTCAAACTGTCCTTCACTGTGAGTGTACACCTCCTTTACGCTATTATAGCAAGATATTTTCAGTCGTTTATATGTAAATTTTTCCGCAATTGGTAATTCAGCCAGTAAAATTTGCATTAATATCTCTCCAAAAATTGCAATAAATAACTATTCACCTTTACAGAAAAAGGCAAATGGAGGTTTCTCCTGATGACGAATCAACAATTCCCGGACAACGTGCCGGAGTCTGTGCTCCTTGCGATTGCCCGCGTTCTTCTTCCGGATTTCCCGGAAGTTCTTGCTCATTCGTCGGATTCGGAGTCGAACGATTCCGAACCGACCGATGATGCGTAGATACAAAAATGGGATGCGCCTTTAGGACGCATCCCATTTTTTCATTCGGATCGTATGATGTCAATTATTGCGGAAGAAAACAAAAACCCGAACCCATCGCCAACCGGCGTCAGGTTCGGATTATCATGTTGTGGTGGGGTTGGCGGGGCTCGAACCCACGACCTCTCGCGTGTGAGGCGAACGCTCTGACCAGCTGAGCTACAACCCCGTTTGTTCGGTTTACCTTATTACTATACCAGAAAGAAACGGGGTTTGCAAGCCTTTTTTACTGCTGCCGATTTTTGTCCAGTAGGCCGAGCAGCGCCACAATCAGCGCAATCACGGCAAGCACCGTGAAGATACCGGCCATGCCCTGACCAAGCAGCAAAATTGCCATCTGTACCGATTCACTCATATCCAGCGCCTCCTTCTCACATAAAGAACCCGAGAATCACGCCGCCTGCCACGACCGACGCAATCTGGCCGGCAACGTTCGCACCGACCGCATGCATGAGCAGGTGGTTGGTCTTATCCGCCTCCACCCCCAGCTTTTCAATGACGCGCGCACTCATCGGGAACGCCGAAATGCCTGCCGCGCCAATCATGGGGTTGACCTTATTCTTGCAGAACAGGTTGAGCACCTTTGCAAACAGCACGCCGCCCATCGAATCCAGCACAAACGCAACCAGACCAAGGCACAGGATAATCAGCGTTTCCTTGGTCACAAACTGCTCTGCACGCATGGAGAACGAAATCGTGATGCCGAGCAGAAGCGTAATCAGGTTCGCCAGCTCGTGCTGCGCGGTTTTGGACAGGCTCTCCAGCACGCCGCACTCGCGAATCAGGTTGCCGAACATCAAGAAACCGACGAGCGACACCGACGCGGGCGCAACCAATCCGGCCACAATCGACACGACAATCGGGAACAGGATGCGCGTGCGGCGGCTGACCTTGTTCGCGGCATACGGCATCTTCATCGCGCGCTCTTTTTTGGTGGTCACCAGCTTGATGGCAAACGGCTGAATGATGGGCACAAGCGCCATATAACTGTACGCCGCAACCGCAATCGCGCCGACGTATTTCGAGCCGAGCACCTGCGAAACCAGAATGGAGGTCGGCCCGTCCGCCGCACCGATGATACCGATGGATGCCGCATCAATGATATCAAAGCCGAGCGCTGCCGCCACAATAATGGTTAAAAAGATGCCAATTTGCGCCGCTGCGCCGAACAAAAACAGTTTTGGATTGGCCAGCAGCGGGCCGAAGTCAATCATTGCGCCGATGCCGATGAACAGCAGCAGCGGAAACGCTTCGCTTACCTCAATGCCGCTTTCAAACAGCCATTGGATGATGCCGTGCGTCTCACCCACGCCCTGCGTTATCTGGTCGATGACGCCCGACATCGGCAGGTTGACCAGTATCGCGCCAAAGCCCATCGGCAGCAGCAGCGCAGGCTCATGCTGCTTCTGAATCGCCAGCCAAATCAGCAGCCCGCCAACAACATACATCACCGCCTGCTGCCATGTCACCGACAGCAGCCCTTCGTATAGAAATTCCATAATATCGCCCCCTAAACACACAACGCCAAAAATCAATCAGAAAATTGCATGGTATATAATTTTTATTCAAAGTCTGGCATTGCCGGACTTTGAATACCTCGCCCCCGCGGCCCTGGGCCGCATCATTCGGGTATCGAAAAGCGGTTTCTATGGAACCGTTTTTCGTATATAGGGGACTTATGAAGTCCCCTATATGAAAAGAAGACCTGCGTTTTCCTTTTCTAAGGAAAACGCAGGTCTGGTCATTTCAGGCAACAGCCAGAACGGGATCACACGCCCCGTCATGCTTGTTGGCGATGCCGCGCGGCAAGCCGCGCCGACTACTCCCCTTTGTTTGGCATCATCTTATCACGGTGGAGCGCCGCTGTCAACCCTTGTTTATCGGAAATTTTTCCGCAAAATCCGTGCCGGTCTTGAGGCAATACCGCATAATTCATCAAGAATGATTTGTGTGTAAATTTTGTGTCTAGATGCGGCACGGTTTCGCGGCAATACTTGATGTATTGCAAGAAATCGCAACAAAATCTGGGCACAAAATTTCCGCAAAGCATCGAAGATGCAATTGTGCGGTGTTGCCTTAATAGCCGTATGCGCCGTCCTCGAGCACCCATTTACCGTCCGCACCGCGGTACAGCGCAAACGACCAGCCCTCGGCTGTCTCCTCGCCAAACTGCGCGTCGCCGATGACCGTAATCACGTTGTCGATTGTCAGGCCGGTGCTCAGCACTTTACCTTTCAGTACGCCATTGTCCATAATGCCCTGCGAGAAACTGAAATCGTGACTCGCGTCATAATGCAGGTTATCCACCGAAAAGCCATGCGCCACGGCGTAATCGCGCACAGTCTGGCAGGCGGCCTCAATTTCCTCCTCCGAGAACCGCGCGCCAAAGATGTCCGGATTGGCAGCCTTGTGCTGCTGCCAGAGCTTCTGCACCGATGCATCTGCCCCGGTCATTTCCTGTTCGACCGCGTCCGCGTCCTGCTGCCAGCGCTTGTCCAACTCGGCCAGAATACCTTCGGTGGTTGCACCATCGCTTTGCGCCAGATACCACACCAGTGCTTCCACCGTACACAATGAGAAGTCACCGCTCTCCTTGCACATCATGTAGGTATAAGGATCTGCAAACCATCCCATGCCGTCAAACGCCACTGGCAGATAGATCGGCTGCTCTGCGCCGCCCAGCATGACCCCCTGCATGATGAAATCCACTGTACCGTCCGGCCAGCGATAGGTGAACGTGACCCGCTTGTTGATCGGGTGCATGACAAAATCTTCCCCTGTGCCGCCCGACAGGCCGAGCACCCGTTCCGCATCCTGCGCGGGGTCGAGCGTAGGCTCTGCAAGCAATGCGTCAATGCCGGTACGATCCAGTTCCGGAATGCCCTGCCCCTGTGGGAAAGCCAGCAGGAAGTCCGCGCGCGAGCGCACACCATCCGAGGTATCGACCAGCGTTTCCGTGCGCGCAGGCGTGACAGAGTCGGTCCCCTCATACCACAGCCGCTGGGCCGTGGTGAAGTAATGATTTCCCTCGCGGCTGACATAGCGCACAGTCAGCAGGCACGATCCGTCGGTCAAATCCGGCTCGGCCGTGACAGCGTCAATCGAAGAGCCATCTCGGCGTGTCAGCGTATAGGCATACTGCGTCGCCAGATCGTGCAGCAGCAGCGTGCGCGCGGCATCGCGCTGTGCGTCCGTCTGTCCGTCAAACGAGATCGAGCTGCCGTCCATCGCCTGCGCCGCCTGATACATTTCGGTATAAGCTGCGGCGATATCCTCATCCGACGGGTCATACTGCACATCGGACGCAAACGACAGATAATAGGTCAGGCCGTCGCGCTCGACGAGTTTTTTGCACGGCACCGGGAAACCGGATTCCCAGTCCTCGCCAAACTGCGTCTTGAGCGACGCGGTCGCCTCAGCATACAATCCCATCACCACACCGCCGTCAGTCGGGTCGTCCGTGTAACCCGGCAGCGCATTTTGCAGGCCAAATTTCACCGTATCGTCAATTTCCTTGACGTAACCCTGCTCCACAAAGCAGTCGGGCAGCGTCAGCGTGTAGCCATAGGTCGGGTTCGTATATTCGGTCGAATGGATGGTGTAATCCGTATTTGACACACCCTCGTTGGACAGCCGGTAGACGAACGCGGCGGTATATTCCTGTTCGGTGCCGGTATACGCACTGGTGCGATAGGTCACCGTCACGCCGCGGTAGATTTCCGCCGGATAGGTCGAGGACAACGCTTCGGCCGCCAGATGCTCGATCTTGTACAGGTACACCGCGCTGCCGCGGTCATACACATCGGTGAAGCGGATATTCGTCTGCTGCGTCTCCTTGTCGGTATATTGCAGTGTGCCGTCCGCGCGGATGACCGCATCGGTCAGAACGGCATCCGTTGCGTTCAGCTTGCCATCAACAGGTTCTAGTTTGATGGTCTGCCCGGCTTCGAGCAGCGGAATTTCGCCGTTTGCGTTCTCGATCGCCTGCGCGATGGTCGCGCCGACCGGCAGCTGCACATGGCTGACCGGGCTGTCGCCCTCCACCAGATAAGCGCCGAACCCTTGGTCAAACTGCGTGACCAACCCGACCGGCAGCCAGTAGTCGACCATTTTGCGCATCTGCACATCGACCGACGGGCTGTTATCCGTAAAGTTCAGCCGCACAACGGCTTCTGTATCGCCCTCGGAGATCACTTCGCTGGTGAACCAGCTTTCCATCGTATAAAGGTGCGTATTGCCCTCGATATGCTCAACATTCTCGCCGAAATAGCCGAACACGGTCTCGACCGCATCCTGCACACGCGTCAGCGTGTCAAGCGACGCGCCGTTGAAGTTCTCCGCCCCCTCAGGAATGGTGGGCCAGTTCAATCCCGAATCGTAATATAATTTAAATAATTCACTCTTTGTATAATCACTGTTCTCTGCCTCGGCAACGCTCTCGATCACCCGGCGGCCGTCCTCCTGCGCGGTGCGTATCAGATAAGCGCTGCGCACATCCTCCACACCGCCGCCGTACATCTGGAATACAGCGAGATAGCTATCCTTGTCATCGGTCGGCACCAGCGCATAATCCCGATAAGACGGCGACGATCCGCCGTACTTCCAGTTAACGCTGCCGTCCGGTAGATACCTGTCGGTACGGAACTCCTGCTGCATCTGCGCGGACAGGATCGGATAGATGTACTGCCCGCTCTTGTGCGTCACGCCGCGCGCATACTGCCCCGCGAGGTCGGCGGCGGTGCGCACGTTTTGCCCGCCGTCATAGGTAAAGTCCTGCGGCAGCCAGCCTTGATCGAACTGGTTTACCATCGTGATGGTCACTTCACTGCGGTCGGCAAACATGACCGTGACATCCCATATATCATCGCCCATCGTGCGGTCGAGAGACGAACCGCCCATTGTATTACCGTCCAGCCGCAGTAAATTCAGTGCGGCCTGCTCAGGCTCGCTGATATCCATCAGCGGTTCGGACCAGTCCACCATGAGGAAATCCGGAAATCCGAGGTCATTCTCGTACAGAATTTTGAACTCATCGAGCGAGGTTACATTCTTTTCCGCAATCTGCTCAGTGTGGCTGACCTGCCAATCACTTCCGTTTTTTTCAAAGAAGAGCTGCCAGCCTATCCGCGTTGGGACGGACTGTTTCAGCTGATCTTCCCACATAACATTACTGGTATGATCGTACAGCACATAGGTGTTCTCCCCGTCCAGCTTGACCGTATACCCATACTTGGGGTTTGCGTCCTGCGCCCACTGCTCCGCCAATGTGCGCCGCGTTTCCTCAGTCAACGCATCCTTGCTCTCCCCTACCGAAAACGCACAGCCCAGCGTGCCGACCAGCACCGCCGCCGCCACGACCAGCGCGATACCGCGTTTTTTGACCTTTTTGTCAAACAATCCCTCGAAACGCCGCATCAGCGTCTCCTTATCGCCGGCAAAGCACGACACCAGCGCGCGCTTTTTCACCTGCGCCTCAACCGAACGCAGGATGGTCTCGCCGTAGGCGCGGCGCGCATCCACGTCCATGCCGCGCACCACCGCGTCGTCGCACGCCAGCTCGATATCCTCCTGCGCAAAGCGCGCCAGCAGATGCACCAGTGGATTAAACCAATGCACCGCCCGCGCCGCAACCAACGCCAGCTTAAGCCACAGGTCGCCCCGCTTGTAATGCGTCAGCTCATGCCGGAAAATAAACGCCGCATCCTGTTCGGACAGCGCTTCGTCCGGCAGATAGAGCGCGGGACGGAGGAAACCCGCCAGCATCGGGCAGTCGGCCGCCTGCGTCACCCGCAGCGGGATAGCCCGGCGGATGCCGAGCGCGCGCTTCTGTTCCTCGAACACCGCACGCAGCGTATCGCGCTCAGCCGAATGGCTGCTTTTCTCCAGCACATAGTGGAACGTCAGATAGAGGTACAGCTGCCAAATTGCAAAGAACAATGCGCCCGCACCCCACAGCATAAGCAGCACCCGCCCCATGTCCACCGCGGTCAACGAGTATTCGTCCAACGTTTGGAGTGTCTGCGCCTGCTGCTGCGTCACCCAACGGTCGGTGGTAATCTCGCCGTCCTGCTCCAAAACGGGCAGCCCGGCCTGCTCCAACCGCTCCGGCGCAAAATTCGTGTGCGTCAGATAGGTCGTGCGCGGCGTGACCTGCACCGGCGGGTCAGGCAGCGTCAGCTGCACGGGAATCAGCAGCCGCAGCGCGAGCACCGCCCACACCAGGCACATCGCGCGCGCGGGATAGCGTTTTTTGAGGGCTTTGCGCAGCAAAAACAGCACCAATGCCACAGCTGATACGGTCAGGCCAATCTGCGTGAGATTGTTCAGCAGATCGCTCCATTCAAAGCGTAACATATCCTACCCCTCCTGTCCTTACCGTCCCTGCGCGTCGAGAAAGGCGCGCAGTTCGTCGATGTCGTGCGCGGTCAGCACGCCCGCGTCCGACAGGCTTGCCACCAGATTTTTCACCGAACCGCCGCACACGCGCTCGACAAAGCTGCGGCTTTCGCGCTGCAGATATTCCTCCTGCGTCACACACGGCGTATACTGGTTCTGCCGTCCCTCTTTCTCGCACGAAAGGAACCCTTTATCGCACAGGCGCGAGAGAAAGGTCAGCACGCTCGTCGCCTTCCAGTCGCTCGGCACCTTGCGCTGCACCTCCGCGGCCGTCACTGGCGCTTCCAGCGACCACACCGCCTGCATCACTTCCAGCTCAGCATCCGGCAGTCGTTTGCTTTTCTCCATGTTGTCCCCTCCTTTTCTACAAGTGTAAAAATCTTTCTGTGCCTACATTCTACAATGGTAGAACATGTTTGTCAAGTCATACTTTGTTTACACTTTGAAAATTGACAAACCCCCCTATTTTGCGCTATGCTTATAGTGTAAAATCACAGACCCCATACCGACAAAGGAGCCGGAACCTATGCGAAAATCCATGGCGCTCGGATTTGCCATTTGCAGCACGCTGCTGCTGATTTTGTTGTTTCTCGCCGGGCGTATGCTGTACATCAAATTCTATCATCAGTCCTATGCGGACATTACAGATAAAACCACGCAGACCGTGGTCACGCTGACCGAAAACCAGACTGAGGTGCAAACCGTGACCGATCCGGAACAGCTTGCCGCCATCACCGAACTGCTGTCCGGCTATACATACACCCAATATCCCAACCTTTTTAAACCCGGCAAGGAAAAGCTGACGAGCAACCTGTTGACCGTCACCTTTGAAAACGGCAATTCCATCGGCGTCAACGCAGATGGCTATGTATTTATAAACGGCGAGCTGCGCGACATTGAGGGCAGCCGCGGGCAGGAATTTTATCACAAGCTGTATCTTCTGTTCTATCCGAATGCAAACTGACGCGATTTCTGTCACGCATTTTCGAGGGAGGGCAAACTCACATGCGAGAATTGCTTCTGGATGCGGAAGCCTTTTATACCCGTGCACAGGTGCATGAAATGCTGGCACGCACGTTTGGCTTTCCCGCAGACTACGACGGCACACTGGATGCGCTATATGACCAGCTGTGCGCCTGTCCGCCTACGCGCCTGACCTTGCTGCATGCCGAGCTGCTGGTGGACACGCTGGGCAACTACGGTGAATTTTTGCTGCGCGTTATCGCGGGTGCGGCATCGGAAAACGGAGATTTTCTGCTGAATTTCGAGTAGATATGCAAAAAGGACGTGCAAAGCACGTCCTTTTTATTTTGTAAGAATTGTTATGCTGTAAACAGCTGCGCCCAGTATGCCGTGCCGCCCGACACCGTATAACCGACGCCGATGGTCGTAAAGCTCTCATTGAGGATGTTCGCGCGGTGGCCGGACGAATTCATCCACGCCTGTACCACCTGCTGCGGTGTGGACTGACCGTAAGCGATATTCTCGCCCGAACGGGTGTAGGACACGCCCGCCTCGGTCAGCGCGGTCGAGAAGGAAGAGCCGTTCGGCCGCGTGTGCGAGAAGGACTGCACCGTTTCTTTCGCACGTACCTGCGCGGCCTGCTGCACACGGCTGTCCACCTTCAGCGCAGACAGGCCGTATTTTGCACGTTCCGCATTGACCAGCGCCACAACCTGCGATGCATAGTCCCCCTGCGAAGAATCGTTATCTTCCTCCGGGGTCTGCTCGGGGGTGTTGTCCGGTGTTTGCTCGGGACGGTTATCATCCGGCAGCTGCGGCGTATTGTCCGGCGTCTCCTCCGGCTGCTCTACGTCCGGGGTCTCCTCCGGCTGCTCCACGTCCGGCGTCTCCTCCGGCTGCTCTACATCTGGAGTCTCCTCCGGCTGCTCTACATCCGGCGTCTGCTCGGGTGTTTCCTCCGGTTTTTGCTCCGGTCGATTTCCCGGGAACTGTCCGCAGAGGAATGCGTAATACTTTTCCAGCAGATGCTGACGGATACCGGATTCATACACATAAGTATACGCGCGGGACGCACGGGTTTCTGTCTCCTGCGACAGGTTTACCGCCCCCGCCACCGTTGTGGTCGTCATCACCGCGGCCAGTGCCAGCGGTACGATTTTCTTCAGCTGCATGATCTGCTACCTCCTTGGTTTTCTTTTGATCTGACTGGTGTCCTTTGCACCATGTACCAGAGTATAGCGTGCTTTGTAACCGTTTTGCAATGGAAATGCTTGCAGAAAAGCCCTAAAACCAGCAAAAACCGACCGAAAAAGGGATTTTCCGGTCGGTTTTCCGTCTTTTATGCCAGCTTTTCGATATCGTACAGCTGATTGAGCACAAGCCACAGCTGTGGAAAATACCGCATGACGTTCCATACGCTCACACCGCGCAGCCGATATTCCCCGGCCAGCGCCAGCTTGGCACGGATGGAGCGCGCATCCTCAAACCAGACTTCGTGCTCGGCACGTTCGCGCCAGTAGTTGTAGTGCGGCGACTGCGCCTCCGCGTCAAACCGGATGGGCGCGCCCACTTGCACCGCCTGCTCCACCGCCTGCACGTTACCCAGACTGCGCGCGCGGCTCTGTCCTTTGATATAGGGCAGCGTCCAGTCATAGCCGTAGTTGGGAATGCCCATGAAAATCTTTTCCGGCGGAATCTGCGACACCGCAAAGCGCACCACCTGCTCCACCTTGTTGATGGGTGCCACCGCCATCGGTTCGGAAAGAGCATAGCCCCATTCATAAGTCATTATGAGTGCATCATCCGCCGCCGCGCCGAGCGCGGCGTAGTTGTGCGACTCGTACAGCAGCCCCGGCTGATCGGCCGAGGTCTTAGGCGCGAGCGCCACCATGACCGTCAGCCCGGACGGCTCCAGCCGCGCGCGCACTGCGCGGACAAAATCAGCGTAGGCCGCCGCATCCTCGGGCGGGATGTACTCAAAGTCAATGTCCACACCCGCAAAACCCTGCGCCGCAATGGTCTGCGCCAGATTTTCAATCAGTGCGCCGCGCGCGACCGGATCACGCAGCAGCTGCTGTGCCCGCTCACCCGAAAACTGACCGTCCTCGCCGAGCGTTGTCAGCACCAGCAGCGGCAGCACGCCGTACTGCCGTGCCATGCGCGTGAGTGCTTCCGCATTTTGCGGCAGAATGCGGCCCAGACTGTCAAATCCATAGGAAAACACCGATAAGTACGTCAAATAGGGCAGCGTTTTGCGCAGCACCCGCTGGTCAATGTTTGGATAGGCATAGCCGTTGACGGCAAAGGTCCCCAGCTTAGGCCCATAGGAAACCACCAGCGTCTGTCCCGGCCAGATACGGTCACCGCCGCCCAGCTGCGGATTGTTTTGCAGCAGTTTGAGCACCGTCGTATTGTGCTGCGCGGCGATGCCGGAAAGCGTCTCCCCCTGTCGAACGGTATGTACCTGCACAGGCTGCGGCACGACAATCGTCTGTCCGGGTGTTAACCGGTACGGCTCATGCAGCTCGTTCTGCTGAATCAGCAGCTGCAGCGGCGCCTGATACGTCTGGGCGATACGGTACAGCGAATCCCCCGGCTGAACAACATGGATCACCATAGAAAAACCACCTTTCTCCCCAGTCTATGCCGCACACCATCTGTCCGTGACCGTCCACAGGCATGCAAAAAGCCGTCCGACGCACAAAACGCCGGACGGCTTGTCACACTGTTATTTGTCGTGCTGTTCGGGAGACGTAGCGACATGACAGCCGCAGCTGCCGCTGCAGCCTGCACAGCCTCCGCCGCAGCCGCTGCAGCCGCCCGTCTTGGACTGGCGTACCACCGACCGCGCGGCGAAAAATACCAGCAGCGCCACCAACAGGCCCACTATCAAGGTTGACATCTGTTTCGCCTCCTTTGCATTCATTGTAAAATAGAATTTCTCTGCAGGCAAGCCCTAAATCAGCCGTTTGCCTGCACGCTCATGCGGCGCAGGTCCGCTGTGTCATCCGCTGCTGCCGGCTTGCGGAACAGCAGATAAATCATCAGCGCCAGCACCAGAACCGCCGCCACCGTACCGAGGCCGAACGTGACCTCGCCAGTGAACAGACCGCCGAACTGATAGACCATCAGCGCCACGCAGTACGCAAACACGCACATATAGCCGATGGCAAACGCCGTCCACTTGGCGTTGTTCATCTCGCGTTTGATGGCGCCCATCGCTGCAAAGCACGGCGCGCACAGCAGGTTAAAGCACATGAACGAGAACGCGCTGACCGTGGTGAAGGAAGCCGCAAGCAGACTCCAAATCTCCGCGCCGTCCTCCGCCACCTCGGCAAAGCCGTAAATCTGACCGAAGGTAGCGACCACATTCTCCTTGGCAATCAGGCCGGTGACCGACGCGACCGCATTCTGCCAGTTGCCCCAGCCGAGCGGCGCAAACAGCGGTGCAATCGCACTGCCGATGGCGGCAAGCACACTGTTGTTGATGTCGGAAACCGCGCCGAACGCGCCGTTTTCCCAGCCATACGTCTGCAAAAACCACAGCACCACCGTGCTGAGCAGAATGACCGTGCCGGCCTTTTTGATGAACGACCAGCCGCGTTCTCCCATCGAGCGGAGTACGTTGCGCGCCGTCGGGGTGTGATAGCTTGGCAGCTCCATCACAAACGGCGCCGGCTCGCCCGCGAACATCCGGAACTTCTTGAGCATGATACCGGACAGGATAATCGCCATCACGCCGATGAAGTAGGCCGCGAAGGCCACCCACCCCGCGTTGTCGAAAATCGCGCCCGCAATCAGCGCGATAATCGGCAGCTTGGCACTGCACGGAATAAAGGTTGTGGTCATGATGGTCATGCGGCGGTCGCGCTCCTGCTCAATCGTGCGCGAGGCCATGATGCCCGGCACGCCGCAGCCCGTGCCAATCAGCATCGGGATAAAGCTCTTGCCCGACAGGCCGAACTTGCGGAAAATACGGTCCATGATGAAGGCCACGCGCGCCATATAGCCGCAGTCCTCCAGAATGGCGAGGAACAGGAACAGCACCAGAATTTGCGGCACAAAGCCCAGCACCGCGCCGACACCGGCCACAATGCCGTCCATAATCAGGCTGTACAGCCAGTCCGCGATACCAAGACCGCTCAGCGCGCCGCCCAGAATGGTCGGAATGCCCGGAATCCATGCGCCGAACAGCTCCCAGCCCTCGCCGAACACGCCGTCGTTGGCCCAGTCGGTCAGCGCTTTGCCGACCGTGGTGACCGAAACATAATACACAACGAACATCACCAGCGCGAAAATCGGCAGCGCCAGAATGCGATTGGTCACGATGCGGTCAATCTTGTCGGATACCGTCATGCCGCTTTTCTGCTTTTTCACACAGGGCTTCACCACTTCCGCGATATACTGATAGCGCGCATCAGTGATGATGGATTCCGCGTCGTCGTCCAACTCGTCCTCGACCGCAGTGATGATGCCTTCCAGCTTTTCCAGCGTGTCTTTTCCGAAACGGAAACGCGCAAGCACCTTTTCGTCGCGCTCAAACAGCTTGACCGCGAACCAGCGGCGCTGGTCCTCCTCGGTCACGTCCGCGATGAGAGACGCAATCTGGCCGATTGCCTGCTCGATGGCATCGGAAAACGCAGGTGCTGCGGGTTTCGCGCCCGACTTCGCGGCATGCTTTGCCGCCTCTACCAGCTCCTTGGTGCCCTTGCCCTTAAGCGCGGTCGTTTGGACCACGGGCACGCCCAGCTTTGCAGACAGCTTTTCCGTGTCAATCACATCGCCGCGCTTTTCTGCAATATCCATCATATTGAGTGCCACAACGACCGGAATACCCATTTCCAGCAGCTGCGTGGTCAGATACAGGTTGCGCTCGATGTTGGCCGCGTCCACCAGATTGAGGATCGCGTCCGGCTTTTCATGCACCAGATAATCGCGGGTGATAACCTCCTCAAGCGTATACGGGGAAAGCGAGTAAATGCCCGGCAGGTCGGTGATGGAAACTTGCTTATCCGCTTTGTAGCGGCCCTCTTTTTTCTCCACGGTAACGCCCGGCCAGTTGCCAACATATTGCGTCGAACCGGTCAGGTCGTTGAACATCGTGGTCTTGCCGCAGTTCGGATTGCCGGCAAGCGCCAAACGAATCGACATGTTGTTGCCCCTTTCTCGAATTAGCTTCCGCTAACTCCTGTGTAAAAAAATTTGGTTTGCTTCACGCGAATTGGTTTACTCCACCAGAATTTTTTCCGCGTCCGCCTTGCGCAGCGAAAGCTCATAGCCGCGCACGGTCACTTCAATCGGGTCGCCCAGCGGCGCGACCTTGCGCACAAATACTTCCGCGCCGCGCGTGATGCCCATATCCATGATACGGCGGCGGGTTGCGCCTTCGCCCTCAACCCGGCGCACGGTCACGGTTTTGCCGCAGGGTGTGTTTCTCAGATTGCCCATTGCTTTTTCCCCCTTTACACCATGATGCGCGAGGCCATCTGCTGTGAGATTGCAACGCGCGTATCTTTCACCGATACGATAAGATTACCCGCAAGCGAAGAAACGACCGAAACCGACGCTCCCTCGACAAAGCCGAGGTTTTGCAGGAACCGTCTGGTCTGGTCCTTTCCCCGTATCGCCTTGATGGTGGCCGGTACGCCGGTGTCTGCCAAAGTCAGCGGCATGATAGCGATCCTCTCCTTTCCGATGCGGTTCATACTTCAAAAGACGCGAGTTAGCACTTTCTAACTCCCATTGCATTTGCAGTTTACCACTGCTAACTCAAATTGTCAAGCAGGGACTTTTAAGTTTGTCAAAACTAACCAACGCTCCATAGTTAGCAAGTGCTAATTTCTCTGTTTCTCCCATACAAGGAGGAAGCCCACGGCTGTTGTTCCGGACAGCCGCGGGCTCATGTTGCAGGATACCGTGCGGTATCCCCTTTGGGGTTTCCCCCGGGACAAGAAAGGATATTTGTATCATAACCGTCGCCGTCGCGGCGGGTATGACCGGAATAATTTCGTTTGAAGCGTACAGCTTCAAACGAGAGGGATTTGTCGCGCAGTGCGCGAACAAATCCAACCATCAATGATTGCGCGCCGCAAGCGGCACACGCCATTGATGCCTTGTATAAAAAATGTGGCAAAGCACACACTTTTTATGATTTTCTGCAAAAAATCGCAGAAAATCTATCGAATGGCGCGCGATGCGCGCAGGATAAGGTCGAGTTTAATAGGCGGCGAAGCCCTTGCCGAACTCACGGCACTGGTCAAGCACAGCCTCGTCCGGCGTCTCATGCGCCATCAGGCCCTCGTCGGTATAGACGTTCGCATTTGCGTCATCCGCGCGCTGTACCCAGTCGCGCATCCACTGACCGTCGCCCCAGCCGTACGAGCCGAACAGCGCCACCTTGCGGCCGCCCAGCTTGCCCTCCAGCTCGGTGAAGAACGGGTCGAATTCCGCCTCTTCCAGCACTTCCGCGCCCATTGCCGGGCAACCGAGCGCCAGCTTATCATATTTGGCAGCGTCGGCAGCACTCACCTCCGCCACGTTCATCAAATCGCACTCCAGACCGCCCGCGCGGATGCCGTCGGCAATGGCGCTTGCCATTTGCTCGGTGTTGCCGGTCTGGCTCCAGAAAATTACTGCTGCCTTGCTCATATGGTTCAAACCTCCTAAAATAGATAATGATGATAAAAGATAAACGCTTTATGCCGCAGCGAACACTTCCAGCAGGGTTTCTCCCTGTTCTACACGTGTTTTCACTGCATGGCACACCCGCGATAAGCGGTCAAACAAACGGGATGCGGCTTCCGCATCGCCGTAGACCTTCCAATAGCCGCACAGCTTGCAGCCGCGGCCCTCGTTGCGGATAAAGCCCACAACATCCTCGATTGGATAGCCCAGAAACAGCCCGATTTCATGTGGAAATCCCGGCTGCGCGGCAATCCGTCGCCGCAGGCCGTCCAGCAGAGTATTGAGCGGCGCACCGGTCGGATAGCCAAACTTTGTCAGCACCCGCTGCACCCGCGCATCCGCCATGCGCTGTTCCAACTGCTTTTTGTGATACACCAGCAGCAGAAAGCGTCCGCGGCAGGCGCAAAGGATTTCAAACCGGATGCCGCGCGCGGCAAATGCCGTCTGATAGATATGTAGCTGCTGCGGCAGATTGGGATACTGCATACGGTCGCAGGATACCAGGCTCGCAGGCTTGATGCCGGCGAGAGTCGGCGAACAATAGGCCGCCAGCAGGTAATCGAGCTGATGATTCATGCGCAAACGCTCCTCCCGTGTCCTCCGCTCCGCCTCTTTCCTGACCGGCGAGCGCAGCCGCGGTTAGCCATACGGCCGCGCCCGTCTTTTCGGTCATTTCTGTTCGAATGATGCGCAAAATGCTGAGGAAGCTGTGTATGTGTTACCGGAGCTGTCCCGTTCCGCGTGGACGGTTCCGGTCGGTCTGCCTATCAGTAAGCCTCGGCTAACCTGTATATAAGTTAGCATATGCTAACCAATATGTCAAGCGTTTTTTTGGAATTTTTTCTGCGCTGTCGCCAAATAAAAAAAGACCGCCGAAAAACCATGTTTTTCAGCAGTCTTTTGCTGTCGATATGACACGCCTGCACGCGCCGTTATTCGCTGAGCAGCATGCGGTCGTTTTCGATGTTGAACTTCTCGAGCAGCTCACGCACGGTGAGGTTTTTCTTCTCCTCGCCGCGGATATCCACCACCACGCGGCCCGCGTCCATCATAATCAGACGGTTGCCGTACTGAATGGCGTTTTTCATGTTGTGCGTGACCATGAGCGTGGTCAGATTATCGCGCGCGACAATCTCCTCGGTCAGCTGCAGCACCTTGTCGGCCGTTTTGGGGTCGAGCGCGGCGGTATGCTCGTCCAGCAGCAGCAGGTCGGGCTTTTGCAACGTCGCCATCAGCAGCGTCAGCGCCTGCCGCTGACCGCCGGACAGCAGACCGACCTTGCTGGTCATGCGATCCTCCAGACCAAGGCCGAGGGTCGCGAGCTTTTCCCGATAAATCTTGCGCTCTTCGTTGGTAATGCCGTAGCTCAAGCCGCGCCGCTTGCCGCGGCGATAGGCGAGCGCGAGGTTTTCCTCAATGCCCATGGTGGCGGCCGTGCCCATCATCGGGTCCTGAAACACGCGGCCGAGAAAACGTGCGCGCTTATGCTCGGGCAGACCGGTCAAGTTGAAGCCGTTGAGCCGAATCAGTCCGGCGTCCACCGGAAACACACCTGCAATCAGGTTGAGCGTGGTGGACTTGCCCGCGCCATTGCCGCCGATGACCGTAACGAAATCGCCGTTTTCCAGCGTCAGGTCAAGGCCGTCAATCGCACGCTTTTCGTTGACTGTGCCTGCGTTAAACGTCTTATAAATGCCCTTCAGTTCAAGCATTGTCCTCGCCTCCCTTCGCATCAGCGCTTGCCTTGGCGATTGCCTTGCCCGCGCCCTTGAAATACTTGCCCTTCCAGTAGGGGATGGCAAGGAAGATGGCCACAACCGCTGCGGTAATCAGCTTGAGGTCGTTGGTATCCAGACCGAGCGTAAGCACGAGCTGAATGACGATGTAGTAAATCACCGCACCCAACGCAACCGACAGCAGCTTGAGCGCAAAGTTGCGGAAAATGCGGCTGAACAGCACTTCGCCGATGATGACCGCCGCCAGACCGATGACAATCGCACCGCGGCCCGCGTTTACGTCGGCAAAGCCCTGATACTGGCAGTACAGCGCGCTCGACAGCGCGACGATGCCGTTGGAAATCATCAGGCCGAGCACCTTGTTGAAGTCAACATTGATGCCCTGCGCGCGGCTCATGTTCGGGTTTGCGCCGGTCGCACGAATCGAGCAGCCGAGCGAGGTACCGAAGAACCAGTACAGCACCGCAATGACGATGATACCGAATACTGCTGCGACAAAAATCGGGTTTTCCAGCGTCACCTTTTTGACGTTGCGCAGCGATACCAGCAAATCATAGTTATCCGGATTGATGGCCATATTTGCCTTTTTGCCCATGATGCGCAGATTGATGGAAAACAGCGCAAGCTGCGTCAAAATACCGGCGAGGATGGCCGGAATACCCATGAAGGTATGCAACACGCCGGTAATCAAGCCCGCGAGCATACCCGCAAGGAACGCGCACAGCAGCGCCACCCAGACGTTAACGCCGTTCGTCATCAGCACGATGCACACTGCGCCGCCCGTGGCCATCGTGCCGTCTACGGTCAAATCAGCCAGGTCGAGCACCTTGAAGGTGATGTACACACCGATCGCCATTAGGCCCCAAATCAGGCCCTGTGCCACCGCGCCGGGCAGCGCGGCCAGCAGGTTGGAGAAAAAATCCACTTTCAATGCCCCCAATAATATCATCTGATAAAGTGCGAAAGCACATTCATTAGTATAGCAAAAAAAAGCGGAAAAGGAAAGCCCTTTCCGCTTTTTGTCTGTTTGATCGAAAGTTGTAATATTAAAGGTAACAAGAGGACTTAATCTTGTTACCTCATTTTTTTGCTCGAAAGAAGCAGAAAAATTGCAAAACATAACAAAAATCAATTATCGAATGGAGGTGTGTGGCATGATCAAAATCACGCAGAAAGAGCGACAAGTAATCTATCAAATGTGGAAGGATGGCGCAACACAGAAAGAGATTGCCGAAGCGATCAAAGTGTCCCCCAGTGCGCTGCGCAGCGAAATGTCAAAGGGCTATACCGGAGAACGCTATATCGGGGGCCGACGTGTCTATGACCCTATGCGGGCAGAGTTGTGTTCTGGTCCGATGGGTCGGCCACGCCGAAAGCTTCTTGCTGAGCAGGAAGCGGGTCGTATTTCGCCTCCGCAATAAGGATCAGAAAGGGTGTAAAAATGAAAGCAACCGGTATTATTCGGAAAGTGGACGAATTAGGGCGTATTGTACTGCCAAAAGAATTGCGCGATCAGCGGGAGTTATTCAACGGAACTCCAGTAGAGGTTTTTGTAGACGGCAAAGATATCATTTTACGCAAGTATACTCCTGGCTGTATGTTTTGTGGCGAAAGCGATCACTTGCATTCTGTTGATGGGATTTTAATCTGTCCCAATTGCGCGCGAAAGTACGCAAAACAGTTTGCCCAAGTTGCACAAGAAGACTAAAACAGCTTGCATGATAAAGGCGTGACAGCAATGAAAAGCTTAAAGGCAAATAAAACCACTTTGTACAATCTCATGCGGGATATGGCACGGGATTTGGACTGGCTGTTTATTCCAGCTTTACGCAAGGTGACATTTGAAAAGGCGTATCGCCGACCGAATTTCTTTTTAAGATGGAGAAATGATGACGGAACGCATTCTCAGGCTTTCTTCTGCGCCTGCCTTGGTTGTGCAACATTAGCCATTGAATTACATGATATGGATGGACAACAACTGCATCGTGTAGTCTACAATCCATCCATCGACAACTTAATGAAGCGCGGTATGGTTGAGGACATATCGTGATTCTAACAGACTATGTGTTCCATTGGAACACGCGACAAGGGGATAATAAAAATGAAAACAGTATCTATCATTAACTTGAAGGGCGGCGTCGCAAAGACGCTCACAACAATCAGTATGGCGCACATCCTGTCTGAAAAACACGGAAAGCGCGTGCTGGTTATCGACAACGACAAGCAGGGCAATCTCAGCAAGGCATTCGGCGTACATAGCTACGACCATAAAAGCATCGCTGATATTATGCTGGATCGAAACATCGACCTGTCTGGTGTGATCCGGCATACACGCTATGCGCACATTGACGTAATACCTGCCAACATGATGCTTCTGACGGCAAATAAAGAGGTAATGATGGATAGCAGCAGGCCGCAGCAGACCCGTCTGCGCGCTGCCCTGCGACGGATAGCAGACCAATATGATTACTGTCTGATCGACAATGCGCCGGATATCAATATCAGCATCATCAATGCGTTGGTCGCATCGGATGAGGTCATTATTCCTGTTAAGATTGACCCGTATGCGTTTGACGGCCTGTATGAGCTGAAGCAGCAGATTGAGGTCACGCGTGAGGAGCTGAACCCCAGCCTGCACCTGCTCGGATGTCTTATTACCTGCTTCCAGCACGCCGACGGCGAACGTCAGGGTGAGGAATGGCTGCGGCGTAACCTGAACTGCCCTGTATTCACGACACACATCCGCTACAGCGGCAAGGTCGTTGAAAGTTCTTTTGAGGGCAAGCCCATTGCAGAGTACAGCAGCCGCAGCGGTGCGGCGCATGACTACATGGATTTCGTCAACGAATATCTGGATACAGAGAGGGGCTGAGCGCATGGCATTCTCAATTACCAGCTGTCTGGACCCTGCCTCCCTTTCCGCTGCCCCAAAGAAACAGAGTGACATCCAGCGCATCAGCTACTATGACCTTGTCCCGTCGGAAGATAATTTTTACTCGATGGAAGATATCGAGGATCTGAAAGCGGCTATTGAGCTGGCTGGTCATGTGCTGCATAATCTGGTCGTTACCCCGCTGGGCGATGGGAAATACAAGATACTGTCCGGGCACCGCCGCCATCGCGCAGTTGGAGAACTGCTGAAGGAGGGCAAGGATCAGTACGAATTTCTCCCGTGTGCGATTGAGGATATGTCGGATGACGGAACCGGCCTGATCGGACAAACGCTTTTGATCGCCGCTAATTCCCAGCGTGAAAAGACAGCGTGGGACAAGCTGGAGGAAGTCCGTCAAATGCGGGAGATCGCCCGCAGAGCCAAGGAGCACGACGGTCTCCCCGGACGTGTACGCGATCTGGTGGCCAAAAGCCTGCATGTGAGCAGCAGCCGCATTGCAAAGTACGATTCAATTCTAAACAACTTGCTTCCTGAGTTAATGGTTGAAATCAAGGCTGGCTGTCTGCCGATCTCCACTGCATATGAGCTGAGTACATTGGAAAGCAGTGAACAGCTGCGCCAATATGCTTTTTTCCGTGAGCATGGCAAATTACCGGAGAAAGCGGCGCAGTCCGATGTGTTCCATCGGAACACACAGCCAGTCACAGATCAGCCGGATGAACCGGCACAGCCTAATGTGTTCCACCGGAACACGCAGCCGCAAGCAGCTCAGCCGGAGAAAACAACTCAGTCCGATGTGTTCCATCGGAACACACAGCCAGTCACAGATCAGCCGGATGAACCGGCACAGCCTGATGTGTTCCAACAGAATACGCAGCCGGTCGCAGTTCGGACGGACGAACCGGAACAGTCTGATGTGTTCCATCGGAACACACAGCCGGTCGCAGTTCGGACGGACGAACCGAGACAGTCTGATGTGTTCCATCGGAACACGCAGCCGCAAGCAGTTCAGTCAGATACCGCTCACTATCAGATAGATGTTATGCAGCTCACCAACAACGAAAAGCGCAAAGCGGTTTTGGCTGCATGGCAAGAGTGGCCACTATGGGCAACTGTGCCGGAAATTGGTCTTACTGTACATCGGCTTGATCTGCCTGATGGCAGTGCTTTCACCGCAAGCTGGTACGATGGCGATGACTTTTATCCGGGTGGTGGTACTCGCAACTTAAACCGACCACGTTACCACTTGATTGGTGCAGGTGACAAGCTGGCATCTGGTAGTCAGGCCGAAAGTATCTTAATCGACCATCTACAGGCTATGCGCCAGAAATTGATGGGGATAAAAGCATGAGTAAGCGAGTGATAGATGTTGCCTGTGGCAGCAGAATGTTTTGGTTTGATAAGCACAATCCCGATGTTGAGTTCTGCGACAACCGAACAGTGCCTTACCATGAGTATTACCCGCACCGCTACATAGAAGTATCACCTGATACAGTCTGCGATTTTACGGCATTGCCATTTGAGGATGGCAGCTACAAGCTAGTAGTATTTGACCCACCTCATCTTACGCGAGCCGGAGACACATCATGGACTGCACTTAAGTATGGCCGTCTTAGCGGCAACTGGAAAGAAATGATTCGCAAGGGCTTTTCGGAGTGCTTTAGAGTACTCGCCCCAGACGGAGTACTGATATTCAAGTGGAGCGAAGTACAGATACCGCTCCGTGAAATTCTTCCACTTGCTCCATATCTGCCGCTTTTCGGACATCGCAGCGGCAAATCTATGAATACACATTGGTTGTGCTTCATGAAGCCTGTTAAAGATGATAAGGAGTTACCAGAGAAAAATACAGAAATATGAATATCGGTTTAATAGATGTAGACGGACATCATTTCCCTAACCTATGTTTGATGAAGATATCCGCTTACCACAAAGCTTGTGGTGATCATGTGGAATGGTGGGACGGCTTTGCGCAATATGACCGCGTATATATGTCCCGTGTGTTTGATGACACCTATTCCGAGGATGAACCAGAGCCGGTAAATGCAGCTGAAATCATTAAAGGTGGTACAGGATACGACTTGCACAATCGTTTGCCTGATGATGTAGAACACATGATGCCAGACTATTCTTTATATCACTGGATGCCACAAGATACTGCATATGGATTTTTGTCACGAGGTTGTCCCCGTGGGTGTGAGTTTTGCATTGTTTCCCAAAAAGAAGGACGCAAGAGCGCAAAGACCGCAGATCTTTCGGAATTCTGGAACGGGCAAAAGAACATCAAACTGCTTGATCCGAACCTGCTTGCCTGCCCTGAGCATATGGACTTGCTCAGCCAGTTAGCTTACAGCGGCGCACAAGTCGATTTTACGCAAGGGCTGGACGCACGCCTACTCAGTGCAGAAAATATTTCTTTACTTAATTTGATTCGGATCAAGGAGATTCATTTCGCGTGGGATTCTTTGCGTGAAACAAACTCTGTTTTGCGAGGTTTGCAGTTATATATCGAAAAAGGGCGAAAGAACCGGCATGGAGAATACGGAACCGTGTATGTTCTAACTAATTTTGACACGAGTATGCAGGATAACCTGTATCGCATTTATACGCTGCGAGATATGGGATATACACCGTATGTAATGATCTATGATAAGCCCCATGCTCCCAGAGAAGTGCGGCTTTTGCAGCGCTGGTGCAATAATAAACTGATTTTTCATAGTCAGCCAGATTTTCGGAAATATAACCCCAAACGCGGATAAGGAGAAATCAATCCATGAAAAAAATTCGTATTTGCCTTGAAGTGCAGGGGCTTGGAGAGGACGAGTACGGAGTACCATGTCCTAATGTTGTTTGTGTGACGCTGGGCGATGAGGATGCCGAGGAATTAACCGGCGCGGAGTACGAAAAGTTTTTACAGCAGATAAAGATTGAAGATGTGCTTAGACTGACCCTTTTGGATAAGTATTACACCCCGGCAGACTGTCGCCTGATAACACCAGACGAATATGATCGCCAATGTGAGGAGTGAGAAGCGCAAAAAATGCACTAATTGGATCACCACAAAAAGAAACTGGCAATACCATCGTTGAAATACGGGTCAACGATCAAACGAACATGCAGGGCATTTTTGAACAATTTGAAGTGGTAGACACATCGAAATATCCAGTGATAACAGTCAAATTAAAATAGCGCCACAAACCATGCTGTTTGTGGTCATGTGCCGGAGACATAAGCCTTGTGATTATCCCCCGCAATGCTTATATCCTCAAATCACTCCGGTGCATGACCATGAGCAGCATATCAAATAAGTACCGCATAATGGACAGCATATTTGATTTCATATTATGGGGACATCTGCCCAAGAAAGGATAAGGCGTATGGAAACTCGAACAAATTACCCGCACATTGATTATCGCACGCAGCTGCAGTGGGCCAATGCCGGAAAAATCGTTAACAGCGATTCCGTTGGTATTCGCATGTGGAGCAACGGACATCGCCAACGCGCTTTTATCTACTTTAGCCCCGGCGACGTACACGATGGAACTGACGAGGAATTGACGAATTTTTTTGCTCCGATCCGCGCCAGACAACGCGATCAACGCGCAGCTGCCCATCAGAGGAAATTAGAAAAAGCGCGACAGGAACAGGCACAGCAAATTAAGGATGCACAGATTCAAGCCAACCATTTGCTCGTCCGTAACTTTCTTTCCGATATTGCAGCTCGTTACCGTGTACAGCCTGTATTCCCCCGCAACAAAGTGATTGTGCTCGATACAGAAACTACCGGATTAAATTCTACGGATGAGATCTTGCAGATCAGCATTATCGACGATAATAACTTCATTCTGCTGGATACGCTTGTTCATCCGTATTATCACAGCTCATGGCCTGATGCAGAAAAAAATCACGGCATTACACCTGACATGGTAGCTAATGCTCCATACCCTCACGAATTATTACCTACCATCAAAACAATTTTCTCTGAAACAGCACTTTTGATTGGATACAGCACTAATTTTGACCTTGGATTCCTCCAGAATTGGGGTATTCATCCATTCAACGTGCAGATTGTTGATGTAATGCAAGATTTTGCAGATTATTATGCTGTGCATGATGATCCTTACGATGAGAACAGATATCACAAACTCACATTTTGCGCTGATTATTTTGGTTATACATGGCCGGGATCTGCGCATAACAGTTTGCACGATGCCATGGCAACACTGCACTGCTACAAAAAGCTAATCGCAAATTAAAGGTTTATAGCACACGGAGACGGTATTATATGCAACTTAATTATGAAATCTCGGCGGCTGAACAAACGGTTAAGGATGATGAAAAAGCTGGTGGACAACCTGCACACATCCAGCGCCAGATTAAACTTGCTCGGCAATCCTCTATTTTATCTCAGCTCAAGATGCAGAAAAACGTGAATAACGGCAGGGCTGATCCTGTCGCAAAATAAATATAAAGAGGGAATGTAAAATGGCAGAGAAATATTATCAGTTTTTAAGCGATCTCACCGAAAGTTGTGGCGCTTACCGTGTAGCTCCTGTGGATGATACGCTCGATGCTACATATCACAGCAAAGTGGGTGTGCCGACACCGCACGCAAATGATTTCTTGATTGTTTCCGATTCTGGTAAGTACCAAATGTACCGCCCCTCCGATCCGGATGTGTTTGCCGACATTCATTTTGAGCACTTCCCGGCTCTGGAGCAGCTGCTGGAAAATGGCGCACTCCATGAGTTGACACCAGCAGAAACGCAAAACTTTCAATCGCTGCGGGTGTCCATCGGCAAAGTAAATGACGATCTGCACACTGTCAATGAACAGATGACAGCACTCAATGCAGCAGACAGCGCAAACAGCAGTGAGATTATGTCCCTTATCCAGCAAGAGATCGACTTGCGGGCGACGCTGCATCGGCTTCAGCTCGGTTTGCAATCTCCGCAAAGTATCCTTGATGCACAACATAATAACGCTGCCTTGATGCAGGCTATGCAGCAGGCCGGTTTTCGGCACGTCCCGCCTGCGGTAATGGCTACCGATCTACGCTTTGAAAATCCGCGTACCGGCCAGCTGCACACATTTGATTCCGCACAGCAGGCACAAGATTTTCTACACAAACGATCCCTTGCAGTCACCTTGTAGTTCCGGCATACCTCCAAATTCACCGAGGAAGTCCCCTACTTTGCGGGCGAAGAAACGGCAGCACTGGATGCTTATCGCAACGGCATTGATGATTTTGGGGTTAATGCAGTCGATTATCGGATTGAACCAGACGCAGCTTACGATCATGTAGGCTATCAATTTCTATGCGCATACGCGGATGCGTATGGATACGCTCCGAACAGAAGTGAAATCGAGTACATTTCCCATCGTGAAATGCGACGCATGGAACTGGATTCTACGTCAGAGATCAGTAACAATCTCCTCCGACTGGAGCCGACCGAAATTGCCGCGCTGTCATACAATGAGCCAAGCGGTGAAAAGGTCGAGCTGCATTTTACGCAGCACGAGGCAGACACTGCGGTGTTTGCGCTCCGCCACATCATGGAGCAGGGTCAGACCCCCGACATTTTAGTAGCAGATACCGCGCCTGCGCTGGACTACGCCCTGTACCAAGCACATTGTGAAGCAACAGGTGTCAATCATCCATTAAGCGAACAGGAGTTTATGAACCGTTATCATCAACCGAACGGCCAGTCAGCTCCATTAAGTGATGCCCATGACGATCTGGTCGGTGAGGGCGTAGGCTTTGAACGCATTCGCCGTATCACTGGTTATCTGGTTGGTGATCTGGATCGGTTCAATAACGCCAAGCGCGCCGAGGAGCATGACCGTGTAGCGCATAGCACCAGCCCTGCGCCAGCCATATCCAGACCAGCAGCGCACCGAACGGCCAAGGACGGGCCGGAGTTGTAATGAGGCGCTAAGTTTTGAAATCCAAACCGTATAATGCGAATCTCCTTATGAAACAAAAAACAATTATATTTTATGACAATATGGTACCCCCGACGTATATTCGATTAGTCTCTGACCGGTTAAATCTGGATCACATTGTCCATACAGAGGCTGCAGAACAACCGATGATGTATGGCGATATATGCAGGCTGGCGGAGACTAATCTTTTCGATAAGATATTGGTCTGTGCCTGCAAAGCCAGCCGATCTTGTAATTCCCTGTATCTCCGGCATCCAAGAGGGAGTGTGCCGATTGGCGAGGAAATCTGTTATCTGAACGATCATTGGATCAGTATATCCGATGTTATTCTTGTCGATTCCAGCAGCGACAAAGATTTACTCTTATAATACCCTACTTCTATATAAAAGTCTATTAACCATAATAATGGAGGAGGAATAGCCGTGCTTGGCTTGATCTGCGTTGGGCTGCTTTGTATAACAGTCATTCAAACGTTGCGGATCATTTATCTCAAGAAAAAAATTGAAAAACAGGCTCTCAAGGAACATTTACTGACACAAATTATCGAAGAAAGATGCACTCCATATGAAGAAAAAGGTAGTAATAATCTATGACAGATCTTTCTGTTGAAATTGGCCAAGCAATTAAAGCTGCAAGAAAAGCTGCGCGTATGAGCCAAGCGGAATTGGCTCATCGCTTAGGCAAAACGCTCCGCACTGTGCAAAAGTATGAAAGCGGAGAAATATTACCCTCAATTCCAACAATTCTGCAAGTCGCGAATGAATTGGATGCGCAGTTATTCATAATCATTCTCACAATGTCAATAAGGAGGCTTAGCACCATGAGTAATGCAGTTTCTATCAACAATTCTGTTTTAATGGGCAGACTTACCCGCGATCCTGAACTTAAATATGTTAACGGTAATATCCCTATTTGCTCATTCAAACTGGCCGTTGCCCGCCACACCTCCGGGGACGAGGAAAAGACAGATTTCATCCCTTGTGTGGCGTGGCGTGAAAAGGCCGAATTTGTTTCGCGGTGGTTTTCCAAAGGTACGCTTGCCATTGTGATCGGTGAACTGACCTCCCGCGTGTGGCAAGATGAACAAGGTAAGAGTCATCTTACCATTGAAGTTAAATGCAATGAAGTGACGTTTGGGGAAACCAAGCGCCAGCGTATGGCGCGTGAAGAAGCGGGCCAACTTTCCAATGCGACAGGTAGTTTGCAAATCACTGCAACCGATGTGTCCAGTGGCGAAGTATTGTCCGGCGCAGCGTATGACCTGTATGATTATGATGGAAATACGGTAAAACAGAATATTTTATCCAGCAGCGATAGCGCTGCGCATATTGTGGGTCTGCCTGCCGGTGAGTATATCATTACAGAAGTAACAGTACCACAAGGATATGAGCCTGCGGCACGCTCTACCAGCGCAAAAGTAGAGGTAGGCATGGATACTTCTATCACCATGCCGCATAGGCCAATGCCTTATACGCCGCAGCAGCCAATTGAAGCTATCCCACAAGGTACTCTGCCGGAAGGTCTGATGGATGATGACACAGATTGCCCGTATTGAAGATATCCCGTGTGTTCCAATAGAACACACGGGAATTTCCCTGTCCACGTAGTGGGGTGATAACAGTTCATGACCAGAGACAAGTTAGAACATCTGTCAGATCTGAATATCGAATTAAACCGCGATTTAGAACGTTTGCGAGAACTACTATCCGCAGTGTCCGGGCCGCCTACTTCGTCTATTTCCGGCCTACCGCATATTGGTATACTACGGAAGGATAATATGGGCATGTATCTGGCCCTGATTGACGAATTAAAGCAGCTTATCATGACGCGGGTCTTAAACAGCATTCTGGAATATGCTGAGCTCAATAAGTTTGTCAATGATATTGACGATCCGCTACTCCGGCAAGTCATTTTATACCGCTATGTTGATGGTCTGCAATGGAGACAAATTGCTGCGCGCATCGGTGGTAATAATACAGAGGATAGTGTTCGCCTTATGGTCAGTCGCTATCTAAATTCTCATAAAAAAAGCTGAAAAGGAGGTGCTTCAAATGTCAGGTTTTACTATGGCATATAACCCTGTACTGCGTGACAAGACTTTGTCACTGACGGCCAAAGGGCTTTATCTGGTGATATCATCTTTCATCGGTATGCCGCGCTGGAGCCTGACCAAAGGTACGCTGGCAAAATACTGTGAAAGCCGATACGCACTGGAAAAAGCATGGCGAGAGCTGCAAGCTGCCGGTTACCTGAAGCACCGCTTTTTTCAGTTTAACGGGACAGGCTCTTTTGTCCACATTTACGATTTGCTGCAAATACCGGACAATACCCCGGCATATCAATATATCAATCCGTGTGATCGCCATAACGGAGATTGCCGTCTTGTGTCGGCAAGTGATACCCCACGGGATTTTACCCGTATCCCGAATACCGTGCTGCGAAGCACGGTACTTTCCCTTGCCGTAAAAGGGTTGTTTTCCGTTGTATCCCATCTGGCTAATATTCCGAATTTTCACTTGCACCCGGATGGTGTCAAGTCGTTCTGTGTAGAACGATTGAAACGATTTTCTTCCGTATGGCAGCACTTAAAAATCTCAGGGCTACTTAAGCAGCATAGGTATCCTACCGGAGAAAATAACAGCTTTACATATTCTTATGATTTACTGAATGAACCGGATCAGGAAACACCGTATCTTACCAACCATCATGCAGACGGTTCGGTTTCATCCGAAAAAACGATTGCAGAATATCTGCAACGCGCCAAAAAAAAGCTAAAGTCACTCCGCACTGCCGTCTGTGCGACAAAACCGCGCAGAGCAGCTTCAAATACAAAAGCAAGTAATAATCCCTCCATTGGAGCATACAAAGCGTACACACCATCTGAAGCTGAAAGAAACGACATTGGCGAACGCATTGGCCGTACCTATCTAAATCAAAGTAATGATTCCCCCATTGCAACATACAAAGCGTACACACCATCTGAAGCCGAAAGAAAAAGCGTCGGTGAGGGCATTGGATATACCTCTCTGAAGCAGAGCCACGATCCTACGCTGGTAGACCTTATTGTAGATGCCCTTACGGTAATAGCCAATGCACCGCAGCTGACTATTAGCAAGTGTAAGATACCGCTGGCGCAGCGCGCGGAACTCATTAGGCGCGTGACTTATGACGAAATCGAACATTTTATCAACACAACACGTATCAACCTGTCACGCGCGAAGCATCCCGCAGCCTATCTGCGTACAATCCTGTATTCATGGCTGCAAAAACAGGATATCCAGCCACCAGAATGCCGTTCGGGTACAGTAGAGTGGTGTAACCAAAGACAGCAGCAAATGCTCAACAAATTAGACCAGGACTGGCTGGAGCGTGTACAAGCATATCGAAAGGAAACACGTAGACGCCGACTTGCTGAAGAAGCCGAACTAAATAAAGGCATGATCTGATTGCCGTACTTCCTTCTGGGGGTACGGCTAAAGGCCGTGCCTTTTTTTATGCCTTTTTCTCTTAATCTCTGTCATTTATCGTTTTTTCCTATGTCCTACGCTCTAATGCGCACCATATACCTATTTTCAAGGGGTAGACTTATATACGGTATTATGCTCTTTTGATGTTGTGTAGATATGAAGCAATGCAAAACGGTCTAAAATAAAAAACTTTCTCCAGTAATACTTTTTCAAACAATACTTCTGACATTTATACTTTTCAAATTCAGTTTAATGTCATAGAAGAAAATAAGAAAAATTTAAATCCGTTCGATTTGTTCGCTCATCCCATGCTATCCTATAAACTGGGCGAAAGCCCTTGGGAAGTTCATAAAAAAACCGCCAGTCCAGAGCTACGGCATTTTTGCCGGAAGCTCTTTTTTTATACCCAAATCAGGAGGTGCGCCGTTGGATAGCAACAAAGAGTGGATCGCAAACAGGGACAGCGACGGGATCGTATATTGCTTTGCAGATGGTACAACCCAAACGATCTGTTTGGATGACTATCTACGGATAAATCCAGAATATACCGCAGAGGACTTTTACAAGATCAAGGAGCTTTCGGATACCCTGTTTCTTGAGCAAAAACAGGCAGACCATATTTACGGGAGCAAAAAATCGGATACGGATTTTGAAACCGCAGCTGCCATGCTGCCAGCTCCGGAACCGGAGCCAAGCATAACTGTCCTATATCGAGAGCAGCGCAGAATGGCGATCCGTGCAGCTAAGACCCTGCTTCGCAGCGGTAAACTGTCCCCGACACAGAAGCAACGCTTTATCGCTTATTTCTTTTGCGGTAAATCAATTTCTGAGATTGCGAGAAATGAGAAAACTTATCGCATGAAAGTTTGGCGTGGATTGCGTTCGATAACAAGACTATTGCAATGTGGAGAATTGGTTAGATGATGTGTTCCAATGGAACACATTTTTTAATTTTTTGATAGGAGGTAATGAAATGGAAGAACCGCAGTTTCTCATTACGGCATCGAAGGAGGATTTTAATTTATTATTGGAAATTTTGAACAGGTGTATTTATCTAAACCGCCAAAATGATGACAGTCAAATTGCGATACAGATCATTTGCAGCATTAGTACCACAATGCAGCGGAATGCCAACGGCCATTTTCAGATATCTGTTACTTCATCTGCATTATGCTGGCTTATGCATCAACTTTTATCTGAGTTAAGCAAACAGTCCTTATTGCTTCACGACCATTGCGCTAACCTACCAGCCGCTATACCGTGATCATTTTGTCATGAGCGAGCATAGATGTGTTCCATTGGAACACATCTATTTCACATTTAAGAAAGGAAAATACGTATGGCACGATTTACTGTAGAAGAACTCAAAGACAGGCAACAGGAACTGATCAGCCGATTCATTACCGAGCCGGAACGCTGGAAATCGTTTTTGGATTCCGCATCGCGGACATACAAATATGCTTTCCTCACGCAGCTTCTAATCTATGACCAGCGCCCGGATGCAACCGCGTGCGCTGAACTGCCGTTTTGGGGAAACCGAATGCAGCGCAGCATCAAGCGCGGATCTGTCGGCATTGGTACGATTGCGGTTCGGCATGGCAAAGAGCGGGTGGCGTATCTATTTGATGTATCAGATACTGTTCCGCGCCGGGATAACATCCCCTCTCCTTATATTTGGGAACTGCGGCCGGACGCACAGGAAGCCGTATTACAAGGCATTGAGCGTATGACAGGCGATGATCCGCGTCTGTTAGACAGTTTCACGGACAATCTTTTTATTGCCACACAAACCGCCGCTTTTCAAAAAGCACAGCAATACAGTGACCGTTTGGATTTTCATCGCGCTGCTGTATCGTCCGCTGCATGGTGTGTCCTGCGCCGCTGTGGCATTGATCCTACACTATACGTTAAAGAAATCCCGATCAACTCGCTTTCTCCCGAAGATGTTTCTTCATTGGGTGAGGTGGTGCAGCAAACCTCCGAAACAATATTGCGCTCGATTGAACAAAGCATGAAAGAGTTAGACGGCTGCAAACTTTTTCGATTTACAACGCCAAAGCGTATTGCGGAACAGGAACATTCAGTGTATAATAAAGACACAGAAACCGCTATTGATTCACCCAGAAAAGGAGATGACGGGAATGAGCATACAGGAGCAGTTGGACAAGGCAATGAACGAGGACAGGCAGTGTCATCTGGGGACAGACGGGAAACAGTATCACGATCCAACCCCGGCACATTATCTGACATTCGGAGTGGAGCGGCTGAATTACATGAAACGCAACGAACCGGAGTTCTATCAGGAAATGGTAGTGACCGGGAAGCTGAACGAGTATCTGAACGACGTGGAGACTCACGCACAGGCGCAACTGGATCGGATCGTGTCGTCCATGGCAAAACAGGACGGGACGGACGAGAAATTGAAAGCGACCGATCCGATGAAATGGGTCGGCCTGATGAACAATTACCGTCATTGCGCAGCGGAGATGGTGCGCAACGATTGGGTGTACAACTAACAGAACCGCATACAAAGCCAGCAGCAGCGCAGAAAGCGTCTGCTGCTTTTCCTTTTAACGCAGAACCTGTTCCCGAACAGTTGTCCCTGCTCTCGGATGACCTGACCAGACAGGCTCAGCAGAATGTGTTCCATCGGAACACACAAGAGAAAAACGCACAGGCTGCTGCCGCCGTTGTGCAGGATGTGTTCCATCAGAACACATCGCAATCTGCCCTGCCAGGGCGGTATGACTTCTCGCAGGCAGAGATCGACCATGTGCTGCGGGTGGGTGGCAATACGGATCGTCAGCGTGAATGTATTGTTGCCGCTTTTGAAAAGCAAAAATCCACCATTGAGATCGCAGCTTATCTCCAAACCCTCTATCATGGTGGAAATGGTTTTGACGCTGAAAACGGAAAATTTGTCGCTTGGTATGACAATGACGGCATCCATCTTTCGCGCGGCCAAGCCGTGCGGTTTGACCGTTCCGCATCAGTCGTATCATGGCAAAACGCAGCTGAGCGCATTGGACAGCTTTTGCAGGATGGACACTTTGCGACCAATGTAGAGCTGGCTGAGGCCGAGGGCTATGAACGCAGCCGCCTTGCAAAAAAGTTCTGGAACCTGTACCACGATTTTAGTGATGAAGCCAGAAAAGCTGGATATCTGTCCTGCCTTGCCGAAAATCCGGGGCGTGGTTTCCCAGAGGAATCCGCATGGATCACCGAGCAGCTCAAAAAAACAGAGTTCCGTGCTACACTTTTGACCGAGTATCAACAGTTTTCGACAGCCCATCAGGAAAACCAGGATTTGCTGCGGTTTCATTATCATCGTTTGGACGAAATGCTATCCAATCTCCGTGACCTTGATCTGCCGCGTCAAGCCTTTTCCTCCGAGTTAACGGAAATTCCTGCAATTAAGCAATTTATTTCCATGGATGAAATCAATGATGCGATGGCTGGCGGCAGCGGTTTTTCCGGTGGTAAAGGCCGGATTTTCGATTATTTTCAGCAACCCCATACCTCTAAAGAAAAGGTCGATTTTCTCAAAGCGGAATATGGTATTGGTGGTCATTCACACGCCTTATCCGGCGCAATAGGCAGCGATGAATGGCATGACGGAAAAGGCGTGCGATATAAAAAGCGCGGCTGTCCCGATGTGAAACTGACTTGGGACAAAGCAGCTGCCATCATTACTGATCTTATCCATGATGGCCGCTATTTTAGTGAACAGGAACAGGCTGAATATCAGAAAATTCAAGAAGAAAAAGCACATGCCATAGAAGCCCAACAGCCCGATCCATCTGTATGGGAATATAACGACGTCAAAGAACATCACCCGGATAATATTGTCCTGTATCAAATGGGAGACTTCTTTGAAATGTATGCCGAGGATGCCAAAGTAGCCGCGCAGGAGCTTGATCTTTATCTTGCCACCCGCGCGATCCCCAGCGGTGGTCGTGTACAAATGTGTGGATTTCCGACAAATAAGCTGGAACATTATCTGGAGCTGCTTCGTAGCAAGCATGATGTGACAGTTTCCGCTATCCCAGAGGACGGCACTCAGCGCCGAGAGTATTCTGTCCTTTCCATTGACCACGAAGCGGAACAAGCAATTAGCGATCATGAAGCAGAGTTTGGTGCAGACGGAACCAGAGTGTTCCGAGATACGGAAGCGACCGCAGCCCCCACTATTCGGGAGTTACATGAGCAATACAAGCACACTGTGCTGGAAGCTGTTACCCATGATGCCGCCTATCGCAATGCCTGTGGCCACAGTGACCATGAGAACGCCGTGATCGAGGGCAATGCCGCGATTCGTCGTGCTGTTCTGGGATCTGGCAACATGGAGCTGCTCCGCCTCTATGCCGACACACCAGAGTTTCGCCAGCGTCTACACCGGGAGATTATCGACGAAACCTATCCTCAGCTCCACGAACTGCTGCGTCCTCTTTCTCAGGATGATATCGACAATGCCATTCGTACATGGAACGGCGATGTTAAAAGCAAATATGCCGTTGTCCGTTACATGGAAGAACACGGGCTGGAACAAGGCACTGCCGTATGGCTATCCCGTGAATATGGCGGCAATGACAGTAACAGCTTATTTTTCGTCCGTGCTGGAAGCCCTGAGCATGTAGAGTTATCTTGGAGCGATGTACAGCACCGTATTGCGCAGCTTATCCGTGATGGCAGTTTTTTGACCGAACAGGATCAACTTACCGAAACGCAAAATCACCAATCTGACTATCAGCTTTTAGACCGTCTGCGCGCAGACTGTGAGTATTTTCTGGGAGAGGGACAGCGTAACGAAAAGCACCTTTGGGCAGGAAATGTCCATGCGCAAATTGCAAAAATGCGGGAGTTGTATGATACCCTACCCGAAAAGCCGGAATGGTTAACCAAGGAAGCGATTGACAACTATGAAAATCGTATGTCCCCACGGTATCAAGTGGTGGTCTATGACCTGGTCGAGTATGGGTTTGACGAAAAACAGGAATATCAAACGCTGTCGGATGCAGAAAAAGCGGCACAGGGCTATGTAGACGGGACAATGGAAAGCGATGGTTTTGCCTATGATGGCGCTGCTGTTTACGATCATCAGGAGCGAAAGTATCTCCGTATCGTAGGACATTTCCCGGATCAGACTGCGCAGGCACAGGTAAATCCCCCTAAGCCAGCCGAAGAGCCATATATAATCTGCAACTGGAGTGAAAGCCCCATATTTGAAGATGGGAAGCAGTATTCCATCTATGAGTTTGACACCTTGATGAGGCAGGCCGACGATGAACGAGTCGCCGGCAAGAATGCCGCTTTGAAGAAGTATGGAACATGGGAAGCATGGAACGCGGCGGACGATCCTGAATTGGCCCGCTTTTTAGGATATGATAAAACAAAATTCACCATTGTTATGCCAGATGGAAGGACATTCACCGAACGTCAGGATATCGGGGATGGCGACGGAGGATTACTTGATTTTCTTAACCAGTACCCAAAATACAGCAATGTATTACCGATATTGCGGCAAGCCGCCTTGCGTGAACAACATGCTGACGATCCCGCCCGTGATGTGTTCCAAGGGAACACACTGGAAAAATCCGTGCAGAGTGCTGCCGCTGATCCTGTTCACGATGTGTTCCAAGGGAACACACTGGAGGAATCCGCACAGACTGCTGCCGCCGATCCAGCCCACGATGTGTTCCAAGGGAACACACTGGAGGAATCCGCACAGACTGCTGCCGCTGATCCTGTTCACGATGTGTTCCAAGGGAACACGCTGGAGGAATCCGCACAGACTGCTGCCGATCCAGCCCGCGATGTGTTCCAAGGGAACACACTGGAGGAATCCACCACTGACGAACCGATGAAATCCACTGACGAAGCACTATACGAACATCCTGTTTATGTTCAGGTTAATGGTGACTGGCGACCTTTCCCAAATTCCAAAGCTGCTGAAGAAGCTGCCTACAAGGAATATAAGGATAATTTGCGCCGCAGCGCGAAGAATTTTCACCTCACAGACGATCATCTGGGCGAAGGTGGTCCGAAAGCCAAGTTCCAAACCAATATCGCGGCAATTAAGCTGTTGAAATACTTGGAGAAAACCACCGGACAGGCAACGACGGAACAACAGGAAGTCCTCTCCCGGTATGTGGGCTGGGGCGGTCTGGCGGATGCCTTTGACCAGAATAAAACCTCATGGGCTGCGGAGTATTCCGAGCTGAAAGAATTGCTGACCCCGGAGGAATACGCCGCTGCACGCAGCTCCACGCTCAACGCCCATTACACCAGCCCAACGGTGATCCGAGCTATTTATGATGCCGTGAACCGTATGGGATTTGAAAGCGGCACCATCTTGGAGCCGTCCTGCGGTGTAGGCAATTTCTTCGGGATGCTGCCGGAAAGCATGTCAGACAGTAAACTGTATGGCGTGGAACTGGATAGTATATCAGGCCGCATTGCCCGCCAGTTGTATCCGAATGCAAACATAGCGGTAGCTGGCTTCGAACATACTCAGTTTGCAGATAACTCCTTTGATCTCGCCATCGGCAATGTCCCATTTGGTGATTATAAGCTGGCAGATAGCCGATACGATAAAGATAATCTATTGATCCATGATTATTTCTTCGTTAAATCGCTGGATAAGGTAAAGCCGAATGGGGTTGTCGCGTTTATCACATCCAAAGGCACAATGGATAAGAAAGACACGCATGTGCGCCGCCTGCTTGCGCAGAAAGCGGATTTGCTGGGTGCGATCCGTTTGCCCAACAATGCGTTCAAAGCCAATGCGGGCGCAGAAGTAACAACGGATATCATATTTCTGCAAAAACGGGAAACACCGCCAGCGCATGACCCGGAATGGGTACAGCTGGGGCAAAATCAAGACGGCCTTGCAATGAACAGCTATTTCATCTCCCACCCGGAAATGATTCTGGGTGAAATGAAGATGGAAAGCACCCGGTACGGGTATGATACCACCTGCGCACCGACAATTGGTGCCAATCTTTCGGATCAGCTGGCCAAAGCCATTGACCATTTGCAGTTTAAGCATGTGTTCCATCGGAACACACAGCAGGAAGCAGAAACTGTCACTACGCAATCTCCGGTATCGTCAGAAGATATCGTTACGAGTGAAGTACAAAGTTTCTCATTTTTCATCCATAATGGCAACTTGTGTTACAAAGGTTTAGACGACATCCACCTTGCTGATCTGAACAAAACCGCTATGCAACGTGTACGCAGTATGATTAAGATTCGGGATACTGCGCGTCAGTTGATTTGGGAGCAGTCCAACGGGTGCAGCGATGACCGACTACATGAAATCCAAACAGAGTTAAATTCGCTCTATGATCGCTTTGTTTCTGCATACGGAAATCTACATAGTCGCGGAAACAAGTTGGCATTTCATGATGATGCAGGATATCCACTTTTGCTTGCCCTTGAGGATTTAGACGATGAACAGAACGTCAAGGGCAAAAGTGCAATTTTTACCCAACGCACGATCCGTCCCCATATTGCGGTTACTCATGCAGATACACCGCAGGATGCATTAGGCTTATCTCTTGCGGAATGTGGTGCAATTGACTTCGATTATATGTCTGGTCTGCTGGATGGCATGACACAGGACAAAATAATATCCGCTCTGCATGGCCAGATATTCCGCGACCCGACAAGCGGACGCTGGCAGCCCGCGGATGAATACCTGTCCGGCAATGTCCGCGAAAAGCTGCGTATTGCAAAGGAGTATGCTGAAAAAGACCCAACTTTCTCGGTTAATGTAAAAATGCTGGAGAGGGTACAGCCCGAACCGCTCACCGCTGCGGACATCAGCGTTCGACTTGGCACTACGTGGATACCGCCGGAAGATATCACGCAATTTGTCCGGGAAGTACTGCATCCACCTTATTATGCAGCAGATAAAATTACGGTTTCGTATTCCGACGCTGTCAAGCGGTGGCATGTTGCAAACAAAAGTATCGACAGAGATCGCAATTCCCCTGCGTATACGAAATATGGAACAAACCGTGTCAATGGCTATGAGCTGCTTGAGCTATCCCTTAATTTGCGTGATGTCCAGATTTTTGATGTTAGAATTATAGACGGCCAAGAAAAGCGGATTCCCAACCATCAAGAGACAATCAAAGCACGCAATAAGCAGGATGCGCTACGGCAAGCATTTAAGGATTGGATATACGCTGACCCAGACCGACGCGCACGGCTGGTGGATTATTACAACACACGCTTTAACCATACACGGCCGCGCACGTTCAACGGGGACTACCTCTCCTTTCCGGGCATGAACCCCAATATCAATTTGCGCAAACACCAGCGCGATGCTGTAGCCCGCATTTTGTATGGCGGCAATACACTGCTCGCACATTGCGTTGGCGCGGGAAAAACGTGGACAATGGCAGCAGGCGCAATGGAGCTGCGTAGGCTCGGCCTTGCCCACAAGCCCATGTTTGTTGTCCCGAACAGCCTGACCGAACAATGGGGCGCTGAATTCCAGCAGCTTTATCCCGGCGCGCACATTCTTGTTGCTACTGAAAACGATTTTTCCAAGCAAAACCGGAAAGCGTTTTGCGCGCGCATTGCCACCGGCGATTATGATGCGGTCATCATCGGTCATTCCCAGTTTGAAAAAGTACCGCTATCACCGGAAAACGAGCGCGCCCATATTGAAAAACAGCTCGATAATTTGGAACTGAGCCTGACTGCTGCCAAAAATGATAAGTCCATGAATTTTACCATTAAACAGCTTGAAAGCTCCAAAAAGAAATTGGAAACCCGTTTGAAAAAACTCATGGATGCTAAGGAAAAAGACGATGTCGTAACCTTTGAGCAGCTTGGCGTAGACCGGATTTTTGTGGATGAAGCTGATGAATTTAAGAACCTTGGCCTGTTTACAAAAATGCGTAACGTAGCAGGCATCCAGACAACAGCCGCGCAAAAGAGCGAGGATATGGCAGCAAAATGTGAATACCTGAATGACCTCAGCGATTATAATGGTGTCGTTTTTGCTACCGGCACTCCAATCTCTAATAGCATGTCTGAACTGTATACCATGATGCGCTATCTTCAGTATGATGTACTGGAACAGACTGGCATGACCGATTTTGACAGCTGGGCTTCGAGTTTCGGTGAGACAGTAACTTCTATGGAGCTATCTCCAGAAGGAACCGGCTACCGTGCGAAAACCCGTTTCGCAAAATTTGTCAATTTACCAGAACTCATGAATCTATGGAAACAAGCAGCGGATATCCAGACGGCAGATATGCTTAATTTGGATCGGCCTGACGTAGAGTATCATAATGAGATCGCGCAGCCGACACGGGAACAGAAAGACATGGTGCAGCAACTTGGCAAACGTGCGGATGCAGTGCGTGCCGGGGCGGTTGATCCGTACACGGATAACATGCTGGCAATTACCAACGATGGACGGAAATTGGCGCTTGACCAGCGGCTTGCCGATCCCGCGCTACCAGATGTACCGGAAAGCAAACTGAACATGGTTGTACAAAATGTTTTTGATATTTGGGAAAAGACTAAGGCCGAAAAGAGCACACAGTTAATCTTCTGTGATCTTGCCACCCCAAGCGGACGAGGACAACGTAAAAACAGCTTCTGCGCATACGATGATATTCGGGATAAGCTGATTGCACGCGGTGTTCCGGCAGATGAAATTGCGTATATCCACGATGCAGACACGGCTACGAAAAAAGCGGCGGTGCGGAATAAAATGAATGCCGGTACGATCCGTATCCTGCTCGGCTCAACCGCCAAAATGGGCGCAGGATTCAACGTGCAAACGCGTTTGGTCGCAGAGCATGAGGTGGATTGTCCGTGGCGTCCGCGCGATGTGGAACAGCGCGAAGGCCGCATCCTGCGTCAAGGAAACACCAATTCCAAGGTTGATATCTACCGATATGCTACTGAGGGCACGTTTGACAGTTATAACTGGCAGACCGTTGAAAACAAGCAGAAATTCATCGCCCAGGTAATGACCTCTAAAAACCCTGCGCGCACCTGTGAGGATGTGGATGATGCGGCTCTATCCTATGCCGAAATCAAGGCTCTTGCTGCCGGTGATCCCAAAATCAAAGAACGCATGGAGCTGGAAGTGGATGTGAATAAACTGTCTGTCCTGCGCAGCGCATATAAGAATGACCATTATCGGCTGCAAGATGATATCAACGTCAATCTGCCACATGAAATCGCCAAAAAGGAAAATCTTCTGACCGCATTACAGCATGACAGTGCGACATTTGCTGCAAACCATGCGCAGAGTGTAGGCGATACTTTCCGTGCAGAGATCTCTGGACATACGTTCACGAGCAAAGAAGATGCTGGGCAAGCACTGATTGACCGGATACACACCGAAGCAGAGAAAATCATGTCCGGTGCTGACGATGCTCTTGCATGGAGTGATTCCATACAAATTGGCAGCTATTGCGGCTTTGACGTGCGCCTCACACGCGATGCACTAAAAAACATGGCATTGTGGGTACAAGGTAAAACTAAGCGTGAAGTGGAAATCGGCAATACGCCACAAGGGATGATGCAGCGGCTCGGTAACGCCCTTGCATCTTTCGAGCCGAATATATCCTCATGTGAGAAAAGCATTTCTCGCCTGAAGGAGCAGCTGGCCAGTGCTAAAGAAGATTTGGATAAGCCGTGGCCGCAGGAAGATGAGTACCAGATCAAGGTGGCGCGCCTGAACGAGCTGAATTTCTTATTAAGCAAGAAAGACGATCAGCCCCAGCTTGATCTGAAAGATGCTCAGCCCGAAGTGGTACAATAAACCTTTTACTATGGTTTGTATTTTAGCTTTTGCTTTACTGTTATAAAGGCGGTGATTATATGACAATCGGAGAAAAAATAAGAATGCTCCGCAATTTTCGAGGTATGTCGCAAAAAGAACTTGGTTCTGCAATGGGTTTTGGGAAAAATGGGTCTGACAATCGAATCACACAATATGAAAATAATTATCGGATTCCCGATAAAAAAATCCTTGGCGAAATTGCTCGTGTTCTGCGAGTTAATCCTGAGCTTTTTCGGATGGAAAACTCAGGCACGCTACAAGATTTCATATATGCTTTGCTGTGGATGAACGAAGAATTCCCCGGACATATTCACCTGTTTCAAATCAAACAAAGTGCTGACAGTACCACAAACCCAATAGCCATTTATTTTGAGTTACCTGATATAAATAAGTTTTTGAGCGATTGGCTATCTCATGAACAAGAATTGGCTGAAGGTAAAATCAGTGCAGATGATTTTCGAGAATGGAAATTCAGTAGGTAAGATAACTTCTGCCTTCATAACAAAGTGGTTGTGATATCAATATAATCAGCAGCCTGAAACACTGAATGGAGGTTTACAAAAAAGTGCAGTACATGACAGTAGGAGATAGAATGCGAATGCTCCGCAATTTTCGAGGTATGACACAAACAGATTTGGGCATTGCTATCGGCTTTCCTGAAAAGGGTGCAAATAAACGGATTGTGCAGTATGAAATTAACTATCGTACCCCAAAGAAAGAGCTTCTTGATGAGATTGCCCATGTTCTACGAGTTAACCCCAATAATTTCCGTGTTAAAAATACCGGCTCGCTGCAAGACCTCATGTACGAACTGCTGTGGCTGGACGAGGAATACCCCAATTTCATTCATTTGTTTAAGATGAGACATGGTGCTGGCACCCACCCATTCTCATTTTTCAACAATACAGTAGGCATTTATTTTAATTCGCCTGCCATGAATGAATTTTTGAATGAATGGTTAGTGCGCAAGCAAGAATTGGCCGAAGGTAAAATCAGTAAAGACGATTACCGAGAATGGAAATTCAATAGGTAAAAAACAATGTGTTCCATTGGAACACAAAAAGAGCGCCCGCCGCTCACAGCTTACGCTGTGAACGACGGGCGCTTTTTCTTTTAAGATTTCCGCACGAAAGCGGTCTTGATAATAGGGAACTAATTTACAGCTGCGCCCCCCCAGCCCCAGCCGCCGAAGCCGTAGTAGCTGGTCCACGATTCCAGTGTATCCGTGGAGCTGCCGCCAATATTAGAGATAATCATACCATTACCAATGTATATACCGACATGTCCAGCATTTAAGCCGCAACCACAAGTTGTACGAGAGTTGTATACCGCTGGGTCGTTATAAACCATCGCGCCTACGGGGATATTGGAGCTATCCGTGCTTACGACGTTCGTTACCCTGTTGCGTCCGGCACAGCACCAGTTGTTGACCTGCACTCCTGCAGCACGGTACACTTGCTCTGCCCACATTTCGCAATATCCGGCAGGAGCCGTGATCCCGTAGTTCTGATAATCCTGTGCAATAGCAACAATACGCTGCTGGACATCAGAGCTTAATCCGCCGTTATACTGTTTAACCAACCGAACGTAGAACATATTGCCGTAATTGTATCGCCAGCCGCCATTTTCTGCAATGGATATCTCGTTCTTATACGTTACCTTTACACCGCCGGATTTCTGTTCTGCAAACGCCTGTGCCAGTTCAAAACTGTACTTGCCACCACGCGCCGCAACATAGTCCAGAAATCCACCACCATAGTTGTATGCTTGAATAACAGAATCAAGATCGCATCCCAAGCTATTAGCCCGTCGTACCAGCTCAGAGTAGTATTTGCATCCCTGCTTGATCGAGGCTTCCTTGCTCAGGGAATTAGGTGGCAAACCCAGAGATTCCGAGGATTGCATTACATCCTCCAGCAGACCGCCACTTTCTACCTGTATGATAGCCAGCAACGTATTTACATGGTCAGAGATCCCATACATTCTTGCATACTTCTCTACCAACTCTTTAAGGGCCAGCACCTCTGGGGACAGGGCTTTTCCGCCCGCAGAATTAAGTAAAGCAGACAATTCAGACCGATAATCTTCCAACAATTCATGTAGCATCGTTTTTTGCGCATTGGAAAAGTGATATTTATCTGCTGCTTGATCTGCCGTCAGACGTGAAATTCCTACATGCAGAATCCGATCCCCGTCCTCCGTTTTTGTATACCATTTGGTGTACGGGTTCATGTCCATATAAACTTGCTTCAGGATGGCACACTGCTCCGAAGCCATTGTCATTGCATCCAGCCCGTCAATCTCCGTCACCTTTACCGCAAACACAGCCAATACTTCAACACTGTCGGCATAGGCACCCTCGTATTCCACACGGTCATAGTTTTCACCGCTCAACACCTGCTCAGACCATGCCCGCTGTGCCATCATGTATGCCTGTCCGACACTCACTATGTTGACATTGCTGGTGTTCATTTCATCAGCGAACAGAAGCCCCAGCGGCGAAGCCATGATGCTGATCGGCGCAACGATCATACACATTACCAAAACAACGGCCGCACCAATCAGCACGATTTTCCCCTTTGCTGCACTGGCAACTTTGCTAATAGCAGATCCAGCCGCCTTAAAAATCCCTTTTTTAGCTGTGGTGGATGCTGCACCTTGTGCGCCTTTCACCAGTTTTTGCATCTGTTTACGCTTTAACTTTTTAACACCAGCAGCTCTCGCGCGTAAACGGTACTCAATATTTTTCAGCACACCGGTACTTCTGCGCATGGGGACGGATGCAGCGGGCGTATTTGGTGATATGCCCGCTGCACGGAGCTGCATTGACGCACGATTTATCCGCATGGATGCTGTCCGACGTCCTGCGCCATACAGACCACTGTTTATACGCATTGGATTGTATAAGGTTTGCGACTGTGCAGTTGCAGAACGCTTCGCTGTTCTTGCTGCTCGATTCCGCGCCTGCATCTGTTGTCTCGTTCGGAGCTGCCGCCCGGCTGCAAGACGATACCTCTGGCGTTTTTTGATCTGCGTCCTGCGTATATTCGCATTTTGCCGCGTACTCTGATAGGAATAGCGGAGCCGCACCTTGCCGTTTGCATCAATGTAGCGCCGAACTGTGCGCCGCACAGACTTCTTTGCTGCACGAGCATCCAAGGTGTCTGTCACCTTTTGACGTGTTGTACCATATAGAGCGTGTGCAGCCTTGCCGGTGCGCCACGCACCACGCACAGTATGTATTGCCACTTCCTGTGCGCCGCGCTCCATGGTGGTTTCAGCCTGACTAACAGCGGCTGCATCCGCCCGTTGGCCGTTTTGTTCCTGGCTCTTTTTTCGCTCCTTCAGATCTTGTTTCCGGCGAATGAGTTTACGAATCATGTAATGTTTCATGATACGCTTTTTGCGAACCGTTTTCGCCTTGTTTGCATCTTGCGGCCTACCGGATGCAGACTTCTTCCGAACAGTGCGCGCCTGTAATTCTGCATCAGACCGCGTCCTGCTGCCATTATAGCGTTTTTCACCCCCTCCAGCAGATTTTTCTGTGCTGGAGGAGGTTGCCTTTACCTGCGGTGTTTTATATTTGTATATTGCCATACGCTTATCACTGCCATTCTCCGGGCTTTGTGGTCATGAGCTTGTACAGTTTGGTATTCTTCGGAAAGTCGTTTACGAATGGGATAAATGCACCGCCGAATTTCATCAGGCCGCAACCGGGATCGGCATTTTCCACATAGGACAGCTGCGCATCAGAAATATGAAGCAGCTCTGCAAGATCAGCACGGTCGGACGCAGACTGTGACAGCATAATCAAAAATTCACTGTTAGCCAGCATCCAGCGCGCATCCTTGCTTTGCAGCATCTCGCCCACATTCTGCGTGATACCAGTCATGTAGCCGCTTCTTTTGCGAACCTGTTTCCACATGCGTAAAAAGAAGTTTGTCGCAAACGGATAGCGGAAGAAGATCGAGAACTCGTCCACAAATACCCATGTACGCCGTCCAGCCCGCCAATTCTGAATAACACGGTTATAAATGGATTCCAAGATGACCAGCATACCAAGGGGCAAAAGCTGTTCGCCCAGATCCAGAATGTTATACGAGGTCAGCCGGTTATCTTGCTCTACGTTGGTTTTTTGCGAGAAGATACCGAGTGATCCCGTTATGAACAGCTCAGCAGACAATGCCAGCTCTTTGGCTTCTTCTTCCTCTTGCCGCAGCAGCTCATGCTGTAAGGCCGTCAGTGTCGGCGGGTCACCCTGATATCCGCTCCCAATGTAAGGCTTATAAACATTTTGGATGCAACGGTCTATGATAGAACGGTGCTGCGCCTTGAGGTCATTACCCATAATTTGCTCGAACAAGGACAGAACAAATTCAGACTTGTCGGGTAACGGGTCTTTGCCATCGTCTGCATAGCCCTTTTCCATATCAAGCGCATTGATACGAACAGAAGATGAGCCGGATACGTCGATCATCGCTCCGTTGAATGCACCTACCATTGGGGTAAACTCACCCTCCGGATCAAGGATAAGGATATCATCCTGTGTGGACAGCAACAGCTGAATGAGTTCCTGTTTTGCAGAAAACGACTTGCCTGCACCGGACACGCCCAACCGGATACCATTGCCGTTCAGCAATGTTGCACGGTTGGCCAATATCATGTTCCCGGATACCGCATTGTTGCCATAGCAGATACCGCCTGTCTGCTGGATTTCCTGCGCAGAAAACGGTGTCAGGATGGATGCGCTCTTGGTCAAAAGCGTCCTCTGCTGTACCACACTGCGCAGGCCATACGGCAATACCGTATCCAGCCCAATATCCTGCTGGTATTTCAGTACCGACAAGGTACAGCCGAAACCGCCAGCTGTTGCCTGTAACGCTTCGGTGTCGGCATTGAGCTGTTCCAACGTATCCGCCATATGGATAATCGTCGTTGTTGTCAGCATGATCCGCTGGTCGTTGAGGGTGATATCATCCTGATATTCCGCTACAACTTCACGCATCTGCCGAAATTCGTAAGGGATTTCCGCAGAGAAGTTGTTGTTATTGTTCTGTCTTGTCTGCCAGCGCGTGATATCCGATTCTACACGCATGGCCAGCTTTTGCAGCATCTTACTGGCTTCCTGTGTGTTCATCGGCTCAATGTCGATGGATAACACCATTTGGCGCGGCAGCTCCATTAAGTCATGTACGAGTTCGTCAGACAGTCTGGACGCATATTCCTCTACAAACAATACGCGAGCAAAACCGCCGTCTGTTTCGATATAATCCTTGTGATACCGCAGCGCCAGCGGGCAGAACACATCCGCAAAATGCTGTCCGCGCCGCATGAGTTCTTTCACGTCGGCATGCAGCATGCGGTGATTGGGACGGAAAAAATCGTGCAGGATGCGGAAGCGTTCTACATTATCCAGCGGCTTTACGCTGGAGGACAACCGTTGCATCCCCAAAGACAGCCCTTTACCTGCCCGGGTAAAAAAAGTCCGTGCTTCGCTTACATTTTTCTTGGTTGCCGTTAACGTCACAAATTTTTCCTGAATGATGCCATTGCTGCCCTTGGCCTTATCCATTAACACCTTGTTCAGTTCAGCGCGGTAATCATCCTGCCCATCGTCTTTCCGCTTCAAAAAAATAGATTCAGAAAACGAGTCTTTGTCAAATTTCCGATTTGCCAATGTGATTTTGAGACGGCTGTCCGCTGCCAGCCCATTGAGCACACGCCCCCATGAATCCAAGATAGACCTCTGATCCTCCAGACTGGCAACCGCGTAGTTGATATCCGTAAACGACCATGTTTTACTGAATTCTGTGTTGCCTACCTGCCAAACCGCATCAGGGAACACACGCCGGATCGGGATCGTCTGTTGCACGCTGCGCGGCACACGTACCGGACGCACAGCCGGTTTTTCTTTAAGCTGCTTTTTTCTTTTGAACATTGCGCTTCTGCTCCTTTTTCAGTTTTCGCATTCTTTTTTCTTGGTGCTTCCGTTCTTCCAATGCCGAACGATGCAGTATATCAAACAGGCTCACAGCCCGGTAAACATACCAGCCAGCATGCCGGAAGTTGGTACGCAGCCATGCCCGTGCAAATTGTTCAAATGTCAAACCCTGATAGCTCATAAATCCAATTGCAGCGGGCAATGCAGCCAGTAATATGCACAATACGCTTGCCGTCTCTTTGCCAACAAACAGGCGCAGGCCAAAATTGGCAGCACCAGCAATCACCAGTGCTGCACCGCCCCAAATGGTCTGCCGCATACTCAGGCCCATCACGACACCTTCACGGTAGTCCCGGATCTCCCTATTTACGGTACATTCCAAATTATTTCCTCCTCTATAGTGCCAACATTTCCTTCATTATCCGGTCTGCCCCTTTAATGATTCCTAAAAGGATAAGCATTTGAAACAGCACACCTATCATATAGCTCACCATCATGCCAATACTTCCATCCCCAAAGTCAACAGACGGTAACGAGTTATTGGATATGAACGCCGAGTATATGATACAGGCCAGCACAACAACAGCAGCTTCCAAGCAAACACCGATAAAGCTCTGGATAAAGGTGCGTCCATGTCTGCTTGTTAATTCACCACCGAAAGCAGATAGCGGCAAGGGTGCCAGTGCGACATAGAGATAAATCCGGAAGAAACGGCCATATACCGTGAAAAGCACGGCCAATGAAACACCTATGATGATTCCTGTGAATAACAGTCCAACTAATCCAGCAAATGCGCTCTGTATGATATTTGCTTCTTCCGCCGCCTGCCGTATCTCATCCGGTATAGTGGCTGATACTTCATGTAGCCCGCCCATGCTGGCCGCTACCTTCTCTGTAATTCCGCCTGTGACCTCGAATATGAAATTGATGATATCCAGTCCATAGGCGATTGCTGTCTGTGCCAAAACAAAACGGATGAACAGACGGAACACCTGTTCCGGGTGCCGAAGCTCCCGGAACGAGGCCGTCTGCTTAAAAAAGGACATCGCAAAGAACAGGATCAGCAGGGCATAGCCAATACCCTGTAAAACAGAAAATATCTGTTCCATGACCGGCCAGATCGCGCCGCCTTGAAATTCTTTTGGCGATAGCGTAACGATCTGCCAGATCTGGGCCATGTATTCATTCCATGTTCCAAGCGCGCCTTCCAATACGTCTAATGCCCACATAGGTTCTTATCAACTCCTATTAGCCGCCAGTGATGAGATCGAGGACATCCTTGGCAAAGTAGATCAGCAAGCCGCCCAGCAAACAAAGGATGCCCTGTGTGCGCTGGGACGGGTCATGGCTTTGCACCGACATACCGAACTGGACAACACCCCAGCCCGCAATAATCAGGCCGACCGCCTTGATAATGGAAAAGACGAAATCGCTCAGGCTGTTAATTGCAGCCAACGGATCTGCGGCAAAGGCCGGTACGATAGCAAAGGCTGCGATAGTCGTACCCAACAGCGCCACGCGGTAGATAGACCGCGCGCGGTCGTATGCCTTTTTGCTGAACATCAACATGGTCAATTTCTGTAAGCGCTTTTTCATTTTCATGTCTCCTTTTCTTTGTTATGCAGAAAGATACTCAAATTCAATGCCATATACGGTTTCTTTCCCGTCAAATCTATTTTCAGATCCCGGAATGGGACGGATGGCAAACCGTACCGGCGGGATATAGGGTTTTGCTTTGCCGTCCGCAGTGAGTGCCAGTGCAGGATGGCGCAGCAGATCGTACTTAAGGTCGCATACCGGGCGCTCACCACGGATAAACAGCAGCGCAAATTTGTTGTCCATTCTTTGTACCTCATCCGGTGTCATCAGTTCGCGGCCTGTCTGCTGGAAATTGCGTGTGTAAGAGCCGTGACTACCTCTGGTCTGTCCGCTTGTCCGCGTGTCGATGGTGGCCTTACCCAACAGCTCAGACACATACTTGTGCGTAGACTGCTCATTGCCGCCTAAGTAGAGGAATGTATCACAGTTGCCGATAATGTTTTCCCACGTTTTTTCAAACATGCCCTTGATCTGTGAGATGTTTTGCAGAATGATGCTGCAGGAAATGTTGTAGGAACGGCAAGTAGACAGCGTATGCTCAAAATCATCCGATACCGGAACATTGGCAAACTCGTCCATCAGAAAGCGGACATGGACAGGAAGTGTGCCGCCATGCTTCTGCTCTGCACAGTCGTAAAGTTGCTGGAACGCCTGCATATACATCATGCTCACCAGGTAGTTATACGACGTGTCGTTCACAGGCGTGCAGATAAAGATTGCGCGTTTGCGCTCGCCAAGCGTCGCAAAATCCATCTCGTCCGTCGAAGTCATATCCGCAATTTCATCAAGCAAGAAATGCTTCAAACGAGATGTAGCCATGATTAGTATTGATTTGGCTGTTTTTCCAGCAGCTTTCTTGTAAGAGTTATAAAACTGTACTGCAACATGCCCTTCACCTTTTTCTGCTGCCAGTTCTTGAAACAGTTCATCCACGGGATTCCGAAAGTTTTCATCTTCCTCGCTGACCTGTGCGTTATTTAGCAGATACATAACAGTTGCAAAGTTTTTATCTTCTTCCGCGCCCTCATGATAAAGATAGAGGATAAGGGCTGTCAGAAGCGTTTCTTCTGCACGCTCCCAAAATGGATCGTTGGATCGTGAATTTTTGGGTGTCGTAGCCTGAAACAGCAGCGTGATCATCTGCACTACGTCTGCGTCAGACCGGATGTATCGGAACGGATTGTAGGTGTTTGTCCGCCGCCGTTCGCCCGGCTTCAGGTTAAACACCTTCACGTCATAACCGCGTTTGAAAAGCAGCGGCGCACAGTCGCGTAGCAGCTCCCCTTTGGGATCACAGATCAGATACGAGCAATTCGCCTGCATGATGCCCGGTTTGCAAAAGAAGCGAGACTTACCAGCACCGGAACCGCCCACCAAGAAAACATTTAGATTCCGCATGTGGCGGCGCATATCCAGACCAATGCAAGCATTTTGTGTCAGGGGAATGTTCTTATCGCACGGCAAACGCAATGCCTTTTCCACCTGCATCTTCTCCTGTTCCTCTGGTGTCAGTCGTTTTATATGCAAACGCACAGGGAGCGAACGGAAAAAAGCCGCGATCTTCGATATCCGCTCTTTCAACCGCTCCATGAATTTGGTGTGATACCGGTACTTCGCGCAAACCGATCTTGCTTTGCCCCATCTTGCCGAGCCATGTTCTTCGCCCGGTCGGCGCTTGCCTTGGCTGTCGATGAACAGGAACACGCAAAGCAGATAAACCAGCAGGATAATCAGTACTGCCTTGACGCTGTATTCCGTTATCGTAATGCGCAGAGGATCTTCCATGGACAGGGTTAAGGCATCAAACCATTCCGCTGCTGTCCTGCCCGGTGCAGCTGCACCACCGCATAGCAGACCGAACCATATCACAGGAATAGCAAGCGCCGCCCAAAGGGCGGCGCTTGGCATATTATTTTTGTCTGGTCTCATAGAGGCTCACCACTGATAGCTGGACGCGATCAGAATTTCATTGTATGCCCAATGATACTCCGGTACATCCGTATAGTGGATTCCAGAAACATTACTGGACGAAATGGTGCGTCCCATCGTCCGATTGACTACTGCTGCGGCTTCGGCGCGGGTGATATAACCACCCGGTCGGAAACTGCCATCCGGGTAGCCATTTACCCAGCCACGATCGGCGCAGTATGCAATGGCCGCTGCATCCTGCATTTCGGGAGATACATCATAGAACCGTGCCGAGCCACTATAACTGCCGGTCGTGTCGAGCCGATACATCATTGCCACAAACTCTGCACGGGTGATCGGCGCATAGGGTCGGAAGTACGAAGTATCCACGTCAACGATGCCGCCATACGCAAAGGCGCCCAGTGCGTTTGCATAATAAGCATCTGACTGCACATCGCTGAACCCAGCCATCGGATAACTTG
>DYCA01000060.1 GCA_019418305.1 Clostridiales bacterium
GCCATCACGCAGGAGATCACCGAGATCGTCGCGGGTTCAGGCGAGGTCGGCGCATAGGACGATACGAATTAGGAGTTTTGCCAATGAGTGAGCAGAATATTGGCACCGTTGTCCAGATTATCGGACCGGTGCTGGACATCAAATTTGCTGCCGACGCACTGCCAAAGCTGCTGAGCGCCATCACGATTGACAACAACGGCTGTATCGTAACGGTCGAAGTTGCGCAGCACATCGGTCAGGATACCGTGCGCTGCATCGCGATGGAGTCTACGGACGGTTTGGTGCGCGGCATGAAGGCCGTCGATACCGGCGGACCGATTACGGTCCCGGTCGGCGACAAGAATCTGGGCCGCATTTTCAACCTGCTCGGCCAGCCGGTGGACAACAAGCCGCCGGTTGAGGGCGAGGAGCGCTGGCCCATTCATCGTCCCGCTCCTTCTTATGAGGAGCAGGAATCCACGACGGAAATCCTCGAAACCGGCATCAAGGTCATCGACCTGATTGCGCCGTATGCCAAGGGCGGTAAAATCGGCCTGTTCGGCGGCGCAGGCGTCGGCAAGACGGTTATCATCATGGAGCTGATTAACAACATCGCCAAGCAGCACGGTGGTATTTCGGTATTCACCGGCGTTGGTGAGCGTACCCGTGAGGGCAACGACCTGTATAACGAAATGCAGGAGTCCGGCGTTATCAACAAGACCGCACTGGTTTACGGCCAGATGAACGAGCCGCCCGGAGCGCGTATGCGCGTGGCGCTTTCCGGTCTTACCATGGCGGAGTACTTCCGCGATGTGGAAGGGCAGGACGTGCTGCTGTTTATCGACAACATCTTCCGCTTCACGCAGGCGGGTTCCGAGGTATCTGCGCTGCTCGGACGTATGCCGTCCGCGGTAGGCTATCAGCCGACGCTGGCGACCGAGATGGGCGCACTGCAGGAGCGTATTACCTCGACCAAGAAGGGTTCGATTACGTCCGTACAGGCGGTTTACGTTCCGGCGGACGACCTGACCGACCCCGCGCCGGCGACCACGTTCTCGCATCTGGATGCAAAGGTCGTTTTGTCGCGTGATATTGCGTCGATGGGTATTTATCCGGCGGTTGACCCGCTCGACTCGTCCTCGCGTATTCTGACCGCGGACGTGGTCGGCATCGATCATTATGAGGTCGCGCGTGCGGTGCAGTCCATTTTGCAGAAGTACAAGGACTTGCAGGACATCATCGCTATCCTCGGTATGGACGAACTGTCTGATGAGGATAAGCTGACCGTTGCCCGCGCCCGTAAGATTCAGAACTTCCTGTCGCAGCCGTTCCATGTTGCGGAGCAGTTCACGGGCTTCCAGGGCAAGTATGTTCCGGTTTCGGAGACGATCCGCGGCTTCCGCGAGATTCTCGACGGCAAGCATGACGATCTGCCCGAGTCGGCGTTCCTGTTTGCCGGCACCATCGACGAGGTCGTGGAGAAGGCGAAGAAGGGGGCATAATATGGCTACCTTTCATCTCAAGGTGCTGACGGTTGACCGTTGCTTTTATGACGATGAGGTCGATCAAATCGTCATTCGCACCACACAGGGCGACGTTGGCATTTTACCGCATCATGTGCCGTACACCGCGGCGCTCGGCATCGGCGGCCTGACCATTTTTCAGAATGGGCAGTCCCGCGTTGCAGCGATTGCGGGCGGCTTTGTGGATGTGTCGCGCGAGCAGACGGTGGTGCTTGCCCGTACCTGCGAATGGGCGGACGAAATCGACATCAACCGCGCTCGTGAGGCCGCTGAGCGTGCCCGTGCCATCCTTCAGAAGAAGGAAAGCGACCATGAGCATGATATTGCGCAGGTCAAGCTGAAAAAGGCAATCAACCGCATGCGGATTGCGGGAGACAAATGAAGGAAAAACCGTCCGTTGTTGAAACGGACGGTTTTTTTTGCTATACTGGGGGAAGAAAATGAAGGAGATGGAAAGCAAAGATGCAACAGGAAAAGGGTCAGATGTCCGAATCGCTGCTGTTGGGCGGGCTGCTCGCAATGGCGGGCGGATTTTTTGACGCATATACATATCTCAGCCGCGGCGGCGTTTTTGCCAACGCGCAGACCGGCAATATTGTGCTGTTCGGTTTAAAGCTGGCAGAGGGGGAGTGGCAGCGTGCGCTGACGTATTTGCTGCCGATTCTGGCATTTGCCTTGGGCGTGGTCGCGGCCGAACTGGTCAAGCGGCGCGGCAAGCGCAAAGATAAATCGGATGCGATGCTGCATTGGCGGCAGGTCATTGTCATGGCGGAGATTATTCTGCTGGCGGTTGTGGCCTTTTTGCCGCAGCAGATGAATATGGTAGTCAATACCGTAATTTCCTTCGTCTGTGCCATGCAGGTGGAAACCTTCCGAAAGGTGCGCGGCAGTGCGTTTGCCACCACTATGTGTACCGGTAACCTGCGTTCGGGCACCGAGCAGCTGATGATTTGGCACCACACGGGAGAAGCGAACGCGGCGCGCAAAGCACGGCACTATTATTCGATCATTCTGCTTTTTATTTTAGGCGCGGCACTGGGGGCGCGTTTGACCGATATGCTGGGAGAACGGGCGCTGCTGCTGACCTGCGCACCGCTGCTGGCTGTATTTGTTTTGATGTTCCGCGAAGAAGAAGCCCATATCTACGGATGACGAAAAAGCGCGCCCATCAGGCGCGCTTTTTGTATCATTTGGACGGTGAGACGGCGTATCCGTTCCGTTGACATTTGCTAACTGCCACTTTATAATAAAAATGTATTTGGCCTTTGGATAAAGGCATCGGGGGAACATTATGAAAACTCTTAATAATTTAAAGCCGGGACAGAGCGGTGTGGTCGAATCCATCACGGCTGAGGGCGCGCTGAAACGGCATTTTCTGGATATGGGCATCACCAAGGGTGTGGAGGTGACGATGGAACGCATTGCGCCGTTTGGCGACCCGGTCGCGGTACGGCTGCGCGGGTACAGCCTTTCGCTGCGACGCGCGGAAGCGAAAAAAATTGTGCTGGAGGAACAGGCATGAGCAGCAAAAAAACCATTGCCATCATCGGCAATCCGAACAGCGGTAAAACCACGCTGTTCAACCGGCTCACCGGCTCCAATCAGCATGTCGGCAACTGGCCGGGCGTGACGGTCGACCGTAAGACCGGGCATATCTGCCACGACGGCGTGGGCATTGATATTGTGGACTTGCCCGGGATTTACTCACTCTCGCCCTATACGCAGGAGGAAATTATCGCGCGCGAGTTTGTCCTGTCGGACGAGCTGGACGGCATTTTAAATATTGTAGATGCGGCGAATATTGAGCGAAATCTGTATTTGACCTTGCAGCTTATTGCGCTGGGCCTGCCGATGGTAGTAGCGCTTGGCTTTATGGATGATGTGCGCGCGCAGGGAATTGAAATTGACTGTGATAAGCTTTCGGAAATGCTGGGGGTTCCGGTGGTACCGATTTCGGCCAAAAAGGGCGAGAACATGCACAATCTGCTGGACGGACTGGCGCATAACATGCGCGCGCCGGATAAGCAGCCGCCGTATCTACATGGCGTTGGTGCTGCTATTCGACATGCGGCAGAGAAGCTGCGGCCGCTGCCGCTGCGGCAGTGCAGTTTGCCGTTTTACGCGGCAAAACTGCTGGAGGGCGATTCCGCTATGTGGGCGCAGATGGATCGGCTGGACATACCGGAGAAAATCCGGGAGGAAATCAACTCCATTGCGGCCGGTATGCAGAGCCATGCCAATCTGACGGACAAGGAAATGGTGCTGGCGGATGCGCTGTATGACTATATCGAGGAAGTCGTGCGCGCAGCCTATCAGCGACCCAAGGTACATAAAGCGACGCTCACCGAGCGTATCGACAAGATTGTTTTGCATCGCGTATGGGCACTGCCGATTTTTGCGTTTTTCATGTTCCTGATGTTCTGGTGTACGTTTGGGCCGATTGGTTCTCTGCTGGGCAACGGGATGGAATACTTAATTCAAGGCATCATTTCGCCTGCCATTCACAATGGTTTGACGGCGGCACATACACAGGACTGGTTGATTGGGCTGATTTGCGACGGTGCCATCGGCGGCGTGGGCGGCGTTTTAAGCTTTCTGCCGCAAATTGTGATTCTGTTCTTTTTCCTGTCCGTGTTGGAGGACACCGGATATCTTGCACGCGTGGCGTTTATCATGGACACGCTGCTGCGCCGTATCGGCCTGTCGGGTAAATCCTTTGTGCCGATGCTGATGGGCTTCGGCTGCACCACACCTGCGGTCATGGCAGCGCGCACGATGGAAAACGATGCCGACCGCCGCATGACCATTATGCTGACGCCCTTCATGTCCTGTGGCGCGAAGCTGCCGGTGTATGCGTTGGTGGCGGGCGCGCTGTTCGGCGCACATCAGGGTCTGGTGGTTATCAGCCTGTATGTGCTGGGTATCCTGATGGGCATTCTGGCGGGCTTTATCCTGAAAAAGACCATTTTCAAGGAAGTGTCATCAGGCTTTGTACTCGAACTGCCAACCTATCGTCTGCCGTCCTTCAAGGGTACGGTACTCAATATGTGGCAGAAGGCAAAGGACTTTATCACGCGCGCCGGTACGCTGATTTTCCTGATGAGCGTGGTGATCTGGCTGCTGCAAAACTTCACGCCTTCGCTTGCTGTGGCGCAGAACGCCGGAGAGAGCATTCTCGGTGTGATTGGTACGTTTATCGCGCCGATTTTCCAGCCGCTCGGCTTTGGACAGTGGCAGGAATCGGTTTCGCTGCTGACCGGACTGGTTGCGAAGGAAGCGGTGGTATCCACGATGAGCGTGCTGTATGGCGCGGGCGGGGACAGTGCGATGCTGTCCGGCCTGCTTGGTACCGTGTTTACTCCTCTGTCCGGGTATTCGTTTTTGGTGTTTACACTGCTGTATATGCCCTGTATGTCCGCCTTTGCCACCATCAAGCGGGAAATGGGCGGCTGGCGTTGGGCATTTGGCGCAGCGGCGTTCCAGACAGTACTCGCTTATCTTGCGGCGCTGGTGATTTATCAAGTAGGCAGCCTCTTCCTGTAAAGGGATTGGAGCCTTTGGAAAGGAAATCGGATAGCCATGTCGATTAAACTGATTGCCGCCGATATGGACGGCACCCTTTTAGACAGTCAAAAACGATTGCCGGAAGGACTGTTTTCTCTGATTCACACGCTGCGGGAGCGGGGGGTGCGCTTTGCACCGGCATCCGGGCGGCAGTATTATACGCTTTATGAGCAGTTCGGTGAGATTGCTGATGAGCTGGTTTACATCTGCGAAAACGGATCGGTGGTTTGTGACGGCGCACGCATGATTTCTTTTGAGGCCATGCCGACCGATGAGGTGTGCCGTTCAATCGAGCTGGTGCGCGCGTTGCCGGGCGTGGAGGCCATTGTATCCGCACGCCACGGCGGATTTTATGAAACCGCAGACGATCCCGCATTTCTGGCAAATGCGGCACAATATAGCGTGCGGCGCACACAGGTGCCCGATTTGCTGGAATTCTGCCGACACGAGCCGGTCTGCAAGGTGGCGGTGTATTGCAAGGGGCGCGCGGAAGAGGTATTGATTCCGGCGTTTCATGCATTTGCCGAGACGTCGCAGCTGGTGGTTTCGGGCGCAGACTGGATGGATCTGACGCGGCCCGGCATGAACAAGGGAATGGCGATTGGCGCGCTGTGCAAGAGCTTGCACATCACGCCCGATGAATGCATGGCGTTTGGAGATTATATGAACGATTTGGAGCTGCTGCAGGCGGTAGGGGAGTCCTATGCCATGGCAAACGGTCATGAAGCACTCAAGGCTGCTGCCAAGCATATTTGTCCCTCCAATGATGAGGATGGTGTGTGTCGCACCATCCGTCAGGTATTTGGTATTGACAAGGCGTAAAACCATGATACAATAGAAAACGGAAAAAGCAGAGTAGGCTGCAATGCGTTAAGTGCCGCTGAGACGGGGAGTTGTTCAGCGGACGAAAGGGACGAAAATCCCCTGCGGTGTTGCAGTTGCATCCCGCTGCTGCAACTGTTTAGGCATTTCCTAAATCGCTGTGGCAACAGATGAATT
>DYCA01000061.1 GCA_019418305.1 Clostridiales bacterium
CCCGCTGCTGCAACTGTTTAGGCATTTCCTAAATCGCTGTGGCAACAGATGAATTGATTTAGGAGGTGTCTTTTTCTATGTCCAAAAAGGAAAATATTTTTTCCCGCTCCCTGAAAGAACTCAAAAGCACACGCTGTCTGGCGCTGACCGCGCTGCTCATTGCTATCAACATTGCGCTTGACCTGCTTGGGTTGACCATCAAGCTGCCGCCCAATCTGCGCATTGGATTCGGCTTTTTGTGCAATGCAGCGGTCGGTATGCTGTTCGGGCCGGTGGTCGGCATGATGGCGGGCGTGTGTACCGATGTGCTGGGTTACTTTGCGGGCAACCTGACTATGGGTGCGTATTTCCCGGGCTATACGCTGACAGCAATCGTCGGAGGGCTGTTCTGGGGGCTGTGGCTGTATCCGCGCAAGCTCTCGGTCTGGCGTGCAGTGGGCGCAAAGGCGTGCATCAATTTGTTCTGCAATATCGGCCTGAATACCCTGTGGCTGACCATGACAGGAGGCAAGGCGATGAGCGCGCTGCTTGCGCTGCGTGTGCCGAAAAACCTGCTGATGCTGCCGATTGAAGCGGCGCTGCTGTATTTTGGTATGAAGCTGGTGCTGCGGCTGTATTACGCGCTGCCGGGCACAGTTGAAACCAAGCATGCCGCTAAAAACAACAGCTTATAACCTGATTTTCTGCCGTCCGGCATTGCCGGGCGGCTTTTTTTCGGCGGCACGGCTTAGTTTTTGTAGAGATTTCCGATTTTCCCTATGCAACGCGGCAAAGTTTTGGTATACTATATACGATAGGAATGAACGGCGTACTCCGTTCGCTGAAAGGAAGTGACTGCTTTATGAAATTGACAAAAGAAAGCATCAAACATAACGCGTCCTGGAAGGGTTACCGCTTGCCGCAATATGATATCGACGCGGTGCGCGATGCTACCCGCAGCGCGCCGACTTGGCTGCATTTTGGCGCAGGAAATCTGTTCCGGGCGTTTCCTGCTGTGTTGGCACAGCGTATGTTAACCGCAGGCCTGTCTGAAACGGGTATCATCTGCTGCGACGGTTATGACGAAGAGCTGATTGACCGGTGCTATCGCGCCTGCGACCATCTTTCTCTGGTTGTAACGCTGTATTCCAACGGTACCATCAACAAAGAGGTTATCGCATCGGTCACCGAAAGCCTCAAACTGAGCGAGGACAGAGCGCGTTTGAATGAGATTTTTCTTGCGCCGTCTCTGCAGATGGTCAGCTTTACTCTGACGGAAAAAGGATATGTGATTCAAGACGATGCCCATGAGTTCCTGCCAGAGTATGCACATGACCGTGACAATGGGCCGGAGGACTGTCGATCGTTTTTTGGCAAGCTCGCAGCACTCAGCCTCACGCGCTGCCGTGCAGGCATGCCCCCGCTGGCCTTCGTCTCACTGGACAACTGTCAGGATAACGGCGTTCGGCTGGAACGTGCTGTGCGATATATGGCGCAGGCATGGAAGGAAAAGGGGTATATTACTGAGGACGAGTATTCGTACCTGCTTAAGAAAAACACCTATCCGCTGTCCATGATTGACAAAATCACCCCGCATCCGGATACCCGCATTGCGGATAAGCTGGAGGAGGACGGCTTGCAGAATGCCCGTCCGTTTGTGACGGAAAAGGGCACCTATGCAGCGATTTATGTCAACTCGGAAAGCCCGCACTATCTGCTGATAGAGGATGCCTTCCCGAACGGTCATCCGCCGCTCGAGCAGTGCGGCGTTATTCTGACCCGCCGTGATATCGTGGAAAAGTCCGCAATGATGAAGGTCAGCACCTGCATGAACCCGATGGATACTGCACTGGGCGTATATGGCTGTATGCTGGGCTATACGCAAATCAGTGCGGAAATGAAGGACAAAGAGCTGGTCAATCTGGTCACGCGCATGAGTGAACAGGAGGCTATGCCGATGGTTGCCGACCCGGGTGTGATTGACCCGGTTTCCTTCCTCCATGAGGTGCTGGGCGAACGCTATCCCAATCCGTTCCTGCAGGATTCGCCCCAGCGTATTGCAACCGATACCTCGCGCAAGATTGCACCTCGCTTCGGCGTGACGCTGTATGCGTATTATAATTCGACGCTGCCCGCACACCGTGCGACCAAGCTGGTGTATATTCCGCTGGTGCTGGCGGGCTGGCTGCGCTATCTGGTTGGCGTAGATGACCGGGGAGAAGCGTTTCAGCTCAGCCCGGATTCCAATCTGGATCATATCCGCTCACTGATGGGCAATCCCAAGCTGGGAGATGAGGTGTCCGAGGAGCAACTGTATCCGCTGCTGGCCAATCGTTACTACTTCGGCGTCAACCTGTTTGAGATTGGTGTGGGCGAGACGGTCGTGCGCATGTTCAATGAACTGAACAAGGGGCCGCGCGCCATCCGCGAGACGCTGTGCCGTTATTGCGGCGAAGAAAAACAGGAAGAATGGATTCTGTAATTCAACTGCAAAAGAAAAAGGAGAACCGAAGGGTTCTCCTTTTTTGTGATACGGTTATCGTTTTTCTCCCTGCGCAACCAGCTGGAAACCGGGAACGAAGCGCAGCCAGCGTCCGCTGGCAAAGCGCAGCGTAAACAGGATGCCGCGGCACAGCCAGTCGCCAACCATCGCAATCCAGATGCCAATAGCGCCCATCTGAAACAGTACGGCAAGCACGTAGCCAGTGCCAAGCCGCAGCAGCATCATGGATGCGATGGAGCACACCATAGGATAGCGCACATCGTTTGCCGCGCGCAATACGTTCGGCATCGTGAAGGACAGCGGCCAGAAGAGCATGGCGCAGAAGTTATGGATTAGGATAAGCGTTTTTCCGAGTGCAAGTGCTTCGGGGGACAGACTGTATATTTTCAGCACCAGCGGTGTGACAAGAATGGTTGCCAGACAGCAGCTGGCGAGAATCAGATACGTGATTTTCATCAGCTTTTTTGCCATGCGGCGCGCCTGTTCGATATCGCCAGCGCCAATACACTGGCCGACGACCGTGATGATGGCAAGGTTCATCGCCTGTCCCGGAATGCAGGCGACTGCATCCAGGTTGTTTGCCACGGCATTCGCAGCGATTTGCGTAGTGCCGAACAGCGCAATCATGCTGACAACCAGAATGCGCCCTAACTGGAACAAGCTGTTTTCCAATCCGTTCGGTATACCGATTTGCAAAATGCGACGGATGAGCGTATTGTCCGGACGGAAATGGCCGCCGCGTCGCAGGCTGACGATGTGTTCCGCTTGCATAAGCAGCACGGTGATGACAACGGCTGCCACTCCACGCGAAAACACAGAGGACAGGGCGGCGCCCGCCACTCCAAGCCGGAGACCGAAAATCAAAACAGAGTTGCCGATGAGGTTGACAATATTGATAAGTCCTGCAATCAACATGGAAATGCGGGAGTTACCTTGCGCGCGGAACAATGCCGCACCGGCGTTATAAATGGCAAGCACCGGGTATGAGAACACGCTGACTGTCAGATAGGTGAGCGCACTATCCATTACATCCGGTTCGATAGAACCGAACAGCAGCCGAAGCAGCGGTGCGCGTATCAGCATGACCAGTACGCTCAATGCAACCGAGATACAGGCAACCACAAAATAGAGCTGCCGTGCGGCATTGCATGCGCGCCGGTTTTGCCGGGCGCCGAGCAGCTGCGCGACAACAACCGCGCCGCCGGTTGCAAGCGCGGCAAAGATATTGATAATCAATACATTCAACATGTCGACCAGCGACACACCGGATACTGCCGCTTCTCCCACGGAGGATACCATGATGGTGTCGGCAAGGCCGACTGTGATGGACAGCACCTGTTCCAGTACAAGCGGCCAGATTAGTTTTTTCAGTGCGGCGTTTGGGAATAATTCCTTGTTCGTTTGTGATACGCCCCTCTTTCTATAAAATGACGCGATAGGCTTCAATCAGTCGTTCGAGTGACCATGCTGCGTTGGCCGGACTGGTGGAGGGAAGCTGTGTGATTGGAATATGCAGCTGCGGCTCGATGAGCTTGCGATACAGCTCGGCGGATTTGCCGCCGGTGGCAAAAATGCGGGTAATTTCGCTTTCCCGCACGAGTTTGCCGATGTCATTTGGCACGGCGTTTCGGATGCTGGTGTCGGACGCGCCTGCGATGTCACAGCGGGCGATGGTGTCCCACAGCGCAACATGATGTTTCAGGCACATGGCGCGCTTCTCGTCAATCGTCTGGGGCACTTCTTCGCCCAGCACGGCAGCCAGCACGCGCCAGAAGCGGTTTTGCGGATGACCGTAAAAAAAGCCGATTTCACGCGATTTCGGACTGGGAATCGAGCCGAGCAGCAGCACGCGTGAATGGCTGTCATACAGCGGCGGGATGGTATGGACAACGGTTTGGAGATTCATGTTTCCTCCTCTATGACAGAAAGGAACGCACGGAACGCGCTGGGAAGCGCATATTCCGCGCGCAGAGCGGACGGGCTGACAAAGGTCAGTGCTTGCGGTTGGTTTGCCAGCTCAATATAATACCCCGTCATGTGCCATTCCACATGGGTGAATACATGTTTGGCGGGGCGTAGGGAGAGTATGTTGGTCACTTGCCAGCCGCGTGCGGAAAGGGCAGTGCGCACTTCGTCCGGCGAGAGATGACCGTCCAGCGCGGGCAGTTCCCACAGACCGGCAAGCAGGCCGGAGGCGGGGCGGCGCGTCAGTCCGACGAGCGGGCCATGTCGCAGCAGCAGAACGGTGCGGTTTTCGATGCGGCGTGCCTTTTTGGCCGCGCGCATCGGCAGCAGGGCAGCGTTTCCGTGATGATAACCCAGACAGAGATGCTGCACGGGACAGTCGTCGCACAGCGGTGCGCCGTTGGGTAGGCAGACCATTGCCCCCAGTTCCATCAGCGACTGGTTGAGGTCGCCCGGACGGTCAGTCGGCATCAGCGCGGCAAAACGCGAGCGGGTGCGCTTTTTGAACGCAGCATCCGTGATGGGGGTGAAGTCGTTATCCAGCCGCGCGGCGACGCGCAGTACGTTGCCGTCCACCGCAGGGACGGGAATGCCGCAGGCTATGGATGCGATTGCACCGGCAGTATATTCCCCAATTCCGGGGAGTGAGAGTAACGCGTCGTAATCAGCGGGCAGCTCACCGCCGTATTTCTCGCATATCTCGACCGCAGCACGGTGCAGGTTGCGCACGCGACTGTAATAACCAAGACCCTCCCATAGCTTGAGGTAGACGGATTCATCTGCGGTCGCCAGCGCACGAACATCGGGCAGCGCTTGCATCCAGCGGGAGAAATAACCGAGCACAGCCTGCACGCGCGTCTGCTGGAGCATGATTTCGCTGACCCACACGCGATAGGGCGTAGGCTGCGCGCGCCATGGCAAATCGCGGTGGTCTTGGTCATACCAGCTTAGAAGCGGGGCGACAATAGCAGGGGTCACGCCGCTCAATGTCGCATATCCTCCAGTGTCTGGCCGGTGTAGAACATGGTGAAAACCGCGTCTGCAATATGCTTGTGTTCGTCATCGTGCACTTCAACCATATAAACCGCAGTTTTCTTGCCGCGTTTACGCTCATAAGCGACGGCGGTGAGCGTTTTGCCCAGACGGCCGGGACGATAGTAATGGATATTGCTGTCTAGCGTCACGGCAACGAGTCCATGTGAGGCCGCAGCCGAGCCAGCCGCAATATCGCACAGGGTAAAAATAGTACCGCCGTGCGCCATGCCGAGCGGGTTGAGCAACTCTTCGGTCAGTTCCAGTTCAACGGTTGCGCCGCCGTCCTTGTCCAGCGTGATAACGCGCATATGCATCAGTTTGTTCAGACCGCTGGCTTCCTGACGCATTTTCAAAATTTGTTCAACTGTCATAGGGAAACTCCTTTTGCACAAACATACATGGTGCAGCAGAGCAAACCGCCGCACCATGTTTTTTTATTTTCCTTTTTATTATAT
>DYCA01000062.1 GCA_019418305.1 Clostridiales bacterium
TTATGATACAAATTTTTTATATATTTAGCAATACTAAATATTGACAAGATAAAAACAAGCTGTTAGTATAATATCAACAAACATGTTTGGTGGCATCATGAAAAAAGAAAGCAAATCCACCAAGGAAAGCGGCCACTCCTTCGAGGATTACTTTAAACGTGCAGTCAATCCGCTGCTTGTACTCTTGCTGCTCTCCGAGCGGCCAATGTATGTATATGAAATGGCACATGAATTGGAAAAGCGCAGCGCCGGCCAATACGCTATTTCGCTGCTCTATCCGGTTATTTATCGCCTTTCATCACAGGGGTTTGTGCGCGAAGGCCAAAAAGCAATTTCAGACGATAACCGTGTCCGCCAATATTACGAAATCACCCCCGATGGGATAACGTATTTGCAACAGATAGAGGATGTTTACGATAAGATGTCCCAAGCGGTACAGCAGATTCGTCGTGTCAGTGGGGAGGATAAAGTATGACGGCAGCAAAAGCCGTGCACCGTTATGTGCGCGCGGTTTCCCGCAGGCTGATCTGTTCCGGAGCAACCAGTTCCAGATTGCTGGACGGGCTGCAACAGGAATTATTGGCTTATCCCATGCTGTCTTATGAGGAGTTATGCGTAAAAATCGGAACGCCGGAGCAGACAGCGGAGCAGCTGATGGAAACTATCAGCGAATCGGAGATTGCCTGTGCGCGTCGTAAGCGTCGCTTGGCGCTTGGATTGCTCATTTTGATTCCGCTGGTGATTGCACTGGTGTTCGTTGCGTATTATATTCATTCACAGCAAGTAATGCGTAATGACTTCTATGTCAAGGAACAAACTACATCATCAACCAATCGTGTTGTTTCTGATGGAATGTTAGAAGATTAGCAAGGTGGTTTATATGAAAAAAATTATTACAGCAGTTCTTTCCGTACTGATGCTGTTTACTTTGACAATCCCTGCGTTTGCAGCAAATGAGGATGATTTTACAATCGTTGATTATGGCGATGGATATTACCTGAAGGTATCCACTGTCGATACCCCATCGCCGCTCACCATTTACGAAAAATCGATTACCCGCAAAGCCGACGCCTACCACGGAAGCACCTATATTGGAACCTTTTACTTGAATGGGACGTTTCAATATGATACGGTACGGGCGAAGGCCGTAGCAGATAGCTGGTCTGCCTCCTCGTCGTATGGATATTCCGGTGATTCGTGGTGCACGGGCGCATCGGTAAAGGGCAAATGCACATTCAATTATGCAGGCGGCAAAACCTATACCATTACGATGACCTGCGATAAAAACGGCAATATATCCTATACACAGTAACCCAGTTTATTTCTTCATTTCTTTTCATTTTTTATGGGAAATCCCACTCAAGACAACGTGCTTGGGTGGGATTTCGCATTTTGGTCGCAATTGCGTTAGCGATGGCTACTTTTTTTGCTTCGAATTGCGATATGCACCAGACTGTGGTACAATAGAAAGAAAATTTCGCCGGAGGAGGGCATGCCGGACGTGCAGCGCGTATTATACTATTTTATTGCGGTCAGCGTGATTGGCGCGGCCGTCTGCATTTATGACAAACTTGCTGCACGCAGCGGCTGGCAGCGTGTGCCCGAGCGCACGCTGTTTTTCTGGGCGCTGGTCGGCGGCGGACCGGGCGTGTACCTGACCATGCTGCTCATTCGTCATAAAACGCTCCACCGCAGTTTTATGTGGGGCATTCCGGCGATTATGGTATTGCAGATTGCAATATTGATTGGTATTTATAACATTTTGTATTCGAGGGGATTGTTATGACCAAAGCATTGGTCCGTTGGTTCATCCATGATGCGGATAATACAAAGGATGCGCGCGTGCGTGAGCGATACGGCATTTTGTCCGGCGCGGTGGGCATTGCGTGCAACGTGTTTCTGTTTGTGCTCAAGCTGGTAATCGGCCTGCTGACCGGATCGATATCGATTGCAGCGGACGCATTCAACAATCTGTCCGATGGGCTGTCCTGTCTGATTTCGATTGTGGGCTTTAAGGTGTCGGGCAAGGCGCCGGATGCAAAGCATCCGTTTGGCTACGGCCGCACGGAGTACATCGCGGGCCTGATTGTGGCGTTTATCATCGTGCTGGTGGGCTTTGAGTTCCTCAAGACCTCGTTCGATCGCATCATCCACCCCGAACCGGTGGCGTTTTCGGTCGTGCTGCTGGTGATTCTGGCAGTATCCATGCTGGTAAAGCTGTGGATGGGCGCGTTTAATTCCTCCATTGGCCGCCGGATCGAATCTCCGGTGCTCATGGCGGCGGGACAGGACAGCCGTAACGACGTGATTACCACCTCGGTGGTGGTCATCGGCATGATTGCGGGCCGCTTCACCACCCTGCCGGTGGACGGCTATGTCGGCGTGCTGGTAGCGCTGTTTATCCTCTGGGCAGGCATCGGCATTGTGCGCGACACGGTTGCGCCGCTGCTCGGCGAAGCGGCTGACCCGGAGGTTGCGCGCCGCATCGAGGAGATTGTGCGGGAATCTGATTATATTGTCGGTGTGCACGACCTGATTATTCACAACTACGGCGCGGGCCGTTCGCTGGCTTCGCTGCATGCCGAGGTGCCGAGCGACTCGGACTTTGTCGCGGTGCATGAGGTGATCGACGAAGCGGAAAAGCGCGTCTGGCAGCGCACGGGCGTGTATCTGGTCATTCATATGGACCCGATTGACGTGAACAACGAGCATGTCGCCGCGCTGCGCGAGCAGGTGGATAGTGTGCTGCGGGGTATTGACGAAAATCTGTCCATGCACGATTTCCGCGTGGTGGATGGGGAGCGGCAAATCAATCTGATTTTCGATGTGGTTGTGCCGTTTACCTATGATGAAAAGGGCAAGCGTGAGCTGATGATGCAGATTTACGACCGGCTCAAGGAGATTGACACGCGGTATAATCCGGTTGTGACGCTGGACCACCAAATGTGAGTGATTCGATGAAAGCGTACAGCTTTCATCGAGGGGCGCTGCCGCGCGATGCGCGGACATCGCCTATGCGCGATTTTGCGCGCCAATACGGCACACAAAATCGCTTCCTTGTATCAAATTCCGAGGCGCATGTCCTCGGATTTGATGAAAAAGCCTGCAATCGCAGGCTTTTTCTGTTTTATATGCGGCTGATGGCGCGGAAAAGGAGGATGCCTTGCGGCGCGGAAGGGGGCATGATACAATAAAGAAAGAGAATCGCCGCCCCGGCGGGCGGACATCCTATCTCACGGAGGTTTTTCTATGCTGCTGATTCAAAACGGTCGGGTGCTGGACCCATATACCGGCGTGGATGCGACGCGCGATGTGCTCATCGGGGATGACGGCATAATCGCTGCGGTGCAGCCGCACATCGACGCGCCTGCGGGCTGCGAGGTATACGATGCGGCGGGGCTGACGGTTTCGCCCGGCTTTGTGGACGGGCATGTGCATTTCCGCGACCCCGGTCAGACGCAAAAAGAGGACGTGCTGACCGGCGCGGCGGCCGCTGCCGCGGGCGGTTACGCAACCGTCATTTGCATGGCGAACACGCTGCCGACCTGTGATACGCCTGAAATCATCCGTTATGTGACCGACAAGGCGAAGAATTGCCCGGTCGAGGTGCTCCAGGCGGGCGCAGTGACAAAGGGCCTGAAAGGGCAGGAGCTGACCGATTTTGACGCGCTGACCGCTGCGGGCGCGCCCTGTCTGACCGATGACGGCATCAACCTCACTTCGGCGGGGCTGTGCCGCACGGCGATGGAGCAGGCCGCTGCGCGCGACATCCTGCTGTCCTTCCATGAGGAGGAGCCGTCGCTCGTGCCGTCTCCCGGCGTCAATTACGGCTCGGCGGCGGCAAAGCAATTCGGCGTACCCGGCGCGATGGCTGCGGCGGAAACCGCAATGATTGCGCGCGATATCGCGCTGGCGCTCGATACCGGTGCGCGCGTGGTGTTTCAGCATGTCTCCTGCGGGCAGTCGGTTGCGCTCATTCGCGCGGGCAAGGCGCTTGGCGCGCGCGTCTATGCCGAGGTCACACCGCACCATCTGAGCCTGACTGAGGACGACGTACCTGTGCACGGCACCTATGCGCGTATGAATCCTCCGCTGCGCCGGGAGGCCGACCGACAGGCATTGATAGAAGGGCTGCGCGACGGTACCATTGATATGATTGCCACCGACCATGCGCCGCATACCACAGAGGAAAAAGCGCGCGAATTTGCCAAAGCGCCGAGCGGCATCACGGGGCTGGAAACTGCGTTTTCCGTGTGCAATACCTATCTGGTGAAAACCGGCCAGCTGACGCCTCTGCAGCTCATCGACAAAATGAGCAAAGCGCCTGCGGAGATTTACGGCTTAACCGGCCGCGCGGTGGTGGAGGGTAATTTTGCCCGTCTGGTGCTGCTGGATTGGGAGCAGGAAAACGTATATCAAACGTATCAATCCAAAGCGGTGAACACACCGTATACCGGCATGCCGCTGACCGGCGCGCCGCGTGCCATCGTCACGGGGGCTTGCGTTACCGCCCGCTGACGACAAAAATTGCCTATGCGCGTCAAAAATTGCCAGAATTGCCGCCGTATAATGCGCCGCGTTCCAGTCATACTACCTGTACAACCAGAAATTGCGTATGGGAGGGAACGCGTAAATGAAGGCAACCGGCATTGTGCGCCGTATTGATGATTTGGGTCGTGTGGTCATTCCGAAGGAAATCCGCCGCACCTTGCGTATCCGCGAGGGCGATCCGCTGGAGATTTTTACCGACCGCGACGGCGAAGTGATTTTCAAGAAGTATTCCCCGATGGGGGAAATGGGCGCGTTGGCAGGCGAACTGGCTGAGGCGCTCGCCCGCACAGCAGGAATGAGCTGTGCAATCTGCGACCGCGACGCGGTCATTGCCGCGGCAGGCGGCGCGAAAAAGGATATCCTTGAAAAACGCATCTCCGCCGAGCTGGAGCAGCTGATGGAACAGCGCGTGGTTTATGAGCGTGGCGTGGACGAAGCACCCGAGCTGACGGTATCCGATCACGACGCTTATAATGTGGTCGTGGCGGTACCCATTATCACCGAAGGGGACGTCAGCGGCTGCGTGGTATATGTCAGCGAGGATGAAAGCACGTCGGCAACCGAGGTGACGGTCAAGCTGTGCCAGACCGCCGCCCAGTTTATGGCCAGACGCGTGGCGGTATAAGGGGGCGGCGCAGCATGAAGGACAAACGAAAGCCCGAACGCGAGCCCAAGCCGTTCCCGCAGTATGACGACGCGGCGCATATCGATTCCGCCGCAGTGGCGTCTGTGCCGCCCTGGTCGCAGGACACGCCACCGCGCGGAGACCCAGCGGCCACGGCTTACACCGAAATGTACTGTGAAAATCCGAAAAACAAGCAATAAGGCTGACAGGCCGGCGCGGAAACGCGCCGGTCTTTTCTTGGATTTGGGGATAGGTGGAAAAATGTAAAATCACAGTTTGTTCACAAAAGGAGTGGAGAAAATACCAGCAGATAATCAAGCAGCACAAAGATTTTTTGTTTTTTGGTCAAATTTTTTGTGTTTTGGACTTGCTTATTTGGTGCAAGAAACAGTATAATCTATTTTGTAAGGCTGCCCCAAGGCACGGCCTTACAACTTCCTTTATGAAGATGGAGCCGCGCCCCCTCGGCGCAGGTTCTTCTTGCGCAAAAAAATAGAGAGGTGAAAAACATGGTGTATTCGTTCCGTGGCGGCATTCACCCCGGTACTCATGCAGATCCGGGTTACAAGGCCGCGACAAACACCAAGCCGATCGAGAAGCTGGCACTGCCTGATCAGGTCATTCTGCCGGTTTCCATGCACATCGGCGCCCCGGCCAAGCCGATCGTTTCGGTCGGTGATACCGTGGATCTGGGACAGCCCATCGCGGAAGCCGGCGGCTTTGTCAGCGCTCCTGTCCA
>DYCA01000063.1:0-1314 GCA_019418305.1 Clostridiales bacterium
GTGTTGTTGAAAGAGGAACGGATGTGAGCCGCGCCCTTTTCAATGTTCTTGCGCTCGCGACGGCGCGTACGGGTCGCCGCGCCCTTCTTCTGTACCTTAGCCATTTATACGTTCCCCTCCTTACTTCTTCTTGTTCGCAATGGTCTTCTTCGGGCCCTTGCGGGTACGCGCGTTGGTCTTGGTGCGCTGGCCGCGAACCGGCAGGCCGCGACGGTGGCGCAGGCCGCGGTAGCAGCCGATTTCAACCAGGCGCTTGATATTCAAACCGATTTCGCGGCGCAGGTCGCCCTCGACGTTGTAGTCGCGGTCGATTACTTCACGCAGCTTAGCGGCTTCTTCTTCGGTCAGGTCCTTAACGCGGGTGTCCGGATTGATACCGGTCTTCTTGAGGATCTCGTTGGACGTCTTGCGGCCAATGCCGAAGACGTAGGTCAGGCCGATCTCCACGCGCTTCTCGCGGGGAAGGTCAACACCGGCAATACGTGCCATATTTTCTATAACCTCCGATTTGTTACACTGAGGCGTGTTGGCAAACACAGTATAGGGACCGCCTCCGCCCCTGCAGCGCCGCACTCGCCGTGCGTGCTTGTCGTGTTCACGTAAACCATCATCCCGCGCCTTATCGCGCGGCAATTTATCCGAAAACGGGCAATCCCGGTTTTCGTACTGTTGCGCCGTCAGGCGCATTTCATCAGGCAACCGCGTGGTGGTTGCCATGAAATGGACGAGCTTCGCCCGTTCATTTCATACCCCGACTCAGGCGCCCTGGGCGCCGTCATTCGGGTATCGAAACCAAGTTTCACAGGAACTTGGTTTCGTATATAGGGGACTTTTGAAGTCCCCTATAAGGCCGTTAGGCTCTTAGCCCTGCTTCTGCTTGTGCTTCGGGTTCTGGCAGATAACCATAACCTTGCCCTTGCGGCGGATGATCTTGCACTTCTCGCAGATCGGCTTTACAGACGGTCTTACCTTCATGACATTTTACCTCCATCAATGTGTTAAGAATGTCCCGCCCCTGATCCCGCGGCGATCCTGCTGTACAAATACCACCATGCTTTGCCAAAAGTCTCGCCAATACACAAAGTATTGGCTGCGATTTTGGCTTTGCCTGTGCGGCATTTGTTCAAGCAGCCTCATCCACGTTTCAGAGCCGTGCCATTCCTTTTGGTGGGATGGGACACCGGAAAACCGGCGACCGCTGGCGCTCGGGTCACATACGCGCCTCCGCCCGCTTTTTTCTTACTTGGAACGCCAAGTGATACGACCGCGGGTCAGGTCGTAGGGCGACATCTGAACGGTGACCTTGTCGCCGGG
>DYCA01000063.1:1414-5816 GCA_019418305.1 Clostridiales bacterium
TACGACCGCGGGTCAGGTCGTAGGGCGACATCTGAACGGTGACCTTGTCGCCGGGGAGAATGCGGATAAAGTTCATGCGGAGCTTGCCGGAGATATGGGCAAGAATCTTATGCCCGTTGGGCAGCTCCACCTGGAACATCGCGTTAGGCAGCGCCTCTATGACGGTACCTTCCAGTTCGATTACATCATCTTTTGCCATTTATGGGATACCCTCCTCGGTCAGTTTGCGTCCTCCGCCCCCGTCCAGAGGGCGAGCGCTTTACGAATATCGCTGTTGGTCAGGCGGCCGTTTTCCAGCAGCTTGCGCTGGGTGCGTTCATCGCACCGGCCCTGGCGGCTGACATGCCGGCGGCGCTTGCGCTTCGGGCTTTCCGCCCGACGGCCGCGCCCGTTGGCCAGCAGAAGAAAATCCCCCTCTTCCGCGACGACCAGCATCAGCAAGCCCTTGTCCCTTCCGGTCAGCGACAGGACAATGTCGGCTGTATGAGTCTCTGCCATTACAGTACCTCGCCGTCGATATTGGTCATAATCTCCGGCTCTCCATCTGTGATGGCAATCGTATTTTCGTAGTGGGCGGACAATTTGCCGTCCTTGGTTTTGACGGTCCAGCCATCCGGCAGGACCTTGATGTCATACACACCCACGTTGACCATGGGTTCCACTGCGATGGTCATACCGCGCTGCAAACGGAGGCCGTGGCCGGGGCGGCCAAAGTTCGGCACTTCGGGGGATTCGTGCAGATTCTCGCCCACGCCGTGACCGACGTATGCACGCACGACCGAAAATCCGTTTTTCTCCACATAGGCCTGCACGGCCGCAGAGATATCCGAAACGCGGTAGCCCTCGCGGGCAAATTTGATACCCTCATAGAAGCTCTGCCGGGTCACCTCGATCAAGCGCTTGGCCTCGTCACTGACCTCACCGCAGGGTACGGTGCAGGCGCAGTCGCCGTGAAAGCCGCCGATATAGGCGCCGACGTCAACCTTCACAATATCTCCCTCGTGCACCACGCGGGTGGCCGAAGGAATGCCGTGAATAACCTCGTCGTTGATCGATACACAGGCGCTGCCGGGAAAGCCGGCATAACCGAGGAAGGAGGGCTTGCCGCCCGCATCCTCGATTGTTTTGCGGACAATCCGGTCAATTTCGCCCGTAGTGACACCGGGATGGACGGCGTCCGCCGCCGCCTTGCGCGCAATGGCGGTCAGGCGGCAGGCAACGCGCATCCGTTCGAGCTCCTGCTCAGTTTTAATGCGTATCATAGCTTACAGACCCAACGCGGCAACCGCGAGCTTCTCGGTTTCCCGGATGCCCTGCGTACCATCGATGCTCTTGAGCTTGCCCTGTGCTTCATAATAGCCCTTGAGCGGCTCGGTCTGCTCGTGATAGGTTTCCTGACGGCGGCGGACTACGTCCGGCTGGTCATCGCTGCGGATCACCAGCTTATCGCCGCAGATATCACATACGCCTTCCACACGCGGCGGGTTCGCCTCAATGTGGTAGGTGGCGCCGCAGCGCAGGCACACGCGGCGACCGGTCATACGCTTCTCAATGACCTCGTAGGGTACCTCGAGGGAGAGTGCGCAATCAATGTCGGAAATCTTGTCCAGCGCTTCCGCCTGCGGAATGGTGCGCGGGAAACCGTCGAGGATGAAGCCGCTCTTGCAGTCGCGCTGCGCGATACGCTCCTCGAGCAGATTGATTACCAGATCGTCCGGCACAAGTTGGCCGGCATCCATGAAGCCCTTAGCCTTCTGGCCAAGGGGGGTATTGTTCTTAATTGCCTCACGCAGGATATTGCCAGTGGAGATGCTGGGAATGCCCATCTTTTCAATCAGATAGGATGCAAGCGTTCCCTTGCCGGCGCCCGGAGCGCCCAAAAGAATCAATTTCACTTTTTAATTCGCCTCCAGCATTATTCCAAGAAGCCCTTGTGATGACGCATCAGCATCTGCGCCTCCAACTGCTTGACCGTGTCAAGCGCAACGCCGACCACGATGATGACCGAGGTGCCGCCCAGCGCCACATTGGACAGCGTGGGGGAAATCGCACCGACCACCAGCGGGAGAATCGCAACGATTGCCAGGAAGATTGCAGCGACAAAGGTGACCGTGCCCAGCGCCTTGGTAATGAAGTCCGAAGTCGGCTTGCCCGGACGGAAGCCCGGAATAAAGCCGCCGTTCTTCTTAAGGTTGTTGGCGATCTCAATCGGGTTGAACTGAATGGATGCGTAGAAATACGCAAACGCAAGGATCAGCAGGGCATAAACAACGATATAGAACGGATTAGCCTGCGAGAACAGGTTCAGGATGTGATAGCCGACCGTACCCGACTCCGGCTGCCAGAACATCGAAATGGTCTGCGGCAGGGAGAGGATGGACGACGCGAAGATGATCGGCATAACGCCGGACGCATTGACCTTGATCGGCAGGTGGGTGGACTGACCGCCATACATCTTACGGCCAACCACACGCTTTGCGTACTGTACCGGAATGCGGCGCTCCGCATTGGACATAAACACAATGAACACCACGATGGCCAAACCGATGATAACCATCAGCACAGCCGACAGAACGCCCTGACTGCCCGTCTGCACCAGATTCCACAGCGTGCGCAGCAGCGACGGGCCGCGGGATACAATACCGGCAAACAGGATGATCGAGATACCGTTACCGATGCCGTTCTGGGTGATGTGCTCGCCCAGCCACATGATCAGCGCGGTACCAGCGGTAAAGGTCAGGATGATTGCAGCGCCGGCCAGCGCGCCTGTGTTGGACAGGAAGCCCTGATTGCGCAGCAAAGCGTAGTAAGAGAAGCCCTGCAGAAGGCCCAGGATAACCGCCAGATAGCGGGTCCAGGATGCGATCTTCTTGCGGCCTTCCTCGCCGCCGTCCTTGACCATGCGCTCGAGAGCGGGAATGGCAACGGTCAGCAGCTGCAGGATAATAGACGCATTGATATAGGGCGTGATGGACATGGCGAAGATCGTCGCTCTGGACAGACCGCCGCCGGTGAACATATCCAGATAGCCGAGCATCGAACCGCCGACCGCCGCCTGATTAAAATACTCAGACAGCAGCGAGGTATTGATGAACGGAACGGGAATGCACGAGCCGAAGCGGAAGATCAGCAGGATAAACAGCGTATACAGGATCTTCTTGCGCAGCTCAGGCATACTCCAGGCGTTTTTAAGGGTTTGAAACACCTTAAATCACCTCGGCCTTTCCGCCTGCGGCTTCGATCTTCTCCTTTGCGGACGCGGAAAATGCTGCGGCCTTAACCGTCAGCTTCTTAGTCAGCGTGCCATTGCCAAGGATCTTGATGCCGTCGAGAGCATTCTTGACGATACCGGCCTCGCGCAGGTACTCTGCGGTGACCTCGGTGCCGTCTTCAAACTTCTCCAGAGCGGAAACATTGACCGGTGCGTAGGTGGTGCCGAAAATATTGTTGAAGCCGCGCTTCGGCAGACGACGTGCCAGAGGCATCTGGCCGCCTTCAAAACCGGGACGGACGCCGCCGCCCGAACGGGCCCACTGGCCCTTGTGACCGCGGCCTGCGGTCTTGCCGTTGCCGGAACCAGCGCCGCGGCCCTTACGGTAGGCCGGCTTGGTGGAACCCGCGGCAGGCGATAATTCGTGAAGCTTCATGGGTTACGCCTCCTCTACAACTTCGAGCAGGTAACCGATCTGCTTTACCTTGCCGCGCGTCTGCGCGTTGTCCGGCTGAACGGTTACGTCGTTAATCTTCTTAAGCCCCAAAGAATGAGCGGTCGCAATGTGCTTATCCAAGCGGCCGACCAGGCTCTTTTTCAGGGTAATCTTCATGTTAGCCATTGTGAGTTACCCCTTTCTTACAGTTCTTCTACGGCTTTGCCGCGAACAGCTGCTACCTGAGCAGCGTCGCGCAGGCTCTTGAGGCCTTCCATCGTTGCGGTAACAACATTCTGCGGGTTGTTGGAACGCAGGCACTTGGTACGGATGTCCTTGATGCCGGCAGCCTCAACGACCGCACGAACCGCACCGCCGGCGATAACGCCGGTACCGGGAGCGGCGGGCTTGAGCAGAACGCGGCCCGCGCCGAACTCACCGATCACCTCATGCGGGATGGTGGTGCCCTTCAGCGAAATCTTAACGAGGTTCTTCTTGGCGTCCTCGATGCCCTTACGGATTGCGTCCGGAACCTCGGAAGCCTTGCCGAGGCCGAAGCCAACCGTGCCCTTGCCGTCGCCAACAACGACCAGCGCCGCAAACTTGAAGATACGGCCGCCCTTAACGGTCTTGGCAACGCGGTTGAGCGCGACTACGTTCTCGGAGAACTCGTCCTCGCGCTTATCGTTTCTGTTAAACTGAGCCATGTTTTACCTCCTCCCGACTTAAAACTGCAGGCCGCCCTCACGGGCGCC
>DYCA01000064.1 GCA_019418305.1 Clostridiales bacterium
TTTTACCTGCGATTTTTTGGGGGATTTTTCGCCGGTTTTGGTTGGGAGGAAATCAAAATCACTTATCCTTGAGCAGAGTATTCAGTTCCTCCATAAAGGTGTTGATATCCTTAAACTGCCGGTAGACAGACGCAAAGCGCACATAGGCCACCTCATCGACCTTGCGCAGCTGCTCCATCACCAGTTCGCCAATCTCCTTGCTGGACACTTCGGTTTCCAGAGAGCCAAAGACACGCTGCTCAACGTTATCCACGATTTGCTCAAGCTGAATGAGCGATACCGGTCGTTTTTCACACGCTTTCATGAGGCCGCCCAGCAGTTTCTGCCGGTCATAGGCCTGCCGCGTACCGTCACGCTTGACCAGCATCAGCGGCATCCGCTCCACGGTTTCATAGGTGGTAAAACGCTTGAGACATTTGAGACATTCTCTGCGGCGGCGAATACTCGTTCCCTCATCAGTCGGTCGGGAATCGACTACCTTGCTGTCATCAAACCCGCAAAACGGACATTTCATTGCGTTTCCCCCTTGCAAACCGGTATACAGTCCTGTATTTTCCCTTATTATACCACCGCTTGTGGTATAAAGTCAATCGACACACCCTAATCTGCGTCTCTCTTTTCCTGTTTTATACCGATGCAAACCGGCTCAGCGTACGCACCGCACGTTCCAGCTCCTCCGGTGCATCAAAGTTGGTTCGATAAACCTCAATGATGGTATGACCGTCATACCCTTTCATACGCAGCCGCGAGAAGAAATCCGCATAATTCATGATGCCTTCACCGGGCATCAGGCAACTTTGCTCAGCAGAGAAGTCGTTGATATGCACGTTGACCAGCCGCTCTCCCATTGCATCCATAAACGCCTTCCAGCTCTGTCCGGCACGATATGCCTGTTTGACATCTAACGTATAGTGCAGCGCAGGTACATCGCGGTACAGAGCATGGATGAACGCCGGGTCGCGCGACCGGCACCATGCAACATTTTCCTGTGCAAGCATCACGCCGCAGGCTGTGCCGATTTCACAAAGCCGCTGATAAACCGCGCATTTATGCTCCCAGTGTGCCGGATCATCCTGCTGCCCCATATGGCGTTCCCCGTGAAAGGTCAAAAACCGCGCCCCCAGCGCTGCCGCACACTCAAAATACCGCTGATACTGCATCAGTCCGTCCTCTGTGCGACGCGCATAATCGGAAAACAGCAGCATCCCTTCCATCAGCGAAGTATAGGGATGCACGGATATCACATCCAGCCCCAGACTGCGCGCCTGCGCCCCCAGCGCCTCATAAAAGCGCGGCTGAAATTCGCTTTCGGTATTGAAAAAAATTTCAATCGCACGCACGCCCAGCCCGGCGATAATCGGCAGGGCCTCTTCCAGCGGCTGCGGGTAGAAACACGCGGTTGACATTCCGATTCGCATGGCTTTTCTCCCTTCTTCTGCTTTGATAGACAAGCTAGCCTTGAATATGCTTCGCTGTCTGTTTCTTTTTCCCTGTGTCAAACAAATCACGAAAGGCCGGGCGCTTTGCCCGGCCTTTTTTCATCCAGAATTAGATGCGCTTTTTGCGGAGCTTCTTGCGGAAGAAGCCCCACAAGCTGGAGGACAGCATGATAGACGACCAAGCGCCCGCCAGAATGCCGACAATCAGCGGCAGCGTAAACTGCTTGAGCGACGGCACACCCAGAATATAGATCATGCCAACCGTGAACAGCGTGGTCAGCGAAGTATTGATCGTACGGCCCATGGTCTGCCATACGCTGCGCTCCGCCACTGCCTCAAACGGCTCCTTGCGCGCGGTGCGCAAATTCTCACGCACGCGGTCAAATACGATGATCGACGCGTTGATCGAATAACCGAAGATGGTCAGCGCCGCGGCGATGAAGTTGGTGTCCAGCGGAATCTGCAGCCAGACATAGACCGACAGCATGATCAGCAGGTCGTGTATCAGGCAGACAATCGCTGCCAAACCGCTGGTCAGCTCAAAGCGGATGGTGATATAAATCAGCATCAACACAATCGCAACAATCGCGCACAGGAACGCAGCGCGCTGCAGGTCGGAACCAACCGACGCAGAAACGTCGTTGTTGTTGTAGATATCAGTCTCGGCTAAACCGTAGGTCTCGGTCATCTTTTCGATGACGGCCTCACGCTTCTGCGAATCAATCGAGGTCGAGCGAATCAGCACGTTCTCATTGTTATCGCCCGAAGAGGTGACGGAAGAAGCCTCTGTGCCGGTAACCTCCTTAAACAGGTCGCCAATCTCGGTCTGGAGGTTCTGATCCACCGTCTGATGCATTGCGAACTCCATTTCAGTGCCGCCCGCAAAGTCAATGCTCAGGTTGAAGAAATTCTGACCGAACGGCAGCAGAATAAGCGAAACCAAGCCGGTCAAAACCAGCAGAATCGAGATGCTGCCAAAGATCTTGAAGTTCTTCAGAACAGCGAAACGCGGACGCAGCGCATGGTCGTTCAGACCGTACGCCTTGGGGCTGCGGATGTGGAAGTCCACCATGCGGTTGAGCAGGAAGTGGGTCACGGTCAGTGCCGTGAACATGGAAACGATAACGCCGATGCCTAGCGTGGTCGCAAAGCCGACAATCGTACCGGTGCCGAGGAAGAACAGAACCGCGGCTGCAATCAGCGTAGTTACGTTGGAGTCCAGAATTGCGGTAAACGCGCGCTTGAAGCCCGACTCGATCGCGCTCTTGACCGTCTTGCCCGCGCGCAGTTCTTCCTTGATACGCTCGAAAATAACAACGTTGGCGTCCACTGCCATACCGATTGACAATATGATACCCGCGATGCCCGGCAGGGACAGGTTGACGCGAATGAGGCTGAAGATCAGCGCTTCAATCACGATATAGAAGCCCAACGCAAGGCAGGCAACCAGACCGGGGATGCGATAAACGATCAGCATAAACAGGCATACCAACAGCACGCCGATTGCGCCGGCAATCAGCGAAGTGCGCATCGCGTCCGCGCCCAGCTGCGGGCCAACCGAACGCAGCTCCACCTGCGTCAGCGAGAACGGAATCTGACCGGCGTTAATCAGATCGGCCAGTTCCTGCGCACTTTCACGGGTGAAATTACCCGAAATTACACAGCTATCGTTGTCGATTTTTTCACCGACCGACGGATAAGAGATCACCTGATCATCCATGACAATATACAGTTGATTCGTGCCGTCGCCGCCGTTTGCCGTCGAACGGGCTGCCACCGATGCGGTAGCCTCAGCAAACTTCTGACGGCCCTCACTGGTAAACTGCACTTGGACATAGTGAACATCGGCCACTTCCGAACCAGTCGGCTTGCCGTAGCCATAGGAAGCCTTGGCGATGTCCTCGCCGGTCAGCCATTCCTTACCGTCCGCATCCATAAAGAGCAGCTGCGCGGTCGTGCCGAGCGTTTGTACTGCCTCTTCCGGATTGGTGATCTGCGGAATCTCAACCGTCACGCGGTTGTCGCCTGTCAGGGTGACAGTCGCTTCGGTAAAGCCTTTATCCGTCAGACGCTGACGAATGACCTTCTGTACCGAGTTCATGTCATCCGCCAGATTGGACATATCATAGCCGTCCGGAATCTGTGCTTCATACACAATACGCGAACCGCCAACCAAGTCGAGGCCCAGACGAATACCGTTTTCGGTGTCCAGCACGCTCGGAATGATTGCCTTGATGGATGCAGCCACATTCTCATCCGAAGTATCCGTATTCGTAGCCGTATCATCCACGGTATTTACTGTGGTGTCGTCCGTAGCAGTACCATCGGTCGCCGCGTCATCCGTTGTGGTTTGGTTTGCCGTATCGTCTGCGGTGTTATCCGCCGCCGTATCGGTATTCGCGGTGGTGTCTGTCGTATCGACGGTATCGGACGCCGCCGTATCCCGGAACGGCATCGTCCAGCCCCCCGGAATATACACACCTGTCACTGCGGTCACACCCAGGAAAATAATCAAGAGCATGACAGCAATGAAGGAAATCACACTTTTCTTCAATTTTTCTGCCTCCTTCGTTTTCTTACACAGCTAAAGTAGTATACTGCGAAACTACTGAAAAGTCAACCACAGCGCCGCATGCTTACAGGTTGATCTCCACTGTAACCTCTTCTCCCTCCAGATAGGGGGCAATCGCCGGACGGACGCACTCCTTCAGGAACTCGTCCACCTGAGACGGGCATCGGCCGATGTAAGCCGCCGGGTCCAGATGAGCAAGAATCTGCTCGCGCGTCATGCCGAACATCGGGTCCGCCGCAATGCGGTCAATCAGGTCGTTGTCCAAGCCCTCTTCCTTAATACGCTTACCAGCTGCCATCGAATGCTCACGGATGCGCTCATGCAGCTCCTGCCGGTTGCCGCCGCGCTTGACCGCGTCCATCATGATGTTCTCGGTCGCCATAAAGGGCAGCTCGTTCATCACATGCGCATGGATGACCTTGGGGTAAACCACCAGACCGGAAACCACGTTAATCATGATGTTGAGAATCGCATCCACCGCAAGGAACGCCTCCGGTACAGAAATGCGCTTGTTGGCCGAGTCATCCAGCGTGCGCTCAAACCACTGGGTTGCAGAGGTAAAGGCCGGATTGAGGCTGTCACAGATGACGTAACGCGCCAGCGCGCAGATGCGCTCGGAACGCATCGGATTGCGCTTGTACGGCATTGCAGACGAGCCAATCTGATGCTTTTCAAACGGCTCTTCAATTTCCTTGAGGTGCTGAAGCAGCCGCAGGTCGGTAGCGAACTTGGACGCGGATTCGGCAATACCGGCAAGCGTTGCCAGCGTCTGTGCGTCAATCTTGCGCGAATAGGTCTGACCGGACACCGGAACGACGCCTGCAAAACCGAAATCGTCCGCAATGCGCTTTTCCAACTCCTTGACCTTGGCTTCGTCCCCGTCAAACAGCTCCATAAAGGACGCCTGCGTGCCAGTCGTGCCCTTACTGCCGAGCATGCGCAGGTTTTCGATGCGGTACTCAACCTCATTCAAATCCATCAGCAGCTCGTTCATCCAGAGCGTCGCGCGCTTGCCGACAGTAGTCAGCTGCGCGGGCTGGAAGTGCGTAAAGCCAAGTGTCGGCTGCGCCTTGTGCTCGTCCGCAAAGCGCGCGAGCTTGTCCAGCACAACCGCGAGCTTTTTGCGCACCAGCAGCAGACCCTCACGAATCTGGATGATATCGGTATTGTCGCCGACATAAGCGCTGGTCGCGCCCAGATGAATGATACCGGCCGCCTTGGGTGCGGCTTTGCCGAAGGTGTACACATGCGCCATGACATCATGGCGGACTTCCTTCTCGCGTGCGCGCGCGGTATCGTAATCAATGTCGGTCAGGTGGGCCTCCATCTCATCGACCTGCTCCTGCGTGATGGGCAGACCGAGCGCCATCTCCGCCTTGGCAAGCGACACCCACAGACGGCGCCAAGTCGAGAACTTCATATCCGAAGAGAACACATACAGCATCTCTTCCGAAGCGTAGCGCGAGGACAGCGGGCTTTCATACACGTTATTCATGTCAGTCGTCCTTTCAACTCTGTCTTTTTTTGATTGCAACAGCAAACGGTCAGACAATTATACAGCTTATTTATTTTAACACTGCACACGGCGCATTTCAAGCCAAATCGCCCTGTTTCGCGCATATATTGTAACAA
>DYCA01000065.1 GCA_019418305.1 Clostridiales bacterium
ACCTCATAAACGGCATCGCCCACATGGGCGAGCGCGAGGCTCGACATGCGGGCGATAGCAGCGTCATCCAAAATCGGATGCAGATAGTCCATTACTTGTCCTCGGATGCCTTTTCCGCAGCGGGAGCTTCCGCAGCCTTGGCAGCCTCTGCCTTAGCCTTCGCAGCAGCCGCCTGCTTTGCCTGCATCTCCTTGAACTTGGCCTTTTCCTCTTCGGTCGGCACCGGCTCGATGCAGCCCTTCGGGCAGGCCTTGGCGCACATCTTGCAGTTCTTGCACTTGTCGTAGTCAATCTTGGCTACGCCGTCAATCACATGAACCGCGTCAAACTTACAGGTCTTTTCGCACATCTTGCAGCCGATGCAGCCGTTTGAGCAGACCTTCATGACCTCGGGGCCCTTATCGCGGTTTACACAGTTGACGTGTACCTTCTTGGAGTCCGGGATGAGGTTAATCAACTTCTTCGGGCAGGCCGCGACGCACTGACCGCAAGCCACGCACTTATCCGCATCAACCTTTGCCACACCGTCCACAATGTGGATAGCGTCAAACCCACACGCCTTGACGCACGAGCCGAGGCCCATACAGCCGTAAGCACAGGCCTTGGGGCCGTTTGCAACACGAAGCGCTGCGGAGCAGTCCTGCAGACCTTCGTACTTTGCCTTGTCAACCGCGTTGCAGCCGCCGTTGCAGTAAACGTGCGCAACCTTGCGCTCGCCAGCTTCGACCGTCACGCCCATAACCTCGGCGATCTTGGCAGCTGCCGCAGCGCCACCGACCGGGCAGCCGTTGACCGGCGCCTTGCCTTCTACAATAGCAGCCGCCAGACCGTCACAGCCCGGGAAGCCGCAGCCGCCGCAGTTTGCACCCGGCAGGCACTCACGAACCCGCGGTACGCGCTCATCCACCTCGACTGCGAACACCTTAGCCGCGATGCCGAGCAGGATGGCGAACACGACGCCCATGATAAACAGGACCGCGACCGCAGAGATAATATTTTGCATATCCATTTCTTATCTTTCCCCCTTGCTTACCAGATCGACAGGCCGGAGAAGCCCATGAAGGACATCGCGAGCAGCGCCGCAGAAATCAGCGCAATCGGGAAACCTTCAAAGCACTTGGGGCACTGGGCCGTTGCATCCAGACGCTCACGGATGGAAGCAAACAGCACGATTGCGAGCGTGTAGCCCACACCGGCGCACACGCCGTAAACCATCGAGCCGATGAACGAATAGCCGTTGTCAATGTTGGAAATGGCCGCGCCAAGCACCGCGCAGTTGGTGGTGATCAGGGGCAGGAAGATACCAAGCGCAGAGTACAGCGCCGGCATCGCCTTTTTCATAAACATCTCAACGAACTGCACGAGCGTTGCGATAACCAGAATGAACGCGATGGTCTGCATGTATTCCAGACCGAGCGGCTCGAGGATGAAGTACCAAACCGCCCACGACACGGCGCTTGCCAGCGCCATAACAAAGATAACCGCCATGCCCATGCCGATAGCCGTATCGGTTTTCTTGGAAACACCGAAGAACGAGCAGCAGCCGAGGAACTGGACAAGGATGTAGTTGTTGACCAGAACCGCTGCCACGGCAAGCGACAGCACTTCGGTCAGGCCCATAGCGTCAGGAAAATTGAAAGCCATTTACTTGTCCTCCTTTCCGGACATGATCTTCTGGATTGCCGCGAAGATGAAGCCCATCATCAGGAAGCCGCCGGCCGGCAGAATCATCATAACCGCCGGGTTGGTGCTCAGGCCGGGGATGGCGAAGCCTTCCGCCGGGATGAAGCTCAGGAACGGCAGCAGGGTGGACAGACCGGACAGCACCGTGCCGGCGCCCAGCAGCTCACGGAAGAAGCCCATGAGGACCAGAGCAAACGTAAAGCCCAGACCCATGCACACGCCGTCCAGCGCGGAGGGCAGCACCTTGTTCTTGGAAGCATACGCCTCGGCACGGCCGAGGATGATGCAGTTAACAACAATCAGCGGCAGGAACAGGCCGAGAGAGGCCGCCAAAGACGGCACAAACGCCTGCAGTGCCAAGTCGATCATGGTAACGAAGGTTGCGATGATCGTGATGAACGCCGCGATACGGATTTTATCCGGGATAAACTTGCGCAGCGCGGAAATAACGACGTTGGAGCAGATCAGAACGATGGTTGCCGCAACGCCCATGCCAATACCGTTGGACAGCGAGGTCGTCGTTGCCAGCGCAGGGCACAGACCGATGGTCTGCATGAAAATCGGGTTGTCGAGGATGACGCCCGCTTTCAACTGTTCAGAAAATTTCATTTGGCTCTTCCCCCTTTAACCCAGACTTGCGACACAGTTTGCCGCAGTGTTGACACCGAGGGTGACCGCACGGGAGGTAATGGTCGCGCCGGTGATGGCGTTGATCGTGCCGCCGTCCTTGGAAACGGCCAGGCTGCCGTCCGCCGGCTGGCCGGCAAACTGCGCGATCCAGTTCTTATCGCTCTGCGACTTGGCGCCGAGGCCCGGGGTCTCGGATGCTTCGGTTACCTTGATGCCGGCAACCGTGCCGTCCGCATTGATGCCGACGATCATCTTGAGCGCGCCGCCGAAGCCCTTGGGGTTGACTTCCACGCAATAGCCTGCGTCCGCGCCGTCCAGCGTCGCCTTGTATACGCCGGAAACCACCGGCTGGTTCTTATCGGCCGGCGTAGCGAAGTCCGCCGGAACCTCTACATCGGTAAATTCCGCATCCGGGATGATCTCGCTCATTGCCTGATTGCGGGTCTCAATGCCGTTCTGTTCGATTTTGTCCTTTGTCACACTGTTAATCACGCCCAGAAGCAGCGCGCACACAAAGGTGATAAGGCCCAGTACGACGACCAGCATCAGAATGCCGCCGCCCTTTTTGCTGCTATCCATAACTTACTGTGCCTCCTTCTTCTTATCCAGCGCGTAGCCGAACTTGCGGGGATGGGTGGCCTTGTCGATCGCCCAAACCAGCGTGTTCATAATCAGGATGGAATACGAAACGCCCTCCGGCAGACCGCCGAAATAGCGGATGAACACGGTCAGCAGACCGCAGCCGATGCCGAAGATGATCTGTCCCTTGGGGGTAACCGGGCTGGTGACATAGTCGGTCGCCATGAAGAACGCGCCGAGCATCAGGCCGCCCGAAAGCACCTGAGACAGCATCCACTGTACGCGGGATACGTCGCCCATCGGGAACAGGAAGGTAAGTACTGCGACCGTCAGGATGTAAGCGGCCGGGATATTGATGGTGATAACCTTGCGCCACAGCAGGTATGCGCCGCCGGCGATCAGCGCGAGCGCCGAGGTCTCGCCGATAACGCCACCGGTCTGGCCGAGGAACAGCTCAAGCAGGCTCGCATCCGGCAATGCACCGGTCTTGAGCGCCGCCAGAGGCGTTGCCGTGGAGATAGCGTCGGTCACGGTGACCGAGCCGATGAGCGGCAGGGATGCATGCGGCTGGGTCCAGGTGGTCATCAGGCCCGCCCAGGACGCCAGCATGAACGCACGCGCGCCGAGCGCCGGGTTCATGAAGTTCTTGCCCAGACCGCCGAACAGCATCTTCACGATGATGATGCCGAACAACGCGCCGAACACCAGCATCCACCACGGAGCCGAAACCGGTACGTTGAACGCGATCAGCATGCCCGTCACCAAGCAGGACAGGTCGCCGATGGTGTTCGGATGGCCTACGATTTTGTTGTAAATGGTCTCAAACACAGCGCAGGCAACCATGGTAATCACGGTCAGCACCAGCGCGCGCGGGCCAAAGGTGTATACCGCAACGCACAGCGCGGGAAGCAGTGCCACAAGCACATCCAGCATCAGGCTGCGGGTATCGTCATCCGCCTTGATATGGGGTGAGGAGGTGACGACGACTTTACTCAGATCATACATTTTCGTTTCCCCTCCTTACTTCTTCTCGGCCTCAGCCTTCGCCTTTTCGGCATCTGCCTTGGCCTTTTCCGCCGCACGCTTGGCCTGAATCTTACCCTTGGTCAGGCGGGACTGCGCCACCAGCGGGATACGGGCCGGGCAGACATATGCGCACGAGCCGCATTCGATACAGTCCATCATGCCGCACTCAACCGCATTGTCCAGATCTTCCTTCTTGCCGTACAGGTTCATGTAGTTCGGCAGCAGGTGCATCGGGCAGGCGTTGATGCACTTACCGCAGCGGATGCACTGCGGATTGGCTACGCGCTTGTCTTCCTCGCCGGAGAAGGCCAGGAATGCGTTTGTGCCCTTGAAAATCGGAATTTCAAGCGAGAACTGCGCAACGCCCATCATCGGGCCGCCCATCAGCAGCTTGTTGGGGGCTTCCTTGAAGCCGCCGCAAGCGTCGATTAGCTTTTCGACCTGCGTGCCGATGCGCACTTCGAGGTTTTTCGGCTCGGCAATGGCGGAACCGGATACCGTTACGATACGGCGGATAACCGGCATACCGGTGGTAAAGCGGCGATAAACCGCGCCGGCAGTGTCCACGTTGAACACGGCGCAGCCTGCGTCCGCCGGCAGCTTGCCGGAGGGAACCTCACGGCCGGTGCAGGCGTTGATCAGCTGCTTCTCCGCGCCCTGCGGGTACTTACACTTGAGAGGATAGAGCTTGAGGCGCGGATCGTCCGCGATCAGCTTTTCGATGCCCGGGAAGGCGTCGGACTTGTTCTCCTCGACCGCGATGATCGCGTTCTGCACGCCCATGATATCGGCCAGCATTTTCAGGCCGCCGATCACTTCTTCCGGACGCTCCAGCAGCAGACGGTGGTCGCTCGTTATGTACGGTTCGCATTCCGCCGCATTGATGATGACCGTGTCGCACTTGCCGATACCGGACTGGATCTTGACATGGGTCGGGAAGGTTGCGCCGCCGTGACCGACAATACCAGCCGAGCGGATGCACTCGATGCGCTCCTCATTGGACATGGAAGCAAAGTCATACGGATGCACGGACTCGTGCAGGCGGTCCTCGCCGTCGTTTTCAATCACAATGGACAGCACTTTGCTGCCGTTGGGATGCAGACGCGGCTCCACTGCCTTCACCTTACCGGACACGGTTGCGTGGACAGGAGCGCTGACAAAGCCGCCGGCTTCCGCGATGGGCTGTCCCAGATCCA
>DYCA01000066.1:0-677 GCA_019418305.1 Clostridiales bacterium
CAATCTCAACTCCTTATCCTCCGCAGAAACGACCAGCCGCACGACCTGTGTACCGGCGTTCTGCAGTTTGGTCACGCTCTCGGCGTTGTCGATAAATAATGGTACATGCCGGTCATAGTGCTGAGAAAGCGTTTCAATAATGTCCAGCCCCACATTGATCTGCATCGCATTGTTCAAATCCGCGTATGGCACATTTCCCACCGTTACATCACAGCAGTCCATAAGACCGCCGTTGACCTGCTCCGAATACAGGCGAAAACGTGCCAATCGAAAATGGCTGTTTACCGACTGCTCCACCGACTGCACACGGAACCGCGCGAACTCCTCGCACAACTCTATCATGCGGTCTGTTTCCTCCACCTCTGCGGCGGCGCGGCGCTGCTCCTCCCGCAATTCAGTCACGCGGCGGCGGGTATCTGCGAGCGTCTGCTCTTTGGCGAGCATAGTATCATTCTCAAGAAGTTGGGCCGTGATCTCCTTGTACTCGTTTTCCAGCCGATCGCGTTCTGCCTGCTTGTCCGTGCGCAGTCGCTCGATTCGGCGGTTGCAGTCATCCATAGCGCGGCCGATCGCGTCTTTACGGCGCCGATAGTCCGGCAAATCCTCAATCACCGGCGCCGCGGGCGGGGTATAATCAGCCAATGCGCGTGCAGTTTGATCGGCAGTCGCCTGTAAGC
>DYCA01000066.1:687-5066 GCA_019418305.1 Clostridiales bacterium
GGATGCCTCTACCTCCTGCAGCCGTGCCTGCATGGATGCAATGTCGGCCTTGAGCAGTTTGCTGTCCTCGAGCAGGCCGTTCTTGCGGTCCTGCTTGCTGGTCTCAAACCGCTGTTTTGCTGCCTCCAGCTCTGCCGCCGGAAGGTCCTGCCCGCAGGTCGGGCAGGTGCCGCCGGCAAACTGCTCCTTGTCGATCGCACGCCAACGGATGCGATAATCTTCCAGGCGGGTATTCCCGTCCGCAATGCGCTGCTGCAGGTCGGACTGTATGCGCTTGGCCTGATCCAGCGCTTCCCGTGCCTGTTCGTCTGCGTGCATCAGGGCGGCCGTATCATCCTCCGCCGGCACATACTGGCTGTCCCTGTGCGCGCGGTTTTCGTTTTCCAGACCGCGCAGCTTGTTCGCCAGCGCGTCGCGCTCGTTCTCAGCCTGAACAGTCAGCGCGTCGCCGTCCAGCTTGACCAGTTCGGTCTGTACCCGCACACGGTCTTTCCGCAGCATCTCGGCATGTTGGCGCGCGGATTCAAACGGCAGTCCGGACAGTTCTGCGGCCATGCGCTCGCACTCATCTATACGGATGGGCAATGCATTGAGCGATGCGTTCGCGCCCTTGCGCTGTGCCATGAGCGCCGCCTTGTAGTCGTCCACCGTGCGCCGCCCTGCCTTTTCCGCCAGCTCCGCGAACTGCGGCGCACCGGCCAGCAGCGTCCTGTCGTCCGGCAGGCCGCAGACCTCGGCCAGCAGCGCGCGGCGGTCCTTCCAGTGCATGTCCCGCGCAAACGCGTACACGCTGGTGAGCAGCTTGAAGTGCTCCTCGTCTATGTAGTCCGAGATGATGCGCTTGTACTCGTTTTCCTTGCGCGGTACGTCGTCAATGAAGTAGTCCCGTTTATCGCCCGCATAGCGCGCCTCCGCGCTGCCACGGTGTTTTTCCCACTTTTCGCGCAGGGTCTTGCGCAGCTTCAGCACCTCTCCGTTCACGGAGAGTACTGCGGTGACCTCCGGAGTTACGCCTGCCGGTAAATCGATCGGCTTGACTGAAAAAGTGCCGCTTCCGTGGCTGTCCTTACCGAACAGCAACCAGGTCAGCGCGTCGTATACTGTGCTCTTGCCCGTCGCATTATCGCCGTACAGGCTGTTCACGCCGCTGTGAAAATCCAGGTGCAGGCTGCGGATACCCTTGAAATTCGAGATATCCAAACTTCTGATCTCAATATCCATCAGCCGACCCTCTCTTTCACAATGCCGAGGAAATCGGCGAGGCCGTCTACCGCGCAGAATGAAATTGCAAACGGCTCACTGCCGTCCCCAATATCCACGCTGACGATATCGCTGGCATAGTCTACGACTGCCGAAAACTTGCCGTTTGTTATTTTTTCAGTTAATGTCTCAATTTTCATTGACTTCCCGCCTCCTTGCGGGTATTATAAAGGTGAATTCATAATTTTTTGCTTGGCCGTCTCGGAATTGCCGTTCCGTGGCGGCTTTTTTCATGAGGCATGATTGTCCTCCCACGCAGCGCGGCGCATACGGTTAAATCGCCGCTGCCGCTTCTGCTCCTCGCGCCGCCGGTACCGCTCCAGCCACACCAGCGCGGACACGATCCACGCCAGCAGCACCCACGCAATCGCTGTGAGCAGCGCGCCGCTGTCCGAGGCCACCGCCGCCGCGAAGGGTACGGCCAGCCAAGCGGTAAAAAGTTTATGTTTCATTGCTTTTCCTGCCCTTTCAACCTTGCCAATTCAACATACAGTTCATTTTTCTCTTTTTTGTATGAGATCCTCATCTCGTGTGTAAGCTCCTTGTTCAGAAAATGGTTAATTTCGTTCAGCCGCTTGTAGATCTGCATAATGCGTTCGTTCATGATGCCGCCTCCATTTCCAACTGCGCAAGCCGTGTCGCTACGTCACGGATGTGGTAGTAGATATGTTTCCCCGAACGAATGCGGGGTACCCCTTGCAGGAATTTATAAGTTGTTTTTACATTGCATCCTATGTAACTGGTCAGGTCGGTTGCCGTCATCATGCCAGGCCCGATCTCTTCCGGCGGTCCGCAGCCTTTCATCCGACGCCGCGCGACGTGCCGCTCCAGTTCTATGCGCAAATCTCTGATACGGTTGGTGTAAAACATCTGTGTCCTCCTTCCTTTTATACTGCTTGTCCTTTCCTGCCTCATCTTCTAAAATGGAAGCAGAAAGGAGGTGGATTACCATGTATTACATGCTTTGCTGTGACATTTCGACCCTTTGTTGTACGGCTGCCGATTTAGAAAGCATAATCGCAGACTTCTCTACGCGCTACCATAAACTCAGTGATAATCTTTGGCTTTTCTGCACACCTAAGACCAAAGCTATAGAGTCTTATGTATCGCCGGAAAAGTACCTTGTACTTTACGCTTTGCAAGACTACCTAACACCAGATAATAGAGTATTTGCTTTCGCTATTCCGAAAAACGGATACTGCTATGAACTCCCCAAGGCAGCCGAGGAGTTTTTGCTGATTGACGAACCGGATGACGACTGACCTCTCAAATAATCACATACGTCCAGCAGCTTGCGAACGGCTTGGGTGTTGCAACCGCCCTTGCCGTTTTGCTTTGTCATCAGGCTGATTGCCGTCTCGATGTCATCGGCCAGCATATGCAATGTATCTACTGTGATTTCTCGTGTGTTTGCACGTGACATTTTTAATTACTTCCTCATGCTTCAAGTTTGTCCTGTTTATCGGACTTGTGCTGTGCTATGCTGGTCTTGCTCGAAGATCAATTTGCTTTTTATTTCCTTTCGCGACTCTGCTGTGCTATACTGAAATCGGAAAGGGGGTGAACTACGTGAAATCTTCATTCAAGGGATTCGATAAGCTTCAGAAAGAACTGAAGCGTATGCAGCGTAACGTTAATAAAACCATGAGAGAGTTTAATGGCGACGTACCGCTGGAAAAGTTATTGACTACCGCTTTCATAGCAAAGCACACTGCTTTCAATAATTACGAAAATTGGCTTAGTAATGGCGGATTCGTATTTGAAACCCAAGAAGAATACAATAATCTTGATGAGACTGCCTTAGATTCTTATGTAAGAGACAGCACTTGTTTTCAATCTTGGAAAGAAATGCTTGACGCTGCTGCTTCCGAAGCGATCACTGCGTCATTAGATTTCTGATCCACACCACCCGCAAGCGAACCGATCAGTTCTTTTGCTTCACCCAACAGAAGGATCAATCGGTTCGCTTTTTCAATAGCACTGTCGAGCTCATGCAGCTCAACATGCATTTTTATTGTCTCCATCTTCCTCACCTCCTCACGCTTCGGATTTGTCCTGTTTATCGGACATATGGGTACTGCAAGAGATCGCTAAATCTTTGCTATAATGCGAATAAGCAAAATAAATATAATTCCAGCCGCAGCCCCCTCAAGGTAATACTTCATTGTTTCCTCGCCTCCTCACGGTGTGTGCTTGTCCACTCCATTACCTCATGCTATACTAAGAGCATGAGGAGATGATTTTTGTGAAATTTACTCAGGAAGAAAGAGACGCCTTAAACTATATTTGCCTTGATGACTCCACCAAAATCATTCAATATCTTGAGGAAGAAAAAGAACTGCAACGAAAGCATGATTTATTCATGACGGCCGTCGCGATTATTGGTACTGTCAGTTCCGTTATCGCTGCCATTACCGGCATCATCGTTCTCGTTCAATAGACTATGTAGTTTCCTTACTTCCCTGATCAAGCACACCAGCAAAAGTGTATTTGTGCTTTTGCTTTTTTCTGCTGCTTTTTCGATTCGTTCCAGCCCACTATCGGAAAGTTGAATCATTTTATGTTTCCTCACCTCCTCATACTTCGGGTTTGCCCTTTTTGACTTTGTATCTTTTTAAGTTACTTTGCTGCAAAAAAAATTTCTGTCGGGTTGTCAATATGTAGCATTTGAATCATGATTTCAATTTCATCACTACCAAAAACACCTTTAGCCATTTTCTCGTAAAAGGTTTTTGGTGTAATTCCAATCCTTTCTGCTACTTTTGCCTGAGAGTAACCCCGCTCAGAAATAATTCCTCGCAGCTTATCTGTTTGTATCACCATATCACCTCGTATCTTTTTAAGTTACTCTAAGTATAGCGCCTTTGCGGTAACTTGTCAAGATATTTTCGTATTGACTTAACACATTTTTGTGATATAATAAAGTTACTTCAACAAAGGAGGTTTCTCCTATGAATGTAGGCGATCGTATTAAAATGCGCCGCAAAGAAATCGGTATGTCACAGACTGAATTAGCTGAAAAAGTAGGCTCTACTAAACAGAATATTTATAAATATGAGAATGGAATCATTACAAATATTCCTTCAGATAAAATTGAGGCAATCGCTGCAGCCCTGGCG
>DYCA01000067.1 GCA_019418305.1 Clostridiales bacterium
CCGCCTGTGCGCATTCAGCTTTTCACGCGCCCTCGGCGCGCATGTAACAGAAAAACAATGCCTGACTTTTTACACAAGAGCTGCAAAAAGCTTCGCTTTGTTGGACCTTTCCGCAGCCTCGGACGTGTCCGCGCGCCGCGCGGCACGTCCTCTCGTTTGAAACGGTAGTTTCAAACGAAGTTTTTTACTTCTTCAGCCAGCTCATCATGCTGCGGAGCTGCTTGCCGGTCTCCTCCAGCTGGCTCTCCGCCTCGACCTGACGGCTCGCCAGGAAACGGGCGCGGCCGCCCGCGCGGTTCTCCTGAATCCACTCGGAAGCGAAGGTGCCGTCCTGAATCTCGCGCAGGATCTTCTTCATCTCCTTGCGGGTCTCCTCGGTAATGATGCGCTTGCCGGTGCGGTAATCGCCATACTCCGCAGTGTCGGAGATGGAGTAACGCATCTTGGCAAAGCCGCCCTCGTTGATCAGGTCAACGATCAGCTTCATCTCATGCACACACTCAAAGTAAGCGTTCTCCGGAGCGTAGCCCGCTTCAACCAGCGTCTCAAAGCCAGCCTTCATCAGCTCGCAAACGCCGCCGCACAGAACCGCCTGCTCACCAAACAGGTCGGTCTCGGTCTCGGTCTTGAAGGTGGACTCCAGAATGCCCGCACGGCCGCCGCCGATACCGCAGGCATAAGCCAGTGCGATATCCATCGCCTTGCCGGTTGCATCCTGATGTACGCATACCAGATCCGGAACGCCCTGACCCTCAGTGTAGGTACGACGAACGATATGACCCGGGCCCTTCGGCGCGATCATGATAACGTCAACGTCTGCCGGCGGAACGATCTGCTTGAAGTGGATATTGAAGCCGTGCGCAAATGCGAGGCAGTTGCCCGGCTTGAGGTGCGGCGCAATAGACTCCTTATAGATGTCCGCCTGCTTCTCATCCGGAACCAGCATCATAATGATGTCGCCCGCCTCAGCAGCGTCAGCCGGCGTCATAACGGTCAGGCCGTAATCCTTTGCCTTTGCTTCATGCTTGGAGCCCGGACGCAGGCCAACGACAACATTGACACCCGAATCCTTCAGGTTCATCGCATGTGCATGGCCCTGAGAACCAAAACCGATGATAGCAACGGTCTTGCCATCCAGCAGGGACAGGTTGCAGTCCGAATCATAGAACATCTTTACCATTTTTAACTCCTCCTAAATATGTATAAATGAAATTAGGAAAACAAATTGAATATGCCACCGTTACTTCTCAATAGCGGTAACACCCGAACGGCTCATCTCCACCACTTCAAAGTTGGAGATGACGTCCAGAAACGCATCGATGCGGCTGGGCACCTCGGACAGCTCGACAATCATCGACTGTTCGGTGGACTCCACAATATGTGCATCATATAGCTCACACAGCTGCCGGATGGCATCGCGCTCACTGCCGGTTTCCGCACGGAGCTTGACAAATACCAACTCACTGCAGCAGGAATCATCCTCCTGCAAATGATCAACACGCTGCACCTCTTCCAGCTTAAGCAGCTGCTTGATGATCTGCTCAAGAATGGGTTCGTCGCCCTGCACGATAATGGACATGCGGGAAATCTTGGGGTCGGTGGTCGCCGATACAGTCAGCGAATCAATGTTATAGCCACGGCGGCCAAACAGGCTGGACACGCGCGCCAGTACGCCCGCGTTATTCTGCACGGTCACAGAAAGGATATATTTTTCCATGATAGTTTCTCCTTTCTCAGTCCGCCACGATATCGTCCACCGTGCCGCCCGCGGGAATCATGGGCAGAACGCGCTCATCCTTGTCGATGCGGCAATCGATCAGCACCGGACCGGTGCGCTCAAGCGCATCCGCCAGCGCCGCACGCAGCTCCGCAATATTGGTCACGCGGAAACCGCGTCCGCCAAACGCATCGGCAAGCTTGATATAATCGGTCTTACGATACAGATTGGTCTGGGAATAGCGCTTTTCATAGAACATGGTCTGCCACTGACGCACATTACCCAGCACGTTGTTGTTCATGATAATCGTGATAATCGGCAGGTTATAGGTGACCGATGTACACAGCTCGTTGAGATTCATGTGGAACGAACCGTCGCCCGTGATGTGGACCACCGTCTTTTCCGGGAAAGCTACCTGTGCGCCCATTGCTGCGCCGTAACCAAATCCCATTGTACCCAAGCCGCCCGAGGTCAGGAAATGACGCACCTTACGGCAGCGGTTATACTGTGCCGACCACAGCTGATGCTGACCGACATCGGTCGCAACGATTGCGTCATCCCCGATCATATCGTACAGCGTGCGCAGCAACTGATGCGGATGGATAACGCTGTCATCATCCTTGGGCACATAGTCAAGCGTTTTGTGCCACTCGGCAATCTGCGCGCGCCATGCATCGTGCTTTGCTTCCTTTACGTACGGCAGCAGCGCTTCGAGGAAGTTCTCTGCATCGCTGACCACCGAATAATCCACGCCGATGTTCTTATTGATCTCGGCCGCGTCAATGTCAATATGTACAATCTTCGCCTTGGGGGCAAAGCGCCGCGGGTTAGTTGCCACACGGTCGGAGAAACGCGCACCGATACAGATCAGCAGGTCGCTCCGTTCCACCGCCCAAGCCGCCGAAACCGTGCCGTGCATACCGACCAGACCCAGACTCAGCGGCTCGGTGTCCGGAATGCAGCCAATTGCCATCATAGTGTGCGCAGAAGGTATATCCGCCCGGCGCATCAACTCGAGCAACGCCGCACCGGCATTTGCCGTCTCCACGCCGCCGCCATAATAAATAATCGGGCGCTCCGCCTGCGCGATCATACCGGCAACTGTTTCCAGCTGCTCCGTCGTTACATCATACGTCTCATGAACCTCAACCTTGGGGGCCGGAATATATTCGCACTCCGCGCTTGTGACATCCTTCGGGATGTCGATCAATACCGGACCGGGACGGCCGGACGACGCGATGCGGAATGCGCTGCGAATGGTATCGGCCAGTTCCTCCACATGACGCACGACAAAGTTGTGCTTGGTGATCGGCATGGTGATACCGGCGATGTAAACCTCCTGAAAGGAATCGCGTCCAATCAGGCTCGTACCGACGTTGCCGGTGATGGCAACCATCGGAATGGAATCCATGTAAGCCGTTGCAATGCCCGTGACCAGATTGGTTGCACCCGGGCCGCTCGTCGCCAGACACACGCCAACCTTACCGGTCGCGCGCGCATAGCCGTCGGCTGCGTGGGCTGCACCCTGCTCATGGGCGGTTAAAATATGTCGAATGCGGTCGCTGTTTTTGTAAAGCGCATCATAGATGTTGAGGACCGCGCCGCCCGGATACCCGAAAATCGTATCGACTCCCTGCTCTACCAGCGCTTCCACCAAAATCTCAGAACCGTTCTTTACCATGCGAATCCGCCTCCTTTCCTCAAATCACAAAATAAAAAAAGCCTCTGTCTCTACAAAGAGACAAAGACTATTCCTCTGCGGTACCACTCTTTTTGCCGCGTATCATTGGATAGCATACTGCGGCCACTCACTTGATCCTTTAACGCAGATCACGCGGAGCGCCTTACACAGGGCCTTATTTCATCCCATTTCAGACGCTCGGCTCACGGAGGACTTTCGCACTTTCCTTCCTCCACCGCCTTGCACCACCCGGCGGCTCTCTCTTTTGGATTCCAGACGCTACTTTTCCGGTCATCGCCAACTTGCGTTGTTCAAAATGTAATTCATATTATAAATCCGCTTACAGCGATTGTCAACAACTTTTTCGTATTTTACTTTGTTAAATTCCTGTCCGGGTATATTCTTCCGTTTTTGTGCCATACTACCGGTAAATTCTGATAGAAAAGAGGCCGAGACATGGCTGTTCCCCTGCTTCGTACGCTGATTCTATACTTTGCAGTCATCGCAGCAGTCCGCCTGATGGGCAAACGCCAGATCGGTGAGCTGGACCCGTCCGAACTGGTCATCACCATTCTGGTCTCCGATCTGGCAGCGGTTCCCATGCAGGATCTGGGTATCCCGATGTTCGCTGGACTGGTCCCCATCGCCACACTCATCGTGCTCGAAATCCTGCTCAGCTGGATTGCGCTGAAAAGCCGCACATTCCGGCGACTGCTCAACGGTCAGCCCGCCATTATCATCCGCGGTGGGCGGCTCGACATCCCCAAGCTGCGCGAAATGCGTCTGACAACCGATGAAATCATCGAAACGCTGCGCAAGCAAAATGTGTCCTCCGTGTCCGACGTCAAATATGGCGTCATCGAGCCAGACGGCACGCTGTCTGTGATTCTCAAGCAACCGCAGCAGCCGGTCACGGCGGAGATGCTGGGCATCACCCCCAAGGACACCGGCCTTCCGCTGGTCGTCGTATCCGACGGCAAGCTGGTGCGCCGCTCGCTGCACCTGCTGCAGCTCGATCCCAAAGACATTGAAAACCGGCTGCGGAACCAAAGCCTTGCCGTATCTGACGTATTTCTGATGACGTTGGACGACTGCGGCAACAGCTTTATCCAAAGAAAGGAGAAACGCTGATATGCGGCGTCTTTGCATTGCCCTGCTGCTTCTGGTGCTGCTCATCTGGGGCAGCTGGTGGAGTCTGCATACGGTAGAGCGGGTCACCGGCAGCATTATCCGTGAAATTGAAGCGGGCGAGCTGGACAAAGCACACCAGCACTGGGACAGCGCACAGCTTTTGCTTGGCTCTCTGCTTCTGCACGACGAAATTGATCAGGCGGACCGCCTGTTCGACCGCGTGCTTGCCGCACATGAGTCCGAAAGTTCAGAGGATTTCCTGCTCGATTGCACGGAACTGCTTGCACAATTAAACCATTTGCCCGAGCTGGAGCGTCCCAGCCTTATCAACCTGTTGTGATTTCCCAAATTCTACCCTGAAACTTTGTAAGTTTTGATATAGCATTTCTCTTTCTTATGTGATAATATTTATTTGTAATTAGTAATTATTTTCAATAAAAGGAAAGGGAGCTGCTTTATGAATA
>DYCA01000068.1 GCA_019418305.1 Clostridiales bacterium
GGCAAAGCGGTAGCCGTCACCGGTCGAGCCGGTCTGCGGATAGGATGCGCCGCCGGTCGCCACAATCACACGGTCGCCCGCATAAGTCTTGCCGCCCGCGCGCACACCGGTGACGCGGTTATCCTGTATTTCCAGTTGTTCCACTGTTTTCTGTATAATTGTAACACCCAGACGTTTGATCCAGGTAAAAAGTGCGTCAATAATATCCGAGGACTTGTCCGAAACCGGAAAAACGCGGTTGCCGCGCTCGGTCTTGAGCGGCACACCGTGCGCCCCAAAAAATTCCATCACGTCTGCGGGAGAAAAGCAATCCAGCGCGGAATACAAAAACCGCGGATTGACCGGCACGTTCTGCAAAACCGTCTGCGCATCGCAGTCATTGCACACATTGCAGCGGCCCTTGCCGGTGATGAATAATTTGCGGCCAACCTTTTCATTCGTCTCAAACAGCGTCACACGCGCGCCGTTTTCCGCTGCCGTACCCGCAGCCATCAGTCCTGCCGCACCGCCGCCGACTACCAGAATGTTCAATTTGTCTCGTCCTCCGGCTTTTCGTATACGTCGTATTCCTCCCAAATGCGCTCGAGCTTGTTGAAGGTCTGCTCGATTTCATCGCGCCGGCTCATGCCGACGGCGACAATCAGCGCATTGACAACCGAAAGCGGTGCCACCAGCGAATCGACAAAACTCGCCATATCGCTGCGCGCAAGCAACAGATGGTCAGCCACGCGCGCCAGCGGAGACAGACGCGAATCGGTCAGTGCAATGACGCGCGCGCCGCGGTCGCGCGCATATTGCATCGCGCTGAGCGTGCGCTTAGAATAACGCGGGAAACTGACGCCGAGCACCACATCACCCGGCCCGACGCGCAGCACCTGCTCAAAAATCTCGCTGACGCTGTTGGTATGTACAAGCGTCACATTTTCAAACAAAAGGTTAAAATAAAATCCAACAAAATTGGACAGCGCGCTCGAAGAGCGCACGCCGAGTATGTAAATCCGTTTCGCCCCAATCAGCGCATCCACCGCGCCCTGAAAGGCATCCCGGTCGATTTCGTCCAGCGTCTGCCGAATCATGTCCATGTCCGCGTGCAGCACCGTCTGCAGCACATCGCGCCCGCCCATGCGGTCGCTTGACACCTCCATACGCTGCACCGAGGTCAGTTTGTTTCGGATCATCTCCTGCAGGGCGCGCTGCAAATGCGGATAGCCGTCGTAGCCCAGTTCGGTTGCAAAACGCACCACGGTTGATTCGCTCACGCCGACAGTCGTGCCCAGACGGCTGGCCGTCATAAAGGCGGCTTTGTCATAGTGCTCTAAAATGAAGCGCGCAATCTGCTTCTGTCCCTTGGAAAAGCCGGACAGTTCGCTCTGGATTTTATTGATCAGGTCGTTCATGGTTTCTCTCCCTTGGCATGCAAAACCTGCATTTTGCCGTTTCTATTTTAAGCGGTTGCCTTACAAAATGCAAGAAGTTTTGCATCAATCCTGCAAATTTGCAGCAATTTCCTGCAAGTAGGCCAGCTCGTCCGCCGTCAGGTCGCGCCATGCACCCGATTTCAAATGCGTATCCAGCGGCAGCTTGCCTACCGCCACCCGCTTGAGTCGGCGTACCTCCAGCCCGCATTGCTCGCACATTTTGCGGATCTGACGGTTTCGGCCTTCATGGATGGTTAGACGCAGCTTGGCGCTCTGCTCATTTTTTTCCAAAATGACGACGTCCGCAGGCCGGATTGCATATCCGTCAATTGTCATCGGCTCTGCAAGACGCGGAATGTTGTCCAGCCTGCCGCGCACGCGCACCTCATAATACTTTTCCACCTCATGCCGCGGGTGGGTCAGCGCATGCACCAGCTCGCCGTCGTTGGTCAGCAGCAGCAGACCTTCCGAGTTATAATCCAGCCGTCCGACCGGCACCACGCGCGCGCCGCAGTCCCGCACCAAATCGCCCACCGTCTTGCGGCCGCGTTCATCGTTCAGCGTTGTCACATAACCGCGCGGCTTGTATAGCATCAGATAGCGTTTTTCCTCCGCCATGCCGATCGGCTTGCCGTCCACCTGAATTTTGTCGCGCCGCAAATCCGCGCGGTCGCCCAGCGACGCCGCATGACCGTTGACCAGCACACGGCCCTCCAAAATCCAACGCTCCGCCTCACGGCGCGAACACAGCCCCGCCTGCGCGAGCAGTTTTTGCAGTCTCTCTTCCACTTGTTGTCCTCCATCCTGTTCTGTCAATCATCACCAAACAGACGGTCCCAGATCTGTTCGGTTATGCTCTTTTCCTCGGGCGGCAGCAGCACCGCCCCGCCGTATACCAGCGCATCATCCGCCAGCACCATCCCGTCCAGACGGTATTCAATCCGCCCGGCGGATGCGCTCTGCACCACCGGCGCATAACAAATCCTATCGCCATACCGCACGGTCTGAATGCGTTCCTGCTCACCTGGCAGCAGCATTGCGGTCACGGTATTGCGCGCGACCAGCGGCACGGTATCCGCATTACCGCCAAACACCTGCTGCTGCATGATCTGCTCTCCCGCTTCATGCAGTGTCACCTGCTCATACTGCGCAAAGCCCTGATTCAGCAGCGCCATGTGGTCGTTCCAGTCGTCCGGGTCGTTGAGAGTCACCACAATTACCGTGCGGCCGTTTTTCTCTGCCGCAGACACCAGACAGCGACCTGCCGCTTTGGTATAACCGGTTTTGACGCCGATTGCACCGTCATACATGCTCAACAGCCGGTTATGGTTGGTAAACGTGCGCTGCCCCACCGTGTAGCTCTCGGTCGATACAATCTGCCGGAACACCGGGTCGCGCAGCGCCTCAGCAGTGATGACTGCAAGCTCACGCGCGGTGGTATAGTGCGTCTCACTCGGCAGACCGTTCGGGTTGTCAAAATGAGTGTTCGTCAATCCGAGAGCCGCCGCCTTGTCGTTCATTTTCTGTATAAACGTTTCCAGTCCGCCGCATTCGCCAGCAATCGCTACCGCCGCATCGTTGCCCGATTCCAACATCAGACCATACAGCGTATCCCGCAGCGTGAGTGTTTCGCCCTCCTGCAAATACATGGATGAGCCTTCCACCTGCGTGTACTCCTTGCGGACCGTGTATTCCCGGTCAAGGTCGCCCTCTCCGAGCGCCACGAGCGCCGTCATGATTTTGGTAGTGGACGCCATCGGCAGTCGAGTGTCTGCATTCTGCTCCAGCAGCACTTCACCGGTGTCCGCATCAATTACGATGGCTGCCTTTGCGCTGATTGCGCCCGCAGCGGGCAGACAAAGCACACAGCACAGCAGGCCGCACAGTAGTTTCTTCACGTTCGCATCTCTCCCCTGCATAACAAAACCTACTCAGCATATCTGTGAGTAGGTTTTGCGGAGAAACGCGGCCTTATTCGTCGGTTTCCGCCGCAGGCTGCTGGTCGGGCTGCATTTTTCCTTTGTAGCCCTCCACAAAGCTGGAAACCTTGTTAATCGCACCCGGAATCATTTCCACCAAACGGTCGACCGTCGTGGATGCCTGTGCGTTGACGCCCAGAATGTTGGCACTGCCGTCGCGTCCGATGATCAGAAAGCACACCGGCGAAACCGTGACGCCCGCGCCGCCGCCGCCGCCGAAGGCCAGCGGTGCGCCGGACGGCATATGCTTGGGCGCAAAATCGCTGCCGCCGGACGCAAAGCCAAAGGTCACCTTGGACACCGGAATGACGGTCGTGCCGTCCGGCGTGGTGATCGGCGTGCCGATAATCGTGTTCACGTCCACCATTTCCTTGATCTTGGCCATGGTTTCCGTCATCAGATTGCTGATGGGATGCTCACTCATGTGTTATCGCCTCTTCTTTCTTTATCATTCGTTTATACATCCGGTACAATTCCCCGCTGTGCCGCAGCAGACACCAAAGCACCCGCAGCGGCCGCAGCCAGCAGAACACAGTTAACGCCCATTCCGTGTGGTCGGCCTCAAAATCCGCATCCACATTCACATGATAATCCCGCATGGTAAAAGTATTCTCCAAAAACGGGACAATCATGCCGGTCAATGCTGCAGACTCTCCGAGCAAAATGCCGGTTTTGGCAGCATCGTCCGTCCCGATGATCACACGCACCCGCAGGCGGCTGACTTGCACCGCATCGGTTAATTCACTGTGCAAACGGTGCGTTAAATCCGCCAGTTCGCCAATATCCAGTTCCTCCCGGTTAAGGGAATACCTGTACTTTTTCTTTTTTCGCTTTTTTTGCGGCTTTTGTCCGCCCTCCTGCTGTTCGGATGACGGCTTTTCTTTTTTCCGTCGGGGCGGCGGCCAGACCGGAATCCGCACCGGGCCGTAGCGCACCTCCGCGCTCACGTCCCCATTGACCCCCACGATATCCAGGCCGGTTCGCACGCATAGCAGCAACAGGATCAGCAGCAGCACAAGCAGTGCAAGCCCCAATACTGCCGCCAGTATCACGAGTAATACCGACATGCGCGTTTCACTCCGTTTCCTGCGGTGCGTCCGACGGCTGAGTATCCTCTCCAGCGGAAGGCTGCGGTGCCGGCGGCGTCAGCGTTATCATTTCTGAAGGCGGCTGCTCGGCAGTCTCCTCCATCTCCAGCTCCATCTGCTCGTTTTCCTCCAGCGCAGGCAGCGCAGGCAGCTCCTCCAGCCCGCTC
>DYCA01000069.1 GCA_019418305.1 Clostridiales bacterium
TGAGCGCCTCTTCGAGCGTCTTGCCCTTGACCATCTCGGTCGCCATCGAGCTGGTCGCAATTGCCGCGCCGCAGCCGAAGGTCTTAAACTTCACATCCTCAATGACACCGTCGTCCGATACCTTGAGGTAAATCTTCATGATATCGCCGCACTTGGCGTTGCCGACTTCGCCGACGCCGTTGGCGTCCTCAATCTCGCCCACGTTACGCGGATGGGTGAAGTGGTCGAGTACCTTTTCGCTGTATTGCATAGAAAAATCTCCTTTTTCGGTTGAATCTATCTTAGTGATGTTCATGCAGCTCACTTGCTGCGGTCAGGTTTGGCTTGCCGTTCTCCCATACCGGGCTCATCGAACGCAGCGTGGATACCACCTGCGTCACCGTCTCGATGATGTAATCCACATCCTCTTCGGTGTTCTGCTCACCCAGCGTCAGGCGCAGCGAACCGTGCGCAATCTCGTGCGGCAGGCCGATGGCCATGAGCACGTGAGACGGGTCAAGCGAACCGGTCGAGCAGGCCGAGCCGGTCGAGCCGCAGATGCCCATGTTGTCCAGCATCAAAATCAGGCCCTCGCCCTCAATCGCCTCGAACACGAACGACGCTGTGCCCGGCAGACGATTTTCCGGATCGCCGGTAAAGTGCGTATAGGGAATGTTGTCCATCACACCCTTGACCAGCTTGTCCGTCAGACGCTTTACATAGCCCATCTTCTCATCCAGGCCCTCAACGGCTTCCTTCATCGCCGCCGCAAGGCCAATGCAGCCCGCGGTGTTCTCGGTACCAGAGCACAGACCGCGCTCCTGTCCGCCGCCGTACACCAGCGGTTCCAGTGCAATGCCCTTCTTCAGATACAGCGCACCGACGCCGCGCGGACCGCGGAACTTATGCCCGGACAGCGACAGCATATCAATGCCCATTTCCTGCACATCGATGTGCATATGGCCGACTGCCTGCACCGCATCCGTGTGGAACTTTGCACCAACCGAATGGGCCAGCGCCGCAATCTCCTTCAGCGGCTGAATGGTGCCGATTTCGTTATTCGCCGCCATGACAGATACCAGCGCGGTATCCTCGCTCAGCTCCCGCTTGAGCTGCTCGAGGTCCACATGGCCTTCCTTATCCACATCCAGATAAGTGACGCGGAAGCCTTCTCTTTCCAGCGCTTCGCAGGTGTACAGCACCGCGTGATGCTCAATCTTCGAGGTAATCAGATGCTTGCGGCCCTTCGCCGTCGGACCGTGCATAAAGCCGCGAATAGCGAGGTTGTCCGCCTGTGAACCGCCGCCGGTGAAGATGATTTCGCCCGGGGCGTAATCGTTCGCTTCGTTGACCGGTGCGGCCGCGTTCAGGCACTTGCCAACTGTCGTGCGCGCCTCGTTAAGCGCCATCTTGGCCTCGCGGCCGATACGGTACAGCGAGGACGGGTTGCCGTAAAACTCGGTCAGCCACGGCTTCATTGCGTTAAATGCAGTTTCGGACAGCGGAGTTGTTGCCGCATTGTCCGCATAAACAAATCTTTTCATTTTATCTCAAGCCTTTCTCTCCAAAAAGGGGATACACAAATCACGGATACACCACTAAAACGATAGGTTCTCCGGGTACTACTAATATACACCTGAAACGCGCATTTTAGCAAGCGAAAAACTGACGAAACGCGCGTATGTAATACCGTCATTTTGCATCATTTTGTGCATTTTGCGTAGTTTTAATCATGACGACGCGTATCAATCCGCTTTTTCAGGCGCTGCAGCACCGCATCATACCGCGCCGACCGGGCCGTCGGGTTGCCGCGCAGCATGCTCTTGCGGATGCGGCCAAGCCCCGCTGCCTGCTCGTCAAAGCGGTTTTGCAGCTCGTCCAGCCGTGCCAGAATCTGCTCCTTCGCATCAGCAAGCTGTTCGCGTGCGCCATCCACCCGCTCGGAAATCTGCTCACGCGCACCACCCATCCGTTCGGAAAGCTGCTCGCGGGCATCGTCCATCTTCTCCGACCATTCGCCGCGCGCTTCGTCCACGCGGTAGGACAGCCGGGTCAGCTGCACCAAAGCGGTCTCGGAAAGCTGCCGGCGCAGTTCCGCGCTCTGTTCGCGCAGCTTGTCCAGTTCCTCCAGCATGCGGGCCAAATCGAGCGCCGTGCGCACGGATACCGCAACGTCGCTGACAAACATCGCCGAAAGCAGCACATCCACGACAATCAGCAGCCCGAACGGCAGCGCCACCACAATGGTTTCCACCGGCGGATGAATCGCCCGCGCGAGGATCAGCCCCAAAAAGCCCCAGCACAGGGAGGATTGCAGGCAGATGCGCCCCTGAAACTGAAACCGGTGGGTGGAGTAGTCCCAGTATTTGACCTTAAACAGTTTTTCCATCACCACGCCGACGACATACTCAAACACCGTTGCCGCCAGCATGCTGGCAAAAAACAATTCCACCGGTCGGTCATACAGCGGCAGCGAAACATGCAGCAGAATCGTCGCCCCAAAGCCGTAGATCGGCAGCATCGGCCCCCGCAGAAAGCCGCGGTTGACAAACCGACGCTGCTGCACGGATACAACTGTGGATTCAAAGCACCAGCCCAGAAAGCAATACAGATAAAAAATCAGCAGCCACTGTGGAGCGGAATAATCATATAACAAAGAGACAGGCCCTCTTTCTACCGAATACCAAATTTTCCTTAATATCTGTTTTATTATTCTATCTAATTTTTTGACTTTTTGCAAGGGCACAGGTATAATAGAGTTAACTCATTTCAAAAAGAAGGGCAGGATGTCGCCGCTATGCTGAATTTTACCATCCACACAACAACCGAAATCATCTTTGGCCGTGGTATTGAAGAGCAAATCGGCCCGAAACTCAAGGAAATCGGCGCGCACCGCGTGTTGGTGCATTTCGGAGGGTCGAGCGCGCGCTCATCCGGCCTGCTCGACCGCGTGGAGCAGAGCCTGTTCCATGCCGGCTTGTCGTTCATTGAGTTGGGCGGCGTCGAGCCCAATCCCAAGGTATCCATGGTGCGCAAGGGCATCGCACTGTGCCAGCGGGAGGGGATCGACTTTATCCTTGCCGTCGGCGGTGGTTCGGTAATCGACTCGGCCAAGGGTATCGGCATGGGTGTTGCCACGGGGCGCGACCCATGGGAATTTGCCTCGACCGGCACCGCACCCGACAAGACCCTGCCTGTCGCTACCGTGCTGACGCTTGCCGCCTCCGGTTCGGAAAGCAGCAACTCATGCGTGCTGACCAACGAGGAAACCCGCGAAAAGCGCGGCATCACCAGCCAGACCAACCGTCCGCGCATCAGCTTTCTCAATCCGGAAAACACATTTTCCGTGTCCAAATTCCAGACCGGCTGCGGCATCGTGGATATCCTGATGCACACGCTCGAGCGCTATCTCACCCCCGAAGGCGGCGAAAGCGACATCACCGACCGTCTTGCTGAGGGTCTGATGATCGCAACGCGCGACGCAGGCCGCCGCGCCATCGCAAACCCCAACGACTATGAAGCGCGCACCACTCTTATGTGGGCGGGCAGTGTATCGCATAACGATTACACCGGCTGCGGCCGCGCACGCCTGTTCCCGGTGCACAAGCTTGAGCATGAGCTGAGCGCCTTCCGCGACGAGATCGCACACGGCGCAGGTCTTTCCGTTCTGTTCCCGGCGTGGGCGATGTACGAAATGAAAAACGATATCCCGCGCTTCGCGCAGCTGGCAAACCGCGTGTTCGGCGTAGAAATGGACTTTGCCTGCCCGGAGCGCACCGCGCGCGAGGGTATTCTGACCATGAAGCGCTTTTTCGAGGAAATCGGCATGCCGGTACACCTGTCGCAGCTCGGCATCAAGCCTGCGGATTATGAAACGCTTGCAAACAACACCGTTCGCACCGTAAAAGGTCCGGTCAAGAGCTATACACCGCTCGATAAAGACGCCATCCTTGCTATTTACCGTTTGGCCGAATGACCCCCCTTGCCGTCTGCGACGGACGTCTTCATGCGTCCGCCGCAGACGGGCCAACGGTTTTTACGAATTTTTCCGTTTTTTCTTTGATTTTTCTCTTGACAACTTTTCACTTCGCGCGCTATAATGTTTAGGCTAACTGCAATAGATGCTTGCAGTTTGATACCAGCACTTTTTACATTCCTCAATAGCTCAGTTGGTAGAGCATGCGGCTGTTAACCGCAGGGTCGTTGG
>DYCA01000007.1:0-3247 GCA_019418305.1 Clostridiales bacterium
CTTCACCGACATACGCAACCGGCAGCTTGGGCAGTAGTTTATATGCAACGCCGCACAGCAGTGCGCCAATCATCGAGCCAGGAAACGCCAGCAGGCTGCCAAGTCCCAGCAGATTGCGGATGAGCGAGGCGGCAAACGCCATGCCAACAGCATACCACGGACCGAGCAGGACCGCTCCCAGCACATTAACCATGTGCTGCACAGGTGAGCACTTGGCTCCCATCACTGGGATAACGAACAGACTGCCGACCACAGCCACTGCTACCAGCAGACCTGCAATCGTCAGTTTACGAACAGATTTTGTTTTCATATCAGCTTACTCCTCCGAGAAAATGCGGCAAAAATGATTCAGCGGCCCACAGCCGGTTCCTAAGCCGGGCGCATGGCGAATGGCATCAGTCACGTATGCCTTTGCTCTTTCCACTGCCTCCGGTATAGAATACCCGAGTGCAAGATTGGATGCAATTGCCGAGGACAGTGTGCAGCCCGTGCCGTGCGTGCTGGTGGTGTCCAGCTGCACGATTTCATAACGGTGAAAGTCTGTGCCGTCATACAGCACGTCTACCGCACCCGCCATGTTCTTTCCGCCCTTGACTAGCACGTTGCGGCAGCCCTTCGCATGGATGCGGCGCGCCGCCTCCTCCATATCCGCAGGCGTTGTGATATGCATATCCGCAATATACTGCGCCTCGGGAATATTGGGTGTCAGAATATCTGCAAACGGCAGCACTGTCTCAATCAGTGTGCCGACTGAAGCAGGGTCCATGAGCGCGTCACCGTTTTTGGCAAACATGACCGGGTCAATGACCACATGCTGCGGCTTGTACTGCGCGAGCTTGCCCGCAACCGCTTTCATGCACGCGGGCGAGGACAGCATTCCGATCTTAACTGCGTCCGGCACAATATCTTCAAACACCGCATCAATCTGTTCCTCGATCATCTTAGGGCTGATGTCCTGAATGTCAATCACACGAGCGGTGTTTTCCGCCACAACTGACACAATGACACTCATACCAAATATACCGTGCGCTGCCATTGTTTTTAAATCCGCCTGCACGCCCGCACCGCCCGAGCAGTCCGATCCTGCAATGGTAAGCACTTTCTTCATTCTCGTTTCCTCCTGTCATTTCTGCATGAAAAAAGGACATCCCGAACAGGATGTCCTTTCGCGTCCGAAAATGCCCGCACCTGCGTGCGGTTCCAACTTGTACCAGCATCCCTACGTTGGCATTATCCAAATCAGGTAAGGTCGAGGTCAAAACCTCCTCTCAGCCTCCTATGGAAGCTCCCTTGCTTTATATTAAGTTAGCACTTGTTGGAACATTTGTCAAGCGTTCTGTCTGTATGCGGCTGCATATGCCGTGTCATCCACCGCTTCCAGCCATTCGTTGCTACCGTTTTCACCCGGTACCTCCACTGCCAGATGCGAAAACCAGCTATCCGGCGCAGCTCCGTGCCAGTGCTTTACCCCCACCGGAATATTGACTGTATCTCCCGGATGCAGCTCTACTGCAGGCTTGCCCCATTCCTGATAATAGCCCTTACCGGCCACGCAAACAAGAATCTGTCCGCCGCCCTTATCCGCGTGATGGATATGCCAGTTATTGCGGCAGCCCGGCTCAAAGGTCACATTGAAGATTCCAACCTGCTCGGTCGATACCGGTGCCAGATAGCTCTGCCCGATAAAATACTGTGCATACGCATCATTCGGCTGACCGATAGGAAACACCATTTCATTCTGATGCGCGGCTTTGCCGTCCGCTGCCTGCTCTTCTTCCATCCAAACCTCTTTTGCCATCCGGAACGCTGCCCACGCCTTAGGCCATCCTGCATAAAACGCTGCATGCGTCAAAATTTCTGCAATTTCCGTACGGGTGATACCGTTCTGCTTTGCCGTGGTCAAATGATACTGGAACGAAGAATCCACCAATCCCTGTGCCATTAGACACACTACCGTCACCAAAGAGCGGTCGCGCAGCGAGAGCTTATCCTCCCTGCTCCACACCTGCCCAAATAACACATCATCATTGAGTTCAGCAAATTTGGGGGCAAAGCCCCCCAACGAATCCCGTCCCGCCGTCTGCTTGACTGCCATAATAATACGCTTCCTTTCCTGCTATACTCTGCTTCCCATCTCAAACGCAGTTTGCAGCGCCGGATGGCCTTCAATTTCCCCTGCGTCCGTTACACCGCCGGCAAACACACTGCCTGCCAGACGTGCTTTTTCAAAGCAACTAACCCAGCCCTGTAATCCATGCACTGTGCCTTCCGGCGTTTCCGGATCGTCCTCTGCCGCCGCAGTCAATAAATAAATATCACGGAAGGCATAGTCAGATGGAAACAGCGGATTTGCCCGATCCAACATAGTTTTCATCTGGCCGCTCATGCCGTAGTAATAGATCGGTGTTGCAAACACCAATACGTCCGCTACTTCCATTTGCTGTGCGATTGTATCTGCATCATCGCGGATGACACAGCGCATGGTTTTCTGACAAGACAGACATCCCCGGCAGAACCCAATGTTTTTTTCGCATAAATAGACTGTTTCTACCTGATGCCCTGCCTGCGCCGCGCCTTTCGCAAATGCCTCGGCAAGGTGATTGGAATTTCCGTTCCTCCGCGGGCTGGTCGCCACAATCAAAACTTTTTTACCCATTTTTTATTCCTCCGTCATGCGCGCCTATGGTTTATCCTTCCTGTTTTCAGGCACACTCTTACTTTCCGGTCATCATGCATTCCTTTCCCTTTTATTATAAAAAGAAAATCATCCAATAGCAAATACTTATTCTTTTCCCTATTTCATGCTTGACAAGCATGCATATTATCGGTACACTGTTTGCATCCATATCTGTATTTCTTGTCGGAAAGCGAGGCGAAACATGGAACTTCGGGTTTTGGAATATTTTTTAGCTGTCACGCAGGAACAGAGTATTTCGGCGGCCGCTGAATATTTGAATCTGACACAGCCTACTATTTCACGGCAGCTGAAGGATTTAGAGGAAGAGCTTGGCAAGCAGCTTCTGGTGCGCGGCAAGCGGAATCATAAAATCGGACTAACCGAAGAAGGCCGTCTGTTTCGCAAGCGTGCGCAGGAAATTATCGATCTGGTACAGAAAACCGAAAACGAGATTCGGCAGTCCGGTCACGGGATGGCCGGTGATATCTTCATCGGCGCTGGCGAAACAGACTCGCTTCGTGCCATTGCGCGAGTGGCTCATCAAATTCAGCAAAAATATCCGGATGTGCA
>DYCA01000007.1:3257-29239 GCA_019418305.1 Clostridiales bacterium
TTTTCATATTGTCAGCGGCGATGGGCAGGATCTGATTGACCGACTGGACAAAGGGCTTTTCGACTTTGGTTTGCTGCTCGGCACAACTGACTCCTCCAAATATGAACAACTAGCGCTGCCCATGCTGGACCATTGGGGGGTTTTGATGCGCAAAGACGCCCCTCTTGCGCAAAAGGACTGCATCGCGCCGGAGGACCTGTGGGATAAACCGCTGATTTTATCCCGTCAGATGATTCACTTTCCGAATTTCCTGCAATGGATACAAAAACCCTTGTCCGAACTGCAAATCAGCGCAACCTACAATCTGGCGTACAATGCCTCTCTGATGGCCGACGAAAACATGGGCTATGTATTGACACTGGATAAACTCATCAACACCGGCGGCGACAGCAGCCTCTGCTTTCGTCCGCTCACGCCGGACATCACCTTGGGTATGTCGCTGGTCTGGAAACGCTATGCAGCCCTATCCAAGGCTGCCGAATATTTTTTAGCACAGCTTCGGGCTGCTATCTCTTGAATCTGCTTACACCAATACGCAAAAACCGTCTCCCACGGGAGACGGTTTTTCTGCATTCTATTAATCGGTGATAGTAATGCTTTCGATCACCGGCTGATTTTCCGGCAGCACTGTGCCGTTACCATCTTCTACCGGCGTATTCTCGCAAATCTTGTCGACGATGTCCATGCCGTCGGTCACGTAGCCGAAGCAAGCATACTGTCCGTCCAGATAGGTGCTGTCCTGATGGACAATAAAAAACTGTGAAGAAGCGCTGTCCATATCCTGCGCACGCGCCATCGAGATTGCGCCACGCGTATGCGACAAATCATTTTTCACGCCGTTTTCAGCAAACTCTCCCTTGATGGTCTGATCAGAGCCACCCGTTCCGTCTCCGTTCGGATCCCCGCCCTGCATCATAAAGCCGTTAATGATCCGGTGAAAGGTCAGGCCGTTATAAAAACCGCTTTCCGCTAAATCCATAAAATTCTGCACTGTGATTGGCGCGGCGTCACCGTCCAACTCGACTGTGATCGTGCCCATGTCTTGAATCTTAATTTCCGCATGATGCGTACCGATGCTCTCAACCTCGGTTTGAATTTCACTCTGCGCCGTATCCGATTGGGCATTTTGCGTATCGGCCGCATTGCTCTGCTCTCCTGCGCCACTGCATCCGCTCAAAACCAGTGCTGCTAAGATACCGCAAATGCCCCAAAAACGTTTCCTGTTGCTCATTGTGTTACTCCTTTTTCTGTGTTTTCGGTTTTCCATTATTTTTCTTCCAGCTTACCCTGTGCAGACGAACGCCGCACTGCATTGTCCTGGAATCGGAAAAAGTTTGGATGGTGGCGCGACTGCGTATACTCGAACATCACGCCGTCGCTATTATAGGTCTGGCTGCTGACGACGGCAAGGCAATTGCAGTCTCCCAAATCCAAATACTGGAGGTCAAGCGATGTTGCCCTTTCCACTGTCACCACGCGCTTACTATTGATGATAGATATATGCAGTTCAGTTTCCAGATAACGATAAATCGATAGTTCTGCGATCTCCCGTGTCAGGCCCTCCGCCACATCCTGCCGGAAATAACTGTGATTGAAAATCAGCGGTTTTCCGTTCAGGTAATGCAAACGCTGGATGTAAAACAGCGGCGTCCCCTCCGCAAAGCCAGTCTTATCAGCAAGCTGCCGATCCGCTGTCACCGGCAAAAACAGCAGAACTCTGCTTGTTCCGCGCTTCTGGTTGCGTGCCGCAGACTCGCCGAATGTCTCAATCGTACCCAATGTAAATGTTGTTTGCTGGGATGGCTCAAAGATATTGCGCATCCCCTTGCCTTGCATGGTCTGCACATAGCCTTCCCGCACCAGTTCGCTCACCGCGCGGCGCAGCGTGTTGCGCGAGCACCCTAGCTCAGCGATTAACGTATGTTCGCTCGGCAGCATTTCCTGCGGCGGATATGTACCGGATTCGATTTTTTCTTTCAGAATCTGATACAGTTGTTCATATTTTGCCTTCGGCATGACACACCTCTCTGCAGAATTAACTGATTTATTTATTATAACACACGCCCCGTATTAATAAAACCTTCCGACATAAAAATTCAAAATACCGCATCATCACATATTTACACCAGCTTTTTGCACGAATTCAATGATTCTTTACCGTCATTTTATCCATTTTACTTGACAGAACACCTAAAAAAGTTTTAGTTTTTTTGTTAAAGAATCCACTTGTTTTCCGTTCCATAAAGCGGTATTCTATCCTCAAGAGATAACTTGTTTAAACAAGTTGCGGAAAGAAAATCAATAGGAGGAAGATTCATGGGAAAGTACCAGCAGGACGTCCAGACGCTGCTCGAAAAGATCGGCGGAAAGACAAATATTCAAGCAGTTTCACATTGCATGACGCGCATGCGCTTTGTACTTGTCGATCCCCAAAAAGCCGATGAAAAGGAAATCGAAAAAATCCCCAGCGTCAAAGGTACATTCACACAGGCTGGACAGTATCAGGTTATCATCGGCAATGACGTAGCAAACTTCTATCAGGAATTTACTAAGTATGCCGGTATCGAGGGCGTAAGCAAAGATGCCGTCAAGAGCGCAGCAAAAACCAATCAGAACCCCCTACAGCGCATCATGGGCGCGCTGGGTGAAATCTTCGCTCCCATCATTCCAGCACTCATCTGCGGTGGTCTTGTGCTGGGCTTTCGCAACATCATCGGTGAGGTAGACTTGCTCAACGGCCGCACTCAGTCGCTGGCTGACGTGTCGCAGTTCTGGGCGGGTATGTACAGCTTTCTGTGGCTGATTGGTGAGGCAATCTTTCACTTTCTTCCGGTTGGCATCACATGGTCGATCACCAAGAAGATGGGCACTACCCAAATTCTTGGTATTGTGCTCGGCCTGACGCTGATTTCTCCACAACTCTTGAACGGTTTCTCAGTAGCGACTACTCCGGTAAACGAAATCCCGGTTTGGGATTTTGGCTTCGCACAGGTGCAAATGATTGGCTATCAGGGACAAGTTGTTGCCGCAATCATGGCAGGCTTTGTGCTGGTCTACTTAGAGAAGTTCTTCAAAAAGATCTGTCCTGAAGTTGTCAGTATGGTCGTTGTACCGTTCTGTGCACTGGTGCCTGCTGTGCTGATCGCACACACGGTCGTCGGCCCGATCGGCTGGAAGATCGGCGATTTTATTGCAAACATCGTCAACATGGGTCTGGCTTCTAACTTCAAACTGGTCTTTGCCGCACTCTTCGGCCTGTTCTATGCACCAATCGTCATGACCGGCCTGCACCACATGACCAATGCAATCGACTCTCAACTGGTCAACACCTACGGCGGCACCAATCTTTGGCCAATGATTGCGCTGTCTAATATTGCACAAGGCTCAGCAGTGCTTGCTATGTCCTTCCTTCAAAAGCGCAATGAGCGCGCACAACAGGTGAATATCCCGGCATGTATCTCCTGCTATCTTGGCGTTACCGAGCCGGCGCTGTTCGGCGTCAACCTGAAATATGGTTTCCCGCTCGTATGCGGCATGATCGGTTCAGCCTGCGGCGCAGTCATTTCAATCGGCACAGGCGTCACTGCCATCAGCATCGGCGTCGGCGGTCTGCCGGGCATCCTCTCCATCTTCCCCGAATACTGGCTTAACTTCCTGCTGGCGATGGCCGCTGCAATCATCGTGCCGTTTGTGCTGACCTATATCGTGGGCAGCCGCAAGCTGTCCCGCGAGGATCGCGTGATGGAATCCGCTCCGACTGTGGCTCCCACAGCGGAAACCGCCGCTGCACCGGCAGCAGTAAATACACCGGACTCTCGTGCCTCTATTACACTTAAGGCAATCTGTGACGGTCACACCCTGCCGCTGTCCGAAGTGCCGGATGATGTGTTCTCCAAAGGCATCATGGGCGAAGGCATGGCCTTTGAACCGACGAGCGATACCATCTATGCTCCGGCTGATGCTACTGTTTCGGTTGTCATGGAGGACAGCCGCCATGCCTGCGGTCTTACGCTGGCAGACGGTACTCAACTGCTCATCCATATCGGCGTGGATACGGTGGATATGAAAGGCGACGGTTTCACCCTATTCGTTCACGAAGGCGACACTGTTAAGGCAGGAGACAAGCTCATTACATTCTCCCCGAACAAAATCGCAGCCGCCGGTCATCCCAAGACCACAGTATTCATCGTCACGGAACCGGCGGGCCACACCAATATGACATTCCACACAGGCATTGATGCCAAACATGGCGAGACGGTTGCAGCCGAACTTGCCTGAAACAGGAGGAAAACTAAAATGTTTGATTTTCGCAAAAGTGTCGTTTATCAGTGCTACTTTAAATCTTTTTTTGACTCGGACGGCGACGGCGTAGGCGATTTAGGCGGCGTGACTGCCAAACTTGACTATCTCAAGGCGCTGGGTGTGGATTACATCTGGCTCAACCCTTTCTTCCCCTCCCCGCAGCGCGACAACGGTTATGATGTTGCCGACTACTGTGCCGTCGACCCGCGCTTCGGCACAATGGCAGACTTTGAAACGCTGTCTAGGGAAGCCGCCAAGCGCGGTATCCGCCTGATGCTCGATATGGTATTTAACCACACCTCGACCGAGCACGAATGGTTCCAAAAAGCCATGGCGGGCGATAAAGACTACGAAGATTTCTATATCTGGCGCGAAGGCGGATCAGACGGCACGCCTCCCAACAACTGGGAGAGCAAGTTCGGCGGCAGCGCATGGCAGTATGTACCCGAAAAAGGCAAATGGTATCTGCATCTGTTCGACCCGACGCAAGCTGACCTCAACTGGGAAAATCCGCGCGTGCGCAAAGAACTGCAAAACGTCATCCGCTTCTGGATGGACAAGGGTGTGAAGGGTTTTCGCTTTGATGTGGTCAACCTCATCAGCAAGGGCTCCTATGAATCCGACAACGAAGGTGACGGCCGCCGCTTCTATACGGACGGTCCGCGCGTACACGAGTTTCTGCACGAACTGAGCGCCGCAACTTTCGGCACAGATGCCGAGATTATTACGGTCGGCGAGATGTCCAGCACCAGCATGGAAAACTGCTTCCGTTATGCCGGGGCAGATACGGGCGAACTCAGTATGGTATTCTCATTCCACCACCTCAAGGTGGACTTTGTCGGCAATGAAAAATGGGTTCTGGTACCGTTCGATTTCGGCAAGCTCAAGAACATCCTATTCTCGTGGCAAACTGGTATGAGCGAACACAACGCCTGGAACGCAGTATTCTGGTGCAACCATGACCAGCCGCGCGTCGTCTCCCGCTTTGGAGACGAAAACGAATACTGGGCACAATCGGCCAAGATGCTGGGCACGGTCATCCATTGCCTGCGCGGTACGCCATACGTTTATCAGGGCGAAGAGATTGGCATGACCAATGCGGGCTTTAGCTCGCTCGACCAGTACCGCGATGTGGAAAGCATCAACCATTATCACATTCTGCGCGCACGCGGTCTGCATGAAGACAGCGTTTATGACATTCTGCGCGTCCATTCACGCGACAATGCGCGCACGCCCATGCAGTGGGATACCAGCGCGCACGGCGGTTTTACTACAGCCGAACCGTGGCTGAGCGTTAACCCCAATCATACACGCATCAACGCTGCGGCACAGGTAGACGACCCGGAGTCGGTGTTCTCCCACTACCGCAAGCTGATTGCACTGCGTAAACAGTATGATGTGATCGCCTATGGTGACTTCGCGCCGCTGAGCGAAGACCATCCATCCGTGCTAGCCTATACCCGCCGTTTCCACGGCGAACAGCTCGTCGTTGTCAACAACTTTTACCGCACGGAAGTGGATTGGAATTGCCCGATCGCTCTTAACGGTTTCACCTGCCTGCTCTCCAACTATGCCAATTCCTCTGTACAGACCAAACTTCATTTGCGTCCTTATGAATCTCTAATTCTGTATCGTGCAGCAAAATAATCATTTCTATGCAAATCCAAAAGCAGCAGTGTCTCGCAGCCTGCTGCTTTTGCTTTTAAACCTCCGCCCCTTTCTAGCGTGCAGGAGCAGCAAGAATCTATAATAGCTTAAGTTTAATAATTACAAACGTATTTTTCCATTATTCAAAAAAATGCTTGTTTTTTTCATTCTCGCATGATATAATAACAAAGCACTGTGCAGAGCAGGTATTTGATATGCAGCGGTATCGAAGTGGTCATAACGGGGCTGACTCGAAATCAGTTTGCCGGCAACGGCACGTGGGTTCGAATCCCACCCGCTGCGCCAACGAAACACCTCTACTTGAACCAAACAAATGGCTGACATTTGCTTGATTTCAAGTAGAGGTTTTTTGCTGAAACCCTTCTCCTGTCAGTGGTTTCAGACTTTTTCCATATCTCAGACCATAGAAGCAAATCCCGATTGGCAGCCAGGTCAGACATTTGACTCCAGCATTCTCAATGGCATCACGAGAAAATCAGTGGAACATTGGATTATCCAAACGGGTGTTGGAACATTAACACTCACAAGCGGGAACGAGATTAACGTAAGCGTATAAGAAGGATAAGCTGTGCTCTCTTTCGATACCTGTTTTATACCCAGTATATTTTTATTAATGAAAGCTAAAAAACAGCAGCCATATTGGTTGCTGTTTTTTTATTCATTTTCAAGTTTAAAAATCTTCTCCACTACTTATTCGGCAGTAGATTCTTCGCGCAACCGCGCTTTCAGTGCGCTGTATCTGCGTCCTTTCTGATTATTCCCGACCATATATGCCACCACGTCCTGACTGCCGACGATCACCAGCAGTTGCTTTGCTCGGGTAATTGCCGTATATAGGATATTGCGCGTCAACAATCGACGCGGCAAAGAATCAGACAACGCCAATACCACCGCATCAAATTCGCTGCCCTGTGACTTGTGAACCGTTACCGCATAGGCCAGTTCCAACTCGCCTAACATATCATAGGTATAGGTGGCAATGCGATCATCAAAACGAATCACCATGCATTCCTGTCGCGGAAAAATCTGCAATATCTCCCCTACATCGCCATTAAAAATACCCGTACCCTGCTCGTCATTCTCTCGTTTTTCCCAGATAATATCATAATTGTTGCGCACCTGCATCACCCGGTCACCCTCGCGGAAGATCCAGTCCCCAAAGCGCTTTTCCAGCTTGTCCTCTGCCGGGGGATTCAGTGCTTCTTGAAGTCGCCGGTTGAGCGCAATAGTGCCGCTTCCTTGCCGTCTGGCCGGGGAAAGCACCTGAATCTGCGACGGCAACAGCCCGTAGTGATTTGGCAGCCGTGCCGCACAAAGCTGCGCCACAGTTTCAATCACCGCAGCCGGATCGGAACGCTTCAAAAAGAAAAAGTCACCATCTGCGCCGGACGGTACCGGCATGCGTCCCTCGTTGACCGCATGGGCATTCATAACAATATCAGACTGCTGTGCCTGCCGGAAAATGTCTGTCAGCTGAATGGTCGGCACACGGTGAGAACCGATGATATCCCGCAGAAAATTTCCCGGTCCAACAGGAGGCAGCTGGTCGGCGTCTCCTACCAAAATCAAGCGCGCACCATGCGGGAGCGCCTCAATAAGCGCCTGCATCAGCGTGATATCCACCATGGATACCTCGTCCAAAATGACTGCATCACACTCCAGCGGATTGGTCAAATTCCGTGCAAATGCGGTGCGACCTCCCATACCAAATCCCGCTTCCAGCAGACGGTGAATGGTCTTAGCCTCCATCCCGGTTAAGTCCGATAACCGTTTTGCCGCACGTCCCGTTGGCGCCGCCAGCAACGTGTTCAATCCCAACGCCTCGAACACCTGCAAAATGCCGCGCACGGTTGTTGTTTTACCGGTTCCGGGACCGCCTGTCAGAATGACCAATCCATTGCGCGCCGCCATCGTTATCGCTTGCTTCTGCTTTTCCGAATATGGTACCTCGCTGTCCAGCACCAATGCTTTGAGCAACTCATCCACATCGAAATCGTACTGATAATTACGCTCCGCCATGCTGCCCAGCATTTCTGCTAGATACGCCTCCGCATCATGCAAATCGCGCAGATATACTGCGTCCCTCCCGGCAATATGCTCACAAACCAATCGTCCGCGCTCCCGCAACCGGTCAATCGCTGCCAGAGCACGACCTTCATCAAACTGCACATCCTCATCCGATAGCAATGTGCAGACTGCCGCCGTAAGCTTTTCCACAGGAATAAACGTATGTCCGTTGTCGAGATTAAATACCAGCGTGTATAAAACGCCCGCATCTGCGCGCTCATCCGACAGCAGCGAAAGTCCTAACTCCATCGCAAGCCCATCTGCCAACTTGAAATCCACATCATAATAGGGATCGCAAAGTAGATACGGATTTTCACACAGCGCATCAATTGCACTATCCCGCAAGCGCTTATACAAAAGCGGCGTCAGGGAAACCGGCAGGCAATGCTCCGCTAAAAAATCCATCAGCAGACGCATCTCATTCTGTTCAGTGAACTGCCGGCCAATCTCCCTCGCCTTTTTCTCTGTAATTCCGCGAATAGCGGTCAATCGTTCCGGCTCATAGGCCAGCACATCAAAGGTATCCTCCCCGAACTTTTCCGCAATACGAGAAGCCAACCGCGGACCAATACCGCGAATCAGGCCGGAACCTAAGTACTCCGCAATCCCCCGCACTGAGGATGGCAAACGACGCTCAAACGCTTCAGTTGCAAACTGCTCGCCGTACGAAGGATGTGTCACCCATGTTCCGGTCAAAATGACTTCTTCTCCCAAGCCAATATTCGGGAAGGTACCGGTTGCCGTAACCTCCGCACCGTCATCTGAGCTTAAACGCAAAACTGCATATCCATTTTCCTGATTATAAAAAACAATTTGCTCCACGGTGCCTCGTATCAGCACATATTCTCTCTCATCCAAGCTAAACCGTTCCTCTTTCTCTCATTCCAAATACATAATATCCTGTCGTGAGGCCAAATGCTTTGCGATATTATCCTCTCCGCCGCAGCCGATCTCGACAAATGTGATAGACAACCCGGGTAAATATTGCTTACGCACGCGCAGTGCAATCCGAATCATCTGTTCACTGGATGCATCATTGCCATCGCCGTACAACGTCAGCTCTGCCGAACCATGCATACGCAGCAATCGTGCAAAACATAACTCATAAACCACATGTAAAAACGTATACAATCCTATGGCAGCGAAAATTGCAAGTACCGTTTCCCAAAAAACAGACATGAGTCTCCCCTCCTGTTTTCATGCTATGCGGCAAGCAAACTGCTGGTTCCATTACTCGATTTATTGTAACACAAGACGAAATAAATGTAAAATCCCAACCCATAGCAAAGCTGCCGGAATCCTTCCGGCAGCTTTGCATCATGTTTCGTGCTTCATGCACCATTCCGTCAAATCTTCGCTGTTTGTCCCGCGCATGGGATGTGCAGAACCGCACCCTCGTTCATGCGGCGGTAAAGCAATTCCCTCAGGAGCACCGTCCGATGCTTGTTTCCCACCATCTTGTAGTAAAGCAGTAGGTTTACTGCAAGAGAACCACTCAAATTGCTTCTGCGCCGCCTCCATCTGATATTGCTTCATTTTATCCTGTTCCATAGCGCATCCCTCCTTATGGATATTTTGCCGCAAGGAATGTGCAATTAAACAAGAAAAAGCTCCCATGCAAGCATGGGAGCTTTTAAAAATATCAACAATTAGTCAGCGTTGATCTTGGTAACAACGCCGGAACCTACGGTGCGGCCACCCTCACGGATAGCGAAACGCAGGCCTTCCTCGATAGCGATCGGGGTGATCAGCTCAACGTCCATCTCAACGTTGTCGCCCGGCATGCACATCTCAGTGCCTTCCGGCAGAGTGATAACGCCAGTAACGTCGGTGGTACGGAAGTAGAACTGGGGACGGTAGTTGTTGAAGAACGGAGTATGACGGCCGCCCTCTTCCTTCTTCAGAACGTAAACCTGACCGTGGAACTTGGTGTGCGGGTGAATGGAGCCGGGCTTAGCCAGAACCTGACCACGCTCGATCTCGTTCTTCTGGATACCACGGAGCAGAGCACCGATGTTGTCGCCAGCCTCAGCGTAGTCCAGTAGCTTGCGGAACATTTCGATACCGGTAACAACAGTCTTGCGCGGAGCATCCATCAGACCAACGATCTCAACTTCCTCGCCCATCTTCAGCTGACCACGCTCAACACGGCCGGTAGCAACGGTACCACGACCGGTGATGGAGAATACGTCCTCAACCGGCATGATAAACGGCTTGTCAGCAGCACGGTCCGGAGTTGGGATATAGGTGTCAACAGCGTCCATCAGCTCGTGGATGCACTTGTACTCCGGAGCATTCGGATCGGTAGAATCGCAGGTCAGAACCTGAAGCGCAGAACCACGGATTACCGGGATGTCATCGCCCGGGAACTCGTAGGAGGACAGCAGGTCACGGATTTCCATCTCAACCAGATCGAGGAGCTCCTCGTCGTCTACCTGGTCAACCTTGTTCATGAATACAACGATATACGGAACGCCTACCTGACGAGCGAGCAGGATGTGCTCACGGGTCTGGGGCATCGGACCGTCAGCGGAAGAAACAACCAGGATAGCGCCGTCCATCTGAGCAGCACCGGTGATCATGTTCTTAACGTAGTCAGCGTGGCCCGGGCAGTCAACGTGCGCATAGTGACGGTTCTTGGTGTGATACTCAACGTGCGCAGTGTTGATGGTAATGCCGCGCTCCTTCTCTTCCGGAGCCTTATCGATCGAGTCGTAAGCCTGATATTCAGCCTCGCCCTCGAGAGCCAGAACCTTGGTGATCGCCGCGGTCAGCGTGGTCTTACCATGGTCAACGTGGCCGATGGTACCGATGTTAACGTGCGGCAGGGAGCGGTCAAATTTTTCCTTTGCCATTGTGGATATCCTCCTCGTAAATTAAATTCAAAGTCATGGTGAATTTATTCTACTGCAATTCACAGAAAAATGCAATAGTTTTAGTCGTTTTTATTGCGGGCGTCGATGATCTTCTCCTGAATGCTCTTCGGCACCTCGGTGTAGTGGCTGGGCTGCATGGTATACTGGCCACGGCCCTGCGTACGAGAACGCAGCGCAGTCGCATAACCAAACATTTCGCTCAGCGGAACGGCAGCCGAAATCGCCTGCACGCCGCCGCGCGGCTCCATACCCTGAATCTGGCCACGGCGGGGGTTGAGGTCGCCGATAACGTCGCCCATATAATCCTCCGGAACCAGAACGTCGACCTGCATGATCGGCTCCATCAGAACCGGATCAGCCTTCTTCATAGCTTCCTTGAACGCCATAGAACCGGCGATCTTAAATGCCATTTCAGAGGAGTCGACTTCGTGATAAGAACCGTCGTACAACGTAACCTTTACGTCGACAACCGGGTAACCTGCCAGAATACCAGCCTGCATTGCACCCTGAATACCCTGATTAACAGGCTCAATATATTCCTTCGGAATCGCACCGCCAACGATCTTGTTAATGAACTCATAGCCCTTACCGGACTCGTTAGGCTCAACAATGATCTTAACATGGCCGTACTGGCCCTTACCGCCGGACTGACGTGCATACTTCTGATCCACATCAGCAGAACGACGGATGGTTTCCTTATAAGCAACCTGAGGCGAACCTACGTTGGCTTCTACTTTGAATTCACGCAGCAGACGGTCAACGATGATTTCCAGGTGCAGCTCACCCATACCAGCGATAATAGTCTGGCCGGTTTCCTCATCGGTGTAGGTCTTGAAGGTGGGGTCTTCTTCCGCCAGCTTTGCCAGCGCAATGCCCATCTTCTCCTGACCAGCCTTAGTCTTGGGCTCGATCGCAACGCGGATAACCGGGTCCGGGAACTCCATGGACTCGAGGATAATCGGATGCTTTTCATCACAGAGCGTATCGCCCGTGGTCGTGTTCTTAAAGCCGATGCCTGCAGCGATATCACCCGAATATACGCAATCAATATCCTGACGGTGGTTTGCATGCATCTGCAAAATACGACCCAGACGCTCACGCTGATCCTTGGTCGCATTAAGAACCGAAGAACCGGCAGTAATCGTACCGGAGTAAACGCGGAAGAAGGTCAAGCGACCAACAAACGGGTCGGTTGCAATCTTAAACGCGAGAGCAGAGAACGGCGCGTCGTCAGAAGACGGACGGGAATCCTCCTCTTCGGTCTTCGGGTTGATGCCCTTAATGTCCGGAATATCGGTCGGAGCAGGCATATACTCGATAACTGCATCAAGCAGGGGCTGAACGCCCTTGTTGCGGTAAGCAGTACCACAGAGTACCGGAACGATCGCATTGGAAATCGTACCCTTACGAATCGCTGCCTTCACTTCCGGAATGGTCAGTTCTTCACCTTCGAGGTACTTCATCATGAGGTCCTCGTCCAGTTCAGCAACTGCTTCCCACAGCGCGTCGTGATACTCCTTCGCCTGATCCATCATATCAGCCGGGATATCCTCATCACGGACATCCTTGCCGAGGTCGTCATAATAAACCTCTGCACGCATGGTGATCAGGTCGATGATGCCCTTAAAGCTATCCTCAACACCGATCGGCAGCTGAATCGGAACCGCATTACACTTGAGGCGGTCCTTCATCATGCCGACAACGTTAAAGAAGTCTGCGCCCATGATGTCCATCTTGTTGACAAACGCCATGCGCGGAACCTTGTACTTGTCCGCCTGATGCCATACGGTCTCGGACTGGGGCTCGACACCGCCCTTGGCACAAAATACGGTAACAGAACCGTCGAGAACGCGCAGAGAGCGCTCTACTTCTACAGTAAAGTCAACGTGGCCCGGGGTGTCGATGATGTTGATGCGGTGCTCCGGGAACTGATGCTGGGAGCCCGACCAGTGGCAGGTGGTAGCAGCGGAGGTGATGGTGATACCGCGCTCCTGCTCCTGCTCCATCCAGTCCATGGTAGCGGTACCGTCGTGGGTATCGCCGATTTTGTGATTTACACCGGTGTAATACAGAATACGCTCGGTGGTAGTAGTCTTACCGGCGTCGATGTGCGCCATGATGCCGATATTTCTGGTTCTTTCCAGGGAATATTCTCTAGGCATATTGCTCTCCTTTCAAACGCTCAGCGGATCGCAGATTAATAACGGTAGTGTGCAAACGCCTTGTTTGCTTCCGCCATCTTGTGCGTATCCTCGCGCTTCTTGACAGCACCGCCCAGATTGTTGCAGGCATCCATGATCTCGCCGGCCAGACGCTCGCGCATGGTCTTTTCAGAACGGGCACGGGCATACTTGGTGATCCAGCGCAGGCCCAGGGTCTGACGACGCTCCGGACGCACTTCCATCGGTACCTGATAGGTAGCACCGCCTACACGGCGCGCCTTAACTTCCAGCGACGGCATGATGTTCTCCATCGCTTCGGTGAAAACCTCCAGCGGTTCACGTCCAGTTTTTTCACGGACGATATCGAAAGCACCATAAACAACCTTCTGCGATACGCCCTTCTTGCCGTCGAGCATGATAGAGTTTACCAGCTTGGTGACGAGCTTGGAATTATAAAGCGGATCGGGCAGAACGTCTCTCTTGGGGACATTACCTCTTCTTGGCACTTTACTTCCCTCCTTCAAAATAATTTGATGTCATAGGTACTCCGGCGTGCCTTCATGACAGCCGTTGTAATGCCTGTCCGAGGTAAATACCCGTTTTATCAGATTAATCGGATATAAAACGCCTCAGACAAAGCATGAGTGCTTTGCTGAAAACTTTTAATTCTCGCAAAACCTTGTGGGTGGCAAAATTACTTGCCGGCCTTCGGGCGCTTCGCGCCGTACTTGGAACGAGCCTGACGGCGGTTCGCTACACCCTGGGTATCCAGCGTGCCGCGGATGATGTGGTAACGGACACCAGGAAGGTCCTTAACACGGCCACCGCGAACCATAACAACAGAGTGCTCCTGCAGGTTGTGACCTTCGCCCGGGATGTAAGCGGAAACTTCCATCTGGTTGGTCAGCTTAACACGAGCAACCTTACGAAGCGCAGAGTTCGGCTTCTTCGGCGTCATGGTTTTAACCGTCGTGCAGACGCCGCGCTTCTGCGGAGCGGACTGATCGGTGGCCTTCTTCTTCTGAGAATTGTAGCCTACCTGCAGAGCCGGTGCCGTAGATTTGTAAACGACTGCCTCGCGACCCTTACGGACGAGTTGGTTAAAAGTTGGCATTTTATTTCCTCCTTCTTTCAAAGATATTTATGAAAAGCGCTTTGTGCGCAATTCAACAAAACAGCTTAGCGCAAAACCGTTACGACCGCTGCACCGACATCGATACCGGCTGCATCGCCGAGCTCGGTCATGGTGGTGATTTCCGTGAGTTTGGTATCCGTTTCGCTGCAAAGCTCGTAAACCGGACCAACTACACGTTTTTCAGCATCGAGCGCCACAAATACCTCTTGAGCCTTGCCGTCTCGAATGGCTTTTTTCGATTGTTTCACGCCAATAACCTTGTGCGCCGTGCGAAGTTCTGAAAGCATACTAACCCTCCTATACGGCATACTTCATTAGTATAAGTCTTTTCCATCTGGAAGTCAAGCATTTTTACGGAGTTTTTCTTCATTTTAGTGTGAATTTTACCATTGTTAATCGAATGCATGACTTCTCTGCACACTTATCAATTTATGAAGCTGCCAAAACAGGGGAACGCCTTACAGCATTCCCCTGTCTCCTACTTTTTATACCATTATTTTAGTGAGACGATTATCAATCCAGATCAACCGTCTGCTCGTAATGGCCGTCACAGTATTCGGTCACACCGGAACCCGCCGGAATCAGCTTACCGATGATGACGTTTTCCTTCAGACCCATCAGCGGATCAACCTTGCCCTTGATTGCGGCATCGGTCAGCACGCGAGTGGTCTCCTGGAAGGAAGCGGCAGACATCCACGAATCGGTTGCCAGAGACGCCTTGGTAATACCCATGAGCGTCGGTTCCGCAACTGCCAGACGCAGACCTTCTTCGCCCGCATCAATGCGATCCTGTACCTTCTGGTTATAGTCCTCAAACTCGAGCAGATCCATCACAGAACCCGGAAGCACTTCTGCATCGCCAGAGTCCTCAACGCGCACCTTGCGCATCATCTGACGCACGATAACCTCAATGTGCTTATCGTTGATATCAACGCCCTGCTGACGGTAAACCTTCTGTACTTCCTTGATCTCGTAGTCATGCACTGCACGCGGATCAAGCACGCGCAGAATGTCATGCGGATTGAGCGAGCCTTCGTTGAGCTGGAAGCCCTGCGGCACTTCCTGACCGTCCGTTACGCGGATACCAGACGAGGATGCCAGCTGATAGGAGCGCATATCGCCAGTCTGCGGATTGACCACATTGACTGTCTTGACCGTTGTACGCTTGGATTCCTCGATGTTGACAACACCGCTGATTTCAGCCAGCGTCGCCGCCTTCTTCGGCTTACGCGCCTCGAACAGCTCTTCAACTCGCGGAAGACCCTGCGTAATATCCGAACCGGCAACGCCCCCGGTGTGGAACGTACGCATGGTCAGCTGCGTACCCGGCTCACCGATGGACTGCGCAGCAATGATACCAACCGCTTCGCCCTTGCCGACCGGAGTACCCATTGCCAGGTTGATACCATAGCAGTGGCTGCAGACGCCCTTGCGTGCGCGGCATTCCAGAACCGAACGAATCTGAACACGGGTAATTCCTGCCGCGAGAACCGCATCTGCATCCGCCTCGTTCATCATGCGGGACTTGGGTACGATCACTTCGCCGGTCTCCGGATGGCAGATATCATCCACCGGATAACGACCGAGCAGACGCTCGCGCAGCGGCTCGATGATCTGGTTGCCTTCCTTAATATCCTCAACCCAGATGCCCTTGGTTGCACCGCAGTCCTCCTCGCGGATGATGACATCCTGCGAAACGTCAACCAGACGGCGGGTCAGGTAACCGGAGTCCGCGGTACGAAGCGCGGTATCGGCCAGACCCTTACGCGCACCACGCGCGGAAATAAAGTATTCCAAAACCGACAGGCCCTCACGGAAGTTGGACTTAATCGGGATTTCGATGGTTTTACCGGAGGTGGATGCCATCAGACCGCGCATACCAGCCAGCTGACGAATCTGGTTGATAGAACCACGCGCACCGGAATCCGCCATCATGTGAATCGGGTTAAACCGCTGCTCACGCATGTTCTCCTGCAGCTTCGCAGTAACCTTTTTGGTAGTGGATTCCCACTCGGCAACCGTCAGGCGGTAACGTTCGTCGTCGGTAATAAAGCCGCGCTTATACTTCTTGTCAATCTTCGCAACCTGCTGCTCAGACTCATGAATCAAGGTGGCCTTATCCTCCGGCACCAGCATATCGGCAACCGCAACCGTCAACGCGCCCTTAGTCGAGTACTTGTAGCCCATCGCCTTGATTGCGTCAAGCACCTCTGCGGTCTTATTGAAGCCATGCACGTGAATGCACTTGTCAATAATCTTTCCAAGCTCTTTCTTACCGCAGGTCATCATGATCTCCAGATCCAGTATCTTTTCCGGATCGGAACGGTCTACAAAACCAAGATCCTGCGGAATGCGCTCGTTGAAGATCAGACGGCCCGGCGTTGCATCGACAATTTTGGAAACCTGCTTGCCGCCGATTTCACGCGTCATGCGCACCTTGATCGGCGCGTGAATTCCAACGATGCCTTCCGTATATGCCATCAATGCTTCGTCCGGATCGCGGAACACCTTGCCCGCGCCCGGCTCGGTCTCACGATCAATCGTCAAATAGTAGGAACCAAGCACCATATCCTGTGACGGAATGGTAACCGGCTTGCCGTCCTGCGGTTTGAGCAGGTTGTTTGCCGACAGCATCAGCAGACGCGCCTCAGCCTGCGCCTCAGCGGACAGCGGCACGTGTACCGCCATCTGGTCACCGTCGAAGTCGGCGTTGAATGCCGTACATACGAGCGGATGCAGACGGATGGCACGGCCCTCAACGAGTACCGGCTCAAACGCCTGAATACCCAGGCGGTGCAGTGTCGGCGCACGGTTCAGCATAACCGGATGGCCCTTGATGATGCCTTCGAGCACATCCCAAACCTCGGGCTTGGCGCGCTCTACCATCTTCTTTGCAGATTTAATATTGGATGCCGCGCCGTCCTCAACCAACTTTTTCATGACGAACGGCTTGAACAGCTCGAGCGCCATTTCCTTCGGCAGACCGCACTGATAAATCTTGAGATCCGGACCGACGACGATAACCGAACGGCCGGAATAGTCAACACGCTTGCCCAGCAGGTTCTGACGGAAACGGCCCTGTTTGCCCTTAAGCATGTCGGACAGCGACTTCAGCGCACGGTTGTTCGGACCGGTGACCGGACGACCGCGACGGCCGTTATCGATCAGGGCGTCAACCGCTTCCTGCAGTATACGCTTCTCGTTGCGCACAATGATATCCGGCGCACCTAACTCCAGAAGACGCTTCAGACGGTTATTACGGTTAATGACACGGCGATACAGGTCGTTTAAGTCGCTCGTTGCGAAGCGTCCGCCGTCCAGCTGTACCATCGGACGAATTTCCGGCGGAATAACCGGAACCACGTCCATAATCATCCACTCGGGACGATTATGCGACAACCGGAACGACTCGACAACCTCCAAGCGCTTGATGATGCGCAGACGCTTCTGACCGGAGGACTCGCGCAGCTCAGCGGTCAGTTCCTTGGAGAGCTGCTCCAGATCCAGCTCTGCCAGCAGCTCCTTAATAGCCTCCGCACCCATACCGGCGCGGAAGTCATCCTCGTACTTTTCGCGCATATCGCGGTACTCCGCCTCAGTCAGAATCTGCTTCTTCATCAGCGGCGTATCGCCCGGATCAATCACAATATAGTTTGCAAAATACAGAACTTTTTCCAGCACGCGCGGGCTGATGTCCAGAATCAGGCCCATGCGCGACGGAATACCCTTGAAATACCAGATGTGCGATACCGGCGCAGCCAGCTCGATGTGGCCCATGCGCTCGCGACGCACCTTGGCACGGGTGACTTCTACACCGCACTTATCGCAGATCTTGCCCTTGAAACGGACCTTCTTATACTTGCCGCAGTGGCATTCCCAGTCCTTGGTTGGGCCAAAGATGCGTTCGCAGAACAGGCCGTCTTTTTCCGGCTTGAGCGTGCGGTAGTTGATGGTTTCGGGCTTTTTTACCTCACCGTACGACCACTGACGGATCAGGTCAGGAGAGGCCAGACCGATCTTAATGGCGTTAAACGTATGATATCCCATATATTTTAAGATGCTCCTTCCCTATTCACAGATGATTTTGTCGTCCTTGCTTCTTACTCACTCAGGCCATCATCAAAATCATCCACGGCATCATCGCCATCCTCGACGGCGCTATCCAGTGCAAAGAGATCGGTATCGCCTTCCTCAGCATCGTTGATGCCAAAGCCGGCAGCAGTAAATTCTTCATCCGCGCCCGAAACAGCCTGCTCCATCGGACGGATGAAATCCGCCTCATCCTCATCATCCTCGGCCAGCTCGATAACTTCCATATTTTCATCGAGCACCTGAATATCCAGGCACAGCGACTGAAGCTCCTTAACCAGAACCTTGAACGACTCCGGTACACCCGGCTGCGGCACGTTGTGACCCTTAACAATTGCCTCGTAGGTCTTGACACGACCGGTAATATCGTCCGACTTAACCGTCAGGATTTCCTGCAAGGTATAAGCCGCGCCATACGCCTCGAGGGCCCAAACTTCCATCTCACCGAAGCGCTGGCCGCCGAACTGTGCCTTACCGCCGAGCGGCTGCTGGGTAACCAGCGAGTACGGGCCGGTGGAACGAGCATGAATCTTATCGTCAACCAGATGGTGCAGCTTGAGGTAGTACATATAACCGACGGTTACGCGGTTGTCAAACTTCTCACCGGTACGGCCATCGTAAACAACACTCTTACCGTCTTCATCCACACCGGCAGCCACCAGCGTTTCCTTAATATCATCCAGCGTTGCGCCGTCGAATACCGGCGTCTCGACCTTCCAGCCGAGCTTCTTAGCCGCAAAGCCCAGATGCACTTCGAGTACCTGACCGATGTTCATACGAGACGGAACGCCCAAGGGGTTCAGAACGATATCAAGCGGACGGCCATCCTCCAGGAACGGCATATCCTCCTGCGGCAGAATACGGGAAACGACACCCTTGTTACCGTGACGGCCCGCCATCTTATCGCCGACCGAAATCTTGCGCTTCTGCGCAATATACACACGGACTACCATGTTGACGCCCGGGCTCAGCTCGTCGCCGTTTTCACGGGTAAACACCTTCACGTCAACTACGATACCGCTCTCGCCGTGCGGCGCACGCAGAGAGGTATCACGCACCTCGCGCGCCTTCTCACCGAAGATCGCACGCAGCAGGCGCTCTTCCGCAGTCAGCTCGGTTTCGCCCTTGGGCGTAACCTTCCCAACCAGAATATCGCCCGCCTGCACCTCAGCGCCTACGCGGATAATGCCGCGCTCGTCAAGATTGCGCAGCGCATCCTCACCGACATTCGGGATGTCGCGGGTAATCTCTTCCGGCCCGAGCTTGGTATCACGGGATTCGGATTCGTATTCCTCAATGTGAATTGAGGTGTAAACATCATCACGTACCAGACGCTCGTTGAGCAGAACGGCGTCCTCGTAGTTGTAGCCTTCCCAGGTCATAAAGCCGATCAGCGCGTTCTTGCCAAGCGCAATCTCACCCTTATCGGTCGAAGGACCATCCGCCAGCACATCACCCTTCTTAACGCGCTCGCCCAAATCAACGATCGGGCGCATGTTAATACAGGTGGACTGGTTGGAGCGCAGGAACTTGGTCAGATGATAGGTCTTTTCTTCACCGTTATCATACTGAACAATCACTTCGCGTGCGGTTACGCGGGTAACCACACCGTCGCCCTCTGCCAGCGGAATCGTGCCGGAGTCAACCGCAGCCTTATACTCCATACCAGTTGCAACAACTGGCGCCTCGGTCTTAAGCAGCGGAACCGCCTGACGCTGCATGTTCGCGCCCATCAGTGCGCGGTTTGCGTCATCGTGATCGAGGAACGGAATGAACGCCGTTGCAACCGAAACCATCATGCGGGGCGAAACGTCCATCAGGTCAACGTCCTTGCGGTCGACCTCAACGAATTCGTCACGCATACGGCAGGTAACACGCTCATTGAGCAGATAGCCTTCTTCATCAATCGGCTCGGTCGCCTGACAGACGATATATTCGTCCTCGACATCCGCCGTCATATACTGTACCTGATCGGTTACACGGCCGTGCTCCTTATCAATGATGCGGTACGGCGCTTCAATGAATCCGAAGTCATTGATGCGCGCATAGGTTGCCAGATAAGAAATCAAACCGATATTCGGACCTTCAGGCGTCTCAATCGGGCACAGACGGCCATAGTGCGAATAGTGTACGTCACGCACTTCGAAGGATGCGCGGTCACGCGACAGACCGCCGGGACCCAGCGCAGACATACGGCGCTTGTGCGTCAACTCTGCCAGCGGGTTGTTCTGATCCATGAACTGCGACAGCGGAGAGGAACCAAAGAATTCCTTGATCGCTGCGGTTACAGGACGAATGTTGATCAAGCTCTGCGGCGTAACAATATCCAAATCCTGAATGGTCATACGCTCACGGATAACACGCTCCATGCGGCTGAAGCCGATGCGGAACTGGTTCTGAAGCAGCTCACCTACGCAGCGCAGACGACGGTTGCCCAGATGGTCAATATCGTCGGTTGTGCCGATACCGTGACCAAGTCCCAGCAGATAGCAAATGGATGCCAGCATGTCGTCAACGATGATGGTCTTCGGGATGAGGTCGTGCATGCGGGTGGTGATGGTCTTTTTCATCTCTTCACCCGAAACGCCCGAATCAATGATCTCCTTGAGAACAGAGAAGCGAACCTTTTCCTTCACGCCAAGTTCTTCAGCAGAAAAACCGGTATAGTCGCTGAAATCATCGATATCGACCATGCCGTTACCGAACACCTTGACCGCTGTGCCCTCACCGGACTCAATCGTCACATGGTTGACACCACGACGCGACAACAGGCGCGCCTTATCACGGCCGAGCACCTCATTCTCTTCCGCCAGAATTTCGCCGGTCATCGGGTCAACCGCAGTGCTGAGCAGCTTATGGCCAGTGATGCGGCGGGCAATATCCAGCTTCTTGTTGTACTTGTAACGGCCAACCGCAGAAATATCATAGCGGCGCATATCGAAGAACATTGCGTCCATCAGGCTAGTTGCCGACTCAACAGAAGGCGGCTCACCCGGACGCATCTTCTTGTAAATCTCGATGAGTGCCTCATCCGAGGTATGCGCCGGATCCTTATCCAGCGTCGCAAGAATCAGCGGATCCTCACCGAACAGTTCCTTGATTTCCGCATCGGTCTTGACACCGATGGCACGGATAAAGCTCGTAATCGGAATCTTACGGTTTTTATCAATACGGACATAGAACACGTCGTTTGCATCAGTCTCATACTCCAGCCATGCGCCGCGGTACGGGATTACCGTTGCAGACAGAATCATCTTGTCAGTCTTGTCGTACTCTTTGCCGTAGTACACACCGGGCGAACGAACCAACTGCGACACGATGGCGCGTTCTGCACCGTTGATGATGAAGGTCGCGGAATCGGTCATCTTCGGGAAATCACCCATAAAGATTTCCTGTTCCTTAATTTCGCCGGTTTCCTTGTTGCGCAGGCGCATACGCACCTTTAAGGGCGAAGCGTATGTGGCGTCTCGCGCCTTGCACTCTTCGACGCTGTACTTCGGCTCCTCATCCATCGAATAGTCGAGGAAAGAAAGCTCCAGATTGCCGGTGTAGTCCGTGATGGACGCGGTGTCGGCGAAAACCTCACGCAGTCCCTCATCGAGGAACCACTGATACGACTTTTTCTGCACCTCAATCAGATTCGGCATCTCCAGAATCTCATTGATGCGCGCAAAGCTCTTTCGTGTGGTTTTGCCGTGCTGTACGTCTTTCACCTTCATGTGCTTTGATCACTCCGTTTCTTTCGGCTGTGTTGGTGTTGATACGCCCGGCGGCGTTGCGAAAATATTGTTTTTGGTCTTGCATTCTCTTGCAGACCGTGCTAACATGTAGTTAGGAATCGGGAATTCTTCCACGATTTTGTAAGCGTTTTATTATACCATGTTTTTCTACAATACGTCAAGGTTGTTTTTGTATAAAAAGCGGACGGTTTTCACCGTCCGCTTTTTTGATTTTTACAACACTTTGGACAAAAAGTCCTTTAATCTCGGATTTTGCGGGTGTTCAAAGAAGGCTTTTGGCTCATTCTGCTCGACAATATTGCCGCCATCCATAAACAGCACGCGGGTACCCACTTCACGAGCAAAGCCCATTTCGTGCGTCACCACGACCATCGTCATGCCGTCATCCGCCAATTCCTTCATAATCTCCAGCACTTCACCGACCATCTCCGGATCAAGCGCCGAAGTTGGCTCGTCAAAGAGCATCACATCCGGGTTCATCGCCAGCGCGCGCGCAATTGCAATACGCTGCTGCTGACCGCCGGAAAGCTGAATGGGATAACTGTTCGCCTTGTCCGGCAAACCGACACGCGCAAGCAATTCCATGGCGCGCTTGTCTGCTTCCGCATCCGTCATCACCTTGAGTTTGACAGGAGCGAGCTTGATGTTTTCCTTCACCGTCAGGTGCGGAAACAGATTGAACTGCTGGAACACCATGCCCATTTTGCGGCGCACCAAGTTGATATCTGTCTGCTTCGAGGTGATATTCTGTCCCTCAAAAATAATCTCACCGCTTGTCGGCTCCTCCAGCAGATTCAGGCAACGCAGAAAAGTGGATTTACCCGAGCCAGATGGCCCAATGATAACGACCTTTTCACCCTTCTCGATATGCTCATTCACATCGATCAGTACTTTGTGATCGCCAAAGGATTTGTGTAAGTTTTTAACGCTGATCACTTGCGCGCAGCCTCCTTTCCAGAATACCGAGCAGCTTGGTCAAAACCAATACCATGACCAGATAGATGACTGCAATCGACAGATACGGCATCCACGGCGCATAGGTACGGCTCTGCACAATCATTGCGCCCTTGGTCAAATCCATCAAACCGATAACCGTACAAATTGAAGTCTCCTTGAGCAGCGTAATGAGTTCGTTGCCCAACGCCGGCAGAATATTCTTAATCGCCTGCGGGATGATAATATAGCGCATGGTAGCCGCATAATTCAGTCCCAGCGACCGACCTGCCTCCATCTGTCCCTTATTGATCGACATGATACCGGAACGAACAATTTCCGCCACATAAGCGCCGGAATTGACACCGAAGGAGATAATCGCTGCCGCAATCATGTTCTGCGAGGAACCGAAAATGATAAAATACATGATCAGGAGCTGCACCGTGCTGGGCGTACCACGAATAACCGTCAGATACACCTTACAGACAAGATTACCCAGTCCGAGCAGTATACCACCCAGACCACGCCAGTGTACACGCTGCGAATCATAGGCCGAGCGAATAATTGCAATACACACACCGATTACAACACCGAGAATCAGCGCCCCAACCGTAACCTCCAGCGTCGTGCCAAGACCCTTGGCAAAATAGATGTACCACCGGTCGCCCTCAATAAAAGTCTGGTAAAATTGTTGCTGAAACCATTGGATAAAATCTGACACCGGCACAATCCCCCTTTTTATTTATCAAAATGCGCAGAGGGGGCGGCCATTACAGGCCGTCCCCACAGCTTGTTTGCTCACTTAGTCCGCCGTGATATATTTATCAATGATCGACTGAACAGTACCGTCTGCAATCAGCTCACCCAGTGCAGCGTCAACCGCATCCTTGAGCGCGGTGTTGTCCTTTGCAAACGCAATCGCGTAATCTTCCTCCGCATAAGCGGTATCCAGAATCTTCAGACCCTCGTTTGCTTCCACATACTTCTGTGCCGGAGCGTTATCGATAACAACGCAGTCAATCTTGCCCTGCGTCAGCGCCATGATTGCGTCCGTGCCCTTGCTGTAGCGGCTCATCGCCTCTTCGCCGAAGTCATCCGTGCAGTACAGGTCGCCCGTGGTGCCCTGCTGTACGCCAATCTTCTTGCCAGCCAAGTCATCCGGAGAAGCAATATCCGAACCCTCGGGAACAATGATGGACTGTACGCCCGTTGCGTAGGTCTGCGAGAAGTTTACATTCTGCTCACGCTCAGGCGTAACGGTCATGCCAGCCATACCCATATCCGCCTTGCCGGACGAAACCGCAGTGATGATTGAATCAAACTCCATATCGGAAATGGCAAAGTCCAAGCCGAGCTTATCGGCAATTGCCTTGCCAACCTCAGCGTCGATGCCGACAATCTCTTCGCCCTCGTAGTACTCGTACGGCTCAAAGAATGCATTGGTTGCCATGGTCAGCGTGCCATCCACAGCCAGCTTGTAATCCGTGCTGGTTTCCGCAGCATTGCTCTCGTCCTGACCATTATCCGAAGTCTGTGCATTGTTGCCACCGCAGCCAGTCAGCAGCATCGAGCCTGCCAGCAGCATGCTCAGCATCGCAATAGAAAGCTTTTTCATTGTTTTCTCTCCTCCTAATTGCCGGTCTTGCGGACCGGACATTTCAAACAAGATTTATTATACATGGGCCTGTTTAAAAATTCAACCTCTAAATCAGCAAAAACACAACAAAAATCACACCGCTTTTCGTCATATCCACAACAAATTTGCGCTGTGACCTTTTTCAGCCTGCCTGCATAGCTTGACAGTACCTTATTTTATAGGAGGTCATTCCCCATGCGTTACCATACATACCCTCTCCCGTCTCCGCAGCTTACAGGCAGACGTCCGCACGGCACGACCGCGACTGCGGAATCCCATTCCGGCGTTGTCTCCATCTACGCCAAACCATCCTCCCATGCAGCAATCGTCGGCAATGTGCCATGCGGCGCGCAACTTGTGGTGCTCGGCCGTCAGGCTGACTGGCATGCTGTACGCTACGGTCCGTGTCAGGGCTTTGTTTCCGGCGATACTATTGTGCTGAATTACTAATTTGTGCTGTCTTTCGGGCGAAAACATCTGTCTTTCCATCCGGATTTCTCCTTGCGTTCAGCCTGCATAAACAGTATAATAGATGTGTTCGATGCGATAAACGCAAGGAGGTACGAAATTTAGTGTATCAGATTTTGAAAAAGCAGACGCTGAACGCGAATACCAAGCTGATGGTGATTGACGCGCCGCACGTGGCGCGCAAGGCCGAGCCCGGCCAGTTCATCATCCTGCGCGTCAGCGAGGACGGCGAGCGCATTCCGCTCACCATTGCGGACTATAACCGTGAGACGGGTGCGGTCACGATCATTTTTCAGGAGGTCGGCGCAACCACAATGGCGCTCGGCGCGCTGAACGAAGGCGACTGCCTGCATGACTTTGTCGGCCCGCTGGGCAAGGCAAGCGAGCTGGAAGGCCTTAAGCAGGTTGCGGTAGTCGGCGGCGGTCTCGGCTGCGCGATTGCCTACCCGCAGGCAAAGAAACTGCATGAGATGGGCTGCGAGGTCGATTTGATTGCAGGTTTCCGTAATAAGGACATTGTTATCCTTGAGGACGAAATGAAGGCCGCTTCCACCAACCTTTATATTATGACCGATGACGGTTCGAACGGCCACAAGGGTTTTGTTACCGATAAGCTCAAGGAGCTGATTGACGCCGGCAACCAGTACGACGCAGTCATTGCCATCGGCCCGATGATCATGATGAAGTTTGTTTCCGAGGTTACCCGCCCCTACGGCATCAAGACCATTGTCTCCATGAACACCATCATGGTTGACGGCACCGGCATGTGCGGCGGCTGCCGCCTGACGGTCGGCGGTGAAACCAAGTTCGCCTGCGTTGACGGCCCGGACTTTGACGGCCATCTTGTTGATTTTGACAGTGCAATGCGCCGCGGCGCGGTGTACAAGCTGTCTCTTATACACATCT
>DYCA01000007.1:29249-43646 GCA_019418305.1 Clostridiales bacterium
GTACAAGGCACAGGAAAAGCAGGCAGTGGAACGCCGCGAGGAGCACTGCAACCTGTACAAGATGGAGGTCAAGTAACAATGCCGAATATGAATCCGAACAAAATGCCCATGCCCGAGCAGGCGCCGGACGTGCGCAATAAGAATTTTGATGAAGTAACGCTCGGCTACACGCCGGAAATGGCAATCGAGGAAGCACAGCGCTGCCTCAACTGCAAGCATAAGCCCTGCATCACCGGCTGCCCGGTACAGGTAAAAATCCCTGAGTTCATCGCACTGGTTGCCGAGGGCAAGTTCCTCGAAGCTGCCGCCAAGATCAAGGAGACCTCTGCCCTGCCCGCTGTCTGCGGTCGTGTATGTCCGCAGGAAACCCAGTGCGAGCAGAAGTGCGTGCGCGGTATCAAGGGCGAGCCGGTTGCCATCGGCCGTCTGGAGCGCTTTGTCGCTGACTATGCGCGTGAGCACGGCGAAGAGAAGCCGGTAAAGCCTGCTCCCAACGGCCACAAGTGCGCAATCGTTGGCGTCGGCCCTGCAGGCCTGACCTGCGCAGGTGATCTGGCGCGTATGGGTTACGAAGTGACTGTATTCGAAGCGCTTCACACTGCGGGCGGCGTGCTGATGTACGGCATTCCGGAATTCCGTCTGCCCAAAGAAATCGTGCAGAAGGAAATCGACACGCTCAAAGACCTTGGCGTTGAATTTGTGCTCAACTTCGTTGTCGGCCGCTCGGAAACCATCGACGAACTGTTTTCCGACGGCTATGAAGCGATCTTTGTCGGTTCTGGCGCTGGTCTGCCGTCCTTCCTGGGCGTGCCGGGCGAAAATGCCAACGGCGTTTACTCGGCCAATGAATATCTGACCCGCATCAACCTGATGAAAGCATATCAGGAAGGCTCAGACACACCTATTTTCCACGCGCACAAGGTTGCGGTCGTCGGCGGCGGCAACGTTGCCATGGACGCGGCGCGTTGCGCTAAGCGTATGGGCGCGGAAGATGTTTACATCGTTTACCGTCGTTCCGAGAAGGAATTGCCCGCCCGTCTGGAGGAAATTCACCACGCCAAGGAAGAGGGCATCATCTTCAAGTTCCTGACCGCTCCGCTGGAAGTTATATCGGACGAAAACTACAACGTGACCGGCATGAAGTGCCAGCAGATGGAACTGGGTGAGCCGGATGAGTCCGGCCGCTGCCGTCCGGTGCCGGTCGAAGGCTCGGAGTTCATGCTCGATTTGGACTGTGTCATCGCAGCGATTGGCACCAGCCCGAACCCGCTGATCCGTCACACCACGCCGGGTCTGGACACCAACCGCAAGGGCTGCATCATTGCAGACGACGAGCATGGCATCACATCCAAGGACGGCGTGTTCGCCGGCGGCGACGCCGTTACCGGCGCAGCTACCGTTATCCTCGCCATGGGCGCGGGCAAGCGTGCAGCAGCGGCGATGGATGAGTACATCAAGAATAAACAGTAATCCGCAATGGAGAAACACCCTGCCGACCGGCAGGGTGTTTTTGTATACAAACAGAAAGCCGTCGGGCAGAAAGGTGTATCCCCTACTGCCCGACGGCTGCCCCGTCTAAAAATAGTCTCAGCCGACTTCATCCAATTCTGCAGTCAGCATTGCCTGAAGTTCCGCTTCGTCTTTCGCCTGCTTGACGCGCAATGTCTGCGATGCAATCCGTCCGTTCTGCACGGTCTGCACCAGTGCCGCATCTCCCACTTGATCTAACGCCGCGCCGGCATGTGACAGCGCCCAGAAATACCCCTCATACTGCGCAGGCAGAACGGTAAACGAGAAGGTCCAATCGCTTCCCGTCCGCTTCAATGTATCTACACAAGCCAACGGAACTGGAGCATATCCATATAGCAGTGCGGCGCGCACATGACCAGCCTGTTCCGCTGCATTCATGGAATAGGTCTGCGAATACGCATCCACGTTTGGCGATTCCAAAGTAATGTTTCCCTCAGCAATCGCCGTGCCGTCCACACGGTTCACTATAGTGTAGTCCTCTGTTCGCACGGTCAGGCTGTTGGCCCCGTTCTCCGACAGTCCCGCCTCTAATCCGCCGCGCACAGAAAATTGCTCCAATGTTGCCATATCTGCCGTTGCCGTGCGATACTGCGCATAAGTGCTGAACAATGTCTGATATGGCTTTGCCACCTGCGCATCCACTGCACCATTCTCAACCAGCTGTTCCAGCAGCGTTTGCTCACTGCCCTTTGGAATCAATGAAAGCGCGGTATAGCTTGCAGCCGCCACATCGTCACGCAGAAAATCTTCTGTATCAATAACAGCCGCTTCATATAATCCGATTTGCTGAGCAAAATCATCTACATCGGCATAAGCAAAATCCCCGTCCGCCTCAGTATATCCGAGCGCACGCAAAACAAATGCGGCATACATTTGTGCAGTGCAAGGCGTTTCCGGCGCAAATGCCGCTGCCGATACGCCTGTGGTCGCACCAATATCATATAGGTACTGCACATAGGGCTTTTCCCAGTTCTGCAAATCGGTAAACGGCGCAGAATATTCGAGTGTCAATGCATTCTGCTCCGCTCCCAGCAAACGCACCAGCATGGCCGCCGCCTCACCGCGCGTCGGCGCACGATCCAGTTCATACCCCTGCGCTGTTCCCTCAAATAAACCAAGGTCTTTCAAATGATCGGCACACGCTGTATAATCTGCGGCGGCAGCCGAAACCGTCAGCGAACCGGCCAGTAACGCTCCGGCCAATATAGTACGAAACCACTGTTTCATTATCATACGCTCCTTAAATCAGTTCGATATGATATATCTTATCATACATTCGTGTTTTTTCCAACAGGAAACGGACATACTACCCAAAAAGAAAGGGTGTGTCCGTATTGATCAATATGCAAAAATGCGGCGTAATCGGTGTCGGCTTTGTCGGCGCCACCTGCGCCTATACTCTGGCGGTTTCCGGGTTATTCTCAGAAGTCGTTCTGGTAGACATGAATCAAAAAAAAGCAGAAGGTGAAGCCGCAGACATTAACCACGGCGTTTCCTTCGCTAAACCGTGTTTTGTGCGTGCCGGGAAATATGCCGACCTTGCGGAATGCGGTTTAATCATTATCGCGGCCGGCGCCAACCAAAAGCCCGGCGAAACGCGGATAGAACTGCTCAACCGCAACCGCGTGATTTTATCTTCCATCATGGAGCAGTTGACCGCCGTCAATAAAAACGCGGTTTTGCTCATCGTTTCCAACCCCGTTGATGTGCTCACCTGCATGGCGCAGCAGCTTTCCGGCCTCCCAGCTGGACATGTCATCGGCTCCGGCACTGTACTGGATACCGCGCGCCTCAAATACCTTGTCGGCCAGAAACTCGGCGTAGACAGCCGCAACGTGCATGCTTTCATCATTGGTGAGCATGGTGACAGCGAACTTGCCGTCTGGTCCAGCGCAAATATTTCCGGCGTTGATTTGGATGACTACTGTCGCATCACCGGCGTCACGGATCCCACCACTATGCTGCATCAGATTTATGAAAATGTGCGTGACGCTGCTTACTCCATTATCGAAAGCAAAGGTGCAACTTACTACGGTATTGGCATGGCAGTGCGCCGTATTGCAGAAGCCATCGTTCGCGATGAGCATTCCGTCCTTCCTGTCTCCTCTATGATTCAAGGCCACTACGGCGTTGACGGCATCTGTCTTGGTCTGCCCTCCATCGTAGGCAAAAACGGCGTGGAAGCAGTGCTGGATATCCCGTTGTCCGCCGACGAACTCGGCAGATTGCAAAGCTCCGCGCAAAAAATGAAAGCACTGATAAAACAGCTGCACTAAAAAAAACCGGAACGGATTTCCGTTCCGGTTTTTCTTTCAAAGTGCCTACAACTTAGGCTGCAAATCCATCCACGCCGCCAATCAGCGCAGTCGTGCCGCCGATCATATCGACGTAAGTATCCAGATCGCTCGGCAGGGTAATTTTAACACTGTCGCCCAATCCATTCACCGCGCAATCCATCGTCATGTTCAGAGTCATAGTCTGGCCTTCCGCAGTCATTGACATCTTCATAGCCAAGTTCATATTCTTGATATCGCCATTAGAAATGGTAACCTTGGAGGACACATTTTCGAACTTGATCTGCACATCCATGCTGCTCATATCCATGCCCATGTTTGCCAGAACAGAATTGACCAGCGCGTTCATTCCGGAAGAAGAGTAGGTAACCGTCATGTCGCTGCCGGATTGATCAATCGCCTCGATGAGGCAAAGCGGCTCGGAAGATTGCATGCCGGTCAAATCGCCCATTTGCGCCATCACATCTTCCACCGACATATCCATTTTGAACTTCTGGTCGCCCATGTTCACGTAGTACACGCCATCTGTGTAATAATACGCGATATCCTGAGTGATGGTAGTCGGCGCGCCCTGCTCGACCATCGATTCATCCACATTGATCTTTACCGTGCCGGTCATCGCAATCTTGGACTGGTCCATATTTTCCTGATTGGCATCCACCTTCATGTTGAGGGGCATTGTCAAATCCATGATCTTGGTATCGCCCATCGACACATCCGCCGCAATATTTGCGGTCATATCCATTTTCGTTGCATCATTCATCTTGGAGGATGCATCCGTATAGGAAGCATAGCGGTCAAAGAACGTCAGCAGTCCACTTGCTTTATTCGCGTCAACCGCTCCGTCATCCACCAGCTTCTTCAGCAGTACGGAGTTCTCATCACCCTTCACCGGTGTATCCAGTGCTGTCAGGCTCATGGCCGCAACGTGATCGCGCAGGAAATTATCCTGATCGCAGTTTGCGTAATCTACCAGACCGAGCGATTCGCCAAACGATACTGCCTGCGCATAAGTAAAGTCACCGCCCGCCGTATCGCTGTACCCCAAAGCACGCAGCAAGAATGTCGTATACATCTGCGCAGAGCATCCCTCTTCCGGCTCAAACGTGGTCGCTGTCGCGCCCGTTGTCAGACCGTTATCATACAGATACTGTACATACGGCTTTTCCCAACCGGCCAGATCGGTAAACGGCGCAGTATAATCCAGTTTTTTCGCTTCCTCTTCCTTGCCCAGCAGTCGAACCAGCATGGTTGCCGCTTCCGCACGAGTCGGCGCGCGATCCAACTCATAGCCCTGCGCCGTTCCCTGGAACAGGCCCAGATCCTTAAGCTGATCCGCGCAGTGGTCATAATTAGCCGCACCTGCGGTTGCCATCAGGCTGGCAGCCGCAACAGCCGCAACCAAAGCAATCCTGAACTTACTTTTCATAGAGTTACCTCCTTTTATTGACAGTGGCGTACACTGTGGTTTGTTTTATTCTACCATATTAAGTTGACAAAGTAAATAGGATTTCGGAAGAATACGATGCACAATACTGCAATATTACCCCAAAAGAAGAGAGGTGCTTCATTCCAGCACCTCTCTTCATCCAGTACGCATTTTATTCGTTCCGCCGTGATTACTCCACGCGGAGCTTTTCGACCAGTGCCTCATCCGGCGTTACATAAGCAGTCTGGTACACATGATAAATTACCATACCCGGTTTTGCACCTGCCGGCTTCTTCACCTGCCGCACCGGGTATAATCCACCGGCACCCGCGATGACTGCCGCGCCTTGGAGTGATATGCGGCAATCATTGCAGCCTCTGTCATCGCCTGATCGGTGGGTTCCCGCCCATCCGTAACCAGAATCACATGTGAGCCGTGAATTTTTTGCGTATGGAACCAAATATCACTCTTAAACGCGGTTTTAAGCGTGAGCAAATCGTTTTGCAGGTTGTTCTTTCCGGCAAACACTTCAAAACCGTCGCTCGTACGATAGTGGAAAGGCTTAGCCTGAACAGGTTTTGCGCGCAGCTTCTTGTTACGCGTCTGCTTATTGGAGAGAATGCCTGTCTGTGTCAGTTCCTCACGCAGCTGAGACAGGTCACGCTCACTTTCCGCCTCTCCCAACGCAACCAAAACGCTTTCCAGATAGTCCAAATCGGCCTTGCCCTGCTCAATCTGCTGTGTCAGCACGGTCTCCGCTGTTTTCGCCTTATTATATAGTTTGAAATACCGCTGCGCATTTTGCTGCGGCGTCAGACGCACATCCAACGTGATTTGCACTTCTGGGCAGTCTTCAGCGTAGTAATCCACCACAGTCGCCTTGTTCATGCCTTTTTCCAGTTGGTACAGGTTTGCAGTAATCAGATCGCCCATACGCTTATACTGCTCGCGGTTCTGCGTCGCATCCAGTTCCTTCTGCTGCGCTGCTAGTTTACGCGCCAGACGGTCGCGCGCATTGGTAACCGTCTTATGCAAGTCGGCTGATCGACGCGACATACGCTCTATTTTTCCCTTTTTCTCATAGAACGCCGCAAGCAGTGCAGAAAAACTGTCCATCTGCGAAACGGTCATCAACCCTTCATACTGCGTCACCGGCAGAAAAGTAAAATCAAATACCGCACCATTTTCCGCTTTGGTGAGCAAAAACGGTTTCCAGCGTTTTTCCTGCACATAGGTGATAAAATCATCGTACACCTGCCCTAGACGTTCCTTCTGCGCATCCGACATTGTACCGATCCGTACCGCGGCATCTCCGGTCGCACGATAACTTAGTTCTCGGCACAGCAGCGGTGAAAAGCCCAAAAGCTGACCGAGCAGGAAGCGGTCAAGCGTCTGTTCCCCATCCGCCTGCGCGACCGCAGCAGCCAGCCCCGCACCGGACAGGGTGAACGGATCATGCTTATCCTGCGCGGGCGGCATACGATAAAATAAGCCGGGCAGCACCTGTCGTTTGCCAGACAGATCGCCGTCGATACGGCGCATGGCATCAATAATACGATTGTCCTCACCGCACAAAATAACATTCGAGTGTTTGCCCATCAGCTCGCAGATCAGATGCTTTTTGCAGGGTACACCCATTTCATCGGTTGTGTCCAGCTCAATCGTCAGCATGCGCTCGACCGACGGCTGCACAATCGCCGCAATCTTTGCACCCTGAACATGCTTACGCAACAACATACAGAACATCGGCGGCGCCGCCGGATTCTCACGCGCCGCGTCTATGAAATGCACACGCGCCGCACCAGCCGCAATCGAAACCAACAGGCGTTTTGCGCCTCCCTGCCCTCTCGTTTGCAGCACAACCTCATCGCGGTCAGGCTGATAGACTTTTTCCACGCGACAGCCTGCCAGCGTCTCATTTAATTCATGCGTCACTGCCCCAAGGCAAATGGCATCTAATGGCATATTGAACCTTCCTTAAACAAATTGGATACAGTCGGCATGTCGTTCGGAAACCATGGTCCGCACCTGTGGGAACGCGCCGACAATCTGCTCCGCAAATACTGCGGCAATCGGGTTTTCTGTCGGGAAATGCCCCGCATCAACCAGTGTCAACCCCAAAGACTGCGCACGCTGCATCAAATCATAGCTGCAATCTCCGATAACAAACGCATCCGCACCCTTTGCCAGCGCATCATCCATCATCTTACCGCAAGCACCGCCGCCAACTGCAACGCGGTGAATGGCATGACCGCCGTCACAAAAGCGAACACCACCCGCACGCAGGCATTCCTTTACATATGCGGCAAACTCCTGCGGCTGCATCTCACGCGGCAAGTCCCCCACGCGACCCAGCATCCGGTTGTCCCCCGCTTCCATGTTGACCACATTTGTCAGAAACAATGCAGCGGCCAGTGCATCATTTACGCCGCCCCACGCGCTGTCTGCATTGGTATGCATACAAATGAGCGCAACATCATGCTTGATTGCCGCACGCAGCACACGCCCGGTCGCATCGTCCGTCGTCACGCGGCTGACCGAGGTGAAAATCGCCGGATGATGCGCGACAATCAGCTGTGCACCACGCGCCACCGCTTCCTCCACCACCTGTTCGGTGATATCCAACGCACACAGCGCGGCCGTCACCGTCTGATTGCGGTCGCCGCACAGCAACCCTACATTATCCCAATGCTCTGCCAGCTCCGGCGGCGCGAACCCTTCCAGAAACGTTAAAATATCCTGTACCGTACTCATTGCAATCCCTCCAATGCTCGTTTAATTTCTAAAACCAACCGACGCTGCATATCCAGACGAGCTGTATCCAATGTGCTTGCTTGTTCCATGCCTTCTAATGCCCGGTTTTCACGCGTCAGCAATGCCTGCAAATACGCCTTCGTTCCATCCGCTTGCAGCAAGGCGGGAGAAAATGCGCACCGCCAAAGCGGAAACTCCTTTTTCTCTGCGCCACCACGTACAGACAGCACCACATACTGTCGCCGATCCTCCCGGCACAGTGTTTCGCGCTCAATGGCATAACCATGCGCCCATAGCCATTGGCGCAGCTCGTAGACCATGGTCATCGGCTGCAACAGCAGCAAATGATGACCCTGCGCGCACCAAGGCGCAGCCGCCAATATTTCCGCGATAGTCTGTCCACCCATGCCGGCGATGCTGACCGTATCACACTCCTCCGGCTGCACAGCGTCCAAACCTGCGGCCAACCGCAGGGAAAGAGAAACGCCATGATCCGCCGCATTACGCGCCGCATGTGCCAGCGGGCCTTCTCCGATATCCGATCCAATTGCGGCCGCAATTCTTCCTTCCAGCAGCAAGGACACTGGCAGTTTGCCGTGGTCAGTGCCGATATCCGCCAGTCTTGCACCCTGCGGAACAAGCGATGCCAGACAGGCAAGCCGCGGCGTTAAAACCATACTTTCCATATTACACCCAAAAAAACAGAGCCGGCGTTTGCCGGCCCCGGTTTTGCTCTTATTCGCCCAGAAAAGCGTTCAGCTTTGCAACCAGCTCGTCTGCATTGGTGCCGTGTACCATGCAGGCCTCCTCAATGCTTTCGCCCTGCGATGCCGGGCAGCCGAGGCAATGCATGCCAATTTCCATGAAAAACTTTGCCGTATCCAGATTGCGGTTGAGCACCTCACCAATCGTGGTCTTTTTCGTAATCGCAGCCATAATAGACCTCCATATATCTTTGTTTGTTACCAGTATACCGCAAAGATGCACATATTTCAATCACAAATACAAAAAATTCACCGTTTCCTGCGGGTTTCAGCAGATGCAAAAAGGGTGTCCGGCAACAACCGGACACCCTTCTGTTAACTATTCTCAGCCCTGCTCACGCATCTTCGCGAAGCACTCGCTGCAATATACCGGACGGTCAGACTTGGGTTCAAACGGAACACGAGCCTCGCCGCCGCAAGCAGCACAGGTAGCGGTGAAATACTCACGCGGGCCGCGGGCCGCGTTCTTGCGTGCATCGCGGCAAGCCTTGCAGCGCTGCGGCTCATTCTGGAAACCGCGCTCTGCGTAGAACTCCTGCTCGCCTGCGGTGAACACAAATTCCTTACCGCATTCCTTGCATACTAAAGTCTTGTCTTCGTACATGGTTTTTACCTCTCTTTGATACCGTTCCCTCGGGAAACTGAAATTATATGCGCACAGGCTTTCCCGCCTGCAAACGCCTATTGGGGTTTGATAGCTGCCGATTTTCGCTTAATGCGCTGGATGGCATTATCCACAGACTTGATCGGTTTTTGCAGCGCTTCCGACATCTCCTCATAGGATAAGCCGTCCAGAAACAATGTCAAAACCCTCGCCTCGAATTCAGACAACAGCGAGTAAAGCTGACGAATCAACTCTTCTCTCTCCTCGTTGCCGATCACCAGCGATTCTGGATCACCAATCGGTGCCGTAACCCGGGTGTGCGATTCCGCAAGGTCCTCAAACAGAGGTCGATCGATTGACACGGAACGATTCAGCGGATCATGCTTGAGTGAAGAAGCGGCGCGCACAGCGGAAAAAATCTTCCGCATCACACACAGCTTTGCAAAGGCGCCAAACGGTGCCCCCTTTGACTCGTCATACTCACGCATTGCCTTCATCAGTCCAAGCATACCCTCCTGTATCAAATCCTCTGCATCCGCCCCCACCAGAAAATATGGGCGCGCACAGGTTTTCACCAAGCGGGTATATCGTTTGACCAAATTCTCCGCCGCCGAACCGTCTCCCTGCTGTGCCATACGGCATAGCACTTCGTCGGACAACGGCGTGGATGAAAGCATTTTATAACCATTTCTCATGTCAAGACTCATTATATGCGATACTTCTGGAAATGTCAAGAAAATTTTGTGAATTCTACTGTTTTGCCTTAAAATAACCTATTCATTTTTGTGATGATTGCCTAATACCCCTGTATTTATTCAACTGTGACCGATTTTGCCAGGTTTCGCGGCTTATCGACATCGCAATTTCGCTCCACCGCTACATAGTATGCCAAAAGCTGCATCGGAATAATCGAAAGCGAGGCAGAAAATTCATACAAGCACTTCGGCAGGCGAATAATATGCTGGCAAACCGATTCATCCCCGGTAAAGTCGTCAGTCGTCACAAGCACCACCACGGCGCCGCGGGACACAACCTCACGGATATTAGAAACGGTTTTTTCAAACAGGGCGGGCTGCGTCGCCAACGCGACAACCAGTGTCCCCTCTTCAATCAGCGAAATTGTGCCGTGCTTCAGCTCGCCCGCCGCATACGCTTCCGAGTGGATATATGAAATCTCCTTGAGCTTAAGCGATGCTTCAAGCGCTGCCGCATAGTCCAATCCGCGTCCCAAGAAGAATACGCTCGGACGGTTGGCGTACAGCGTAGCGATGCGCTGCATATCCTCCTGACACTCAAGCGCCTTCTCGATGCAGGCAGGCAGGCGCTGTAATTCTGCGCAAAGCGCACGCTCATCGCCAATGGAAATCAGGCCGCGCGTACGGGCAATCTTTACGGAAATGAGATATAATGCGGATAACTGCGCGGAATACGCCTTGGTCGTTGCCACTGAAATTTCCGGCCCTGCCCATGTGTACAGCACGCCATCCGCTTCACGCGCAATGGTAGAGGATACGACATTGACAATTGCAATGGTAAACGCCCCCGCCTGCTTGGCCATACGCATGGCAGCAAGCGTATCCGCAGTCTCACCCGACTGGCTGATGACAATGCACAAATCCTTTTTCCCAATAATTGGATTCTCATAACGGAACTCGGAAGCAACCTCCGCGGTGCAGCGAATGCGGCACATCGCCTCAATCACGCGCTTACCCACCATGCCTGCGTGCAGCGCCGAACCACAACCAACGATATGAATATTTTCAATATCCCGCAGACGCTCATCAGTCAAGCCGTTATCCTCAAACACGACCGAATTGTTCTGAATGCGCGGATTTACCGTATCCGCTACCGCCTTCGGCTGCTCCATAATCTCCTTGAGCATGAAATGCTGATAGCCGCCTTTTTCCGCAGCGGACATATCCCAGCTCACGGTCTGCACGGTTTTTTCCACCACGTCACCAAACTCATTCATCACAACGACGCTGTCCGGTCGGACAATAGCAACCTCGTTATCATCCAGAATAATATAGTTTTTGGTGCGTCCGATAATTGCAGTAATATCGGATGCAATCATATTCTCGCCTTCACCTACGCCGATAATGAGCGGATTGTCGCGCCGTGCTGCAACGATTTCCTCCGGGTTATCCATCGACACCACACCCAAAGCGTACGATCCACGAATGCGCTGCACCGCATTGAGAACGGTTTTCGCAAGGTCTTCCTGCTTGCCCGTATGCAGATAGTCTACCAAATGCGCAACCGTCTCGGTATCGGTCTCTGACTGGAAGGTATAGCCGTGCGCTTCCAGCCGCTCACGCAGTTCCTTATAATTTTCAATAATACCGTTATGGACAACCGCCACCTTGCCTCTGCCGTCGCGTCCACCCAGATGCGGATGCGAGTTACGGTCGGACGGCTCGCCATGCGTTGCCCAACGGGTATGTCCAATGCCGCAAGTGCAGTACAGGTCACCCTCTTCGCGGATTTTTTCCTCCAGATTTGCAATACGTCCGCGTGTTTTAACCACGCGCAGGCCATCCTTTGTAAACGCTGCGATGCCCGCAGAATCATATCCGCGGTATTCCAAACTGTAAAGTCCTTTAATTAAAATCGGCAGCGCATTTTCACGTCCCGTAAAACCGACAATTCCACACATAAAAGTAAATCCTCCAAAAAAGAAGCTGAATTTTTAAAAAAAGATATAAAAATAGTGCGTTATGCATAACCGCTCTGTCCGCACAGTCGCCCGCGCGTTTTAACAGTCTGCTTACGACCAACCCACTCATGGCCGAAGGGCACCCGCCGAAACCTTCGATGAACCCTTTCCTCGTCAACTGCGATACCGGCTGCACCGCAGTTCTGGCGCTTTGTCTGCTATTCACTTGTCAGCATACGCTCTCACCTTCCTTCAACAAACAAGGTGGATGTGAAAACCACATCCACCCCTGTTGGCTCTTTCTTATTATACGACAGACTCGATGACTTTAGCAACCCTTTTTGCCAAAGTATCCACCTGCTCACTGTTCTTACCTTCCACCATCACACGGACCAGCGCCTCCGTACCGGACGGACGCACAAGAATACGACCGTTTTCAGCCAGTTCCGCCGACGCTTCGTCAATCGCTGCCTTGACCTCCGGCATCTCCTGCAACGTTGCCTTTTTGTCGTTGGGCACCTTGACGTTAATCATCAGCTGCGGCCACGGCACGACTTCCGCCGCGATTTCCGAGCACTTCTTGCCGCTCGCCTTAAGAATCGACATAAACTGCAGCGCGGTCAGTTCGCCGTCACCCGTCGAAGCATACTCCAGGAAAATTACATGGCCGGACTGCTCGCCACCCAGAATATACCCCTTCTGCAGCATCATTTCCAGCACGTATCGATCGCCTACATTGGAGCACTCGATACGCATGCCATTCTTTTCCGCATAGGCATGCAAGCCCATGTTGGACAGCACTGTCGCCACGAACGCACCGCCGCGCAGCTTGCCCTCTTTCTTCATGTGCGCCGCGCATACCGCCATAATACGGTCGCCGTCCAGTTCTTCGCCGGTCTCGTCGACAATCAGGCAGCGGTCAGCATCGCCATCAAAGGCAACACCCAAGTCAAAATCACCGTTACGCACACGCTTTTTCAGCTGTTCCAAATGCGTCGAACCACAGTTATCGTTGATGTTGATACCGTCCGGCTCATAGAAGCGGATTTCCGCCTTGCACTCAACCAGGCGCATCAGGCGCTCAACCGTGGTCGAAGATGCACCGTTTGCACAGTCCACCGCCACGCGCAATCCAGACAGATCGCCCTTGATGGTTTCCGCCAGATGGTCGGTGTATTCCACCACCGGATCAATCTTGCTTTTAATCACGCGGCCCAGCTTTTCATGGGTCATCTTCGGAATAGACTCAAAATCGTCTATAAGGTCTTCGATCTTCGCCTCGGTTGCATCCGGCAGCTTATAGCCGTTGCCCGCAAAAATCTTGATACCGTTATACTCGAAAGAGTTGTGGCTTGCCGAAATGACAATACCGGCATCCGCTTTATGCTTGATGGTCAGAAATGCCACCGCCGGCGTTGGAATGACGCCAAGCAACTCCACATCCGCACCGACCGAACAAATACCGGCCACCAGCGCATTCTCCAGCATATCCGAAGAAATGCGAGTATCCTTACCGATCAGCAGCTTAGCCTTACCAGTGTGCGTTGCCTCCTGCGTCAGTGCATAGGCAGCCGCAGCGCCGATCTTAAAGGCCAGCAATGCATCCAATTCCAGATTTGCCACGCCACGAACGCCGTCTGTTCCGAAATATCTACCCAATACAAAACACCTAACTTTCTTATTTTTAACGACAGTTTTACAGCATCTGCTGTCCATCCGCCGGTTCCATATGCATATGACGATAAGCCTGCACCGTGACGCATCGTCCGCGTGGGGTGCGGCTGAGAAAACCGATCTGCATCAGATACGGCTCATAAACATCTTCCAGGGTAATCGCTTCTTCGCCGATCGTTGCAGCCAGCGTATCCAGCCCAACCGGGCCTCCCCCGTAATTGAGCATGATGCTTTTGAGCATCCGCCGATCCACATTATCCAGCCCAAGCTCGTCAATCTCAAGCGCGCGCAGCGCCATATCCGCACTTGCCTTATCTATTGTGCCCGTGCCACGCACCTGCGCAAAATCGCGCACACGGCGCAGCAGACGGTTGGCGATACGCGGTGTACCACGGCTGCGGCGCGCAATCTCAAAGGCGCCCTCATGCTCGCACGGCACATTTAGGATGCCTGCCGAACGCTCTACAATCTGACAAAGCTCCTCCGGCGAATACAGCTCCAAACGAAGCATAACACCGAAACGGTCACGCAAAGGACTGGTCATCTGTCCCGCTCGTGTGGTCGCACCAATAAGAGTAAATCGCGGCAGGTCGATGCGAATCGAGCGGGCCGACGGCCCCTTGCCAATGATAATATCAAGCGCGTAATCCTCCATCGCGGGATAGAGAATTTCCTCTACCGCACGGTCGAGG
>DYCA01000007.1:43656-47343 GCA_019418305.1 Clostridiales bacterium
CGCCCATCTCGCTGGCAATAATGCCTGCCAGTGTCGTCTTGCCGAGACCCGGCGGGCCATAAAGCAGTGTGTGGTCGAGCGATTCCCCACGCATCTTCGCCGCTTCAATATATACGCTTAAGTTTTCCTTCGCCTTGGTCTGGCCGACATAGTCCGCCATGGTTTTCGGGCGCAGCGAATTTTCGGTCTCATCCTCGGATAGCTGCCGCGTGGAAATAATTCGCTCGTCGTCCACCATCCCGCCGGAAAATTCTATACTCAAAGGAACACTCCCTTACTGTTTGACCAGCTTTTTCAGGCACTGACGGATGATTTCCTCCGCCGGCATCTGCGCGGTATCTAGCCCTTCCATCGCGCGAAGTGCCTCCGCCTGGCTGTATCCGAGCACCATCAGCGCCGCTACCGCCTCCTGCGTATGATTAACCCCGCCAGAAGTGACTGCCGCAGCCGCCGGAGAAGCCGCCGATGCGGTTTCCAGCTGCTCTTTACTCATTTTATCCCGCAGCTCAAGCACAATACGCTGCGCAATCTTCTTACCGATACCAGGTGCCTGCATCAGCATCTTTTCGTCTCCGGTGATGATGGACAGCGCAAGCCTGTCCGGCGGCGCGACCGACAAAATGGACAGTGCTGCTTTCGGGCCGACACCGGATACACCGATCATCATTTTAAAGCACGATTGCTCCTCTTCATCGATAAAGCCATATAATTCAAAAATATCCTCACGTACATTCAAATAGGTGAGCAGACGCGCATGCGCGCCGATCTTCAGCTTGCCAATCGTGTTCTGCGACGCATGGCAGGCATAGCCCACACCGCCGCAGTCAATCACAGCAAGTCCCTGTTCGAGCACAGTAACCGTGCCATCTACATAATAAAACATTTACAGTAAACCCTCATATCGCATTGCCTGTCTGGAATGACCGTGACAAATGGCCAGCGCAAGCGCATCGGCCGCGTCGTCCGGCCGCGGCAGTTTGGTCAGATGCAGGATGCTTTTGGTCATCTCCATCATCTGCTTTTTTTCCGCATTGCCATAACCGACCACCGCCATTTTCACCTGATTCGGCGTATAAGAAACCGGATGAAGGCCTTTTTGCGCCAGTGCAAGCAGGATTACCCCGCGCGCCTGCGCAACCTGAATACCGGTCGTGATGTTTTTGGAAAAGAACAGTTCCTCTATGGCGACTTCATCCGGATGAAAGGTGTCCACCAGCGTCCCAATATCATCGTATATCTCACACAGACGCAGATGCATCGGCATGCCGGGTTTGGTTGTCGCCGCGCCATACTGCACGGGCGTAAATTTCATATTGTCAAACCGAACCACGCCGTAACCGATAGTGCCGTACCCCGGATCAATGCCAAGAATCGTCATAAACCCAAACCTCTGCTTTGTAACTAGAGTATTTTACCATGAAACTGTGCAATATGCAACCTGATTTACCAAGCGCAGCATTCTCTCTGCAGAGCATGGTTTATCTTTCATCCAAGCCATCCCGCGCCAGCAGATCCTCAATCGAATCTCGAGCACTTTCGAATGTCTGGAACATCTCTGATGAAATCATGTTTCCCGCTTCACCGGACAATGCACGCAGCGCGCGGTCAAAGCAGTCCGGTGTATCCTGATATTTACGCAGATACAAATCACAGCGCATGGCCGCATGCACCAGCTGCGCGCCAATCGGTACGGCAATCGGCTCCTGTGTCACGGGATAGCCTGACCCGTCATAATTCTTATGATGCCAGCGAATAACATCCGCACAGGTTTTCACAAACGGATGCGGCTTTTCACTTTCCAGCAAGGCGCAGCCCAATTCCGTATGCCGCATATATACCGTACGCCCTGGCTCCGGTTGCTCTGCCCCCAGAGCAATGACATCATCCGGCACCCCGACCAAGCCAATATCGCAGATCCGTGCAGCTTGTTTGACATATGCTGCCTGCAATTCCGTCAGGCCGCCATTCGGATGCTGCAAACGCCATGCAGCCGCCAATCGCTCTGTCAAGCGCGGAACGGCCGGGCTGGGTGTCGCCTGAATACCGGTGCGATATGCACATAGTGCAGAAATTTTTTTGCACCAACCGTCAACCAACTGCGCTGCTTGTTCGGCAGATAACTGCTCCGGCAAACCATCCAGTAAGGAGATGTCCGCTTGGGCCGGAAGCTCCTCTTTTTCAGACACCTCTGTCGCAACCGTATCACGCTGATCCAAAATCGTCCCATTCTCCGGCCAGGCCGAACGCACGATACTGCATACTCGCTCCTGCACGGAATGTGGATCGACCGGTTTCACCAGAAAATCCACCGCGCCATGCTCCACGCCGTTCATCACATTGTCTCGACTTGCATCTGATGTAATCAAAATAATGGGCAGTTGTGTTGTCAGCGCATTGGTTTGCAGACGATGCAGCAGCGTAAATCCCGCACCCCGACGTCCCAGACAAATATCCACCAGAGCCGCGCAAATCCGCTCGGCATTCTTTTGAATAAAGGAAAGCGCCTGATTGGCCTCCTGACAGCATTCCACGCGAAAAATGCCCTTGAATATTTCGTTTAAAATGGCCAAATCCAGCTCTGAGTCATCTACAATCAACAATGTATCTCGTATCATATGCTTTCCTCCCAACGGTCATCCCATCAATCCGCCAAGACGGCATCCATCTGCCGCAACAGTTCGGACAGTTTTTCGCTTTCCACCTCGGCCTCCCGAAGCAGCCCTTCCAGCTTGCGCATGTGCTTGAAGCCGGAGGTACGGTACTCTACCAAAATCGCCTGTACACACTCTGCCAAATTCTCTGCGGACAGGTTTGCCGCAGTCCCTTTGAGCGTATGTACCAGCATATAAAAGGTCTCGTCATCCTCCTGCTGCAGCGCCGTGCGAATTTCTCCAAAACGAAGCGCGTCCGGCAGACGACGAACAAACTTCAAAAACAAAGCCGTATTGCCCATAAAACGACCTATAGCCTTTTGGGTATCAATGCCGGCCTCATCCAATTTTTTCAGAAAAACAGTTTGATCCATGATGTTGCTTCTCCCTCGCAGTGAATTTATCCATGAAGCAGGAATCGGTTTTATTATACCGCAGAAAGGCAAAACGGGCAAGCCGCACAGGAAAATGCGGTAAAATTCTTCATCCAGCCATTCTAATTTTCCTATCGAAGAATTGACAAATGCATGTCGGTGTCCCATACTGGCAATGGAGCATAAACCGGAAGGAGAAAATAGATGAGGCACCACAAAACAAAACATCGTACCACGCTGCACAATTTATGGCTTAATGTCGTTTTTTTACTGTTTTTCGCCGCTTTAACCATCTTCAGTCTGTATATGATGCGCGAAAAGCTGCTGCAAAACGCGCAGCAGTTCGGTACTTCCTTAACCCAAAACTACGCCGCCGAAGAGCAAAAACACATTGACACCTATAGTGCCATGATGAAGCTCGGAACGCAGTATCTCGACCAAATGACCGAAAACAACGCCAGCGAACAGCAAATCCAAACATGGATTGAAAACTTTTTCCGCAAAATGCCGCAGGTGCTTGCAGACAACTCTGTAGACTTATATGCGGTTGTCGAAGAACACATCGTTGCCGCCAACCCATGGGAGGGCGATGCGTCTTATGATTTTCGTCAGACAGACTGGTACCGTATGGCAATGGAGGCAAACGGCGAAGTAGTCTTTAC
>DYCA01000007.1:47353-68889 GCA_019418305.1 Clostridiales bacterium
AGTCTTTACCCCCGCCTATCTGGATGTCATCACAGGAAAACAGGTCATCACCATTGCACAGAAAGCGCACAATTCCGATAATATGCTGCTGTTTGATGTATTCCCGGAAAATTTCCACACAACCGACGATATGCAGTCCCTGCCGGAGGGCAGTTCCTACTATTTATGCGACCAGACAGGTACGCTTCTGTATGCACACGAAACTGCTGCACATGAGGATACGCAGCTGCAGCCGTATGTGGACAGTCTGGTGCAGCGTATTAAAGAAGGCTCACTCGATCCATACGACGCCAGCATCATAGGGCCGGACGGTAATCCATGCGGCGTCTATTACTATCAGATGAGCAACGGCTGGATCACCATTTTGACCATCCCGTTCCGCACGGTACTGCGTGAGTTAACCGGGATTTACCGTCTTTTCCTGCTGCTCTCTTCCCTGTTTTTGATTGCCGCCGCGTTGCTTTCTATCCGTGATTATCGCTTGAACCGCAAGATACGTCGCACGGATGATACCGTCCGCGCACTCGGTAATCTGTATTATGCAATCTACCGCGTCAATTATAAAACAGGAATGTACGAGGCCATAAAATGCGCAAGCGATACCCGCCGGCAAATCAGCACAACGGGCCGCTATGCTGATTTATTGCAAACGATACAGAATGTCGTTGCACGCAGCACCTACGAAGAATTTGTCGACAGCTTTTCTCTGGAGAATATCCAACAGTTGGTACATGACCAAGTGACGGAATTTGGCGGAGATTATCTGCGCCGCTTTGAAAATGGGGAGCGCTGGGTCAATGTCAGCATTCTGTTTGACAAAGCATTTGCACAAGACGAAGTCGTACTTGCATTTCGTGAAGTCAACCGTGAAAAGACACAGCAGCTCGAACATCTGGAGCTGCTGCAAAACGCACTGGAATCCTCCCACCGGAGCGAGGCAGATAAAAACGCATTTTTCAGCAACATGTCGCATGATATGCGCACACCGCTCAACGCCATTATCGGCCTATCCGAACTGGCGCAGCGAGATCTCAATGACCAAGACAAACTGAAAACGCTGCTGGACAAAATTCTGTTTTCCGGTCAGCAATTACTACACCTTGTCAACGATGTTCTGGAAATCTCCCGCATGGAGCAAGGCCATATCTCCCTTGACTATCATCCAATCGACCTGCGGCAGTGTGTTGAAGACTGCGTGGAAATCTTCCGTCACCAAGCCAAAAAGGAGGAAAAGAACCTCTCGCTTGCATGTGATTTGCGCCACAGCATGGTATTAGGCGACGCTTCGCGCATCAGCCAAATTTTAAATAATCTGCTGTCCAACGCCTTCAAGTACAGTGAACCCGGTGCATCCATCACCGTCCGGCTGAACGAAAATAATTCCGACAAGCACAGCAGCTATGAGCTTACGGTACAGGATACCGGCATTGGAATGTCCGAAGAGTTCCTCCAGCATGTTTTCGAGCCTTATGCGCGGGAAACCCGTTTCAGCGCGCGCTCTGTAGTCGGCACCGGATTGGGCATGGCGATTGTCCATAGCTTAGTTAAGCGCATGGACGGCGAAATCCGTGTTTCCAGCGAATTAGGGCATGGCAGTACCTTCACGGTCACACTGCCGTTGCAGACTGTCATGGAGTCGGAAACCTCCGCCAGCATGAAGCCGGCTGCATCACCCACGCAAAACGAATCATCCGCATTCGATCTGCGCGGAAAAAAGCTGCTGATTGCCGAAGACAACGAGATCAACATGGAAATCGCAACCGAAATCCTGTCAATGCACGAAGTACAGGTTGTGCAGGCGTGGGACGGTCAACAGGCCGTTGAGATTTTTTCCGCATCGCAGCTGCACGAATTTGACGCCATTTTGATGGATATGCAAATGCCAAATATGGACGGCTGTCAGGCAGCGCACACAATCCGCACGTTGGACCGTGCAGATGCAGCGACCATTCCCATCATCGCCGTCACCGCCAATGCCTTTCCGGAAGATATTGCGAAAACGCAGGCTGCCGGTATGAATGCCCATATTGTCAAGCCCATTGACTTTACGGTTTTGTGTCAACTACTGCAAGCCCTGACCTGAAACCGTGCGTTCTGCAATCAAAAAGGGACGGTAAAAGCCGTCCCTTTTTCATGTCAGTTTTTCTGATTTCGAATGCGTTCCGCTGCAAGCAAAATCCCTGTTTTTCCAGAAGAATAGGTCAAGCCACCCTGCATGTAACACACATACGGTTCGCGCATGGGCGCATCCGCAGACAGTTCGATTGACGCACCCTGCACAAACGCACCTGCCGCCATAATAACCGGATCGTCATATCCCGGCATTGCCCACGGTTCCGGCGTAACAAACGAATCGACCGGTGCGCCAGCTTGAATGCCTTCACAAAAGCGGCACAGCGGCTCGGGACTTCCAAACGCAATCGTCTGGATAATATCATACCGCGGCTCCTCTGCCTTGGGACTGACATCATACCCCAGCAGCTCCATTACCTTGGCGCAGAAAATTGCGGTCTTGAGCGCCTGTGCCGTCGTATGCGGTGCCATGAACAGACCCTGATACAGCAGGCGGTTCTGGCCCATGGTGCAGCCGCATTCACCGCCGATGCCCGGTGCGGTCAGTTTATAAGAAGCATTTTCCACCAGATCCGCACGTCCTGCAATATAGCCGCCTGTCGGCGCCAAACCGCCGCCCGGATTTTTGATGAGCGAACCCGCGATTAGGTCTGCACCGACCTGTGTCGGCTCAATATCCTCCACGAACTCGCCATAACAGTTATCCACCATGATTGCAGCATCCGGATTGACCTGCCGCACGGTTTTGCAGATTTCTCCGATTTCTGCACAGGACAGCGTTTTTCGCACAGCATAACCACGGCTGCGCTGGATAAATACCAGTTTCACACTCTGGTCCTGTGCCGCCTGCGCAATGGCCGGCAAGTCAGGCATACCGTTTACCAAGTCCACCTGCTTATAGCCAATCCCATAATTTTTCATGCTGCCGCAATAATCGCCCGTGATGGTATTCTGCAGTGTATCATACGCAGGACCGGTCACAGAAAGCACCGTATCCCCCGCCTTCACCGCGGAGAACATTGCACAGGACAGCGCATGTGTGCCGTTGACAAAACCAATGCGCACCAACGCCGCTTCCGTACCGAAAATATCTGCGTAGATGCGGTCAAGCGTATCCCGACCATGGTCGTCATAGCCATAACCGGTTGTGCCCGCGAACAGGTTGTCGGACACACGGTTTTTCGCAAACGCTGCAAGCACTTTTTCCGTATTTCGGTCGCACACCTCTTCAATCCGCGCAAAATACGGCATGATTTCGCGCTCGGCCTGTTGACCGAGCGCGCGAATTTCTTCCGATATTTGTAACTTATTCATCATTCTGTGTATTTTCTCCCAATAGCTTTTGACCGTTCGGCAACACAAACAGCGTTTCCTCCGGCTGTTCGGTTTTCAGATTACTCACCACGACCTGACGCACCAGAGTCTCACTCTGATAAAAAGCAGCCTTTTTCAGCAAGCCGGAGGCTGCGGAAACATAGTATACGCAGCGGTATCCTTCCTGCTCAAACTCCACCATAATGCACGGCTCATTATCGATATCCTGCCGGCCTGCGCTGGACAAAACCACGCCTTCATCCAGCACATCTTCATAAGTGGGCAGCATCGCCGCAGAGTCATCCGAAAACTCGCCCCATGTCCCCTTATAAAAGGTGGTGCTGCCGTTCTCCCACGTATATGCAGTATCTCCTGCACGCAGCAACGTGCTTTGCACCGCTCCCGCTTCGGTCAACCAATCGGTACGAACCAGATTATCCCGCATGTACTGATGACAGCGAAGCGTAGACGATCCGCCGGTATAATACAGCGTATTCTCGATAACACAGCTGTACGCCTCCGGCCGTGTCAAGGAAGCAATGACCTTTTGCGCGTTATCCGGTCCAATGGTAACGTCTGCCACGCTTTGCGCCGTCAGCAACTGACTGCCGGAACTGACGGTCGGCGCATTCTCCGCGCCGCTTTGCAGCACAATGCCGGTGTCCTTTCGATGCAGTACACCGGATGAGAGCACATAGCTTAAGAACAGCAGTCCTACCAACACCGCCGCACCGATTGCCGCAACCATTGGCGTCGACAGGTTTTTATACGGCTTCATGGTGCAAACGGAGCCGGCCCATCCGACCGCAAACCGAAATAATGTTCAATCGCCTGCAAAATACGTGCAGAAGTCTTACCGTCGCCATACGGATTGACTGCATGCGCCATCGCTGCATATGCATCCGGATCGTCAAACAACTCGCGCGCCAAACGGACAATATTCGCCTGCTCTACACCTGCCAACTTAACCGTTCCCGCCTCAATAGCCTCCGGACGTTCGGTTTCACGGCGCAGCACAAGCACCGGTTTGCCCAAGCTGGGCGCCTCTTCCTGCAAGCCGCCCGAATCGGTCATAATCAGATAGCAGCGCGCCATCAGATTGTGCATCTCGTCCACCGCCAGCGGATGAATCAGATGCACGCGCTCGTTTCCGCCTAAAAACTTTTCCGCCGTCTCACGCACATATGGGCTGAGGTGCACCGGATATACAAAGTGTACATCCGGATACGATGCCGACAGTTCCGCAATCGCACGGCAAATGTTTTCCATCGGCTCGCCATAGTTCTCACGGCGATGCGCGGTAACGAGAACCACACGGTTATTTTCAAAATCCAGCGTTTTAAGCTGTTCATCACGGAACACAAAATCAGGCTGAACGGTGATATGAATTGCATCAACCACCGTATTACCGACCACGCTCACGCCCTCCGTAATGGCTTCGCGCGCAAGATTGTCTCGGTTGCGCGGCGTCGGCGCAAAGTGCAGCGTTGCAATCTGGCCGGTCAGCTTGCGATTCATCTCTTCCGGAAACGGAGAATATTTGTCATATGTGCGCAAGCCAGCCTCCACATGGCCCACCGGGATTTTATGATAAAACGCAGCAAGCGCACCGGCAAACGTCGTGGACGTATCGCCATGTACGAGCACGATATCGGGCTTGGCCTGCTCCAGCACCTCATCCAAGCCATGCAGACTCTTTTCCGTAATCAGCGCCAGCGTCTGACGCGGCTGCATTATATTCAGGTCATAATCCGGCTTGATATGAAAAATATCCAGCACCTGATCGAGCATCTCACGATGCTGCGCCGTTACACATACGATAGACTCGGTATTCTCATTCTGCTCCAGCGCATGCACCAGCGGCGCCATTTTAATGGCCTCCGGCCGTGTGCCGAATACCGTCATCACCTTAATCTTGCTCATGTTCCTTATCCTCCGGTACCGTATTTTCTACCTCTGTCGACTGCGCAGTCTGGTTTAAGTCTTGTTCTCCGTGCGGTATCTCCTCATGCTCGGTCGGGTGCTTTGCCCAATGCTCCGCCCCGTAAATGATGCAGGCACCAACCAGAATTGCCGCCAGCACCGCCAGCAGCAGAACAATCGCCTTCACCTCGCCCGACGAGGTTAACACCACCGCTGTCAAACCAAGGGTTGCGCTGATGGCGTACAAAATCGCAACCGCCTGCTTCTGGTTAAACCCCATATCGATCAGTTTATGATGCACGTGTCCGCGATCCGGGCTCATCGGACTGCGCCCCGCCGCCACACGACGGATAATCGCGTTAGCTGTATCGAAAATCGGCAGACCAAGAATCAAAAACGGCACCGCGAATGAAATGACCGCATAAAATTTGAATAACCCCATAATGGATACCGTGGCCAGCATGTATCCTAAAAAAGTCGATCCGGTATCCCCCATAAAAATCTTGGCAGGATTCAGATTATACGGCATAAAACCGATACACGCGCCCGCCAATGCTGCCATTGTCACCGCAATGGTCATATTGCCGGTCAAAAGCGCGACCGCCAGCATGGTAATCGCTGCGATCGAGGATACACCAACCGCAAGGCCGTCCAGTCCGTCGATCAGATTCACCGCGTTGGTAATACCGACAATCCAGATGATAGTAATCGGAATCGCCAGAATGCCCAAATGAAAATACGGCGTATCCGAAAAAGGATTTAAATTGGTAAACAGCTTGATCTGCAAATCACCAACACAAACTGGAATAGCAGCGGCCACAATCTGCACCACAAACTTCAGTTTTGCACCCAGTGCCAGCACATCGTCAAAAATGCCCAGCGCGACAATTATAGATGCGCCCAGCAACACACAGAGCATGGTCTGGTCCAATTCTCCAAAAATCAGGATGGAAGCCAGAAACCCGCCGAATATTGCCAGACCGCCCAAACGAGGAATCGGCTCCTTGTGCATACGGCGGTTGTCCTTCGGCACATCAATCGCCCCCACCTTATGGGCGAACTGCTTGACAGGTGGCGTGAAAAAATATGACAATACACCTGCAACAACAAATGCAGCCAAAATCACACCACTTACAATATATTCAGGCATTATTTCTTCCCCTTAAAGACGGTATTCAGCGTCCTACAAAGCCAACCTTCCGGTAAACCTTGCTCAGCGTCTTGCGCGCCAAATAAGACGCTTTCTGCGCGCCCTCAGTATAGACCTGCTCCAAATAATCCTTGTTGCGCAGCAGATCCTCTGTCTTTTCACGGATCGGACGCAGCAGCTCTATCACCGCTTCACCAACTGCCGGCTTGAATTCGCCATAGCCCTTGCCTGCAAATTCCGCTTCCACTTCTGCAATGGACTTGCCGGTCGCTACGGCATAAATCTGAATCAGATTAGACACGCCCGGCTTTCCAACCGGATCCATCACGATACGGGAATCCGAATCGGTAACCGCGCGCTTGAACTTGCGCATGATGTCCTCCGGCTTATCCATCAGCAGAATGAACCCGTTGGAATTTTCATCCGACTTACTCATTTTTTTCTCCGGATCGGACAGGCTCATGATCTTCGCGCCCTCTCCCGCCTTGGGATAGCGGCCTTCCGGAATCGTGAAGGTATCTGGGAACAAACCGTTAAAACGATTTGCGATGTTTCGGCAAATCTCAATATGCTGGCTCTGATCCACGCCAACCGGAACCAGATTGGTCTGGTACAGCAGAATGTCCGCCGCCATCAGCACCGGATAAGTGAACAGTCCAACATTCACATTATCCGCATGCTTTGCGGATTTATCCTTAAACTGCGTCATGCGGGACGCTTCCCCGAACATGGTAAAGCAGTTGAGCACCCAAGCCAGCTCTGCATGAGCCGGGACATGGCTCTGGATAAATAAAATGCTCTTTTCCGGGTCCAACCCGCAGGCAATATACTGCGCCAGAACTTCCAGCGTTGCGCGGCGCAAAGCTGCCGGGTCCTGTCGGACCGTAATCGCGTGCATATCAACCACACAATAAATGCAGTTATAATCCTCCTGCAAAAGCGGAAAATTGCGAATTGCGCCAAGATAATTGCCCAATGTCAGCTTACCGGAGGGCTGCACACCGGAAAAAATTGTTTGCTTCTGGTTTTCGCTCATAGCTATGACTTCCCTTACTCAATGGATTGTGATTCTTTGGTACGAAGCAAACTACCCCATACTTATCAATAATCATACCATATTTCCCGTTTTCTTGCAACGAATTTTATTGTTTTCCCCTTCGGTTGTCTTTTACTCCCGACTCCTTTGAGGGACTGGTATTGGGCCTTTTCTGTATATTTTTCTGTTTAGCATGGTAAAATTTCCAGATAGCGATTGTGTTTTTTGCAAAAACGTGGTACAGTAACTTCACTACAACAAGGAGGACATCTTTTATGCAATTCACTTTTGCCCATAATAACTATAATGTGCGCGATCTCGATCGTTCACTCGCTTTTTATAAGGAAGCGCTCGGCTTGAACGAAGTCCGCCGCATCAACGCGGACGATGGCAGCTATGTCATTGTTTATCTCAGCGACGGTGTTTCCAAGCACCAGCTTGAACTGACTTGGCTGCGGGATTGGGAACGTCCCTACAATTTGGGCGACAACGAATTCCATCTGGCTTTTGTTGTGGATGATTATCCTGCCGCGTACCGTAAACACCAGGAGATGGGCTGCATCTGTTTTGAAAATCCGGCAATGGGAATTTATTTTATTTCCGATCCGGACGGCTATTGGCTGGAAATCGTGCCCGGCAAATGATATGCTCCTGCGGCGTGAACATAAGGAAAACAAGGAGGCCGCCGTCATGCTGGCGGCCTCTTATTTTGCCATAAGCGCCCGGCGCTATACTTTTTGAATCCCTCTTAATATGCGCGAAAGGAATGAATGTACCTTTGAACCCATATCTGGATTTATTTTTGACCTTTGCCCGCATCGGCGTCTGCACCTTTGGCGGCGGCTATGCCATGCTGCCGATTTTACAGCTTGAAGTGGTGGAAAAACGCGCATGGACAACCGAAGACGAGCTAATGGATTATTATGCAATCGGCCAGTGCACTCCCGGTGTCATTGCCGTCAATACCGCCACTTTCATCGGCTATAAGCGGCGCGGCATTTTGGGTGCTATCTGCGCTACAGCCGGAGTGGTATTCCCCTCTCTGGTCATTATCATTATCATTGCCGCGTTCATTCAGCAATTCGCCCACTTGCAGATTGTGCAAAACGCATTTTCCGGTGTGCGCATTGCAGTATGTGCGCTGGTCGTACAATCCGTTTGGAAATTGGCAAAGAAAAGCGTTGTGGACATGCCGACAGCGCTGATTCTTTTGATTACCTTTGCAGCAGTTGCCTTTTTCGGCGTTTCTCCCGTGATTATGGTCGTCTTTTCCGGTGCTGCCGGCATTCTACTCGGACTTCTCCGGAGGCGGCGCGCATGATTTTTTTACAGCTTTTTTGGGAGTTTTTCAAAACCGGTCTTTTTTCCATCGGCGGCGGCTTGGCTACTCTTCCGTTTCTTCAGGATATTGCACAGAATTACCCTTGGTTTACCTCCAGCGACCTGCTGGATATGATTGCGGTTTCCGAGTCCACCCCCGGCCCTATGGGCGTCAACTCCGCCACCTACGCCGGTTTTCGGGCTGCTGGTATACTCGGCTCGTTGACTGCAACCTTTTCACTGGTTCTGCCATCGGTCATTGTCATTGTCCTCATAGCCCGCGCACTGACCCGATTCCGTGATTCTTCTTTGGTGCAGGACGGCTTTTACGGTTTACGCCCTGCCTCTGCCGGCCTGATTTTCGGCGCCATGCTCGAAGTCTTTGCTTCTTCCCTGTTTCACACAGAACTGTGGAACGGACTATCCAGCATTGTGTCCGTGCTCAATGTCCCGGCTATCACTTTTTTTATCGTCTTATCGTTTGCGATTTGGAAATTCTCTAAAATCCATCCCATCGTTTTCATTGGTGTGGGCGCGCTTTTTGGTATATTTTTTCATTTTTGAAAAATACGCGGCAGGAACCGATAGGCTCCTGCCGCGTTTTCTTTTCTCTCTTTTCTACCGTGCCAAATAGTCTTCCACTACATCCCGAAAATGTACAGCCGCAACGCCATTTTCTTGCAGAAAGGCCGCCAGCACAGTTGTTTCTTCTAAAGAAGATGCAATATCCTCAAGACTGTCAATTTGTTCCTGCTCCCCTATGACAGCGATTCCATATTGCTCTCTGTCATCTGACTTACCTTTTGTTACCACATAGCGAACCACTTTTATCACCCCCTGTTTTACTTTCCGCATAGTTTTCGATCCGCTCGCCCATCTTTCTTATATCTTCATTTCCACCATGATGCTTTTTTATCTGCAAGCACCATGCCCCCTTGGATCGTCTTTCTCATTCATTTTACGCGCAAACGCTTCATGTATTTGTCGAATCCGGCCGAACAAAAGATAAAATAATTACCGCAGACGACTTGACATCTGCGGTAATTGATTATTCTGCTAAAGTTTGTTCGATCAAATTGCATGCATCCTCAATACAGCCGTCACAGGAACGGCGCACTCTGCCGTCCGTGACGCCCTTAAGCTCCCGGCACAGATAGGTTCCGTTCTTCTCCTTAAAAGCCATTGCCAGCACCCTTGTCGTCTTATAAGTTTGGCCCTTGGTTGCGCCCGGATACTCCGTCCCCTTGCTGCCTCGCAAACCAGCCAGCATAAATGCTGCCGATAAGGCGCCGCAAACTTCCATCAATCCCATACCAAGACCGAATCCTTCCGCAACTCGATATGCGGTTTCTTCATCCAAACCAAACTGGTCGCAATACACACAAGCCACCGCCTGCGCACAGTTATAACCTTGCTCATGCAGGCGCTGTGCCCGCTCCGCCCGTTCTGTCATAAAACAAATTTCCTTTCGTTCTTTTAGTATTCTACTTGCGTGAAATAGTACATAATCGCATTATACTGTGCACGCGCCTCCGCCTGCCAGTCTTCCTCGCTGTCAATGAATTTCTGATCTTCCTCATTGTCAATAAAACAGAATTCACTTGTCACCGCCGGAATAAACAGGGACGCTGCAATGCGATTGGTATAATAATAGTCTCCGTTACTGCCTTCCTTGAACACAACCTGTCGAATGGGAATTCCTAAGGTATCGTATTCCTCCAATAACGCTTCACCCAAAATTTTGCTTGGGCCTCCGTTTTTATCCGCAATCTGTGCAAGTACCTCCGCACCGCGTGCCGTCGTATTGGCTGCGTTATGATGGATACTGAAGAACAGATCTGCAGACACCGCATTTTGCTCCATCACAGTGCCGCGCAACGATAGCGAGCTGCCGTCTTCCATCGTATCACGTACCATGATCACATTGACGCCGGCATCCTCCAAATAGGATTGCAGATATTGCGCCACATACAGATTCACGTGTTTTTCATCCAGCGACATATCTGCATTATGCGCACCGATATCACTTCCACCATGTCCTGCATCCAGAATAACTGTCATTTTTCCATCCAAATGCGAGGTGCGAGGCGGTTCTACCGGGTCCTCCGGTTCGCCCTGACTGGCGTCGTAATCCCCGATTCGCGTCAAATAATCCGCGCTGCAATATCTCCCGGTGCCTGCACTGGTATCCATCAGATGTGCCCAGCCCTTTTCCATGCTGTCCACTACGATTTCATCACCGTTTTGCAAACGTCCCACGATACTGTAGCTCGTACCCGGGCCGGAACGGACTGACAAGGACGAATCTACCTTCACTCGATAAACGCCTGTCACAAACGGTTCTTCCGGCTCCTCCGGCTCTTCTGGTTCCGCGTCGTCTCCGTAATCCTTTATCCGGGTCAAATAGTCCGCACTGCAATACCCGCTGGTATTTTTGATATGCGCCCAACCGTTCTTCATTTCATCTACAATGATCTGTGCTCCGTTAGACAACTGGCCGACAATTCCATAGCTTGTCCCCGGACCGGAGCGAATCGACAGCGTCGAATCCACTTTCACCTGATAAATCCCCGTTACAAACGGCTCATCCGGTTTTTCCGGTTCCGGCTCCGGCTCCGGTTCTGGCTGAGGCGCCGACGGCGTTTTAATCTGAACGGTCTGTGTTGTACTTTCATAGGCAGCAGTAAAGCCAATAGCGGAGGATACATCTGCAATTTTATAATAGTTATTGCCGTTGATGTTGTAGCCCTTGATGGAAACCCCACTGCCATCCAACAGCACTTTTGACGTGGACTCCTGCACCCGCAGGGAGGTCGTTGATGCCACCGTCATTTCCCCGCCGACAACCGTATAGGCCTGTCCCGAAATCAAGTTAACCGCATTCTTGGCACTGTCCCATGTGACATTAAACGATATAGTGGTACCGTTAAGCAAATAAGCTAAATCCCGCAGCTTAAAATAATTATATCCGTCAATATTATACGCCTGCGGATTGACTGCTTCGCCATTCACCTGCACATGATGCGTGGAAGGCACAATTTTTAACGTGCTTGCCCGTGCTACCGGCAAATCCGTCTCTGTTGATGTCTGTTCCGCTATTTTTGCCTCCGACGAAAACATTATCTCAGTTTCGTCTGCAAGCGCCGTCTGCGGCAGTTCCGCCGCTCCTGCACCTGAAATCGATATGTAAATGGCCGCGCACAGTAACGCGATAATTCGCTTGAAACGCATGTGAAACCTCCGTGCCGTCCCGTATGAATATGTGCTAATATGGATTGTATTTTATCACGAAACCGCCCGAAATTCAATGCTATCTGTCAGAAAGCGGGGCATTTGTAATATTACAAATGCCCCGCTTATGTTACAGTATTGCATCATTTACAGCATTGCCGCGCCAATTAATCCGGCATCATTGCCAAGAGAAGCACACACAATCTCCGTATTGCACTTATCGCTGCGGAAGGTCTGCGGCGTTGTCAAACGGCGCAGCGGCTCAAGCAGTTTTTCACCGTAACCGGCCAAACCGCCGCCCAAAACCAGACATTCCGGCTGGAAGATATTAATATAGCTTGCCAGTCCGCTCGAAAGGTTTTCACAATAATCATCAAACAACTCACGGGCCAGCAAATCTCCCGCGTCCACAGCATCGCAAATCATCTTGGCGTCCAGATGCCCCGCGCTTTTGCTCAGCAGACTTTCGCGCCCCTCAGCCAATGCCCGTTCTGCAAACTTGACAAAGGCCGACGCCGACGCATATGCTTCCAGACAGCCCTTTCGTCCGCAGTTACACGGCTCACCGTCACGCTGGATGACAATATGCCCCATCTCACCCGCAATACCGTTGCAGCCGGTATAAAGTTTGCCGTCAATGATAATGCCACCGCCAACACCAGTGCCCAGCGTCACCATCAGCATGTTGCGCGCATTCTTCGCTGCGCCTGCCGTCGCTTCACCCAAAGCCGCACAGTTTGCATCGTTATCCAGCTGTACCGCACAGCTAAATTCCGGCTGAAAAGCGTCGGCAAAGCAAACGTTGTTCATGCCAAGATTCGTACCAAATTTCAGCGTGCAGGTCTCCTTGTCAAACGAACCGGGCACACCGATTCCGATACTTGTCACCTGACTTGCCGCAATGCCACGCTCTCCACACAAAGCCAACGCAAGCAGCTTCATATCCGCACACAAGCCTGCGGCATCTCCCGTTCTCGTGGGCGTACTCTGCTTTGCCAGCAGCGTGCCATCCTCTTCGCACAATGCAGCTTTGACCGATGTTCCACCCAGATCAATACCAATCCGCATATAACTTCCGTCCCTTCTTCCGTTTATTCAAATAAATGCAGCCCGCGGCCGCGGAAATACGAATCCAACCGCTCCCGACTGCTATTGACCACCAGCTCCTCCGGAAACCCGATATCTTCCAGCATAGCCAGTGCATTATCCACGCAGCCGACACGATACTCGATATGCGAATCGCTGTCCACAACGATTGGCACCTCGTATTTTTTGCACAACCGAGCAATTTCCGTACAGTTTTCCCGGCTTCCCTTGCGAATAGCGAACGAATTGCTGTTAATCTCCACCAGCTTATCGTACTGATTACAGCGAGAGATAATGTATTCCTTATCAAAATCATACTTGGCATTGCCCGGATGACCCAGCGCATTGACCCGCTTGTCCTGCAGAACCGCTTCCAGTGCTTCGGTATGCGCCGCTTTGGTTGACGGTTCAAAACAACATTCATGGAATGACGCCAACGCAAACTCAATCGTTTTCAGACTGCCCGCCTGCATATGATCCAGCTCTCCGCCCGGACAGATATTGAATTCGATACCGCGAATCACGGTCACGCCCTCGATTTGACGCGGCAGAATATCCAGATTGGAAAAATGCCACTCATGCGGCGCATCTCCCATGTCCGGTCCGTGATCAGTAATGCCGATAGCAATCAACCCGCGGCTTTTTGCACCGCGCGCCATTTCATAAACCGTGGAGTAAGCATGTGTACTTGCGATTGTGTGAGTGTGCAGGTCTGCTACGATTTGCATAAACTTGTATGCTCCTTTATGATATGCTTGTTTCTACAACAGATATGTATTCCGAAGCCGCGCATGCGCTTACACCAAAAGCCCAGCGTCGCTGGGCTTTGATAAAATCACTGTTCACCAATCGGGCCGGAATACGCCGCCTGATATCCGAATTTTAATTGCCGTACTGCTTGAGCATACGCTCCTGCAATTCTTTAGCTGCATTAAAGCCCATCTTCTTCTGGCGGTCGTTCATGGCAGCCACCTCAATGATAACAGCCAGATTTCGACCAGGCTTAACCGGAATGGTCATGCTGGGCACGGCAATATCCAAAATAGAAGTAGTTTGTCCATCCAGTCCAAGACGGTCGTACTGCTTGCCTTCTTCCCAAGGCTCCAGATTGATGACCAGCTCGACCTTTTCGGTCATCTTAATGGCGCCCACACCGAAAATGCGGCGCACGTCCACAATGCCGATACCGCGCAGTTCAATAAAATGGCGAATCACTTCTGGCGCGGTACCGACCAGCGTCTTATCCGACACACGCTTGATTTCCACCGCGTCATCGGCTATCAGGCGGTGTCCACGCTTGACCAACTCAATTGCCGTTTCTGACTTACCTACACCGGAATCACCCAACAGCAACACGCCTTCGCCGTAAATCTCAATCAAAACGCCGTGCAGCGTTACGCGCGGCGCAAGGTTGACCTTAAGTGACGCAATGATGGCGCTCATAATGGTCGAAGTAAATTCATTGGTGCGCAAAATCGGTACACCGCATTTCTGCGCCGCTTCCATGCATTCCGGAAACACATCAATATTACGCGAAATAATCAGCACCGGAATTCCGGTGGAAAACAAACGCTCAAAGCAAGCACGCCGGGCATCCGGCTCCATCCGCTCCACATAGCTTGACTCCACCTTACCCATAATCTGGATGCGGTTAGGATCAAAATAATCGAAAAAGCCCGCCAGCTGCAAGCCGGGACGGTTGACGTCGTCCTTTGTGATTTCGGTCTTTTCAAAGCCTTCCGGACCGTAAACCACCTCAAAATTAAATTCCTGAATGAGATCCCCCAGACTGACGCCAAACTCTTTTAACTGCATAAACCATGCTCCCTTCCACAATGGCAGGTGATAAGATGATTGTATTATACCCCCTTTTCCCCCACTTTTCAACGGTTTCCGTCGGGACTGCGTTAAAACTTGAAAAAGCATTTTTTTTGTAAAAAATAACTTGCATTTTACTCTTTGTTGTGGTATTATAATATCCGTTATGCAATGCACAAGAGAAGGAGGTGCAGGAAAATGGCAAAGTGCGATATTTGCGGCAAGGGCGTGACCTTTGGCATTCAGGTTTCCCACTCTCATCGTCGCTCCAACCGTACCTGGAAGCCGAACGTTCGTCGTGTAAAGGCTCTGGTGGACGGTACTCCCCGCCATATCAACGTGTGTACTCGGTGCCTCCGCTCCGGCAAGGTAACCCGCGCGATCTGATTTGCAGACGCGATACCGTTGAAACTGTCAAAGCGCTCTGCTTGCAGAGCGCTTTTCTATTGCCCATTTGCTTTGAGAAGGTGATTTTCCCATGAAAAAGGCTTTCCGCCCCGCCTTTGCGGTGACAATTCCCGTGCTTTGCGGCTATCTGTTTATCGGCTTTGCCTTCGGCGTCATGCTGCGCGACATCGGCTATACCTCCCCTTGGGCTTTTCTGACCAGTCTGATGGTCTATGCCGGGTCGGGCCAGTACTTGCTGGTTTCCCTGCTTGCCGCGAATGCTTCGCTGGTCACGGTCGCGTTCATGACGCTGCTGCTCAACTGCCGGCACATCTTTTACGGCCTGTCCTTTCTCGAAACCTTCCATCAAATGGGACACGCCAAATGGTACATGATTTTTTCTTTGACCGACGAAACCTATTCCCTGCTGTGCTCACTTAAGACACCGGAAAATGTTAATCCCAATGCAATGCGTCTATGGATTGCCATGCTTGACCACAGCTACTGGATTTTCGGCTCAGTTATCGGCGCGATTATCGGCGGCGTACTGCCGTTCGACTCCACTGGCATCGATTTTGCCATGACTTCGCTGTTCACCGTGATCTTCATCGAGCAATGGATGAGCACCAAGCAGCACATCCCCGCCTTCCTCGGACTGGGTGCCGCTGCCATTTCTCTCGCGCTGCTTGGGCCGGATAACTTCATTCTGCCCGCGATGCTGGCTATCTGTGTCATGCTGGTTGCACTGCGCGGCCGCCTTGCAAAGGAGGTGGCACAATGACGCCCACAAGAGCACTCACCATGATTCTGGTTGCAGCTGCGTGCACCTTTGCCACCCGCGTTGCTCCGTTTTTGCTGTTCAACGGCAAAAAGCCCATTCCGCCGATTGTACGCTATCTGGGCGAGGCGCTGCCGCCCGCAGTCATCGCGTTGCTCGTAGTCTACTGCGTCAAAAACGTAAACTGGCTTGCCGCACCGTACGGTGCTCCCGAGCTGCTGTGCATCGCTGTGACCGCCGCACTGCATGTGTGGAAACGTAACAACCTGCTCTCCATCGGCGTGGGAACAGTATTGTACATGTATCTTATCCAAAACGTATTCATCTGATTGCTTTTCCGCGCTGTGAAAAACAGCGCGGTTTTTTTTATTTTCTCATCCCGCTATCTGTGGTACAATAAAATCCAGTCAGGAAAAGGAGCATCACCATGGAAACCATTACGCAAATTCTGGCCCGCGAACTCGGGCAAAAGGAAGAATATGTCGAAAATATTGTCAAGCTGCTCGACGACGGCAACACCGTTCCGTTCATTGCGCGTTACCGCAAAGAAATGCACGGCACAATGGATGACCAGACCATCCGACAGTTGGCCGACCGATTGGCCTATCTGCGGGGATTGGACGCACGCCGTGACGAAGTGCGCGAAGCGATCGAAGCACAGGGCAAGCTGACAGACGAGCTTTCCACTGCCATCGCTGCGGCGCAGACGCTTGCCGCACTGGACGACCTGTACCGTCCCTATCGCCCCAAACGGCGCACCCGCGCGTCTATGGCCCGTGAAAAAGGTCTTGCACCACTGGCAGAGGCGCTTCTGGCCGCGCGCGGCCCGTCTGCCACGGCGGAAGAACTCGCGCAGCCGTATATCGACGCAGAAAAGGGCGTGGAAAATGCTGAAGCTGCCCTTGCAGGCGCAGGAGACATCATCGCGGAAGATTTATCCGACGATGCATCGCTTCGCGGCCGTCTGCGCGCATTGCTGCACCGCACCGGCATCATCCGAACCACAGGCTGTGACGAGAACGACACAGTCTACACCATGTACCACGACTTTTTCGAGCCGGTGCGTAAGCTGCAAAGCCATCGTGTACTCGCCATCAACCGCGGCGAGAAAGAGGGCAAGCTCAAGGTCACGCTCGAAGCAGACGAAACCGAAGCACTTGCTGCAATCATCCGCGCAGCGGTGCATCCGAAAAATCCATATGCCACGCTGTTGCGTGAAGTCTGCGCCGACAGCTGGAAGCGGCTGCTGTTTCCCTCGCTGGAGCGCGAGCTGCGCAGTGAGTTGACGGACGCGGCCGACGAGCAGGCTATTCACACCTTTGCACTCAATCTGCGGCCGCTGCTCATGCAGCCGCCCGTGCGCGGCCGAGTGACACTGGGCTTCGACCCGGGCTACCGCAACGGCTGTAAGCTGGCCGTTGTGGACGAGACCGGTAAGGTGCTTGACACAGCGGTCATTTATCCCACCCCGCCGCTCAAAAAGACCGAGGACAGCAAGCGTACGCTGCGCCGTCTGTGTGACCGGTACAAAATCACCTGCATCGCCATCGGCAATGGCACCGCCTCCAAAGAGAGTGAAATTTTTATTTCCGATTTCATCCGCGAATACGGCGGCGGCATCGACTATATGGTCGTTTCCGAAGCGGGCGCATCGGTTTACTCGGCCTCCCCGCTCGGCGCAGAGGAATTCCCGGATTTTGACGTCAACCTGCGCTCTGCCGTATCCATCGCACGCCGCTTGCAGGACCCGCTTGCCGAGCTAGTGAAAATCGACCCGAAATCCATTGGTGTGGGACAATATCAGCATGATATGCCGCAGGGGCGGCTGAGCGACGCGCTCGACGGTGTGGTCGAGGACTGCGTTAACGCCGTCGGTGTGGACCTGAACACCGCGTCTCCCGCCCTGCTGCGCCGTGTTGCAGGCATCAGCCCGACCGTTTCCAAAAACATCACGGCTTTCCGCGAACAGAACGGCAGTTTCCAGAACCGCAAGCAGTTGCTCAAAGTCAAAGGGCTTGGTCCCAAGGCGTTTGAGCAATGCGCGGGATTTCTGCGTGTACCGGATGGCGCCGACCTGCTCGACCGCACCGGTGTGCATCCGGAAGCCTATGAAGCCGCCCGCACATTACTGACCCTGTGCGGCTACACGACGGAGGATGCCGCACAAGGCAGGATTGGCGAGTTAAATGACCGCGTCAAACAGCTCGGCATAACCGATGCTGCTGCTCGATGTGGTGTAGGCGTGCCGACGCTGACCGACATTATCGGAGAGCTGCAAAAGCCCGGCCGCGACCCGCGTGACGAGCTGCCACCTCCGCTGTTACGCTCGGATGTGCTGGACATCGCAGACCTCAAACCCGGCATGAAGCTCAAGGGCACGGTGCGCAATGTTGCGGATTTCGGCGCGTTTGTGGATATCGGTGTACATCAGGACGGATTGGTGCATATCTCACAGCTTTGCAACCGGTTTGTCAAGCACCCGTCCGAGGTGGTCACTGTCGGGGACGTGGTCGATGTAGCCGTTCTTTCAGCTGACCCCAAAACGCATCGCATCGCACTAACCATGAAGATATAGCACTACAGCAAAAGGGAGCGCCCTATTGGGCACTCCCTTTTATTATTCTACCACTCACTATCCTACCAATGCATTCCAAGCGTCATGACATCCATCACGGTTGCCAGCACAATCACCATAAGCCAGCATGCAAGCGGGTAAACCCATTCCGCGCCTCTCTCTTTCTGCGGTTTCAGCCGCGGACAGGCTCGCAACAGCAGTTTTGTCAGCACAAAGCCAATTGCCGCACCCCCGGTATTCAAGATGAGGTCGTCAACCGAGGTTACACCACCTGCCACAAGCTGAATCAGCTCAATACTGAGCGATAATCCAGCTGCAAACAGGATGGTGTGCCTTGCTCTGTCAAAATATCGCCAGAACAGCGGCAGCAGAATGCCCAGCGGTGCGAGCAGTGCCAGATTACCGGCAATGTTCATAAATGCGCCCAGTCCCGGAGAGGTTTTATCCGTCAGGACACAAATAATATCGTTAAACGGAATCAATTCAAGCCGCGGTGTGGGCAAACGCCAGACCAGAAGCTGATAAAGCGACGGCCCGGTCACCAGTCCCACGCCCAGCAAATAGACCAGCAGCAGCAGAACACCGCATAAGTCTCGCCGTCTCATCCGGCTGCCTCCGTCACCATGCCGCTGGAGGTAGCATCATCCTTTGCCGCTTCCAGTGCGTCCGCTCGATACTTTTCCACTATGTCCTCCGGCCACTCTCCTTCGGCATAGGTCAGCCAGTACCAATCCTCCGCCTCTCCATGTTTCACGCAGGCCGCAATCTGCACGCTATCCTTGCGGTCATCCAACAGGAATCCATTCATAGCGGCTTCATTGGTGTCGTACAGATTCATCGCATCGCGGTTGATCCCATTTTTCAGCAGCGCCGCTATATCAACCGGATCGGTGACTTCCACGCTTTTCCATACCGTATCTCCGTTTGCATTCTGCATGCTATATTGCAGCTCGATTTGCTTGACGTTATCCGTCGATAACGGCATTGGCTTGATGCCCGCAAGCTTTTCAATCAGCGCAAGCGTCTCTTTATCCTCTGCCGTCACATAGGCATCACCCTCCAGCATCTTAGCGCCGTCTGTATCCAGTCGGAAAATCTCCAATCGAAGCACAGGCAAACCGTTTTCTGTCCGCGCGAGTGACTCTTTCTGCAGCGCAGCCAGAATCTGACGAATGCCGTCCCAGTCGTTCAGCGTAGACGAAACTCCATAGCCGCTCTCGGTTGTATAAATATCCAGACTGTATTGGTTCTCCGCATTCTGCTGTTCCAAATCCACTTGGAACAGCGGCCATGTAGCGCGTCTGTATTCCTCAGAGCTATAAATCTGATTACATAGTGCATTGACCTCCTCGTCATCCGGCAGAAGGAAAAAGCGCATCGCTGTTCGACCACTGAGCCAGAACCGCAGCGTCAAACCACGATAATTGCCTTCTTCATGGAGTGCATCGCGGTTGACCTGCGTTCCCATTTCAGCCAGCTGATAAACTGCATCAATGTTGTCCGGACTAGTCAGTTTCTCTTCCGCACTGCCGTTGATGCTCACAGCTTGAATACTGTCACGGTCCGGCAGCCAGCTGTCATAACCGGTGACATCGAATTTCATGCACAGCATAGCCGCAAACAAAACCACCAGTATGGCCATAAGGTGTACCGGCTTTGCGAAAATGGCATGGAAGTCAAAGGCGTAAATCATTTCCACAATCCAGTGGAACAGCACCGTGCCAAGCACAAGCCCGACCCAGAACCAAAAGTCTCCTGCAATCATGCCGAAGGCCAGACCGAATGCCGCCCCCATGATGAGACACATATACACCTTGATTGGCAGCTTGGCTGGGGTAAACGCCAGCGCCACACCTGTTCTCTCGCTTTTGCGGATGCGGAACAGATACCAGCCGAGCACCGTAACGGCAACCGCCGCGACCAAATACACCAATAACAATCCGAGAGCTGAAGTGCGCTCTATATAATTCACATTCACGCTGCTCATACGCCCATAATACAGGCCGTCGAGCAAAAAGAACTGCACCAGCGGCGACAGCTGAAGCGTCGCCTGCACATTAGCCGACTCCATTGTGAAGCTTTCATAAAATTTGTTGCACAAACCGCTGTACAGCATGCGCACCAGTAAGGGAGACAACATTACCCACGCAAGTAACAGCAGCGTGATCACCGTATTACCGCATACTACTGTTGTCAGCACGGTCAGCGAATACAGCAGCAGAAATACAATTAAATGGCACAGCACCGCGCCGCCGATGACACCCCAATCAACCGCTGCCCCAAAGCCCATGGCATAGGCGCAGACCAGCGTGATGACCAGCATCACCGCATAGGTCGAAACGGCAAAAATCAGGCCGGTCAAATAGTTATTGACAAATAGCCGCGTGCGGGAAATCGGCAGGCTGTGATAAAAGTCCACCTTCTGCCGCGTATGCAGATAAGCAAACATTGCAATGCCGCACACAATCGCCATGACGACAAAGGCTGTTTTCACAAAAGGATTGCCTCCGCCCAGCAAAGAGGTCACCGTTGAAAGCGCACGCTGCCAACCTTGGTCAACCAATTCCGGAAACTGCTTGAGTTGATGCGCACGGGTTTCCAACGCGCGCTGCATGGTCATCAGGACCGGCAGCAGCAGCGAGAAAAAGAATCCTACGCCGCCCAGCACAAAGCCCCACAAATTCCGGCGCAGGCTGTCGCCCAGCAGCCCCTTAGAAGAGAAGCTTTTTGATGTCATAGCCAGCCACCTCCGTTTCGTTGATAAAGATTTCCTCCAGCGTCAGCGGCAGCAGCTCGCAGAAGGTAGGATTCATTGCATTCACCTTTGCCAGCAGCTCTTCCCGAC
>DYCA01000070.1:0-1713 GCA_019418305.1 Clostridiales bacterium
CGGACGGGCAATGTCGCCGAGAACGCCCTGCTCCTGGCGCTCGGGGTAGATACGGAAGCCTCCCGTTGCAAACCAAAGGTTTCCATCGTAGTCAAAGACCACAGACAGAAGATTCTGCGTCAGCTCCTTGCCGAGCGCAGCCTCAGCTGCAGCCTTGATGTCGATGTCCAGAACCTTTTCAAATTCCGGAATGACGCTGCCGTCTTCCTCCGTCGCACGCAGCATCAGCACATGGTTGTTGCTGGTGGGGCAGACGATACGGTTTTCGGAGTCAAGGAATGTGTAGGAACTCTGGATGACGTAACCACCGCCGTCGTGCTGCTTCGGGGAGAAATAGCCGAGCGTCTTCGTCTCTTCGGCGTTCAGATCGCGGATGGCGATGCCGCCGAGCAGCGGCACGACCGCATGACCGTAGCTGTCAAAGTAGATGGCAGGGGAGGCGTTTGCGTTCGTCGTCTCGTAGGAGACATTGATCTCCGGATAGATGCCCAGCGGCAGAATTTCATCCGTGGAGTCGGTGTTGTACCCGTCGTGGTGAATATTCGCGTCGCTCTTTGCCATGTAGGGGTTTTCCTCCACCTGTTTGGGCTGCAAAGCCTTCACGGGCAGTGCACCGGATAACGGCGCAGAAGATTCTGAAGTTGTACCTTCGTCTGCGGGTGTCTGTGTTCTACCACAGGCGGCCATTGACAGACACAATACTGCTGCCAGCATAAGGCATAGCGCAGAACGGATGATGCTTCTCTTTTTCATGAATAGTCCTCCTTGTTGGTTTCGGCGTAGTTGGGCCGGAGTTGAGCAACCAAATTTTTCTCGTTCAGCCAGACGCAAAGCCCCTGTTGGAAAGCTGCTTTTGTTACCGGCTCCAGCAGAAAATAATCTGCACGCAGTCGGAAAGCATGAAGCGAAAAATCCAGATCGCTGCACCAGATGATGCGCGTATTGCGGCAAAGCGCACGCAGATGTTCCACCGCATTCAATCCGTCGACACCCGGCAGGGCGATCACCGCATTGGTCGGCGGCGTTTTCCGTGTGGTTTCAAAAAACTGTTTCTGATCGCGGAATGTTTCAATTACGGGAAACCGTTCACATTCGGCACAGAACTGCGAGATCTGCTCTGTAAAAAAAGCTTCTTGCGCTTCACTATTTGTCAGCACGGCAATTCGGTACACAGCGCTCCTCCTTTCTGCCGTCGTTGACGTTTTCTGCTTGTCAGTATACGAATGCGCACACGCTTTTCAAGCTGTTTGGCACGAAAGCCCCGTTTCCGACACGAAATCTGGCTTTGCTGGTGTGCCGGGGCAGGACATCTGTGATATAATCATACCGGAGTTTTTTACGGAGGGGAGGAGTAGGTCAGCATGAGGATTGCAATTGTGGATGATCTCAAGACCGAACGCGCACTGCTGAAAGAACGCTTATCGCAGCAGCTGGCGCTTCGCGGTGCGGAAGCGGATATTTTGGGATTTGAAAGCGGCGAGGCTTTTCTCGCGGCAGAAAAAGAGCGGCGCTTTTCGGCCGCGTTTCTCGATATTTACATGGAGGGCTTAAGCGGCATGGACGCGGCGAAGGAGCTTCGAAAGACGGACACAGACTGCCTTCTGATCTTCACCACGACATCTACCGATCACGCGCTCGAAGGCTTTCAGGTACGGGCACTTCACTATCTCGTGAAGCCCTTTTCCGAGGAAGAACTCTCCGGTTTGCTTACCG
>DYCA01000070.1:1723-3812 GCA_019418305.1 Clostridiales bacterium
AAACTGCCGCGTCCTGAGCCGGTTCTGACTGTGAAAGTCAGCGGCAGCGACATTCGTCTTCGCTATCGGGACATTATTTCCGCCGAGCATTTTGCTCATAGAATCAACATCCGCACCACCGCCGGAAAAACGCTGGCCACGCGCCAAAGCTTCAAGGCGTTCACCGAGCCGCTTAAAAAAGATCCGCGCTTTTTCGTCTGCGGCCGCGGTGTGATCGTCAATTTAGAGCACGCCGCTGATTTTCGGGATGCCGCCTTCTGTATGACCGACGGCAGCCGTGTCTATGTCAACCAGGAACTTTTGAAGCCTGCCCGGCAGGCGTTTATGGAATTTCTGCTGCAAGGGGAGCGTATGAGATGAAAGATATTCTGCGTCCGATGCTGGAACTGTTCGTCGCACTCCCTGGCCTTTTGCTTGCATATTTCCCTGTAAAATCCTATCTGAAGCAGTCACCAAGAAACCTTGCCGCCTGGCTTCTGCCGCTGATGGCGGGCCTGGGCGTCGGCGGCGGGCTCGTCTGCTATCGGCTTCGCATTTCCACTGTTTTTGTCCTTGCGGGTATCACGCTGCTTGCGATTGTTCTGTATACCAGAACGCTCCGGATATCCCTCTGGAAATCCGGAACGATCGCGCTGTCGATCTGCGCGGTATTTGCCTGCCTGAATAGCCTTTCCAGAGCCGTCAGCGCGGCGATTGTCCTGCATATGCAGCTGCCGCCGGATGGGCCATGGTTCTGCTTTGCTGCCTGCGTTTTTTATAACGCAGTTTGCTGGGTTTTTGTGCTGGCGGCATCCTATCCGTCGACCCATGCGGTGCGTGCGATGGTCGAGGACGACAATTTTGCACAGACATGGTATGTGTTCTGGGTTTTACCGTTGGTGTTCATCCTTCTAAATCTGTTCATGATCCCGCGTTACCAGACAACACTTCAGACAGGAAGGGTCCTGCAGGGTTACATTGTGCTCAGCATCGCGCTTCTGGTGCTGCTTCTCTGGTTCAACACGATTTTCCTTCTGATGGCGAACAGCCTCAACCGCAACGCAAGATTACAGCAGGAAAACCAGCTGCTTTCCATGCAGCAGCAGCGCTATGAGAGCCTTAAAACCGCCATCGAAGAGGCCCGGCAGGCGCGGCACGATATGCGCCATCAATTAAATCATATTTCTGCGCTGGCCGAGGCTGGTGAACTGGAGGACTTGAAAAGCTACCTTGCAAAAACTGTCTCCCGCATCCCGAATCTTGATATGTGCTTCTGTGAAAACCGTACGGCGGACAGTGTTGTCGGCTATTACTGCGCTCTTGCAAAGCGCGAGGACATTCCCTTCCGCACCAAGCTCGATCTGCCGGAATCGCTTCCGATCGATGAGGTCGATATGTGCCTGATCTTATCCAATCTACTGGAAAATGCGCTGGAAGCCAGCCTTCGCACCGCACCCGCCCGCCGGCAAATCGAAATAACAGCATATGTGCATGCCAAGAGGCTTCTTCTGATCGAGGTCGTAAATGCATTTGACGGTAAAGTCAACGAAAAAAATGGCGTTTTCCTCTCATCAAAGCGAAAAGAAAGCGGAATTGGTATCCAGGCTGTCAACCATATTGCGGAAAAAAACGGCGGAACAAGTACGTTTACCCATCAGAATGGCGCTTTCTCCGCCAAAGTCATGCTCTGTGGATAAGTGGAAATACATACTACTCCCAAGTAACCACAAAGCTCCCCTGGAAAGCGTTTGCCTTCCGGGGGAGCTTATGTTTTACTTCCATGCAGCTCGTGCTTTTACAGTCTGTATTCCAGCTGGCAGTCGAACGGTTCGGCCTCTACATGCTTTTGCAGGGGCTGGGCCGCATCTACACAGCCCAGAGAGCGGTAGAACCGCTGAGTCTCTATGGCGGAGTGGGCGGAGATACGCCATCCCTGTTTTTCTATGCGGTTGCTGCGATACGACACATATCCGCTGATCCAATCGAGGCTCATTCTCATGAGATATGATCAGAAGGACGTGCTTACCTGATATGACACTGCTCGTAAATTCACCCCCTTTTTTCGGCAAATAAGAATATTATTAAGATGTTTCGTTATAGATCCACCCCC
>DYCA01000071.1 GCA_019418305.1 Clostridiales bacterium
CCGCCTATAAAAAGCTTGATTACAGTCTTTCTCTGATTTCCACTGCGGCCGATGGCAAAAATTTCGGCTGCATTATCAATTCTCTGCATCAGGTGACCTCTTCCCGCCCGCCGAAGTTCACATTGTCCCTCAACAACGATTCCGCCACCGGCGCTGCGCTCAAAAAGTCCGGCGTTGCCGCCGTCACCCTTCTTGCGCAGGATGCGGACGAGAAAATCGTCAATGAGTTCGGCTATAAATCCGGCCGCGCAATTGATAAATTTGCTGCTTTCCCGTTTGAGAAGGACGAAAACGGCTGTCCTTGGCTGCGCGAGGGCATGGTGTCCCGTCTGAGCCTGCGTGTGACTGAAACGGTGGCCATCGGCTCATACACGCTGTTTGTCTGCGAACTGGCCGACGCTGAGGTGCTTGCCGACGGTGACTGCCTGACCGTAAAAGCGCTCGAAAGCCGCGGAAAAGACGCGCCCCCCGCAGCACCCGTCTATCATGAAGTTGGTCCGGATGCCGGCTGGAAATGCACGGTCTGCGGCTATGTCCGGCTGGATGATACCATCCCGGACGACTATGTCTGCCCAATCTGCCGCGCTCCGCGCAGTAAATTTGTCAAGCGAAGCGAAGCCTAAACGCCTCCGGACTCTCTTTTGCCGCTCCTTTTAAAAAAAGGAGCGGTTTTCTTGTCTTTTGACGCTCCCTGTGCTATGATGAAGCAAAGGCAGGTGGAGTAACATGAAAAGCATCAAACCCGGCCGCGGCCCCTCCATGATGGGTGGTTTTGGCTCTGTATTCGGCATCATTTTCGGCATCTTCTGGACGGTGCTTGCCGCCTCTATGACACAAGGCTTCGGCCCGGTCGGCATCATCTTCCCGTTGTTCGGCGTGTTGTTTATCATCATCGGCATATGCAACGCCGTTTACAACTTCAAAAATGCTACCGGTAAAAACCGTTATTCCGAATTTGATATCACGGATGATACTGAGGAACCCGATCCACTCAACCGGTATTTTGGCGACAAACCGGAAAACACCTTCGATACGCATTCCTCGGGCAGCAGCTTCTGCCCCTACTGTGGCGCACCGGTACAAAGTGATTTTGCCTTTTGCCGCAAATGCGGAAAGGCTTTGCCAAAGGAGTAATCAGTTATGAAAAAAGTTCTGTTTGTCAACGGCTGCATCCGTGGAGATGCATCCCGCTCCCTACGGCTGGCGCGGCGGCTTGTCAGCCGTATCCCGGATGCAGAAATTGAGGTACTGCAGCTTTCCGCGCTGCATCTGACACCTTACGGCGCTGACGACATTGCTGAGCGCGATGCACTATCCGCTGCCGGCGCATTCGACACGCCGTTCTTCGCACTCGCCAACCAGTTCAAAGCGGCGGACGCTGTTGTGCTGGCCTGTCCGTTCTGGGACATGGGCGTGCCGTCCATGGTGCGAACCTATCTGGAGCATTTGTGCGTGACCGGTCTGACCTTCCACTATGGCAGCGACAATTATCCCGTGGGAGACTGCCGCCTGCAGCGGTTTGTTTACGTCACCACGCGCGGCGGTGTAGTGGATAACCGCGACCCTGTGCTCACTGACCACGCTTCCGCTTATCTGCTGTCCATCTGCAAACTGCTCAGCCACGGACGCTTTGACACACTCGCCGCAGAAGGGCTGGACATCGTCGGCAACAATGCGGAAGCGCTGCTCTGTGCAGCTGAAGCGCAGGCAGACGACATCGCGCAGCACTTCTGGGAATAACAGTTCCCTCTGAAAGCGGCAAAACGCCGGAGGCCAATTGACCTCCGGCGTTTTTCATTTGCACAATATTGTATCATTTGGGCAGCTTTTGCGAACCTTCAAACGAATCCGCGTGCACCCAGAATACCTCTGCCACAGACAGAGCGGCATCCGTATAGCTCCAGCCGTCGCGACCGGTCTGGTGCTGCATAATCACATCAAACCCGCGCCGTTTCTCCTCATTATTCTGCGCAAACTGCACGCTGCCATAGCCTACAACCGAGGAAAACGCATAACTGTACCGACAGGCCAGATCACCTTCGCCGGTCACGCCCATCTCGGTATCCACCTCGAAGCACACGCGCGGGTCGGCACGCAGCGCGTCGATTTTCTTTCCCTTGATACCGCTGTGGAAATAGAGGGTCAGTCCGCTTTCATCCCATGTATAACCAAAATTAAGCGGGATCACATACGGCGCGCCGTCCGCAATCATTGCCAAGCGACAGGTTTTGCACGCCTGCAAAACCGGCTCGATATTCTCCCGTCCTGTGATTTCTCTGTCTTTTCTGCGCATGATTCTTTCACCTCAACACAAGCATACCATGTTTCCCGGCAACAGGCAAGCAAAAGGGATGCAAATGTATAACCTTTCTCTCCTTATGCACGTGAGCAAGCCCATAAAGCAGCGATCTGTCCGGATAATCGGTCGTAGGACCATGTTTTTTCGCTGCGCTTGACACTGTTTGGGTCACGCACCAGATACTCGCCGTCCTCTGTGCGGCCCGCCAGCACAATAAAATGCCCTTCGGTTGTGAAATCGCCCGGCAGCATCGAGCAAATTACCGGTTGGCCCGCGTCAAGCGCTGCATCAATCTGCATTTTGTCCAGCGAAAGCTGTCGGCAGCTGATACCGAATGCGCCCGCGCCATCGCTGAAAAGAGACCAGCTTGTCCCCTGCCCCGATATGTAATACCCGTGTTCCGCAGCATAGCGCGCAACGCGGTACGGCGTTACGGTGCTGTCCTCCGTCAGGTATGCCGCCGCCATCGCAAGGCTGGTGGGCGCACAGCCACTGACCGAGATTGTGCTGCTTCCATATGCCTGATATCCCCAGCGTCTGTCCCATTGCAGCAAAAGCGGAACCGTATCCAGCGGCTCGGTCAGACTTTCCGCGGGCGCGTCCGCATGGTGCTCCGGATAGCCCAGCACAAAGTCCAGCGTTTCATTGTTTCCCGCAAGCATCTCAAGCAATGCAGGCGGATAATTTTCCGGATGCTGCAAAATCTTGCTCGCGCGGCCGTCGGACAGCGACAAACGGAAAATCGACAACGCAGTACCGCTTTTTACATCCACGCCATCTATCTGCCAACGCATCACAGCCAATCCACCCGTCACAGCGCGCAGTACAAACCAGATTGCCATCCCCAGCAAAAACAGCACGAGCAGCAAGCGGATCGGTTTGCGCCGTTTTCTCGTTTTGCGGCGGGTACGCCGCTGAACCGGGCGCGGCGCGATACGTTTCGCAGAAGTTTCCATTTGTACCGTAGCATAACGAGTTGTCATATTGTTTTCCCCTTCCCGGCTCCCTCTGGGACAGCCTGCACCTGATGTATTCAGCATAACAGAGCTTTCTTGCGATTTAGCCGACAAAAATCTTAAGATTTCCGAAGCCCTGATGGATGCATCAAAGTGTTCTCATTTATTAAGAGTCAAAAAACCCCCGAATCGTTGCAGGAATTCTGCAAATTTCGGGGGAATGATTCTCCTCCTGCTTATCATACGCTTGTCCGCTCGGTTTTCTGACAGCGGCCGCGCGCATTCCTAAAAAATACACGATGCAGGAAAGGGATTTGTTCGGTTGTACAGTCAGGTATTGTGATCGGATACGTGGAACTGCTTGAGATTTCCTATCTTCTGCGCGCGTACATCCATCTCTGCGCACACATCCGCGAGCGTCACGCCGCACTCGTTCATCATTACCATCATGTGGTAGAACACGTCGTTGATCTCACCGACCA
>DYCA01000072.1 GCA_019418305.1 Clostridiales bacterium
CCTTCCAGCCCGTGCTCCATCGCGTCAAGCAGCTCCATGTCGTCGCTGAGCAGACCGCTGCGGCGCAGCGCTTTGTCGCGCAGCGCACGCAAGGTTTCTTCGTCCGTGTCGCGTGCAGCGTCCGGCAGCGCATCGCGCACCGGCACATACAGCACGCCCGCCGGCACGATTTCATTCAGTTCAGCTTCCAGCCGTGCGCGATAGCGTTCCAGTCCCTCCTGCTGCAAGGCGTACAGATAAATGACCAGCTGCATGTTCAGTCCATACCAGATATCGGACAGAGAGAACGACTTTTTGCCGCTCTTGTAATCCATCACGCGCAGATACAGCCGTCCGTTTTTGATATAACCGTCCACGCGGTCCACCTTGCCGGACAGGGACACGTCGCCTTCCGTATCCTCGCAGGTGACCGGCGGCAAATCGCCCCCGCGCGAGAAATCCACCTCATAGTCGATGGGTTCAAAGTCGGACATGCGCAGCTCTTCCAGCACGTTTTCCAGAATCTGCTCTGCGGTGCGTGCCAGCCGTCCGAACAGATAACGGAAACGCGCTGTACGTGTTTCCAGTCCGCCCAGTTCCTCGCGCACATACTGCCGCACCACCGCGCGGCATACGCGCCGAACGGTCGCCTCATCGGCAGCCGCCGCGCCGCCCTCGTTTTTCCCCAGTTCGGCAAGCGCATGCTCAAGCACATAATGCAGAAACGTACCGGTTTCGAGCGCGTCGAACCGTGCGACCTTGCGCAGCTTGGCCTTGAGGCCGTACTGCATGAAAAACGCAAAGCGGCAGGAATAAAAGGTGTCCACGCGTGACGCGGTCAGATTAAGATGCTTACCATATAAACCCTCGATGGTGTGCAGGTTTTCCAGCGGACCACGCCCGCGCCGCTGGGCCGACGCGCGATGCACCCGCTCGTCATCCTGATAGAAATCATAGGCCGCGCGCACGGCAGGCGAACGGTCGCCCGATAAATAGGCACACGCCAGCTCGACCGCCGGGCGCTCGGCCTGCAAACGGTCGCGTACCGACTGGGCCTGATACGTGTCCAGCGGCACTGCGGGAAGAAGGCTGCGCACCGTGCCGATAAAATACGAAGGCCGCGTTTCTCCGCCAGCGGCATCCGCCGTGTGATAAGACAACAGCAATTCATCCGACGGGCACGCCAGCGCGCGGTACAGCGTTTCCTGCTCCATAAGCAACCGCTCCGCACCATAGGCTTTGAGTTCCACGCCCAACGCGTCCATCTTGTCCCGGTCCATATCGCTCAGCAGCGAAGTCGAAGCCGTTGTCTTGGGAATCAGCCCGTCGTTGACACCGAGCAAAATCACATATTTGACGTTTTCCCCGCACACACGCTCGATATTGCCACAGGTGACGCGGTCGAGCGAAACCGGAATCGAACCGACATCGTATTCCCCCAGCACCAGCCGAAACAGCTGCGCAAACCGTTCGGCAGTTAGCAGGGCCTCCCCGCACACCCACGCAAACTGCTCCATCGCGGAGACCAGAATCTCCCATAGCTGCCGATATTCATCCGCCAGCTGCAACCGCCCCGCCTGTTCATGCGCAGCGGCACGGTCGGCCATGCGCTGCGGCGCATCCACCGCAAGCAGAAAATCGTACAGCGCACGCACGCAGTCAGAGGCAAGGTTTTCTCCCTTTAGGCGCTCACGCAAATCGGTAAACGGTGCAATCGCCCGCGCACGCAATGCATTCAATTCAATCAACTCCGCGCGCACGCGCTCGTCGATGGGTAACCCATATCCGTCGGGATGCTCGGTCCAGTCGCGCTCCCACGCACCGCCGCGGATATTCCACGTCAGCACATAGTTTTCCAGCCGGTCCACCTCGTCGCGTGTCAGGCTGGTCAGTCCGGTTTTGAGACAGCCGAACATTTCCTCATATCGGAAACCCGTGCGAACGGACTCAAGCGCACCCATCACCAGTGCCATGGGCGGGCGGGAAAGCAGATCGGGCTTTTCCGCCAGAAACACCGGCACATCATACCGCGCCATTGCCATCGCCAAAGCCGCGCTGTACGGCTCGATATCCCGCGCCGCAACCACAAAATCCCGATAGTGCGCGCCTTCATCGCGCACCTTGCGACGGATATAGGCCGCCGTGTGTTCGCATTCATCAAAGGGTGAGGCCGCCGCATACAAGCGCACACCTTCGCACATATCTTCATGCACGCCGCGCACTGGCAGCAAGCTTTCTCTTTCCACGGCAGCCAATCCCGCCGGGCGGGACAAGCGGCCGGCTCCCAGCTCAATCCGCTCCACCTGTTGATTATGCCGCTTTGCCATACGGGTCAGCGTTTTGACCGTTTTACAGCCAGTCACAAAAATCTCCGGCTGTGACAAATCGCAGGTGACCGCCGCCGACAGAGGCACACCAGCGGCAAGCATCGCCTCCACAACAGCCAGCTCCTGCGCCGTAAAACCGAGAAACCCATCCAGATACACCTGCGCTCCCGCCAGCACATGGCTTTCGGGCAGACGGTCGCGCAGATGGGTCAGGCGGTCGCGCGGGTCGGGCAGCGACTGTTCGCAAAGGCGCTCATAAGCGGTCAGCAGCTGTGCCAAATCGGACAGCTTGGCAGACAGCGCCGCGTCCTCACTTTCCTGCGCGGCATCGAACAGCATTGCGGGTGAAACCGCGCAGGTTTTGCACTCATCCACCAGCCGCAGCGCCTCACGCAGCAGCTCGGGCTTATCCGCAAGGCCACTCCAGACTGAAAGACCGCCCTGCACACGGCGCGCCGCCTCCTGCAAGGTAAGGAGCTGCCCTGCGGGAGTCAGCATCTGCTGCGCCAGCCCGCCGACCTCGGAAAAAACACGGTCGGCCAGACGAGAAAACGTCAGCACCTCGGCCGTGCGCGCACCATGATTTTCGGTAGCCTCGGCAAGTCGGCGTTCCATCTGATGCGAGTTCAGTTCCGGAACCAGCAGAACCTGTTTCCCCTCGCCCTTTCGGCAGGCTTCTGCAATTTCCCGCAGAATCACCGTTGTTTTGCCGCTTGCCGCGCGGCCTGTCCAAATTCGCATGGTACACGCTCCTTTCACTTGGTCTATCATACCATGCTCTCACCCCGTTCCGCAACAAAATGAAAAAAAGGAAAATTTATGGTTGACTTTTCTCCAAGTTTCGACTATACTATATCTCGTGCTGTGAATGCCTCTGTAGCTCAGTCGGTAGAGCAGGGGACTGAAAATCCCCGTGTCGGTGGTT
>DYCA01000073.1 GCA_019418305.1 Clostridiales bacterium
ACCACCGACACGGGGATTTTCAGTCCCCTGCTCTACCGACTGAGCTACAGAGGCAAATCTTCTTCAGCCGATTCCGACCAAAGAAATGGCGACCCGGATGGGACTTGAACCCACGGCCTCCAGCGTGACAGGCTGGCGCTCTAACCAACTGAGCTACCGGGCCGAATCGCCGCCGCCGTAATCATCAGCGGCGAGATTTATTATATCGAAACATTAGCGAAATGTCAACACTTTTTTGACGATTTTTTTATTTTTCTGCATGGGCCAAAAGCTGTCGTAACTCTTCCCGCGAAAAAACATAGACTTTATCGCAAAACTGGCAGGTTACCTCACTTTTTTCCTGTTCTTCCGCCATTTTGGATAATTCGTCTTTTCCCATGCTGAGCAGAGCGCGCTCCACCTTCTCTCGACTGCACGCACAACGGTAGCCAATCGGATCGGTCTGCAAAAAGTCTACCGCGAAGCCGTCCAGCACGGTCTGCACGATTTGCTCGAGCGTCATCCCCTTATCCAGCATTGTGGTCATCGGCTCAATTTTTGCCAGATTCGCTTCCAGACGGTCAATATCCGTATCCTTGACACCCGGCATCAGCTGCACCAGCCAGCCGCCCGCGCACTTGACCGACCGGTCGGTATCCACCAGCACCCCCAGCGCACACGCAGACGGAATCTGCTCGCTCTCCGCAAAATAGCGTGTCAAATCCTCGGCAATTTCACCGTTGACGAGTGCAACCGTACCGGTAATCGGGTCTTTCAGCCCAATGTCCTTTATCACCATCAGATAGCCACGGCCTACACCGCCGCCCACGTCCAGCTTGCCATCCGCGCGCAGCGGCAGCTCACAGCCCGCATTCTGCAGATAACCGCGTACCCAGCCGTCTGCATCGCCGACGCACACAATCGTCCCCAGCGGGCCGTTTCCCTTAACCTGTACGGTAACCGACCCATCATCGGTCTTGAGCTGGCTGCCCATAATCGCCGTCGCAGTCAGGGTGCGGCCGAGCGCCGCAGTCGCCACCGGCGTAGTATCGTGAATCTCCCGCGCACGCTCGACCAATCCGGTAGTCACGGCGGCAGAAATCTGAATGCCCGCATCTCGGGCGATTGCGCGAAGTAACGTATCGCTCATATTTGTTTAATCTCTCTTTCGTGCGGTAATATAAACCCTATCTTCCCCACCCTGTACCGGCGAGAACGATTGGTCTCCATAGGTTGTAATTTCGGAAAAGCCTGCCTTTTCCAGCATGGCGATCAGTTCCGGAATGGTGTAAATACGCTCCTCATGCGTCTCCTGCGCGCGTGTCCATGCATCACCATCCCGTTCAAAAATATCGAACTGATAGGCGCACAGACCGTCCTCTACCGCGGCCTGCCAGACGCAAAACACGTCCTCATCCTCGCGCACATAGCTGTTACCATCGATGCGCGCAAACTTTTCCGGCGTGTTGATATCGAACACGAATAAACCCGTTTTGGGCTCCAGAAATAAGTGTACCCGGTCGAACGCCTTTTGCAGCACCGCCGGTTCCGTCACATAATTAACGCTGTCCAGACAGCACAGGCACACATCCACCGTACCGTATAAATCAAGCTGCTCCATGCGCTGATTGAGGAACAGCGGGCGCGGTTCGCAATCAAAGGTGTTCTGCATCGCCTGCATCAGCATTTCAGGGGAAGCATCCACACCGATCATGTCGTATCCGCGCTGCGCCAGCAATCGCGTCAGACTGCCTGTACCACAGGCCAGATCGAGAACGAGCTTGGGTTCTACACCTTCACGCGCAAACAGCGTAACAAAAAACTCCGCCCACTGCTCATAGCCCACATCATCTGTAAAGCGGTCATAGTATGCCGACAGAGTTTGATAACTATTCATCGTCTTCCTTCAAACGGTCCAGCATTTTACGATATCCATCGGACCCATATACCAAGCACTTATTGACACGGCTGATTGTGGCCGTCGATGCACCGGTTTCCTGCACAATGTCGCTGTAAATGCGGCCCTCGTCCAACATGCGAGCAACCTGAAAGCGCTGCACCATTGCACGAAGCTCAGCGATTGTACACAAATCCTCAAAAAAGTCATAACAATCTTCCACTGTCTTGAGCTTCAGGATCCCTCGAAACAAGATGTCCATATCCTCATCTTTCAGTTTTCGATTCAAGACATATCCCTCCTACATGCATATTGTATTTCCGTTAATTCACATTATAACACAATACTTTCATAATGTAAAGTGCGAAAACCGACTTGTAAACCGTTCTTATGCAGTCCATTCCGATAAAAAAACGAACCGCATCCAAAAGGATGCGGTTCGCACTGTTTCCAACGCAGAAACTTCTTATGCCTTGCCGTTGCAGCCGAGCACATGGACCAGCTTGTGAGCAACCATGTCCTTAACAGCCTGACGAGCGGGCTTGAGGTACTGACGGGGATCGAAGTGATCCGGATGCTCGTCGAAGTACTCACGGATGGTAGCGGTGATAGCCAGACGGATATCCGAGTCAATGTTAATCTTGCAGACGGACAGCTTAGCAGCCTGACGCAGTTCTTCCTCCGGAATGCCGATTGCATCGGGCATCTTGCCGCCGTGCGCGTTGATGATGTCAACAAACTTCTGCGGAACAGAAGAAGAACCGTGCAGAACGATCGGGAAGCCCGGCAGACGCTTGGAGACTTCCTCCAGCACGTCGAAACGCAGCGGAGGCGGAACCAGAATGCCCTGCTCGTTGCGGGTGCACTGCTCGGGAGTGAACTTGTAAGCGCCGTGGGAGGTACCGATGGCAATTGCCAGCGAGTCACAGCCGGTGCGCGAAACGAACTCTTCTACTTCTTCCGGACGGGTGTAGGAGGAATCCTCAGCGGAAACCTTTACGTCGTCCTCAACGCCTGCCAGCGTGCCCAGCTCTGCCTCAACGACAACGCCGTGCGCATGTGCGT
>DYCA01000074.1 GCA_019418305.1 Clostridiales bacterium
CCAAGGCCAAGGCCAACAATATGCCCAACGACAACATCAAGCGCACGCTGGACAAGTATTCGGGCGCGAATGGTCAGGTCAACTACGAGGCCAACAACTATGAGGGCTACGGCGTCGGCGGCGTCGCGGTCGTTGTCGAAACGCTGACCGATAACAAGAACCGCACGGTGGCTGACGTGCGCCACCTGTTCGATAAGTACGGCGCAGGCTTGGGTGCGACCAACTGCGTATCCTGGCAGTTCGACAAGAAGGGCGTTATCATCATGGAGCGCGGTGAGTTGGACGAGGACACCGTTATGATGCAGGCGCTCGACGCCGGTGCGGAGGATTTCCAGGCCGACGAGGAGACCTTCGAGATTTACACCGCGCCGGAGGATTTTTCCGCGGTGCGCGAGGCGCTTGAGACGCTGGGCTATTCCTTTGTCGAGGCTGAGGTCGAGCTGGTGCCGCAGAACTATGTCACGCTGGAAAAGGAAGAGGATATGGCCCAGATGCGCAAGCTACTCGACAATCTGGAGGATAACGACGACGTGCAGGCTGTCTGGCACAACTGGGAGAACGAAGCGGATTACGAAGGCTAAGCCGTTTCGCTTTGTCCAAAAGAAGATGGATGGCGCAGCCGTTTTTCCCTATGGGAAAGGCGGCTGTGTTTTTTTACAAAGGGAACAAAAAATCCGTTGCGTGCGGCGGCAAAGTGTGCCATGATAAAGGCAAACGGAATGCCGCAAGGCAGGAAAGAGGCTGCATATGAAAATCGGGACGATTGGAACGGGCAACATTGTGACATGGGTGATGACAGAGGCGGTGCGCGTGGCGGGCGTGACCTATGAGGCGGTTTATTCGCGCGGAGAAGCGACCGGACGCGCGCTGGCGGAGCGGTTCGGCGTGAAAAAGGTATATACCGCGCTGGACGACATGCTGGCAGACCCGCAAATCGACTGGGTCTATGTCGCGTCCCCCAACAGTCTGCACTATGCGCAGACCAAAAAAGCGCTCGAGAGCGGCAAGCATGTCATCTGCGAAAAGCCGTTTGCACCCACCCGCGCGCAGGCGGAGGAGCTGGCTGCGCTGGCAGAGGACAAGGGGCTGTTCCTGTTTGAGGGCATTACAACGCTGTTTCTGCCGCATTTTGCGCGCATCCGCGAGAAGCTGCCTGAAATCGGGCCGGTGCGGCAGGTGTCGTGCACGTTTTGTCAGTATTCGAGTAAATACGACGCGCTGAAAGCGGGACAGACGCCCAATGTGTTCAACCCCGCCTTTGCGGGTGGCGCGCTCATGGATATTAACCTGTATAACCTGTATTTTGTGTACGGTCTGTTCGGTATGCCGGAAAAGCTGACCTATCACGCGCGGCGGCATGCTAACGGCATCGACCTCGGCGGCGTCGCGGTGCTGGAGTATCCGGGCTTTGTTTGTGCGTGTACGGGCGCGAAGGACTGCAAAGGCGAAAACGGCGCGCATATCATAGGAGAAAAGGGGTTCATTCGCGTGGAGGACCCGGTCAGTATGTGCACGCGCGTCACGGTCATGACCGACGAGGGAGAGCAGGTTTTTGACGAGCAGCGGGGCGAAACCGCGTGGTACTGGGAGATGCAAGGCATTGCGGGGTTGGTTGCGGCGGATGACCGCGAGGACTGCCGCCGCCGCATGGAGAAAACCGTCGAAATGGCGGAGCTGCTTGCACGTGCGCGGCGGGATGCGGGCATCGTGTTCCCGGGCGTGGATTGAGCAAGGACTTCCCCGTGGGACGCAAAGCGTATATAATAGAGGAAAACAACTGATAGGACAGAGGAGGTCCGGTTATGGCGGATTTTGTATCGCATCATCTGTTTGGAGAGCAGGCACTGAGCGTCTTTCCTGCGCCGGTGCAGGAGCTGGTGCAAAAGCATCCGGTGAGTTTTCGGTGGGGCTGTCAGGGGCCAGACCCGCTGTTTTACCGTAAGATTCTGCTGGGCAGTCCGTTGCACAAGCTGGGCAACCGCATGCATTCGGAAAAGACCGACGAGCTGTTCGCAGCGCTCGCGCGCGGTGTGCGCGACCTGACGGGCGAGTCGCAGGAGATCGCCGCGGCATACTTCTACGGTTTTGTCTGCCATCTCGCGCTCGACAGCGAGATCCACCCCTATGTTTACTGCCGTCAGGTGCAGATCTGTGGGGCGGAGCCCAAGCTCAACGCTTCGGCGGTGCATTGCCAGATTGAAAGCGACATCGATTATCTGGTATACGAAAAGGCATACCAGTCCCCGGTCACGAACTTCCGGCCGGAAGGCTTATATACCCTACCGCCCGCCGAGCAGGCCGTGCTTGCGGTGCTGCTGCATGCTGTGCTGAAAAATGTGTACGGCGCAGACGTGGCGGTGCGCGACCTGCGCCGCTCGTTTGAGGAGATGCTGACGTGGGAAAAGTTTTTCTATGCCGACAAGCGCCGCACCTACCGCACCGCGCAGCGGCTCGAGCGTCTGGCCGGGCGCGGCGCAATCCTGACCGGACACATGAAGGTGGAGCGTCCGGCGTGGGACGCGCTCAACGAGCAGCACACCCCTTGGCACAACCTGTGGAGGCCGGAAGAAACGCGCACGGATTCGGTGCCTGATCTGTTCGGGCTGGCGCGCATCGGCGCGGCAGGGCTGGCAGGGCAGTATGCCGCGCAGTTCGACTCGGGATTGCAGCTGTGGTGCCATTTCAAGCAGCCGTTCGATAACGGCAGCCCGAAGAAAATTGCCGATGGAAACGCGCCGCACTGACAAAGCGACCGGCTGCGCAGCGTTCCGGTATGCGAGATTATGCTTCGACTTTATAAAAAAAGCCCGGCTTAGCCGGGCTTTTTGAGTATTGCTGTTCATCTTGATTTTGGTTTTATCCCTTTGAGTATACACAAATTCACAAATATTATGATAC
>DYCA01000075.1 GCA_019418305.1 Clostridiales bacterium
TAAGCTGAATGGATTTTGACCGCGCTTTTTGCAGGCGCCGGTCAAAGTGGGAGGGTTAGGTTTAGCCTATTCCCGCATTACCACTTAAGGAGGATTTATTGTGCATAAAGGTAAAAAGTATGTAGACAGCGCAAAGACCATTGATCGTTCCAAGCTGTACGATCCGGCAGAAGCGCTTGCCACTGTTATTTCCACTGCCAAGGCCAAGTTCGACGAGACCATCGAGCTGCACGTCAAGCTGGGCGTTGACTCCCGTCACGCAGACCAGCAGGTTCGCGGCGCAATCGTACTGCCGCACGGCACCGGTAAGAATGTCCGCGTTGCTGTTTTCGCCAAGGGTGCGAAGGCAGATGAGGCACTGGCTGCCGGCGCAGACATCGTTGGCGCAGAGGACCTGATGGAGCGCATCCAGAAGGAAAACTTCTTTGAGTTCGACGTTGTTATCGCTACCCCGGACATGATGGGTCTGGTTGGCCGTCTGGGCCGCGTGCTCGGTCCTAAGGGCCTGATGCCGAACCCGAAGGCCGGCACCGTTTCCATGGACGTTGCTAAGGCAGTTCAGGAGTCCAAGGCTGGTAAGATCGAGTATCGTCTGGACAAGACCAACATTATCCACTGCCCGATCGGCAAGGCTTCCTTCGGCGCAGAGAAGCTGCAGGACAACTTCGATGCACTGATGGGCGCTATCATCAAGGCGAAGCCGGCTGCTGCCAAGGGCCAGTACGTCCGTTCCTGTGTTGTGGCTTCCACCATGGGCCCCGGCGTCAAGGTCAATGCTGCCAAGCTGATGGCGTAAGCATCTGTCTGATACAGATTTCATGAACAATAAAAAAGCACGCTGTTTCCAGCGTGCTTTTTTATTGCCTTTATCCGATTGTTACAGCATGCGGTATGCTGTTGCAATCGCCTGCTCGCGGGTGAACAGGCCCTGCGGATCGAACTTGTTTTCACCGGTGCCGTTCATGATGCCTGCGCCGACGACAAAGTTGATGCCCTCATGCGCCCACGACGAGATCTGAGAAGCATCTGCCCACGAATTATTTGCCTCACTGCCGGGCAGATTGATCTTGTTAGCCGCGCCCATCAGGATCTTGGCCGCCTGTTCGCGGGTCAGGCTCTCGTTCGGGCTGAATTTGTTGTTGCCTACGCCATTGATGATGCCGAAGCGATAGCAGGCGAGGACGCTTGCATCCCATGTGTCGGTCAGTGCTGCACGGGCATCATCGTACGAAATACCGGTCAGATAGAGCGCATTATCGTAATCCGTCATCTTTTTATGCAGCAGAGCGTCGATAATCTGGCAGAATTCCTTGCGGGTGATGTTCTTCTGATAGCCGCTTTGCAGAGTATCCGGTACAATACCTGCGTTCGCTGCATCGACAACCGTCTGCGCCGCCCAACCGGAAGGCGTATCAAAATCGCGCGGCTGGATGCCCTTGGGCAGCGTCCCCGACGAATAATCCACAATGTGCAGCACATTGGTCAGGTTGCGGCCCGCACTCTGCACGGTCGAACCGCCGATGCTCAGGAAGGTGGACGCGCCGCCGTCCAGCGCCATCGCGTCAACCGCGCCGAGACCCTTGAGATAATTGGCGATACTGCGCATGGACGCACTCGACGCACTGCCCAGCACCAGCTGCCCGTTGCTCATAATTGCCGCGAACGAACGGGAGGAAACGTAATCCGGAGACTGCTTGGGATCGGTAAAATCGCTGTTCTGATCACAGACATTGACGCCGTTCTTGAGCAGCAGCGGGCCTGCGCCCACACCGTTGACAATGTCCGTCCACTCAGAAGCGCTGTCATGCTGCGGCGTATATATCGTTTTGCGCACTGCGTCGTTGCCGATCTTCGGCTCGAGCGTGTAAGTCACCATGTTGTTCCATGCACTCTGGTTGATAACCAGCACGGTCGTGCCCCAGTTCAGCGCGGGTACCGTACCGCCAACCTGAATGTTCGTTACAACACTGTCCTGAATGGTAATGATGCGAGCGCCGGAAGCGACGTTCACCGCCCGGCCGTATACCGGTGTCAGCAGATAGCTTGCCCATGCGTTGTTCGCGTTGTAGTCGTTAACCGAGTATGCCGTGACGGTTGCGCTGTCCTCACCGCGGAAGGCGATTTTCGTTTCAATCTTGACACGGTCAATCAACGGCTTGCCGGAAGAAGTAAAGACCAGCGTTGGTTTTTCGCCGCCGCCGTTGACCACTTCGCCGCCCTGAATGACCGTTGCGTAAACCGTTGCGCCACCGCTGTAAGCGTCAAAATAACCGCCGTTGATGGAAGCGACCACGGTTTTTCCGCCCTCGGATGCCTTGGCGCTGACATGGCCGGAAGCCGACTGCGTCTGAAACAGACGGTTATTGGCCAGTGTGACTTCACCTGTGCGCCCTGCGCCCATCTCCAGATAGACCATTGTGCCGCCAATCGCCATACTTTGCCGCTGCGTGCCGCCCGCCGCGCCGGCCGCCACCGGCAGCAGCATCAGTCCGGCACACACAAGGCTTAGCACTCGTTTATATAAGGTTGGCATGGTATTCCCCCTTGTATGAAATTTTCAATCTTAGTTTAACACAATTTTGTATCATGCACAATCATAAAGCCTGTTTATTTACGTCTTTTAAACACTTCCCCTAAATCATCACAAAAAACTTTTTATGTAAATTTTATTTTATAAATTTTCTTGACATTTTCCTGTTTGTTCGATATAATATATGAGCTTGGTCAAAGACAGCAGGCAGCCGCAAGGCTTTAAAGGCGTTTCCGCCGCCCGCCGAGGTCAACACGGAATGGATAATTACCACTTTTATGGGTTTTCTGTGTACCCTCCCTGTGTCTTTGCACCGGGAGGGTACTTTTATTTTTTAGGAGGTGAA
>DYCA01000076.1 GCA_019418305.1 Clostridiales bacterium
CCATTTTCGATTTTCGTTTCTTCGCTCATCATGTTACTGACCTCCTTAATTATCCATGCCGGTGTCGATGCCCCTGCTGTGATCCCGACGCGCCCATCCCGGCAGAGCTCCTGCGTCGTAAGCTCCGCGGCGTCCTCGATATAAAGCACATTTTTGCACAGCGACCGGCTGATTTCATACAGCCGTTTTGTGTTGGAACTTTTCTTGTCGCCGATCACAATCATTTGATCCGACGCACCGGCAAGCAGACGAGCCTCCGACTGACGCTCATCCGTCGCTTTACATATTGTATCAAAAATTTTGAGGTTTGTACACCTTTTTTTTATCAGACCGACGGAAATATTCCAAATTGCCCGATTGACAGTGGTTTGTGCAACTACGGCAAGCGGTCTGTCAACCATCTCCGGCTGCTCGGTGAACGCCCGCGCCTGCTCTTCTCCCTCCAGCACGACAGACTCGCCGCACCAGCCTTGAATCCCGACAACCTCGGGATGGCCCGCGCTGCCCAGAATGACAATCAGACGGCCGTCCCGGCTTTCCCGGTCAACAATGCGATGAATTTTCTGGACAAACGGACAGGTTGCGTCAAAAACCTCGCAGTTTTTTGCCGCAAGGGTATCATAAACCGTGCGCGGCACGCCGTGCGCGCGGATGAGCACCTTTGCCCCATCCGGAATTTCCTCCAGCGTCTGCGCGGTGCGCACACCGCACTCCTCCAGCCGTCGAATCTCATGCATATTGTGAATAATTTCACCGTAGGCGTAAATCACACCGTTTTTTCCGGCCTGCTGCTCGGCCAAATTAACCGCGCGGCGCACGCCAAAGCAGAATCCCGCGGTTTTTGCAACTGTAACACTCATACTTTTTCCTTCAGCGCATAGATGCGGCGCAGAATATCATCCGCAATCACGCCGTAATCCTTTTCTTTTGCATCCGGACGAAACGGTTCACCGATGACAACGGTTGCCTTGCAGCGAAAGCTCTTGTTTTCCGTAATGTACATCGGCAGAATCGGCGCGCGGGTCTTGACCGCCAGCATCGCCGCACCTTTTTTGGTTTCACCCTCGCCCGCGCCGCGTGTGCCCTGCGGGAAGATAATCAGCTTGCGCCCTTCGCGCACCGCGCCCAGAGCCGTCTTAATCGCTGTGATATCCGCACCCTCACGGTCAATCGGAAATGCGCCCAGCGCTGCAATCAACCACGCAAACAACTTATTACCCTGAAACAGCTCCTTTTTCGCCATCAGGCGCAGCGGCGTCTGATGTCCCAGCGCAACAGCCGCAAACGGCGGGTCGGACAGCTGCACATGATTGGGACAGACCACACAGCCACCCTCCGGGATATTCTCCCGGCCAATCACCTTATATCCGAAGTAGATATGAAAGCCCAGCGCCACGAACGGCACCGCAAGCCATTGAAACCAGCGGTGGAATTTGAATTTCATGAATTTTCCTCCGTTTTTTCCCGAATGATACGCAGCACAGCCTCGATGCTCTGCTCAAGCGTAATGTCGCTCGTATCCAGCAACACAGCGTCCTCCGCCTGCCTCAGCGGTGCGACTGCGCGCGTCATATCCTTATGGTCGCGCTGGCGAATATCGCGCAGCACTTCGTCCAGCGTCACCTGCTGTCCCTTCTCGCGCAGCTCCAAAAAGCGTCGCTGCGCACGCGCCTCGGCCGAAGCGGTCAAAAAAATCTTGACCGGTGCATCCGGCAGAATAACCGTGCCAATGTCGCGCCCGTCCATGAGGATATTGCCGTTTTTCGCCATATTCCGCTGGGTATCGAGCAAAAACTGCCGCACTTCGGGCACCGCCGACACTAGAGAGGCATATTTTGCAATCTCCGGCGTGCGAATGGCCTCGGACACATCCTCGCCGCACAACAGAATATGCTGCGCGCCGTTCTGATACGTAATCGAGAGTGTAATTTCGGGCAAAATAGAAACAATGCCCGCCGTATCGTCCCCGGAAATACCCTTGCGGCACACTGCAAGGCCGATGGCGCGATACATTGCACCGGTGTCCACATATACGTAACCCAGCTGCGCGGCCGCCGCACGCGCGACCGTCGATTTGCCCGCGCCCGACGGGCCATCGATGGCGACAGAAATGTAATCCATCACGATTCCTCCTCCTGCGCGGCGGATAATCCGGCTAGCCGGCCGGTCGACCACGCGATTTGCAAATTAAAACCGCCCGTGTAGGCGTCTACGTCCAGCATCTCGCCTGCAAAATACAGACCGGTGCATTTTTTCGACTCCATAGTTTTCGGGCTGACCTCGCGTACGCTGATGCCACCCGTTGTCACAATTGCCTCGGCAATCGGACGCTTGCCCGAGACCGCCACCGAAAAATGCTTGAGTGTGTGCAGAAGCGAGGCACGCTGCGCTTTAGTGATGCTGTTTACCTTGGCATGCGGGTCGATTTTGGACAACCGCACCACCACGGGAATCATCTTACGCGGCAGCAAATCGCCCAACGCATTGATAAAATCACTGTTTTTATGCTTATCAAAGTCCGAGAGCAGACGCTTGTCCAGCATTTTTTCGTCCAGCGCGGGCTTGAGGTCAATTTCAACATGATACTCCTTGCTGCCAAAGTGCCGCATATGCGCAGACGCAGACAGAATCAGCGGGCCGGACAGGCCGAAATGCGTGAACAGCATCTCGCCGAACTCGGAAAAAATCTTTTTGTTGTTTTCAAACACAGTCACCTGCACATTACGCAGGCTCAGCCCCATCATCTCGCGGCAGGTCTCCCCTGCTTCGACGAGCGGCACAAGCGACGGATTGG
>DYCA01000077.1 GCA_019418305.1 Clostridiales bacterium
GCGCCAGCCTGTCACGCTGGAGGCCGTGGGTTCAAGTCCCATCCGGGTCGCCATTACAAAACGGCGACTGTTTGATCGCCGTTTTGTATTATGCTGTTGTAGCTCAGTAGGTAGAGTGCATCCTTGGTAAGGATGAGGTCGTCAGTTCAACTCTGATCAACAGCTCCATGTTTTTTGCACCGATGCAAGATTTAAACTCTTGCTTTCGGTGCTTTTCCTGTTTTATTGTGAACTTCTTGCTTAATACTGGCTATCTGGTATTTTTATGATTCGGCGGCCTTTTTGCCGCGATTCACCATATCATTACCGTCACTATGCCCGTCACTCAAAAAGGCAGATAACTGGCTGCTGGCACGCCGGAGCATATCCTCTCCGGTATGTGTGTAGATGCGCTCAGTGACCTTGACGCTTGAATGCCCCATTAGTTTGGCGGCAACATTGATCGGTACGCCTGCGCGCTCGAGGTCAGTACAATATGTATGGCGAAGGTCGTAAAGTTGCATGGGCGGCAGCTGCTCTTTCAGGATAGGGAGCCGCTTCTGCTCCACAAGCACGGTTTCCGTTTCCTGCATAGCCAAGACAAAGCTGTGCCACATCCGGCGCATAACAGTCTTGGTCATCAGGCCGCCGCGGGGTTGGGGGAAGATATACTGGTTTGGCTGCACGTCTGGAAGGACCGCTGCAAGACGCGGGATCACTGGTACCCTGCGCGAACCAGCTTTTGACTTGGTTTCTTTGATCTCATTCGTGCGTGCTTCCAGCGCCTTGTTGACCCTGATATAGCCATTGTCGAGGTCGGCGCCGGTCAGCGGCGGTACTTCCCCAGGGCGCAGGCCGGTGTACAGTAGGAATTGGACGAGGACACCCATAGGATGCGTTTTTGCGGTTTCCAGTAAAATGATCCGTTCGCGCTCGGAGATAGCCCTGTGTGTTGCTGGAGGGCGGCAGATAGGCATACTCAATCCAGCCGCCGGATTTTTATTTATCATATCATCTTCGACCGCAGCTGTAAACATGGCAGTCAGCATTTGCAGCATGTGCTTAACCGTATCTTTGGCGCGTTTCTTCGCCATGTCGTTGAGCAGGTTTTGCAGATGGATCCGCTTGACGGCACCGATCTTGACCGGTCCATATAGCGGATACAGGTAGTTCTGCTGCAGGCTGCGGATACGCTCCTGTGACGCCTTGCGAAGGTTGGTGGTATAGACTTCGCGCCAAGCGTCGCCCCAGAGTTGCACGGTCATCTTATCTGCGGAAGGCCGCGCCTGCTCTGCGAGCTGCGCCCGCTTTTTCTGCTCCTTTTCTGCAAGCACGCGGAAGTCCTTGGAGCGGACGGAATATTCGATGCCGTCCACGCGGAAGTAGCGGCGGTAGTAGCCGTCTGCACCTTTTTTCGGTTTTGGCATATTCTATGTCTCCCTTACTTTACTTCTGGATTTGAGTATAGTAAAATAAGGGTAGATGATAGGAGTGCGAATCTTTTCATCTACCCATCTCCCGCTCTGGTGCGCCAACACCGGGGCGGGATTTTTTACACCCAGTGAGCAGCAAGCTTTTGTAGCTCGGGCAGGTAGGCTTTTTGAATTTTTGTTGCAATAACGGCGGCGGTGTGGTCGTCGTAAATGTGCGATGTCTGGTTACGGGCGTTCAGCATATCGAGCCAGACACTTTCATCGTCGATCAGCGCGGCGGCGTAGGCTTCGCGCAGCACCTGCTTGGGGAATTGCATGGTATTCTGCATACCAGCATCAAGCATATACTCCTTGAGCGCTTTCCAGCCGAGCTCAAAGGTGAATTCAAACCGCTGGATCATGCCGTCACGCACGGTATCGTTCGGAATGTTGTGGTAGTCCGTTACGGCTTCGGCAAGGCGCTGGACGGCGTTTACAAAGTTGTCACGCTTGGTTTTCTTCATATAAAATCACTCCATCTCGGTCGATTTCGGTGAGCAGGTCAGGGGAGGTGTACGTGGCGATAAACACAATATCAAACTTGAGCAGCGTCGGCAGATCGTCAACACCGGACAGGAAGGCAATCTGCTGCTTTTCCGGCATACCGTACACGGCTAGGTCGATGTCGCTGCGTTCGTGGTTGTCGCCGCGTGCACGGGAGCCGAACAGAGTCAGCTTTTGCGCGCCGCAGTCATGGGCAAGCTGCGCCAGGGCAGAGAATAATTTATCCATGGTCAGAACTCCTTGTCGAAAAGGTTCAAGATTCGGTTTTGCTCAAATCGGTCAAAAAGTGCTCATTTCGGCTCTTTTCAAATTCGATAGGGATAAAATCTTTTCTTCATTATTCATGGTGAGCCCTCTTTTCTATTGTGGCCTAAATTCAACCTTTACTACCAAACCGAGAATTTTAACTGCTGTTTCTTTCAGATTATAAACAAACGGCTGGTTGACTGGATTAGTTGATTGTGGCATCAGTGTAACAATATCCCCATGTCGGGAAAAACGCTTTAGTGTTGCGTCCTGATCGTCTATTAAAACTGCAGCTATTTCTCCGTTTTCCACGATGTCCTGCCTACGGATGATAACAATATCACC
>DYCA01000008.1:0-333 GCA_019418305.1 Clostridiales bacterium
GTGCTTGTCGCACAGGCGGCGCAGTCCCTGCAAAAAGCCGTCCTTCGGCGGGACAACACCCATATTTGCCGCAACCGGCTCGACAATAACCGCCGCAACCTCACCCGGGTTGGCGTCCAGCAGGCGCTCGACCGAAGCAAGGTCGTTGTATTGCGCCATCAGCGTATCCTGCGCCGCGCCGCGGGTCACACCCTTGGAGTCCGGCTCCCCCTGCGTCAGCGCGCCCGACCCCGCGCCGACCAGCATGGCATCCGAATGGCCGTGATAACAGCCCTCAAACTTGATGATTTTGTCGCGTCCGGTCGCGCCGTGCGCCAAACGCAGCGCACTCAT
>DYCA01000008.1:343-42845 GCA_019418305.1 Clostridiales bacterium
CATCACCGCCTCTGTACCGCTGTTCACCATGCGTACCATTTCGATATGCGGCACCATCGACACCATCTTCTCCGCCATCTCGACTTCTAAAGCGGTCGGCGCGCCGAAGGACAAGCCGTTGACCATACGGTCATAGACCGCTTTCAGAATATCCGGATGGCTGTGGCCGAGCACCATCGGCCCCCATGAACCGACGTAGTCGATATATTCCAGCCCATCCTCGTCCAGGATGTGGCTGCCCAAGCCCTTGACGATAAAGCGCGGCGTACCGCCCACTGCGCGAAACGCACGCACCGGCGAGTTCACCCCGCCCGGCAGCACCTTTTTGGCTCGCTCGAAAAGCTGTTCCGACTTCGTCATCAGCCGATATCCCCCTTCCGAATCGCGTCCGCAAGCTCACAGGCGTAATAAGTAATCAGAATATCCGCGCCCGCGCGGAAAATCGATACCGCGCTCTCACACATCACACCGTATTCGTCAATCAGCCCCGCTTTCGCCGCGGCCTTTATCATCGCATATTCGCCCGAAACCGCGTATGCCGCGACCGGCAGTTCAAACCGCTGCTTGCACTGATACACAAGGTCAAGATAGCTCATCGCGGGCTTAATCATCAGAATATCCGCGCCCTCCTGCACGTCTAGCGCGCACTCACGCATCGCCTCGCGGCTGTTGTGCCAATCCATCTGATAGGAACGGCGGTCGCCGAAGGACGGCGCAGAACCCGCCGCGTCGCGGAACGGACCGTAAAAGGAGGAAGCATATTTGGCGGCGTAGGACATAATCGGCACACCCGTAAAGCCGTTCTGGTCGAGCGCGCCGCGGATGGCCGCAACACGGCCGTCCATCATATCGCTCGGCGCGACCATATCCGCGCCCGCTACGGCGTGCGACACCGCAATCTGCGCCAGCCGTACAATCGTCTGGTCGTTATCAACATCGCAGCCGCACAGGATACCGCAATGCCCGTGGCTGGTGTATTCGCACATACACACGTCGGTGATGACGTACATCTCTGGGGCCAGTTCCTTAATTTTACGGATGCCCCGCTGCACGATACCATCCTCTGCCCACGCGCCTGAGCCGATTTCGTCCTTTTCCTTCGGCAGGCCGAACAGAATCACGCGCGACACGCCGTGCGCGCGGGCGCGCTCGACCATGCGATACAGCTGGTCAGGGGAATAGTGATACTGACCGGGCAGCGAGGGAATCTCCTCGTAAATGCCCTCCCCCTCCATGACGAAAATCGGCCAAATCAGGCTTTCGGGCGAAAGGCGCGTCTCGCGCACCATACGGCGCAGGCCGTCCGATGTGCGCAGGCGGCGCGGGCGAATGCTGTCATTAAACATTTATATCTCCTCCTTGATGCAGGCGACCAAGTCGTCTATGGTTGCATTTTTTGCGATTTTCACCTTGTTATAGTACTGCTTTGCGGCATCGGCGGTCTGCTTACCGATGCAGAACGCGGTAAAGCCGGTACGGTCTGCGCCGATGGTCTCGACAAAGCCCTCGACCGTTGAGACACTGGTGAACGTTACCCCATCCACCTTACCTGCGATGAGTAGGCTTCGCAGCGCGTCCGCCTTGTCGCAATGGTGCACCGTGTCGTAAAGCGGTACATCGGTCACGCGGATGCCCGCGCGGGCGAGCTTTTCGGGTAAAAGCTGTCCGCCCTGCGCCGCGCGCAGCAGCAGAACCGAACCGCCCTGCGGCATTGCATCAATCAGCACATCCGCAAGGTGCTCCCCGTCGTACTGCGCGGGAATCAGGTCGGCGGTCAGACCGTAAGCTGCCAGCGCATTCGCCGTCCCCTTGCCGATGGCCGCAAGTTTCATGCCGTACAGCGCCCGCAGGTCGCGGCCGAGTTTGCGCAGCGCATGCACCGCCGCGGGCACGCCCGCCGGACTGGTAAACACCGCCCAGTCATGCGACTGCTCCAGCGCCGCTGCAAGTGGCTGCGCGTCCTCGCGCTCGACGGTTTCGATGCATGGCGCTTCGATGACGTTTGCGCCCAGTGCACGCAGCCGCGCGGCGAGTGTACCCGCCCGCGCTTTCGGTCGGGTCACGACGATGGTTTTGCCGTGCAGCGGCAAGGGCGTAAACCAGTCGAGCGCATCGCTCAGTTTGCACACCCGTCCAACCACGATGAGCGCTGGGCTTTGCAGCCCCGCTTTGCGCACCGCACCCGCGAGGTCAGCGAGGTCTGTCACCACCTTGCGCTGCGTGCCGCGCGCGCCGTTTTCGATGACGGCTGCAGGCATGTTGGGCTGCATGCCCGCGCGCAGCAAACCGTCTGTCACCTGCTCAAGTGCGGTCAACCCCATCAGGAACACCAGCGTGCCGTCCAGCCGCACCAAGCTGGCAAAGTCGATTTTCAGCGGCTTTCCCGCACGCGCATGCGCCGTGATGATATGCACCGACGAGGTGAAATCCCGATGTGTGACCGGAATACCCGCAAACGCGGGCGCCGCCAGCGCGCTCGTCACGCCCGGAATGACCCGAAACGGCACGCCGTTTGCCAGCAGATGCTCACACTCCTCGCCGCCGCGCCCGAACAGAAAGCAGTCCCCGCCCTTGAGACGCACGACGTTTTTCCCTTCGCGTGCGAGCCGCACCAATATTTCGTTAATCTGCTCCTGCGGCACGGGATGGTGATTGTTTTCTTTGCCCACCGACACACACGCGGCCCCCGATGGGATAAGGTCGAGAATATCCTCGCCCACCAGCCGGTCGTATACTACCGCGTCCGCCTGCGCAATTGCCTGCGCGCCCGCTGTCGTCAGCAGTCCTTTATCGCCCGGTCCTGCGCCGACCAGCGTTACCGTTCCTGTCATACCGTTCCCTCCGCCTGATGTTTGAGTTGCAGCGCGAGCGTACGGCCAAGGGCGGCGGCTTCCGCCCGCCGGCCGATTACTGCGCCGCGCACCATATGCTGCTCATCTGCCGACACATACAGCCCGCGCAGGTGCAGCGTATCATCCTGCACCTCGGCATAGGCCGCGACCGGCGCAAAACACCCGCCGCCGAGTGCTTGGACAAACGCCCGCTCGGCTGCCGCACAGTCGCGCGCGTCCGCATCGTCGACCAGATGCACCTTGTCTTCCCATTCCCCCGCGCGGCCCTGCACGGCCAGAATGCCTTGCCCCGCTGCCGGGATGATCTCGTCCGGCGAAAAATACCGGCTGATGCGATCCTGCAATCCCAAACGGTGCAGCCCCGCCGCCGCCAGCACCAGCGCGCCGTACGCACCGCTGTCGAGCTTTTTAAGCCGCGTCTGCACGTTGCCGCGCACGGGCTGCACGTCGATATCGGGAAACAGCGCTTTCAGCTGCACCCGCCGCCGCGCGGACGCGCAGCCAATCGGCTTTGCCTTATCCCAAACGCCGCTCTCCGGCAGCACCAGCGCATCGCGCGCGTCCTCGCGTTTGGTAAACGCCACAAGCGGCAGGCCATCCGGCTGCTCCATCGGCACGTCTTTTAAGCTGTGCACGGTCAAATCGACCCGCCCGTCCGCCAGCGCGCGGTCAAGCTCCTTGACGAACAGACCTTTGCCGCCGACTTTGTCGAGTGTTCTGTCCAGAATCTTATCGCCCGTGGTTTTCATCGTGATGAGTTCACAGTCGCCCAGCGCGCGGCAGACCTCCTCGGCCTGCACGACCGCCAAACGGCTGTCTCTGCTGCCCACTCGAATCATGTCATTTCCTCCAATACCGTGCGGATGCGCTTTGCCGCCGCCGCCGTTTTGCCATGTGCCGTGCCGTCCGACACCACGCCTGCCGTAAGTCCTCCACCCTCGCACACGGCGGGAAAGAAAAAGGTCGATTCCGCCGCGCAGTCGGCCACACTGCACGGAATGTGCAAATCCGCGCAATCCGCCGCAATACGGCGATTGACCTGCCGGTCATTCGTTGCCGCGACTGCCAGAAAAACGCCCGAAAGATCGCTTTTCTCATAGCCGCGAACGGCATCAACCGCGATTCCCGCCGGACTTTCCGGCGCAACCACTTTTTGCCCGCGAGCGAGACGAACAACGGAAAACGCGGCGCGGATTCGGACCGCTTGTGCGCCGGTGCCGTCCAGCCGAAACGCGCTGCAAGAAAGTCCTGCGTTTCGCCGAGCGTCTTGCCCTCCTCTGCACGCGGACGGGCGATAACAAGAACGGTCGCGCCTACTTCGCGCGCCGCCGACAGCTTTTCCGCAAAGCCTCCCGCCGCGCCCGTGTCCTTGGTGACCAGAATGTCCGCGCGCGTCTGGCGCAGCAGAGCCGCGTTCATTTCATGCGAAAACGGTCCCTGCATCGCAACAATCTGTGCGCCCGCAAAGCCCAGCGACGCGCACTGCTCGAGTACGGAGACGCTTGGCAGCACCCGCGCGGCCAGCCGCTCCCGCCAGCCGCGCACCGCTGTAAACGCCTCCAGCTCCTTGCTGCCGGTTGTCAGCAGCGCGCGGCCGGGATGCTCATTCAGCCAACGCACCGCAGCGGCGGTGTCAGGCACGGGAATCACGCCCTCGCCGTTCAGCGCGGGACGCATCAGACGTTCGTACTGCGCGCCGGTCTGTGCGCAGGCCGCACGCAGATTATCCGAAACCACCGCGGCATACGGATGAGTTGCGTCCACCAGCAGGATGTCCGCATCCAGCACGGCCGCCATCGCATCCGCGTCCAGCCGCCCCTCATGCACCGTGATGCCGTGCATCGGCTCCATGACGGCCGCGCCGTAGTCGGTCGCAACGTAGACGTCCGCGTTTCCGCCGCAGGCCGAAACGAAGCGGCACAGCGCGTGTCCCTCGCTCGTACCCGAGAAAATGACCAGTTTCATACGCCGCGATACCCCCGCGGCGTGACCATGCGCCCGTTTATCACGCGCGTGCGGCTGTTGCCGACAAACACGGTCGTCAGCATATCGGCCTGTATATTACGCAGTGCACCAAGCGTCGTCAAAGTATATGTCTCGCCTTCGCGGCCGATGTTGCGCACCGTGCCGCACACGGTTTCCGGCGGCAAAGTCTCAAGCAGGATATCGCACGCGCGCTGTAAATGGTCGGTGCGCTTTTTGCTTGCCGGGTTATAGAGCGCAATGCAGAAATCGCCTTGTGCCGCGCCGCGCAGGCGTTTCTCAATGACCTCCCAAGGCGTCAGCAAATCGGAAAGCGACACACACGCAAAATCATTGGTCAGCGGTGCGCCCAGCACCGCGCCGCCCGACAGCGCCGCCGTCACGCCCGGAATGACCTCGATTTGGATTTCCGGGTCCTGCGCGCACACCTCAAGCAGCAGTCCCGCCATGCCGTACACACCTGCGTCGCCCGACGAAACGACTGCGACCGTATGCCCGTCCTTCGCCGCGTCGCGCGCCGCTGTGCAGCGGTCCACCTCGCGCGTCATACCGGTCTGGATGCGCGTTTTGCCCTTGATGAGTTCTTCGATCAAATCGAGGTACAGCCCGTACCCCGCCACGCAGTCGCACTGCTCGAGCGCGCGCACGGCACGCAGTGTCATCTGCTCCGCGCCGCCCGGCCCGATGCCGATGCAATACAGCTTCATCTGCCGCTCCCCTTTCTCATATGCGCAAGGCACGCCTCCAGCCTGCCTGCGTCCACCAGTTCCTTCATGCCGCCCAGCAGCAAATCCACCGTTTTGCCGACCGCGAGTTCCATCAGTCCGTCCATATCCCCGTCACGGTACAAATCACCGTAGGCGTGGTCGAAATGCAGACGGTCGAGCGCAGTGTCTTTGATTTCGGCAATCACGGGCAGCGCCTGCCGGTAGGCATGCCACCGATAAAACTCCGCCTGCTCCTCCTCCAGAATACGCGCCGCCGCCTGTTTCGCCGCAACGTTGCGCGAATCATCCAAATCTCCCAAATCGTCGAGATTATACAGCGTCACGCGCGCATCTTCGCCCGCTTCCTGCTCAATATCGCGCGGCATAGCAAGGTCGAGCAGCAGGCGCGGCGGCTGATGCAAATCACGAATCTGCTGCGCGGTGAGCGTAAAATGCGGGCTGGTCGTTGCGCTGACCGCGAGGTCCGCGCCCTCGAGCACCTCGCACCGCCGGTCATACGGAAAGGTATCGCATCCGGCGGGGACAATCGTCTCGCCGTGATGGTAACTGCGCAGCGTGACCGTCACCGCGCAGCCTTGCGCACGCAAGGCTGCGGCGGCCAGCCGCCCCATCTCTCCGTTGCCGATGACGACTGCGCGACGGCCTTCCAGCGCCCCGAAAAAGTCCTGCGCCCGCCGCACACCCGCTGTCGCTGCGGAGGCAGGCACGCCGGTGAGTTTGACCTCGGTGCGCACGCGCTTGCCTGCGGTTACCGCGCGGCGAAACAGTGTGTCGAGCACACTGTCCATGGTCTGTGCCTCACGCGCAAGCGCAGCGGCATCACGCACCTGCGTGAGAATCTGGTCATCTCCGAAAATCTGGGATTCCAGTCCCGCCGCGACCGCCATCAGATGCTGCACGCACGCCTCACCCGTGCGAGTCACGCTCAGCCCGCGAAGCGATGCCGCATCAAAGCCTGCCGCGCGAGCAAGCATGGCGAGTGGGTCGAGCGACACGCCATCCTCACCGTGCACATACAACTCGGTGCGGTTGCAGGTCGCCAGCAGCACACAGCCCGAAACGCCCGGCATTTCCGCAATACTCGGCAGCAGCGCCTGCACCTGCCCGCGCACAAACGATACGCGCTCCCGCTGCTTCAGCGGCGCATGCACAAAATCAATTCCCATCATCGTGAGGTTCACAGTTTTTTGTCCTCCAACTGTTTTTCATCAAAGTCTGCGCGCCAGTCCTGCTGCGACAGCGCTATGGTCACGCCGTGCCCCGCCGTTTTTCGGCAAAGCAGCACACCGCCCGCCGCAGCGCATACTGCCGCGCGCTCGCACACATTATCCACGCCGACCGTGCGCGCGACAAAGTCCGACGGCGTAAAGTCGCCCGACACGCTTTGCAGCATCTCCGCTGAAAACACGGTCAGCGACAGGCCGTGCGTTTCGCAGAAGTGCAGCAATCCCGGCTCGTTTTGCTTTACGTCAATGCTCGCAATCCCGCGCACCGCTTCCCGCCGTGTCCAGCGCCACCTGCGCGGCGGCTTCTATTGTTTTTTCGTCCGTCCCCTTGCGGCAGCCGACACCGAGGAAAACAACCCGCGGCACCAGATGCAATGTATGCGCAAACGGTGCGGCCTCGGTGTCAAAACCGATGCAGAAACCGCTTTCCGGTGTGCCGTCCAGCGTCACCTGTGCGGGCAAGCTCCCCTCGACCGGAAAATCCGACCGCAGCCCGACTGTCTCGCCGCGCAGCAATGCACCGGAAACATATTTGATGTTTTTCGGGTCAACCACGACGCAGTCATGTGCCGCCGCCCATGTATCAACCGCGAAAGCCGCGCGTGCGTCGGTCGCGGTGGTGATGACCGCCTGCGCGCCCAGCCCGTCCGCCAGCCGCTCCGCGAGCGCATTCGCGCCGCCGAGGTGACCGGACAGAATCGGGATGACAAACCGCCCCGCCTCGTCGATAACCAGCACCGCCGGGTCGAACGCCTTGCCCGCAAGATACGGCGCGACCGCGCGCACCGCGATGCCCACCGCACCGACGAACACGATAAGGTCACAGTCCACCATCGCCTGCTGCGCAAAGCGCGAAAGCTGCGTACCGGCAAGCGAGGGGTCCACCGTGCGGGCGTACCGCTCGGTCAGAAAATCCGGCAGCAGCGCGGCCGCTTTCTTCGCGGTCTGCGCGCCGACGGCGGTGAACGAGACAAACTTTGCGTGCTTCATCGGCTGGCCTCGCGGAAGCCCGTGGTAAACGACGGGTCGTATAATTTCGAGCGGTCATATTTGTCGCCCAGAAAACCGCCGACCGTAATCAGCGCGGTTTTGGTCACGTCTTCGCGCGCGGCAGCCTCGGCCAGACCCGCCACCGTCGTGCGAATGACCTTCTCATCCGGCCAAGTCGCCTTGTAGACGATAGCAGCGGGCGTTTCAGGCGCATAGCCGCCCTGAATCAATCGCGCGGACAGCTTTTCCAGCTGTCCCGCGGACAGGAAAATCACCATCGTTGCGCCGTGCGCGGCAAGGGCCTCGATTTGCTCTTTTTCCGGCACAGGCGTGCGCCCCTCCATGCGGGTCAGGATAACCGTCTGGCTGACATTCGGCAGCGTATACTCGGCTTTTAAGGCTGCCGCCGCGCCACAGAACGAAGAAACGCCCGGGCAGACCTCGTATGCCAGTCCCAGCCGGTCGAGCGCGTCCATCTGCTCGCGGTGCGCGCCGTACACGCACGGGTCGCCCGTGTGCAAGCGCACAACCGTCTTGCCCGCCTGTGCCGCAGGCGCCATCACGGCAATGACCTCTTCGAGCGTCATTTTGGCGCTGTCATAGACTTCACAGCCGTCCTTTTTATACTCGAGCAGAGCAGGATTGACCAGTGAGCCCGCATACACAATTACGTCCGCCTGTGCAAGCAGCTTTGCGCCGCGCACGGTAATCAGGTCGGGCGCGCCCGAGCCTGCGCCGACAAAATAAATCATGCCTGCCCCTCCTTCACCAGAATGATGGAAAAATATCCGGTCGGGTCATCCAGCTCCGCAAGGTCGGTTACAATGCGTTCGCCTTCCATGCCGCACCGCTCTACCAGCGCTGCGTATTCCAGCTCACCGCGCGCCGCCAGCGTGTCGCGCACCTCCAAAATCGACTTGCCCGCCTTCATCAGCACGCGGCTGCCGGGTAAATCGAGCGCCTCATCCAGCCCGCCGTGCGACGCGGGGATGATATGCAGCATTTCACCGTCCTCGCACAGCGCGCGGCCGAGCGCGGCCGCCGCCGCACAAAAGGACGGCACGCCCGGCACGATTTCGGTCGCGTAGCCGCGCGCCTGCACGCGCCGCAGCACATACCAGCAGGTCGAGTACACGGTTGGGTCGCCCAGCGTCAAAAAGGCAACCTTCTTGCCCTCATCCAGCAGCGCGCAGATATCGTCCGCCGCGCGGTCGTGGCAGGCGTCACGTTTCGCCTTGTCGCGCGTCATGGGCATGTCGCAGTGCAGCAACGGCTTGTCCCCGATGTACTGCGCCGCGATTTGAAGCGCGGTCTGCTCACCCGCGCCCGACTGCGGTACCGCAATTACGTCGCTCTCCCTGATTACGCGGATGGCTTTGGCCGTCAAGAGTTCCGGGTCGCCTGGACCAACACCCACGCCATATAGTGTTCCCTTGCTCATACTGTCTCCTTTAACCGCTCGCACAACGCCCGCGCCCCGGGCGACTGTGCCAAAATCCCGTATTTTCCTGTAAATAGGATAAATTCTACTTGTGCTTTGCCGCGCAGCCGCAGCGCAAGGCGTTTTTCGATTTCCTTGCCGATGCGTGCCAGCACCGCATCACGCAGGCCGGCTGCGTCCAGCAGTTGAGTGCAGGCGTCGACCGATATCGCATTCATCAAGCCTTCAAGCGTCTCACGTCCCGCGCCGCACAGCGCGGCGTGCGCGGTGAAAATCTCCTGCCGTCCGTCCGCGACCGACGAGTGTGTGTTCATCACGCCTGCGGCCAGTTTGACCAGCTTGCCCGCGTGACCGACCAACAGAATGTCCGCAAAGCCGCGAAACGCCGCGTGGTCGAGCGTCTCTCCGATGTAGTTCGAGCACTTGACCGCCCGCTTTAAATCCAGCCCCAGCGTGTCGCGCGCAAAATCCGCGCCGTAATTGCCCGGACAGAGAAACGCGACGCGCTGCCCGGCGGCATACAGGCTGTCCAGCTCGAGCCGTATGGTGTCTATGAGCGCCTTTTCGCTCATCGGTTCGACCACGCCGCTTGTGCCGAGGATAGAAATGCCGCCCATGACACCCAGATGCTCATTATAGGTCTGTTTGGCCAGTTCCTCTCCGTTTTCCGCCGAAACGACGACCGAAAAGCCGCCCATGTAACCCGCTTCGCGCGCGGCACGCTCGACCGCCGCTGTAATCTGTGCACGCGGGGCGGGATTGATGGCGGCCTCGCCCACAGCAATCGAAAGTCCAGGCCGCGTTACGCGCCCAACGCCCGTGCCGCCCGCAATCGCAACGCCGCTTTCCGCACGGCGCACTGCCGCAGAGATACGCACACCGTTTGTCACATCCGGGTCGTCGCCCGCGTCTTTGCGCACGGTGCAAACCGCCGCGCCATCCTCCCAGTGCGGCTGCTCGACCGGCAAGCGAAAGGTCAGCCCTGCCGGGGTTTGCAAGGCGATTTCAGCAGGGGCCACGCCCGTCAGCAGCAATATTGCCGCCGCCTGTGCCGCCGCTGCCGCACACGACCCCGTCGTCCAGCCACGGCGCAGCGCCCGACCGCCCTGATAGGTCATTTGTTCCATGTTATTCCGGTCACCTCCCTGCAGAAAGCAGAGGCAGGACAGGCCGTAACCCCGCCCTGCCCGCTTTTCTTATTGCTCCTTTTGCGCCGCGCGCGCGGTTTCCTGCTTTTTCCGCTCAACAAAGCGGCCGAGAAAAAACGCAATCACGCCCACGCCTACACCGGTCTGCACGCAGAACAGCAGGCTTTCCAGCTCACCCGGCAGCTCCCCGCCGAGCAGCTGCTCAAACACAGGCGTTGCCCATGGCTCGTATTCTTCGCCCGTAATTTCCGCAACCTTTTCGCTGCCCGCGTCGTCCGAACCGCCGAACTCCGCGCCGCGCAAGGCCAGCACGGGCGTGACAATCAGCACCACACAAAGCAGAAGCAGCACAATCATCAGCGTTCTGTCTTTCTTCGTCATGCGCCCGCCTCCTCAAATCCGACTGCACGCAGCTCGGGCTGCGCATAGGCCTCGAGTGCCATCATAATAATCACGGTCAGTACGCCTTCCAGCACCGCCAGCGGCAGCTGCGTCGGCGCAAATACGCCGAGAAATTCCAGCACCGAGCCGGAAACGCCGCCCGTCGCGGACGGATACGCTACGGCCAACTGCACACTCGTCACGCAATAGGTCATCAGGTCGCCCAGCGCCGCCGCCAGAAAAACCGATACTTTTTTATTCACCTTGAGCCGCAGACACAGCCTGTAAATCCCAAACGAGACAAACGGCCCCGCAACCGCCATAGAAAAGGTGTTCGCGCCCAGCGTGGTTAGGCCGCCGTGCGCAAGCAGAATCGCCTGAAACAGCAGCACAATCACGCCCAGAATGGATACTGCGCTCGGCCCGAACAGGATTGCACCCAGTCCCGTGCCGGTCATGTGCGAGCATGAGCCAGTCACTGACGGAATTTTGAGCGACGAGATGACAAAGATGAACGCGCCCGCCATCGCCACCAGCGTCACTGCACGCCGGTCGCGTGCCACGGTTTTCTTGAGCGAGAAATACCCCGCCAGCAGAAACGGCAGCGCAATCACGCCCCACAGGATGCACATAGACGGCGGCAGAAAGCCCTCCATGATGTGCATGGCGCCCGCTGTCGGCGCCACGCCGCACAAAAGCGCGGCACAAGCCGTCAGCCTTACCAGTTTTCGTTGTTTTTGTGTCATATTTTCTCCTTTCCCGCGAAAAACTGCGGATACAAAAATACGCCGTATCCCGATGCTTCCCACGCATCAGGCCGGCGCTGAACGCCCGCCTCCCCCTTTGCCGGAGAGCCGGGCTGACGCACAACCGGCCATCGCTCGTAGCCGTATGCGCTTCCATCTCAAAAGGCAGGTATTCTGGCTTGGGCGTCCTCACACGCAGCCGGTCTTCCCGAACCTTCCGGCTCAGTGACGTATTCGGCGGCGCACTCTTCCCTTACAGCGGCGGGACCGCAGAGGATTTGCACCTCTTTCCCTATTCTCCTGCCGGAGAAAATGGCAGGCACCTTTTGATATCCGGTATTGTATGCCGGAAGAAGCATATTCATTATATCACGCTCGGAACCGCTGTCAACACAAGCGCTCCGCATTGTATCGAATTCTACCAAAATCCGCAACATTCTCCTAATGCCGCTGCTGGTCGAGCAGATGGGCAAGTGCCTCCGCTGTCCGCGGGCAAGGTGCATCCGGCGGCACCAACTCCCGCGCGCGCAGCACGTCCCACACCTCCATCAGCATCGGGCGGCGCAGATGCGCCTGCCGCAGCACGGCTTCATCCGCCAGCACCGCCTGCGGCGTACCGTCGGCAAGGATGCGCCCCGCGGAAAATACCACCGCGCGCGTCGCCCAGCGAAAGGCAAAATCCATGTCATGCGTCGAAATAAGCAGCGTCCGCCCTTCGTCCGACAGACGGGCAAGCACCTGCTCCAGCCGCTCCTCCCCTGCGGGGTCGAGCGAAGCTGCCGGTTCGTCCAGCAGGATAATCTCGCTCTCCATCGCCAGAATATCCGCGATGGACACGCGCTTTTGCTCCCCACCGGATAAATCGTGCGGCGGACGGGCGCGGAACGGCTGCAAATCCATGTAATCCAGCGCATGGTCGACACGGCGCGCCACCTCCTGACGCGGCAGACGCAGGTTCATCGGCCCGAAGGATACCTCAGCGGCAACGGTCGAGGCGATAATCTGGTCGTCCGCGTTCTGGAACACAATTCCGACCCGCTCGCACAGGGTTTTGCGTGTCTTTTTGTCAACCGGCTTACCGCATAGCAGGATTTGACCGCTCTCCGGCGTCAACACCCCATTCAGGCACAGAAAAAAGGTGGACTTTCCCGCCCCGTTCGGGCCGAGCACCGCAATACGCTCGCCCGCATGCACATCGAGCGATACGCCGTCCAGCGCGGGCGCACCGGAATCATAGCAAAAACGCAGGGTTTTCGCCTGCAAAATCGGTTGCATCCGTCTTTCCCCCCTTCTTTTATCGTACGGCAAGCGTCAAAAGCATCACCCAGAACAGCAGCATCCAGACGATTTGCGCCCCGTGCACCGGCTTTTCCTCTTCCAGAAAGCGCAAATCTCCGTCATAGCCGCGCGCAGCCATCGCGTCCGCATAGACGCGCGAGCGGCGCAGCGCCAGCACCAGCAGGTTGCCCGCCGTGCCACCGAACGACCGGCACGAGGTGCGGAAATCCCGCCACCCCAGCCGCGCGCCCGCGGCCTGCCGCATGCGGCCGTACATATCCAGCAGCACAAACACAAAGCGGTAAATGAGGTACATCAGCTCACACAGCAGCGTCGGCAGGTGCGCGCGGCGCAGCACGTCCACCAGCTCGCAGGCGGTGGTAGTAAGCGCCAGCAGATACATCGCACTGACTGCGCCCAGCGCCTTGAGCACCAGCGCCGCGGCAAAGCGCACGCTGTCCGCGCTCGCACACACATAAAACCACGGAAGGGACAAATTCCAGTCGCCCACAGGCACGGCGGCTATGTCGCATGCGACCGCTGCGCCGCCCAGCAGCAGAAAAGCCAGCGGCACGAGCAGCAGGCCGAAATAATCGTGCAGCGGCAATTTCCCCTTGCCCTTTTGCAGCGCCGCCAGCACGACAATCACTGCGGCAGACACCGCAGGCCGGTCGGCGGCAAGGCACAAAATGAGCGTACCCACCGCCAATACGGTTTTAAACGCCGGATTCCAGCCACGCATCCCGGATTGATACGCCAGCCGGTCGATTGACCGCGGCCCGTGTCCATGCCGATGCTTCACGCCCTGCGCCCCCTCCTTGCAATATGTGACATTGTATCGTCCGGACCGTGGTTTGTCAACCGAAGGCCAAAACGACAAAAGGCGCCGCTAAAAGCGACGCCTTCTGCTGCGCGCCCGCAGGCGCGGCAGGTATATAAAGAGAGAGAAAAGAAGAGATTGGTTTTTTTAGAACGGGAACTCCACGCCGTACTTCTCGGACAGCTCATGAAATTCCTTGAGCACCGGCTCGGAAAGCTCGATGCCTTCCAAACGGTTTTTCTGGGTTGCCTCATATTCAATTTCGCCAGGGATCAGCACTGCATTCGAGCCCTCCGCCGGCGGGCAGGCCTTGATGCTTTCAAACAGCGCGTCCACGCTCTGCTCAAAATCCTCAAGCGGCAAAAACTTGCGGATATCGATGACACACATCACATAACCGATGTTGGACGGCTCCTCAAGGTTCTCAAATACACGCGGGATGTGCTGGCTGTCATTTGCGCCAGCCAGACTGTGGCACAGCACGTCAATAATGAGTGCAAGCGCATAGCCCTTCGGACCACCAAACGGCAGCAGAACACCCGTATTTGCCGCGACCGGATCGGTCGTCTTACGGCCCTGTGCGTCCAGCGCCCAGGTATCCGGAATCGAGCGGCCTTCCTTCATCGCCAGCGCAATCTTGCCCTTGGCGACAACGCTGGTTGCCATATCGCACACCAGCATCGGGCGTTTGCCTGCGGGAACCGCGATGGACATCGGGTTGGTGCCCAGCAGAGGCTTTGCGCCGCCAAACGGAGCGACCAGCTTGGGAGAGTTGCAGGCTTCAAATGCAATCATGCCCTGCTCAGCTGCGTGCATGACATAATAGCCGCCGAAGCCGTGATGGGAAGCGTTTTTGATGGCCGCAAACGCTACGCCGGTTTCGCGCGCCGTCTCGATACAGGCCTCCATCGCCTTCCAGGCGACCGTAGTACCCATACCATTGTTGCCGTCAACCGCCAGCGTACCCGGCGCGGTCTTAACGATAGTCGGCTCTGCCTTGATGTCGGATACACCATGCGCGACACGGGACAGATAGCCGCGGAATTTGGTGATACCGTGCGAACGCACGTTTCGCAGATCGGCGTTAATCATGTTATCAATAAAAATCTTCGCATTTTCGGGCGTCATACCGGCTTTGACCGATACCGCCTCGCCAAATGCGCGAATGGTTTCCACTGGGAATTTCATATCAAAACACTCCTTCATTTCCTATCGTCTCCGCTGGGCAGCGTCCGGAATACCAAGCGATTCCCGATATTTTGCCACGGTGCGGCGCGCCAGCGCCACGCCTTGCTTTTGCAGCCGATCGGCCAGCGCCTGATCGCTCAACGGACAGGTTTTATCCTCCCGTGAGATCAACGCCTTGAGCATTTCCAACGCCTGTGCCTGACTGACCGCGTCTCCCGCGTCCAGCGAAGTAGTGAACAGCTCCCGCAGCGGCAATGTCGCGCGCGGCGTTTGCATATATTTATCCCGTACGCCGCGGCTGATGGTGGACTCATGCACCCCCATCTCTTCCGCCAGCTGGTGAAAGGTAAGCGGACGCAGCGCACCGCCGCGCAGCAGATATTCCTCCTGACAGGCAACCACACGCCGCGCAATATCCAGCAGTGTGGCACGCCGTTTTTCAATGCAGGAAAGCACAAAACGCGCCCGCGCCAATCGTTCGGCATAATATTCCCGCACCACCGGACTTTCGTCCGTGCGCAGCAGCCGATCGTACATCGAGGAGATGCCGACCGACCCCATCCAGCGGTCGTTTATCTGGATCTGCCACTCCCCGTCGACATGCTCACAAATCAAATCGGGTACGACATATCCCACCACTTCTTCACTAAATGCCGCAGCCGGATGCGGATTGAGTTCGCGGATGGCTTCCATGCAGGCCCGCTGTACCAGTCGGGGAATGCCGGTTTCGCGGGCGATTTTAGAAAAATGACCCGCAGCAAGTTCCTCCAGATGGTCTTGCAGCAGCCGCTCAAACGCTGCATTACTTTTTCCGGCACGCTGCAGCTGCACACGCAGGCAATCACCCAAATCACGCGCCCCCACACCCGGCGGATCGAGCGCCCGCAGACGTTCCACGCACCGCGCTGCCAGCATCGGGTCCATATGCAGCACACCGGCTGCCTCCTGCGCACTGAGGTCCAGAAACCCCTGTCCATCCAGCGAATCGATCAAAAAACGCATGCATCGCAGCTCTACCGTTGTCAATGTGCGCTCATCCAGCTGGCCGAGCAAATGGTCGCGCAGACTGCTGCGCTCGAGCGCCGGAATATCGCGATAGGCTGCCTCATCCTCTCCGGAGGACCGGGAAAGCGACACGCGGCAGCCGCCGGTCTGCAAAACCGGTGCTACTGTGCAGTCCGGCTGTTCGAGCAGCGGGTTATCCTCCACCTCGCGCTGCACAAACCGCTCCAGCTCGTCTCCTGTCATGGCAAGCACGCTAAGGGACTGCACCTGCGCCTGCGAAAGCATCTGCTTTTGCGTCAGCTCCTGTCTGGCGTTCATACTCATGCCGGTCCCTCCCTGTTTGCCCGCGCCTTATTTTCTGGCGATCGCCCGACGTGCCGCCTCGCACAAGGCATCCACGCCCAGACCGTACTTTTCGATCAACTCTTCCGGTGTGCCGGACTCGCCGAAGCTGTCCCGCACACCGATGCGCTCCACCGGTACGCAAACGCTTTCCGCAAGCGTCTCACACACTGCGCCGCACAAGCCGCCGTTAATCTGGTGTTCCTCACAGACGACCACTGCGCCGGTCTCAGACGCATGGCGGATAACATCCTCCCGGTCGAGCGGCTTTACCGTATGTACATCAACCACACGCGCGGAGATACCCTCCGCTGACAGCTTTTCCGCTGCCCGCATGGCCTGATGCACCAGATAACCGTTGGCCAAGTATACCACATCCGCGCCGCCCTGCACCAGTCTATTTTTTCCAAGCACAAACGGGGTATCGTCATCGGTCACCACTGGAACCGCTTCACGGCCAAAACGGATATAACACGGCCCCGGCGTATCGTACAGCGCCATGGTCGCTTTATAGGTTTCAATCGCGTCGCACGGCACGACCACAGTCATACCCGGCAGCGTGCGCATCAGCGCCACATCCTCGAGCGCCTGATGGGTTGCACCGTCCGGCCCAACCGAAATGCCGCCGTGTGCGCCCGCGAGTTTGACGTTCAAATGGTTATAGCAGACCGTGTTGCGCACCTGATCCCACGCACGTCCCGCAAGGAATACACCATAAGTCGAAACAAAGGGGGTCAGGCCTGCCAGCGCCATGCCGGATGCCGTGCCCACCATATCCTGCTCGGAAATGCCGCAATCGAGAAAGTGCGACGGATTTTCCTGCTTCACCCACTCGGAACGGGTGGATTTGGCCACATCCGCATCCAGCACCATCACATCCTCGTGCTTTTGGCTCAGCTCCAGAATGGCCTTGCCATAGCCGTCGCGCATCGGAGTATCCTTCATGCATGCACCTCCAGTTCTGCCATCGCCTGCGCATATTCTTCGTCATTGGGCGCAGTACCGTGCCACTTGGCGCTGTTTTCCATATAAGAAACACCCTTGCCCTTAATGCAGCGCGCCAGAATGACCGTCGGTTTGCCCTTGCAGGTGCGCGCCGCCTGATACGCCTCGTACATCTCGCGCACGTTGTGGCCGTCCGCTTCGATCACGTTCCAGCGGAATGCCTCCCACTTCTCACGCAGCGGATAAACGTCCTTGATTTCGTTAACCTTTCCGTCCAGCTGCACGTTGTTATAGTCCACAATTGCACACACATTGTCCAGCTCGTGCTGGGGCGCGAACATCGCCGCCTCCCATACCTGCCCTTCCTGTAATTCGCCGTCGCCCATCAGGCAGTAAACACGCGCATCCGAACCGCGGCGGCGCAGCGCAAACGCGATGCCGTTGGCAACCGACAAGCCCTGTCCGAGCGAGCCGGACGAGCAATCCAGACCGGGTGTTGCATCCTTTTTGGGGTGTCCCTGCAGGCGCGATCCGAATTTGCGCAGCGTCAGCAGCTCTTCCGATGGGAAAAAGCCCCGCCGCGCAAGCACGCTGTACATCACCGGCGCAGTATGCCCCTTGGAGAGGATGAAGCGGTCGCGCTCGTCCCAATCCGGGTTCTGCGGGTCACAGCGAAACTGATCGGTGAAATACAGCGCCGCAAGTGCATCCGCCGCGGAAAGCGATCCGCCCGGATGTCCCGAACCGGCCGCATGCGTCATGGTGACGATATCCCGGCGGATCTGCCGCGCGATATCCCGTATCTTGCGTTCTTCGAACATGAAGCCCTCCTTACTTGCCGATCGCCGCACGGCGGCGAGTCATCTCTGCACGCCACTCCATCACCTGATCGGCGGTCACGCGGCGTCCCTGTGCCAACGCTTCGCGGCAGGGCAGCAGCAATGCTTCTTCTGCGTCCACTGCCTGACGGCAGGCAGCCGCCAACCGTGGAGCAACTTCATGCGGGATGACGATCGCGCCATGGCAGTCGGCGTGGATCAGATCGCCCGGCTGTACGGTCATGCCGCACACCTCGACCGTTCCGCCTGCCTCCACCATGTGGATATAGGCGTGCGAAATCAGCACTTCTTTGGAAAACAGATAAAATCCTACCTTTTCGACCTCGGCTACGTCGCGCACGCCGCCGGAAGTAACCGTACCGATACAGCCGAGCGCACGATGCACGGTCGCCTGCACATCGCCCCAGAAGGAGCCGACCGGCTGCGGATCGAGATCCTGAATCACCGCTACCTGCGGCAGATCAAATCCTTCATATTGCCGGTAGTACGCCCGCATAACTTCATTATGCTCCGGCTTTGCCGGAAAACGGGCGGATATAATACCCGTACAGGCATAGCCGACCATCGGCTTATCCTCCATACCGACCCGCAGCCGCAGGCTGGGGTCGGTATAGCCGGTGGTCTTGGCGCGCACGCCAAAGCCTTCGATGGCGTTACAGATGGTCGGAGTGTCAAATTCACGCAGCGCTTCCAACTGCGCTGCTGTCAGCAGTTCCATATGTAGCGATGCCTCCTTTGGCATGTGGAAAAATCAATATGCCTGACCGAGCGAATCAAGCGTCTCATGAGTGCCCTTGAGCACTGCCTTACCGCCGTTGACAATGTAGTTGAAATCAAAGTTCATGCACAGCCAGTTGGCACCGCGGCCAAGCCAATCCTTGACAAATTGCTCGCTGTATGCGCCGGATACACCGAAGGGCTTGCCGGTTTTGCGCAGAATCTCGCCGATTTTATCAAACTCTGCCTTGGCTTCGGGAGATGCCGCTGTGTAGCGATGCTCCTGCGTGTTCATACTCATGGCGTAATCGTTCGGGCCGATGACAAAGCCGGAGATGCCGGGCAGTTCCGCGATTGCTTCGAGATCCTTGACCACATCCACATGCTCAATCTGCACGATCGTCCAGATATGCTTGTCCTCATTGGCAGTGTACTCCGCCTTATCCCACATCGAATAGTTGACCGCGCGACGTGTGCCCATACCACGCACGCCGTTCGGAGGATAATGGGTTGCAGCGGCAGCCATCTTTGCTTCCTCAAGTGAGCGAACCATCGGCACAATGATACCGTCCGCACCCATATCCAGCACGCTCTTGATGAATACATGGTCATTCCACGGCACGCGGACGATCCCTGCCGCACCCGCTGCGCGGCACGCGAGCAAGTGGTTCTGGATATCCTTCTTGTCGATTGCAGAGTGCTCCGCGTCGATCCAGATGAAGTCAAAGCCGCAGCCTGCGAGCGCTTCGGTCAAAAACGGGCTGTCAAAGCCAACGTGAGAGCCAACCGGAATCTTACCAGCAGCAATTTTATCGGTGATTTTTTGTAGGTTAAACATAATGAAAACTCCTTTTTTCTTTTCTGGTGCTTACGCCTTGAAATACTCAGCGTACGCCATCATTTTTTCGTTTTCTTCCTGAATATACTTGATGGAATCCTCAGTATCCAGGAAGAACGGGGTCTGGTTGTAAGCAGTCTTGATTTCTTCAGCATACTCCGGCATCTCGGATACCTGCTTAAATGCATCTGCAAACTTTGCGCAGATTTCCGGGTCGGTTCCCTTGGGGAACATGACATAGTAAGCCAGCTCATAGGACAGATTTACATCCTGCTCCAGACAAGTGGGCACGTCGGGCAGATAATCCAAACGTTCGGGGGTGGTCACGGCCAGATACTTAAAATCACCGGAAGTGATATAGTCCTGTACTGTACCGATTGGATTGATGATAACGTCCAACTGACCGCCCAGCAGGTTGGCTACACGCTCGGACGAAGACGAAGTGTTAACAATATTGAGCTGTGCATCCTCTTCCACATTCAGCACTACCGCCGCCCAGTGCGAGGTTGCACCCGTATTAGCTGCGATTTTAACGGTCTGCGGATTAGCTCTGGAGTATTCCAGTAATTCCTGCATGGTATCATAAGGTGCATCCGCCCGAACCACTACCGCCTCGCCCGAGCTCTTACCAACCACTGCCACCGTTTCGAATGCCTCCGAGCCATAATCTGCAACGCCGGTCGCCTGATTGATATTCAGACAGGTATGATAAAACAAACATTTATAGCCATCCGGTTCCGCATTCTTGACATCCTCAGACCCAAGAGCACCGCCATTGCCCGTGATATTGGTTACCACGACCGATTCACCCAAAATATCCTCCAGATACTTGGCATATGTGCGAGCGTTAAAATCCGTATCGCCGCCAGCCGACATCGGTACGATCATCTGAATGGATTTGCTCGGCCAGTTATCCGCCGCGCTGCCGTCTCCGGACTGTGTGCCACCGGTATCTCCGCCGCATGCAGTCAACGCGCCGCACAGCATGGCCGCCGACAAAGTGATGCCTAACATTTTTTTCATGGTCTTGTTCATAATGGTTTCTCCTTTTCTTGTTTTTATTTCCCGAACAATGAATTATTTGTCCGCTGTCTGCGCTGCTTTTTTCGTGGCCTTATAGTGGCTTCGAATCGTCAGTGCAACAGACACAACTGCAAGGATGAGAAATACGCAGGAAATCGGCTGCGTAAAGAACGGGGCAATCGAACCATTGGAATACATCAGTGCACGGCGCAGATTGGTTTCCACCGTTTCACCCAGTACAAACGCCATAATCATCGGTGCCAGCGGGATTTCCAGCTTGCTCATGATATAACCGATCAGGCCAAAGAACACGATCGACCAGCAATCGAACATCCGGCTGTTCAGACCGAACGCACCAACAATACACAGAACGATAATGACCGGCATGAGATAATACTTCGGAATTTTCAAGACCTTTGCAAACACACGCAGGCCAACCATCTGAATCAGAATCATCAGAACGCTTGCAATCATCATCGCTGCAAAAACACCGTATACCACGTCCGGATGCGTTGTAAACAGCAGCGGACCCGGTTGCACACCATGTACGATCAGGCCGCCTAACAGCATTGCGGTGGCGGCATCTCCCGGGATACCCAGCGTCAGCAGTGGAATCATCGCGCCGCCAATCGTTGCATTGTTGGCAGTTTCCGAAGCGACCAAACCGTCAATCACGCCCGTACCGAATTTTTCAGGATATTGAGAACGATTTTTGATGGCGGTATATGCCAGCAGGTTGGAAGTCGTACCACCGATGCCGGGCAAAATACCGATGCCAGTACCGATAAGTGCAGAAATCAGAAAATTCCATTTCTGGCTGAAAAATTCCTTGAGAGAAAATCCAAAGCCTTTTCCAGAAAATTGGGCCGTTTGGGATGACGCGGTTGCCAGCGACTTCTTATTGGCCGCAGTATTGAGTATTTCCGAAATCGCATACAGACCGACCAATACCGTCAGAATATCAAATCCGGAACGCATTCCGCTGAACCCAAATGTATAACGGGAAACCGCATCAATCGGCGCAGTGCCAACAGTCACAAACACAAAGCCCAGCCCCGCAGACAGCAATCCCTTAATCAGGGACTTACCCGACAGGGAAGCAATCAGAGTCAACGCAAAAATTGAAACAGAAAAATATTCCTGCGGTCCAAACTTCAGCGCAAAGCTTGCCAGCGTAGGAGAAATGAATACCAGCGCCAAAATGCCGAAAATCGTACCCAAAAACGAAAATACAGTGCCAACACCCAACGCTTTATACGCCTGTCCCCGCCGGGCCAGCGGCACACCGTCGAAGCAGGTAGCGATTGAGGCGGGAGTTCCCGGAATATTGAGCAAAATCGCGCCAATCAGGCCGCCGGAAACCGCACCGATATAGATGGACATCAAAAGCGCCATGCCCGCCACCGGTCCTAAACCGTAGGTAACCGGTAGAAATAACGCAATGCCAGTTACCGCCGTCAAGCCCGGAACCGATCCAAAAATAATGCCTACAACGACACCCAGCGCCATCATGCCCAAAATACCGGGTGTGCAGATGGATGCCAGTCCATTGAAAAACAAATCAACCATAATGTCCCTCCTTTTATCCCAATATTCCTGCAGGAAGAATAAGGGAAAGTCCCTCTACAAACAGGAAATACACACCAACGGATACCACCACGGTGATAGTCAGCATCAACGGTATATTGCGCTTCTCCTTGGGCGTGAGCAGCAGCATTGTTGCAATCAGATACAGTGCTGTCGACAAAATGAACCCGAGCACGGTCATCAGCGCCAGATAAATCAGCAAAAATGCGAAAATCAAAACCAGCGATTTATTATCTGCACCGCGGCTTGCTGCATCGTCGTCATAGTCGGAAATATTGATTTGATCCGACTCTACCTCCACCTGCGTCCGCGGCACATCCTGCGCGGTATCCGCTTTTGTCTTTTCCTTCCGGCGCGTATCCTTATAAGCCGATACCGCTTGTAATACGCCCAATATCATGAGCAGAATTCCAACAAATTGCGGCATAAATTTGGAATCAACAACGGACGATCCACCATAACCGGCATAGGAATCAATCGTAAACGAAAGCGCAAAATAAATTAAACCAAATACGAAAAAACCGATGCCGATTAGTGCTTCACGATATTTACGCCAATCGCGCGTTTTCATACTTCTCCCATCCTCCCTTCCTCAAAAATTCAACCCACGGGGATTCTTCGGCGTGACACACGGCCAGGTGGGCGTACCGCCGGAGAGCACCTCGTCAATGCCCTGCGCTGCATGCAAGCCCATACGATCGGTAGTTTCATAGGTTAAAGAAGCGTTATGCGGAGTGACCGTGATATTGGGCAGTGTAAAGAGCGGATTGTCCTCCGACGGCGGCTCCTGCGCGTATACATCCAAACCCGCACCAGCAATACGATTGCTACGAAGCACCTCATAAAGATCAGCCTCGTTGACAATCGAACCGCGCGCCGCATTGAGCAGATAAGCCGTCGGTTTCATCAGAGAAAGCAGCTCCTTGTTGACAAATCCTGCATTATCCTTGGTGGCCGGCACATGAAGCGAAACAAAATCCGCTCGGCGGAACACCTCTTCCATTGTATCGACATATTCGATTTCCGGCAGACGCGCTTCCGCCGGAACAAACGGATCATAACCGACCGCCTTCATATCAAAACCATGCACACACTTTTTGGCAACCATACTGCCGATTTTGCCGCAGCCGATGATGCCGACGGTTTTGCCTTCCACGTCCATGCCCTTCATGGTGTTGCGGATGTTGTAGTCACCCGAGCGGATTGCCAGATCAAACCGTACCAGCTTTTTCGCACAGGCCAGAAGCAGCATCATGGTGTGCTCTGCGACCGCAATCGCGTTGGACAGCGGGCCGTTGGTCACCCAAATGTTCTGCTCGGCCGCAGCATCCAGATCAATCTTATCCAGACCAACGCCGTGCTTGCTGATGACCTTCACCGTCGGGATGTTCTCAATGATCCGACGGGTGATGGGTTCATTTCGTACCAGCATGCCCTCACATCCCTCTGCATCAGCGATGATAGTATCTTCATCCAATCCGCGTCCCATCTTCACTTCATATCCACGGTCACGCAGATATTTTTTTCCGGCTTCCGAAATATCGGAAGGGATTAGGACTTTTCTCTTCATAAGCAACGCTCCTTCTCTTTTCAATACGCCTTTCATTTGCGCTCACCCTGTTAAAAAGCATGAACTGTGCCAACTCTATCATTTGAAAAAAAAATTTCTTCCTCGACAAAGCTCGACATCAGTTGTTGTGCAAAATCACCAGAAAAAACTTGAATCGCAAGTCCTTGTATGGTATAGTTGTTGCAACCGCATCGTAACGCATGAAACAGGAGTGTGCAACGTGATTGCAACAATGGATAAAACGGAGGAACTGCTGTGATTCGGATTGTATTTCTTGCTCCTTTCGAAGAGCTCAAGGAGCTGGCCGAACAGGTCTTTGCAGAAGGTACCGAAAACGATCGATCCAACCAAACCGGCGGTCGACATTATGAATTCTGCGCTATGCTTGCCCCAACGACCGCACAGGCCCTTTCACTGGATTTGAATGCGGACGTAATCATCGCGCGCGGCGCGACCGCCTTTGACCTAAAGCGGCAGGGTTTCCCCGTGCCTGTGGTAGAACTGGTCATCTCGGGCGAAGATACGCTCAACATGTTGTATCTGTTAAAGGAACGTTACGGTGAAACACCTGCAGGCATAATCGGCTCGGTCAACATGATTCTCGGCATTGAGGACACTGCACAAAAAATCGGTGTCAATCTCACGCCTTATTATCTGGAGGAAAACACAGACGAGGAAATCTACCGGGTCGTATCCCGCGCAGTGGCAGATGGCAAACGGGTGATCCTGGGTGGTATGCGAGGTTGTACATATGCCCACAGCCTTGGTGCAGAGCATCTGCTGCTCACTTCAGGTCGCAGTTCCATTTGGAACGCAATCAACGCGGCCAAGCAGCTTGGCGCCAGCAGTCGCGAGGCACAAGAACACAGCTTGCTGCGTTCCGCCATGGTGGATAATGCTTTTGAAGGGCTGATCGCCCTCGATCCACAGGCCAACATCACGGCGATGAACCGCTCGGCGCAAAGCATTCTCGGTCTGACGCCGGGTAACTGGTTTCTCGGCATGCCCATCCGTGAGGTGCTTCGCTCACCGCAAATCGTGCGGTTGATTAACCGTTCGGATAACTATGTAGATGAAATTATCGAATATCACCAGACCCACCTTTCTTTTAAAAAGATTACGATATATTTGCGCGACGAAGTAATCGGATATGTACTCACCTTTCTCAATGCCAATCAGATTCAGGAGGCCGAGGGCAAGCTGCGAGGCAAAATATATCACAAAGGGCATACCGCAAAGTACACCTTTGACACGATTATCGGAGAAAGCCCCGCCATACGAGAATGTGTACGCCGCGCCAATGCCTATGCGCAGACCAATTCCAGTATCGTCATTTTCGGTGAAAGCGGAACCGGCAAAGAGCTGTTCAGCCAGTCCATCCACAACGCCAGTGCGCGGCGTGAACAGCCGTTTGTGGCAGTCAACTGCGCTGCCATCCCGGAAAACCTACTGGAAAGCGAGCTGTTCGGTTATGTCGGCGGCGCGTTCACAGGCGCCAGCAAGGAAGGAAAGCCGGGCCTGTTCGAACTGGCACACAACGGCACGATTTTCCTCGATGAAATTTCGGAAATGCCGCTTGCCCTGCAAAGCCGCCTGCTGCGCGTCATTCAGGAGAGGGAAATCATGCGCATCGGTCACGACAAGGTCATTCCCATCGACGTGCGCGTCATCGCGGCGAGCAATCGCAACCTATACGAGCAGGTGCGCAAAGGAGAATTCCGCGAGGATCTGTATTACCGGCTGGATGTGCTCGACTTGACCATTCCGCCGCTGCGCGAGCGTGGCAGTGACATTTCCATGCTCGCCCGCGCCTTTTTGAATGAATTCGGCATTGCCCAAAACCGCCATCCGCTTCAGTTGACTGCCGCTGCTGCACACTGTCTCGAGCAGCAGCACTGGCAGGGTAACATCCGTGAACTGCGCAACTTCTGCGAGCGGTTGAGCGTGCTGTGCAATGATCGCGACACCCTCGATGCAGACGATTTGCCTGCGTTCCTCCCCAGCCATGCCACGTGTATTCCGCCCCAACCTTCTGTGCTTGCGACCGCACTGCAGCCCGAAAACAGTTTGGAGCGTATCCTTTCCGCATTGGAAGCCGCAGGCGGCAACAAAACCGCCGCCGCACAAGCACTTGGTATGAGCCGTGTTACGCTGTGGCGTCAGCTCAAAAAATGGGAAGAGGAACAGCCGCCGAGGCAATGAAGCATAGGTCATATCACCAAAGCGCCCTTTTCCGTATCGTGTTTCATCCGTTTCACGTCAACCGCTTCTCCTTCCTGAAACATTTGGATAACGCGCCGCTTACGCACTGTGTTTTTCGTCGAATTGTAGAAAATAACCGTCGTTTTTTGTAGAAAGCGCTTGTTTTTCCCTGTTTCTCCTCTTCTTGGCAAACATCTTGCTTGGATATAGGGATGTAGCAACCATTGCATCCACGGCTTGAAAGGAGAAACACAAATGCTCAATTACAAAACCGGTGTCGTCGGCGCGGGCCGCGTCGGCGCGGGTATGGCAACACTGATGGCGGGACACGGCTGCGAAGTCACGATCGTTGGTCTGGATAAGGATGACCTCAAGCGCTGCCGCAGCATTCTGGAAGGCAATCTGGACGAACTGGTGCAGCAGGGACTGGCGACGGAACAAAACCGCACGGCAATCCTGCGCCGCTTGACCCTGACCACCGACACTGCAAATCTCAAAGACTGCGTATTCGTTCTGGAAGCTGCATTTGAGGAGGTAAACGTCAAAAAAGGCATTTACCGTCAGGTTGAAGCGGTCGTCGCACCGGATGCGCTGATGGCATCCACCACGTCGGCCATCCCGGTTGAACTGCTGACCGCCGAGATGGAGCACCCCGAACGTTTTGCCGTCACACATCCGTTCCAGCCCGCACACATGTTGCCGTTGATCGAGCTGGTCGGCGGCCCGAACACCTCGCCCGCGACCATCGACCGCCTGCGTGTGTTCATGGAAGAGCTGGACCGTGAAGTCGTCACACTGCGCAAGAGTGTCCCCGGCTTCATCATCAACCGTCTGGCGCAGGCATTGTTCCGCGAATCGCTTTATCTGGTTGAGCAGGGCGTGGTTTCCGTCGCAGACATCGATAAAGCCATCAAATATGCAGTCGGCATGCGTTATGCATCCATTGGCCTGCTTGAATACTTTGACGACGTCGGCTTCAACCTGGAGCGCGACATCGCCCAGACCGTTTACCCCGATCTGTGCAGCACCCGCGCCATCCAACAGATCGTGCTGGATGGTCTGGCGTCCGGCAAGACCGGCCGCAGCGTGGGAAAAGGCCTGTACGACTGGTCAAAAAAGGACGACGCCGATTATCTGCGCCGCAAAGCCACACCTTACTACGCCTGTTTCCACTGGGACATGCCGGAGGATTAACAAAGGAAAGAAGGATTTGTCATGAGCAAAATCGTCATTTTGGACGGCTACACCGAAAATCCGGGAGATCTATCCTGGGCGCCATTTGAAGCGCTGGGCGAGGTGACGGTTTATGACCGCACCCCTGTTGACAAGATCATTCCACGCATCGGCAGCGCGGAAATTGTCATCACCAACAAAACACCCCTGCGACGCGAAACGCTCGATGCCTGCCCCTCGATCCGATACATCGGCGTACTGGCGACCGGCTACGATGTCGTGGACGTGCAGGCCGCCCGCGAGCGCGGCATTCCGGTGACCAACGTTCCCTCCTACGGAACGGCCGCCGTCGGACAGTACGCGATCGCTATGCTGCTAGAGATCTGCCATCATGTTGCCCATCACGCGCAGGCCGTGCGCGATGGGCGGTGGCAAGCCTGCCCGGACTGGTGCTTCTGGGACTATCCGCTCATCGAGCTGGACGGCAAAACAATGGGCGTCATCGGTTTCGGCCGCATCGGCCGGCAGACAGCGCGCATCGCCAAGGCCATGGGAATGCATATTCTCGCGTATGACAACACCCCTTGCGACGAGGGGCGCGCCATCGGCGACTATGTTTCACTGGACACGCTATATGCACAAAGCGACGTGATTGCGCTGCACTGCCCGCTCTTTCCCGAAACACGCGGCATGATTTGCAAGCAAAGCATCGCAAAAATGAAGGATGGCGTCATCCTGCTCAACAACTCTCGCGGGCCGCTCATCAACGAACAGGATTTGGCGGACGCACTGGAAAGCGGCAAGGTCTACGCCGCCGGTCTGGACGTTGTCTCCACCGAACCAATCGCAGGCGATAACCCGCTGCTGCATGCCAAAAACTGCTTCATCACCCCGCACATCAGTTGGGCCTCCCGCGAGAGCCGCGCACGCATCATGGACATGGCGGCAAACAATCTGTCCCAATGGCTTGCGGGTACCCCCATTCACGTTGTGGACTGAGTCAAAGGAGGAACCGCTATGAGTCTGCGCACCGATGCGGAAACCATTTATCAGACAGCCATTCGCGCCTCCCTGCCCGACCGCGCCGTGCAGGACGCACTGGCGGACTGGCAGCAGCCTGCCGGACGCACCATTCTGCTGGCGGTTGGCAAAGCCGCATGGCGCATGGCGCAGGCCGCGCAGCAGGTGCTCGGCAAGCAAATTTCCACGGGCCTTGTTGTCACCAAATACCGACACAGCGAAGGCCCGCTCGACGGTCTGGAGATCATCGAGGCCGGTCATCCCGTGCCGGACGAAAATTCTGTGCGTGCCGCGCAGCGCGCACTCAGCCTGACGCAAAATCTCACCGCGCAGGACACCGTGCTGCTGCTGATTTCCGGCGGCGGCTCAGCGCTGCTCGAACTGCCGCTGATCGGGCTTGACGTGATGCAACGCATCACACAGGCTTTGCTTGCCTCGGGCGCGGATATCACGGAAGTGAACGCTGTGCGCAAACGATTCAGCATGGTCAAGGGTGGTCGGCTAGCCGAGCACTGCGCACCTGCTCATGTAGAAGCATTGCTGCTCAGTGATGTTCTGGGCGATCGTCCGGATGTCATCGCCTCGGGCTTAAGCGCAGTGGACGAAACCGCTGCGGACTCGGCGATCCCCATTGCCGAGCGGTACGGGCTGCCACTTTCCGCAAAGGAGTGGAGCTTGCTTGCGCAGACGCTGCCCCAAACACTGCCCCATGTGCATAATCGCGTGATCGGGGGGATATCCGTATTGTGCCATCATGCGGCTGAAGTCTGCATTTCTCTCGGCTACCGCACCGAAATCCTGACCGAATCACTCTGCTGTACGGCACGGGATGCCGGTGTATTCCTGTCCAACATTGCGCAGCATTACGCAGGGCGCGGCGAAAAGCGCGCCTTTCTCGCGGGCGGTGAAACCGTCGTGCATCTGACCGGACACGGCAAAGGCGGCCGTAATCAGGAGCTTGCACTTGCCGCAGCCGCGGGCCTGCGCGGACATGACAACGCGGCGGTGTTCTCGGTCGGCTCCGACGGAACCGACGGGCCAACCGACGCCGCCGGCGGCTATGTCGACGGAACCACGTATGATGTGCTGTGCGCACAGGGCATTTCGGTAGAGCAAGCGCTAACAAACAACGACGCTTACCATGCGCTGTCTGCCTGCGGCGGCCTGATTATCACCGGTGCTACCGGCACCAACGTCAATGACCTTTCGGTTTTACTAATCCAAAACTGACCCCTCCTCTCAAAGCCCCGACACACCGGTCATATTCCCTGTGTGTCAGGGCTTTTTCTGCAAGTCCGAAAAAATTTAATAATCAACGCGGATAAATTGTCATCCTGCGTGAAATATCGTATAATAGGGACAAGATAAGGAACAAGACGATCAGCGCCCCGCTGCATACTGTCGCACGGGGTCGGTTTTGCTTGGAATCAAACAAGGAGGATATCCATGAACACCATCAATCCCCAGAACTGGAAAGCGGACCTGCCCGCCTTCCGTGAAAAGACCGCGGCATTTTATGCAGGTGAAATCAAGCTCGGCGAATACAAGGGCTTTTCCGGCTACTACGGAAGCTATGCTCAGAAGGGCGGCAAAGCCAGCATGCTGCGCCTTCGCATGCCTGCCGGTCGCGTGACACGCGAAAAGCTGGCATTTGTTGCGCAAATGCTCCGCACCTATGCCATACCGCGCGTACACTTCACCACCTGCCAGACCATCCAGCTGCACGACCTCGGGCAGGATACCGTGTACGCCGTCATGGAGAAGGCGCTCGACGCGGGCATCGTGACCATGGGCGGTGGCGGCGACTTTCCCCGCAACGTCATGTGCTCTCCGCTCTCCGGCGTGCAGACAGATGAATATTTTGACACGCTGCCGTGGGCGGAAGCCGCCGGCAACTACCTGCTGGGCTTCATCAAAGCCGAAAAGATGCCGCGCAAGCTCAAAGTCGGCTTTTCCAACTCGCCGGCCAATCAAACGCACGCGACCTACCGCGACCTTGGATTTGTCGCACGTGCAGACGGCAAATTCGACGTATACAGCGCAGGCGGTCTGGGCAACAATCCGCGTATGGGCGTACAGGTGGGCGAAGCCGTAGAGCCCTCGCAGATCCTGTATTATATCAAGGCTATGTGGCTGACTTTCCGCGCCTACGGCAACTATGAAAACCGCGGCAAAGCCCGCACCCGTTATATGGTGGAAACCCTTGGCGGTGAGCAGAACTATATCAAAGCGTTTTGTGAAAAACTGGACGAGGTCTATGCCTCCGGCGAAGACTTAACGCTTTCGGTCGATCCGCAAGCGATTACCAAAACCGGCGACGGCACAACGCTCAGCGGCCCGCGTGTGCTGACACAGAAGCAGCCCGGCCTGTACACCGTAGTCTGGCATCCGATAGGCGGACAGCCTGCGCCCGAAACGCTGTGCACGCTCAGCGACCTGCTGCAGGACATGCCGGACGCCGAACTGCGCCTTGCGCCCGACGAAGCTGCCTATATTGTCAATCTGACCGGCGCGGAAGCGCAAAAGGTGCTTGCCGCCACAGCGGAAAGCGCACGCACACTGTTTGAAACCTCGGTCAGCTGCATCGGCGGCATGACCTGTCAGGTTGGCATGCGCGACTCGCAGGGCCTGCTCGCCGCATGCATTGCAGCAGTGCGCGAGGCCGGTCTGCCGGACGGCGCGCTGCCCCAGATGCACATTTCCGGCTGCGCTTCCTCGTGCGGTACACATCAGACCGGCTCCATCGGTTTCCGCGGTGCGTCCAAGCTGGTGGACGGTAAGCCGCAGTCGGCTTTCACGTTGTTTGTCGGCGGCTGCGACCGCCAGGGCTGCGAAGCGATGGGCCGTGAGCTGGGCACTATCCTGGAAAGCGAAATCCCCGCATTTCTGGTCGAGCTGGGCAGGACCGTTGCCGCTTCCGGAAAGGACTTTGCCGCATGGCGCAAGACCGACCCCAACGGCATCGGCCGTATTGCAGCACCGTATTTGGCCTGATTCTGTGGGTGAGTCAGAAGCCACGATTTTCAGACAAAAAAGCAAGGCACCGCTGTAAGCGGTGCCTTGCTTTTTTCTTTTCCTGTTATGCCTTGTCAAACACATATCGGTCCAGCAAACGGCTGGTTTCCGCAGCCACTGCCGCCGTATCCGCCTGCCAGTGTTTCGCACTGACCAGCTCATAGCTCCACCAGCCGTCATAGCCGGTGTCCTTGACCGCCTGCACCCACTCCATCAGTGGGATATCACCCTCGCCTGCATAGCAGCCGCGCAGCACGGTTTCATCACAAACCGTCCCCGGCGCATTGCGGCGTCCGTCGCAAAAATGAATGTGATAGATAAGCGACGGGTCCAATGCGCGCACATCGTCGGGTGTGGTCTCCGCACCATACCACAGATGCCAGAAATCAATGACCGTGCCGAAATTATCGCGTCCGACCGCATCAATCAGCAATTTGGCTGTACGCAGCGAATGGATGGGCGACCATGCCACCGGCTCCAGCTGAAAGCGCACGCCATACCGCGCCCCGATGTCACAGATGCGGCGGATATTCTTTGCAGTCAGCTCAATAACTTCTTCCTCCGGACGTCCTTCCAAAGCGCAGAGCGGCACCAGCTGAATACAGTCGCAGCCCACCTCGCGCGCAAATGCAGACAGCGTTTCCGTCTCACGAAGCATGCGGGCGATGTTATCATCATCCGTGCGCTCCACATGCGCGATATCGTTGATGCTGATGATGCGCATATCATATTGTGCCAGCGCTTCTTTTACCGTTTCCGGTGTGCAGCCGGCCTCCAGATAGTCCCACACCTTGGTCCCCGCCATCTCCAGTGCGCCGAAGCCCGCCTGCTTGGCAATACGGATATCGCTGAGAAGGTTGCTTTTCCAAATTGACTTTGTGTGCAGTGCTTTGCCTGCCATAATGATACATCCTTTCCCGCCCGTTTTCCGCTGCTGCGGACGGGCCTTGCTGTTTTCGTGCGGATTTATGCCTCCGGCCAGTATTTTGCACCCGGCTGCTCCACCCATAGATACTGCGGGTCAAAATCCGGCTTGATATACGGATTGCCGTCCAGATGGCGAATCACCCAAAGATAATACATCGCATAACCCGGTGCAGCCACTTGCGGATGCACCTTATTCGGCTCGATAAGCACCGTATCATTATGCTCCAGCAGCACACCCTCATCTCCCAGACGCAGCAGGCCGAAACCGTTCTCCGGATAGAATTTATAAAAATAAATTTCCGGCTGGGCATGCGAATGCGACGGGAATCCAGACCATTTGCCGGGATAATGCATATCCTCGCCAAACATGATGTTGGACTCCGGCGACAGGCGGATATCCTGTGCCGTGCGAACAATACGTGTGCCCGCCTCGTTCATAAAGCCGCGGCCGCGCACCTCTTCCACTACATCGTCCCCGGCGCGCACGACCGGCGCAAAGTCCTTGTCGTTTTCCGTGCGGATGACCGCCACCTCGCTGTCTTGCGCCACGCCGCGCAGCTTGACCGCCTTGTCTTTCGGCAGATTGATGCTCCAGATGGTGTCATTGGTATAGGTGGGCCGCGAAGCATGAATGACTTTGCCGTCCAGCTCCACTTCGATTTCGCCGTACAGCAGCACAAATACGCGTTCGAGCGGTTTTTCATCTGTAAACTCCATGCCCGCTGCCAGCTTTAAAATACCGAAATCCATCAGCATTTCGCTGTGTTTGCCATCCAATTCGGTGATGGCCTGATAGCCCGCTTCAAACGGTTTTCCCTGATGCAGTCTCATTGTTCTGTTTCCTCCCGCCATAACATGTCAATGATTTGATACGCCTGTTCTTCTACCTGCGCCGTCGGCTTATCAAACAGCCGCAGCCGGTCAAACTCCGCCTGATACTGCTCCATCTGCTCCCGCAGCGTATAGCCGAACGCTTTGCGCAGCACCGTGCCGAAATTCATCTTGCCGACCTGAGTCTTTTTGAGCCGGAGTACATCCTGCTCAACAATTCCGCTTGCACCATGCACGACCAGCGGCAGCGTGCACGACCGCTCTATCTTCCGCAGCACCGGAAACCGAATCGGTACTTTTTGCATTTCCAGCCGGTGGATATTCCCAACCGAAACCGCCAGCCAATCCACACCGGTTTCCTGCTGCATGCGGCGCGCCTCCTCCGGGTCGGTTAAGCGGATTTCCGTCTCGCCTAAGTCGCTGTACGGCACCGTGCCCAACTCCGCTTCCACCAGCACTTGTCTTGCATGCGCCTGCCGCACAATTTCGCCAGTGATTTTCAAATTTTCCGTAATCGGCCGCTTGGATCCATCATACATCACCGAGGAAAATCCACTGTTGATGGCGCGCAAAACCGTATTGGTTTCCGAACAGTGATCCAGATGCACCCCAACCGGTACCGCCGCAGCGTTTGCCAGCGATCCCAGCAGCGCGCCCCAATGCTCCACTGCCATTACCCGGCTGGCATCGCGGTTGACCATGAGCAGCACGGGTGCTCTCACCCGCTCGGCCGCACGGATGACCGCCTGCGCATCTTCATAGCCGAACACATTAAAGCCTGCCACAATGCGCCGCTCGGCCGCCGCCCGCGCAACATAGTCCTGTGTCCATCTCACGGCATCATCACCCCTTCATGCGCGGCTCGATGCGCCTCCGCCGCGGTAAAATCCGGCATCGCATCACCGCAGCTGATTGTCGTCAACGCCAGCGACGCGCACGCCGTACCTAACTGCATGGCATAGGTCAGCCCCTTTTCCCGCAGCAGGCCATACATCAGCCCCGCCGCGTAAGCATCTCCTGAACCAAAGGTCTTGATCGCAGCGGTCGGGATGCTGCCGCAAGGTACCACATCCCCCTCTGCCGTATAGCCAACCGAACCCTTGGCGCCATCCTTCACAATAACGAGTTGCACGCCCTGCTCAATCAACGCCCGCGCCGATTTCGCATTATCTCGGTTTTGCGGCATAGTCAGGTATTCGACTGCATCAAACTCCTCCCGGTTGCCAATGACCATATCGCATTGCGCGATTGCCTGCGCATAGCATTGCGCGGTTTCCTCCCGCGACTGCCAGCCAAACGGACGATAATCGATATCCAGCACGGTCCATACTCCCAGCTCCCGCGCCAGACGCAGGATTTCAAACATGGCTTCCCGCGACGGCGACTGCGAAAACGCCGTACCGGACAGCAGCACCGCTCTGGCCTGACCCAGCAGCGTACGGTCTACCTCCTCAGGCGTGTAGAGCAAATCCGCCGTGCCTGTACGGTAAAGATAGGTACCATGATGGAACGCCTCTCCATCCGTCGTATACCCGCCGCTTTGCTCCGGGCTGATAATCTCGGTCAGCGCAATGCAGTTGCGCGCACCCGTTTGGTCAACAACCACGCCCTCGGTCCGGATGCCCGCTTTTCGGAAGGTTTCCAGAATGTATTCGCCCATCCCATCGCGGGAGATTTTACCGAGAAAACCGGTTTTCAGGCCCAGCCGAGCCGCCCCCTGCACGATATTGGCCGGCGAACCGCCCACCGACTTGGTAAAGGACGGAATTTCTGAAAAAGTGCAGCCTGCACAGGTCGTATTCAAGTCAATCCCCGCGCGGCCCGCCAGCAGCAGGTCAATTTCTCGTTCCCGAATGATTTGCATGATAGATTCCTCCCGCAGCGTTTGTTTCCTTCTGTTGTTTTTATCATAGCACCGCAATATTGTACTTTCAACTTTCGCTTTTTTTCACTTTCGTTTTGTAAAATTGACATTTCATTCTATTTCGTTTATACTCAAACCAGCAAGGAGGGAGCGTATATGACCAGCCGTTTGGAAGAAATCCGCAAACTGCTTTTCCTGCAGAAAAAAGTATCTGTCGATGCGCTGAGCAAGCAGTTTGATGTCAGCACAGTGACCATCCGCAAGGATTTGGAGCATCTGGAACAGGAAGGAATTGCCCGGCGCATCTATGGCGGCGCATTGCTTGCGGAAAGCGCCCTGCCGCCCGCACTCGCCCACGCGGATGATCGCGTCCGTGCTGCACTGGCTGTGCGCGCCTGTGCGGAAATCCACGATGGCGACAGCATTTTCCTCGGCTCCGGGCAGACCTGCTGCTATCTGGCCCGTCTGCTCGACCGTTTCCATGACCTGTCGGTTGTCACCAACAACATCACCGCACTCAGTGATCTGCTGCGCAGCGACGCACGGGTATATCTGCTCGGCGGCGAGGTCACCTCCACCGATGCGCACACGCTGTTTTCCAGCCCGGAAAATCCCACCGCCTTTACCAACAGCATTTTTGTTTCCAAAGCCTTCACCAGCATTTCCGGCATTGACCTGCAGGCCGGCCTGACGGTACACTCGATTGTCTCCACCCATATTTACCGGAGCCTGCCCTCCATCACGCGCTCATGGTATCTGATGGCGGACAGCACAAAATTCGGCAAGATTGCCATGTACTCTGTGGCGGAGCTGCGCGCGGTCCAATACCTGATTACGGACGCTCTGCCGGAGGCCTATCGCGGCGTACTGCCGGACACCTCCATCCTGCTCACGGAAGCTGGATAAAATCGACGCATGCACAAAAAGGCCGGGGCATTTGCCCCGGCCTTTGTCCGTCTGTCATGGTTCAGTTATGCTGCCAGAATGCCGGACAGAAGCTGGAATGCCTCCGCACGGATAATCAGGTTGTTCATACGAAGCGTGCTGTCCTCATAGCCGTTCATCTTGCCCTGAGAAACCAGACCCGCAATCGAAGACTGCGCCCAGCCCGGAATCGCACCGGCATCGGAGAACTTATCCAAGACGGTCAGGTCGTCCGATGAAATCTGCGCCGCACGGGCAATCATGACTGCCACTTCTGCGCGTGTCGCATTGTCCAGACCGTTCATATGGCCGTTTTCATCGCCCTGCATGATACCGGCGTCCTTGGCTGCCTGCAGCACGCCCGCTGCCCATTTGGAGGAATTGTCGGCAGGGTCAACCGCCGCGTCTGCTGCCGGCTCGATATCCAGCGCGTTAACCAGCAGAGAAGCGACTTCTTCGCGCGTGATGCGGTCTTCCGGACGTACGCTGCCGTCGCCGTCTCCCTTAATGATGCCATTATCAATCAGTTTCTGGATGGTCTCTGCCGCCCAGTAGCCGGACGGAACATCCCAGCCAAGTTCGCCGCTCGGCTCGGTCGGTTTGACCGGTGTGCCTTCGTCCACTGTGCCGGAGTAATCGTCAAAATCAGCAGATAGGGCGCGGTATACATCCGCGGACTGATGACCTGCGCCGTCCGTGAAAGTGCCCTTCTTCCAGTCGGCCCAGGTGTTCCATGCGGTCTCATTGCCTGCCTTGAGCGTGTAGGTATTCAGGACAGGCAGATAGCTTGCGTCTGTACCCAAATCCGAGGTAAACTTGGTGACAATGCGCATATAAGCGCCCTCGCCCGCACCGGTCAGGTCAATTGTCCCGGCGCCGTTTTGCAGCGCATACTGCTTGGAAGCGGAAACCGTCTTGCCATCCTGCGAGAATTCAACCGTTGCGTCGATCTTGGAGTCGCCCTCAATTACCGCGTCATAGGCCAGAGATTCGGGCGCGCCGGATACCTTGACCCACTCCGTGGTATGTGTACCGGTCTGTACAATATTGGAAGAATCAAAGTCCAGCCAGAGCACCATATCGCTGCTCTTCGGGCCGGCAGCCGCCGGACTGGCCTTTACCGAAGAAACTTCGCTTTCGCTCAGTTTGCTCTGATACAGACGAGCCTGCGAAATCTCACCTGCAAGCATAGTGCGGTCGATGCCGCGGCCGCGGTTGGTCAGCAGTGCGCCGGTGTACGAGAAGCCGATATAGGTAGAAGCGCCCGGCCAGTTTTTAATCTCGGAATCAAACGCCGGTGCGTCGATATGGCCGCTGTGATAGGTGTTCTGATACGAATCACCGCCGGTCGTGCGGTCAAAGCCGCCGACGTACTGCACCCACTCGCCCTTCTTGATGCCCGCGTTATCGTCCGCGTCATCATCGTTCCAGAAGAACTCGCCGTTGTCGTTGTCAAAGCCGATGCCGACCGTGACCTTACCGGTGGCACGCACGGCCATGCGGTACAGGTAGTTGGTGCCCCAGCCGATCGACACACCCTTGGTCATGAGCGGGTTGTGGTCGCGGCCGGTCGGGGTCAGCGTATCGATGCCGGTGCCCGGACAGTTCGGGAGCTTGGCCCAAACCATGCCGGTGATGCCGTCGGTGATCGTAAAGTTTCCGTTATCCGGAATCTCCACATAGTCCTTGTCGCCATCCAGGATGATTGTACCCTTGCCGTTTTCATCTGTGCCGAGCGTGGGCGCGCCATGCAGATAGCCGTTGTTGCCCATGCCGGACTTGTCCTTGACCATCGGCATGCCCTGAATTGAGCCTTCGATGGACACGGTCTGCACGGCGGAGTCGCCGATGCGCACTTTGAAATCGCCGGACTTTTCAAACTGATAGGTAAATTCGCAGGTCTTGACGCCGCCTGCGTCCATGCTGTACTGCTTGCTCTCAACCGCCTTGTCGTCAATATAGAGCGTTGCAGTCGCCGTACCGGCCTCATTACCGATGTTGGTCACGTCCGCCTTGATGTGCAGCACATCGCTGTTGATATCGCTGATCTCCCCATCGCCCAGCTTAGTGCGAACGTTGGTGTACGAGAAGGTCGCCGGACGGAAATCAACCTGTACAGTCTGGGTCTTGCCGCCGACTTTAAGGGTGTGCGTTCCGATGGTGCTCAGCTCGACCGTGCCGCGCAGTTCGATGGACTGTCCGGGGTCGAGTGTCTTAACGCCGTTGGACTCGACGCGCACCGGCTCGCCCGAGGTGGACACGCCGCTGTCGCTGACCAGTTCGCCGTAAATGTACTTCATGGTGCCGTTGTCGTCCACCGGAATGACCGCCGCCGCAAGGCCCTTGCCGTCATTTTTCACGGTCGCGGAAATCTCAATTTCGCTGTTGCAAGGCACCGGACCGGACTGGATGGACACATTCGAGTACGACAGCTGCTGCTTGTCCACCGCAGTTACAGTCGTGCCGACGACCTTGCCCTCGGCCATATTGGATGTGGTCAGCACATCCCCCTTCATGGTATGGGTCATATAGCTGCCCTTGGCGCTGACCGCACGGGAATCCTGATGGGTCAGGTAAATTGTGCCTGCGCCTATGGTCGGGTCATCGGACACCGCGCGAGCGTAGCTGTGTGTATGGCCTGCCAGCATCATATCGACATGACCTGCCTCGGCTACCGATGCAATGTGCATCTTGGTGTACGGGTCGGAAATCGGGTGATGCATGACCAGAATGCGGAACTTTTTATCCTGATTGGCTGCCAGATCGTCCTTCAGCCACTGTACGGACTTTTCAATTTTGTTCGCGGTCGCCGCGTCCATCTGCCCGCCCGAGGTCTCGGCGTTCATCTGGAACAGCGCCCACGGGTTGCTGTCCATCAGGTCGAAATGAATGTCGCCGTAGTCAAACGCGATGTTGCCCTCAACCACCGAACCGTATTCCTCGGTCTGGGTATTGATCACATACATATTAAAGTAATCGCTGAAATCATGGTTGCCGCAGGCGTAAACCACCGGATAATTGTGGATAAATTCGCCGCTGTTGAACCAGAATGCATACTGCTCCTTCTGCGTGCCGGTGCCTTCCACCATATCGCCGCCGTGAATGATGAAGGCGGGATCGTAGTCGGCAACTGCCTTGTCAAAGGTGCTCTTGGTGTCAAACTTGTGCGTATCCGTAATCGACATATAACGCACTTCTTCCGGGTTTTCCTCCAGCGTGCGGAAGGTGCCTTTGCAGCTTGCGCCGCCTGCCAGCGTCACCTCATAATAATACCGTGCGCCCGGCTCCAAATCGGTAAATTTGTACCGGAAAATGTTGGTCTGCACGCCGCCGTATGCCGGTGCGGACGGATCACGCTCGATGGTGATAGCCTCACCCAGTGCATTAGCGTCCGTGCCCCACCGGATGGTGGACGCATCGCCGGTGTCCGTCTCCCACACCGCAACCATGCTGTTCGTCTTGGGCGCGAGCAGATACGGCCCGATAACGAATTTTGCTTGCTGCGCTGCGAGCGCAGCCGGCATCAGTGCTGCAACCATCGCAATGGTCAGCAGCAGGCTGAGCAGCCGCTTGGATAAGCTGAGTCGTCGCTTCATAATCCTCTCTCCTTTGCCTTCGTTTTCTCTGGAGGGATGTCCTCCAGCCTAAATGATTTATTTATAATAACCGAAAAAAAAGAGGGATGCAACTCGATTCTTGTGCAACTTTTTTCTGTGCATTTCCCCAAATATGCCGATTGCACAGCCGCTTCGCCCGCATCATTCGCCTGACGTTGTGCATTCCTGACAGCGCTTTGTGTCTATTTTGTGTACTTTACAAGAACTTAACAATTCGGCAAAAGTTGTCTACTCCTAACCGCATTACTTCCAAATACTGAAAAAATGCGTCGCAGAGCATGTTCTGCGACGCATTTTTCGGAATTTTAGGCAATCAAAAGTTCAGCTTGGCAATCAACCGCGCAGATATTCCTGCAGGGTGGCGCGTACCGCGCCCGGTCCGGCAATGAGCTTGCCGAACATGGTTTCGATCTTGTCGGCCAGACCGTTTTCCACCAGATCGGCGGCAAACACAGCCGTATTGGACAGAATCGGACGCAGCTTATCGCCCACGCTCTCGGGCTTGCCCAGCTCGATGCCGGCCAGCTGCTGCTGGAGGGTTTCGAGCATCGGGTCGGAGGAAACCTCCATCGTTTCTCCCTTGTCGTCCACGCCGAGCAGATAACGCAGCCAGCCCGCAATCGCCAGCGGGATAAACGTCAGGCTCTTGACGTCCAGCTTGTCGGACGCAATATAGCTCTTGATGGTTTCGCCAAAGCGAATCGGAATCTTCTGAGAGGTATCGGTGGCGATGCGCTGCGGGGTGTCCGGGATAAACGGGTTCGGGAAGCGCTGGCCGACAACCTCAGCGATGAAGTCCGCGGGCTTGATGATGCCCGGGTCGGTCACGACCGGCATGCCCTCGTCATAGCCGATGTGCTCGATGAGGCCCTTCAGCTCGGTGTCCTGCATTTCGGCGGCGATGCTGGTGTAGCCCAGCAGGCAGCCGTAAACCGCAAGCGCGGTGTGCAACGGGTTCAGGCAGGTCGTGACCTTCATGCGCTCGGTCTTGTTGACCGTATCGCGGTCGGTCATGTACACGCCCGCCTTTTCCAGTGCCGGACGGCCATTCGGGAAGTTATCCTCAACGACCAGATACTGCGGGATCTCCGCGTTGACAAACGGCGCAATAAAGGTGTTGCGGCTGGTGACGATCGGCTCCATGTCCTCGATGCCATCGGCCAGCAGCGCTTCTTCCACTTCCTTGGCCGGACGCGGGGTGATCTTGTCGATCATGCTCCACGGGAAGGCAACGCGGCTCTCATCCTGCATGTAGGAAACAAAGCCGTCGTCGACCAGACCGTTCTGCTTCCACGCTTCGACAACCTCGAGCACGCTGCCGCGCAGCTTTTCGCCGTTGTGCGAGCAGTTGTCCATGCTGGCCAGTGCGATGGGGTACGCGCCTGCCTTGTAGCGCTCGTACATCAGCGCTGCAACCATGCTCATCGCGTGGCGCGCGCCGGACGGGCCGGCCTTCATGTCCTCCACGACCACTGGCATCAGCTCGCCCTGAATGTTGCGCAGCGCATAGCCCTTTTCGGTGATCGTGAAGCTGACCAGCTGCAAAGACGGATTCACGAAAATCTTACGCAGCTTTTCCATCTCGGCCGCGTCCGTGCTGTCCGCGCAAACGCTGTCCGCGATGGATGCGACAATCTCCCGCTCGGTCGTGCCGTCCGGCTTGAGGCCGACCATCATGGTCAGCTCATCGTGCGGCTTGTAGATCTTCTTGATGATGTCATAGTCGAAGGTGTCGCCCGCAATGATACCGCAGGTGGCCTCGCCTTTGTTGAGCAGCTCCTGCTGCAGCATCGCCACAAAGCCACGGAAAATGTTGCCCGCGCCAAAATGTACCCAAACCGGAGTTTCCGCGGTCTGCGCACGCATCTTCTGCACGTCAAACTGCGGCAGCTTGACGCCGACCGCCTGCCAGCCTTCCTTGTCCTGCAATGCTTCCAGACAGAGTTTCATACTACCATTCCTTTCGCAACTATCAAAGGGTTTTGCAACGGTACCCGCGGCTATCCTGTCAATGGCGCAGGATAGCCACAACACACCAATTGTTTCTGTTTTTGTCTTAAATCAGTCCGGCCGCCATCGGCAATCCAAGGCTGACCATCGGAACATAAGTGACCAGCAGCAAACCGATCAGGATCGCTACATAATACCAGAGCATATATGGCATGACCTTGGACAGGCTTGATCGCCCAACCTTAATGGCCACAAACAGCGTATTACCGACCGGCGGAGTGATGTTGCCGATGCACAGGTTGTACACCAGAATCAGGCCGAACTGCACGGGGTCCATGCCGAAAGTCTTAACGACCGGCAGGAACAGGGGCGTGAAAATGAGAATCGCGGGGGTAACGTCCATAAACGTACCTGCAATCAGCAGGATAACGTTCATAATCAGCAGGATGATGATGGGGTTCTGCGTCAGACCGAGCAGCGCCTCGGAAATCGCCTGCGGAATCTGTGTGAACGCCATCACCCAGCCGAGGATATTGGACACGCCGATTAAGAATACGACCATGCCGCTCATCTTGGCGCTTTCCACTACGATATTCCAGAAGGACTTGAGCGTGATATTCCGATAGCAGATACCCAGAATCAGCGCGTAAACCGCCGCGATGGCCGAGCCTTCGGTAGCGGTGAAGATACCGCCGATGATGCCGCCGATGACAACAACAATCAGGGACAGCGACGGAATCGCCTTCAAAGTGCACACGCCGAGGTTTTTCCAATCAAATTTACCGGGCATGCCCTTGTAGCCCTTTTTCTTGGCAATGATAATCGCCACCGCCATACAGCACAGCGCCCAGATGATGCCGGGAATATAACCGGCCATGAACAGCGCCGCAACCGACGTACCGCCCGCTGCGAGCGAGTAGGTAATCAGTGCATTCGAAGGCGGAATCAGCAGACCGGACGGGGCGGATGCGCCGTTGGTTGCCGCACAGAGCGCCTTGTCATAGCCCTGCTCCTCTTCGCCCTTTTCCACCATGCTGCCGACTGCGGCGGCCGCGGCCGAAGCCGAACCGGAAATCGCACCGAACAGCGCGTTTGCGCCGATGTTGGTCACCAGCAGCGCGCCGGGCAGCTTGCCCAGAATCGCCATGACGAAATCGACCAGCCGCTTGGCGATACCGCCCTGATTCATCAGGTTGCCCGCAAGGATAAAGAACGGGATGGCGGTCAGGCTGAACTTGCTCATGCCCACAAAGATACGCTGAGCGCCGGTTACCACCGATACTTCCAGCGAAACCGTCTGCAGAATCGCAATCAGCGAGGAAATACCAATGG
>DYCA01000008.1:42855-65574 GCA_019418305.1 Clostridiales bacterium
ACCAGCAAAACGGCCAGCACGCCGATGATAATCAGCAAAGACTGCATTGCCATATGTTACGCCCCCTCCTTCTTTGCGTCCAAACCGGTACCCTTGCAGATATCCGCAATATTCAGGACGGTATAAATCATGTTCAGCACACCGCACAGCGGCATGACAACATAGAATACGCCGACCGCAACGCCCAGCGAAGAGGTCATCTGGCCCATTGCAAGCTGCGAAATCTGCACGCCGCCGTACACCAGAATAATCAGGGAGAACGCAAAGGCAATCAGCTCACCGAAAATGCCCAGCGCCTTCTGCATCGCAGGGTTCATCTTCTCTACCAGAATCGGGATGTTCATGTGGCCGCGCTCGCCGGTGACCAGCGACGCGCCCAGAAGACTTGCCCAAGCAAACAGATAGGAAACCAGCTCCTCCGACCAGGAGGACGGGTTTTTCAGAACGTAACGGGTGAATACCTGCCAGCAGGTCAGTACGACCATGGCGATAAAGCTCACGCCGGCCAGCACATTGAGCAATTTGGTCAGAATATTTCTGAGTGTTTTCATGTGTTACGCACCTCCTCAAGACTCGGCCGACGGATACTGCTCGTTGTACACCTGAATCGCGTCATAAATCGGCGCAAGATCCGGATACTGCGCGAGCATATCCTCGTGCATCGGTGCGCAGGCCTCCTGGAACGGCTTGGTGTCGGGGTACAGGAACTGCACGCCCTGCTCGTTTGCCGCACGGTCCTTCGCTGCCGCGACCGCATCGGTCCATTCCGCCCGCTGCACCTGATTGACCAGCTGGAAGCCCTCTTCAAAGATGGCGCGCTCCTCCTCACTCAGACCATCGAGGAAGGCAATATTGCCGATTAGAATGTCCGGGATCATCTGGTGCATGTCGTAAGAGTAATATTTGCACACGTCGCCATGTCCGTTATCGGTCAGGGCCAGCTCGTTGTTTTCCGCGCCGTCGATAATCTTGCTCTGCAGCGCGGTATATACGTCGCCAAAGCCCATCGGTGTGGCCGATCCGCCCAGCAGGCTCATCATCTGCACGTTGGTCGGCGACTGCTGCACGCGAATCTTCAGACCCTTGAGGTCGGCAGGCGTCTCAATCGGCGTGCTGACCGTGTAGAAGTTGCGGGTACCGGCATCCAGCCATGTCACTGCCTCAAAACCCGCGTCCTTGGTGGACTCAAAAATCGGGCCGGTGATCGATTCGTCATCCATCGAAGCGTGATACGCCTCCGCGCTGGCGAACAGATACGGCAGGTTAAACAAGGTGTAATTCGTGCTGAAGGTTTCAAGCAGCGAGTTGGATGCTACACAGAAGTTGATTGCGCCGGTCTGTGTCAGCTGCACCATCTCGTTCTGCGAACCGAGCAGTTCGCTCGGAAACACCTCAACGTCATACTTATCGCCGAGCTTGCTTTCAATAAATTCTTCAAATGCTACCAGTGCAATATGGGTGGGGTGATTGGTCGACTGGTTATGCCCGATTCGGATGATTGTTCTGCCATCCGAGCCCTGACCGCAGCCGGTCAGTACAGCCGCTGACATCACCGTTGCCAGCGCGAGCGCCAGCACTTTTTTGAAGGTTTTCATCGTGCAGACGTTCCTCCTGTCCATTCTCTTTTATACTTTCACTTTTTCTTCGCTGTCCGCTTACTTAGACAGCGCTTTCTCACATGCCTCGAACAGGCCGTTGAGGTAAGTCGCGCCCAGCGCGCGGTCATACAGACCATAGCCCGGCTTGCCGGTCTCGCCCCAGATCATGCGGCCGTGGTCGGGACGGACATAGCCGTCAAAGCCGGTTTCGACCAGCGCCTTGACAATCTCATACATATCCAGACTGCCGCAGCTGGACAGGTGCGCGCGCTCCTCAAAGGAGCCGTCCTCCATGATTTTAACGTTGCGCATGTGCATGAAGCCGATGCGGTTCATGGAAGAATACTTGCGCACCATCTTGGGGATATCGTTAAACTTCGCACAGCCCAGCGAGCCGGTGCACAGGCACAGCGTATTGGCCGGCGAATCGACAATGGACAGGTAACGGTCGAGGTTCTTCTCGCAGGTGATAACACGCGGCAGGCCGAAGATCGGGTACGGGGGATCGTCCGGATGCAGCGCCATCACAACGCCGCACTCCTCGGCAACCGGAATAACCTTCTTGAGGAAAATTTCAATGTTCTTCCACAGGCCTTCTTCGCCCAGCTCGCCATACGCACGAATCAGGTCGCGCACCTGATCCTGCGTGTAGCTGGCATCCCAGCCCGGCAGGTTGATGTCGTCCGTAAGCGGGTCAAGGCCCTTCATCTGCTCCCAATACATCACAAGGCTGGTCGATCCGTCCGGCGCCTTCTTGTCCAGCTGGGTACGCGTCCAGTCAAAGACCGGCATGAAGTTATAGGTCACGCACTTGACGCCGTATTTCGCGCAGCGGCGGATGTTTTCGCAGTATACATCGATATGTGCATCGCGCTTGTCCGTACCGAGCTTGATATCCTCGGATACCGGGATGGATTCCACCACATCAAAAATCAGGCCGTTTTCCTCGCACTGGGCCTTCATCTTGGCAAGGCTTTCCTCCGGCCACACCTCGCCGGGTTTTACGTCATATACCGCCGAGACAATCGAGCGCATACCCGGAATCTGCCGGATGTACTCCAGCGTAACCGGGTCGGATTCACCATACCAACGGAACGATAGTTTCATATATAATCCTCCTCAAATAAATTACTGATTTAAACCAATGAACGTTTCCACATTGCGGAAGCAAATATCCTCAATCATGCCGCCGAGCAGGTTATAATCGGCGGGCGCCATGCCGTCTGCAACCCAACTGCCCACCAGATTGCACAGAATACGGCGAAAATATTCGTGACGGGGATAGGACAGGAAGGAACGGGAGTCGGTCAGCATACCGATAAAGCGGCTGAGTACGCCGATGTTGGCAAGGCTCTTCATCTGCGCGATCATGCCGTCATAATGGTCGTTAAACCACCATGCCGAGCCAAACTGAATCTTTCCGGCAGCCGTTGCATCCTGGAAGCAGCCTGCTGCGGCAATCAGCTTGTCGTTATCCGCTGCATTGAGCGTATACAGCACGGTCTTGGGCAGCTTGTCCCGCACCGCCAGACGGTCGAGCAGTGCTGCCAGCGAAGCCGCGGCAATCGGGTCGCCGATGGCGTCGCCGCCGACATCCGCGCCAAGCGCACGGTACAGCTTGGTGTTCAGGTTGCGAATCGCGCCCATGTGCAGCTGCATCGCCCAGCCGCGGTCCGCGTACTGCTCGCCGAGGAAGTCCATCATGAGCGACTGGTGGGCTGCAACCTCATAGTCAAGCAGCGACTCGCCCGCCAGCGCCTTGCGCATAGCCTCCTCCGCCGCGCTTTCGTCCCAAACCGTAAAGTCCGGCGAACCGAAGGAGTGGTCGGACAGCCGGCAGCCGACCTGCGCAAAGTATTCCACACGCTGCGCCAGCGCCTGCTTGACGTCGTCAATCGTGCGGATCAGAATGTTGGCCGCCGCGCCCAGCTTCTGCAAATACACCGGATAGCCGGGATCGACGATGTTGAGCGCCTTTTCCGGCCGGAAGGTCGGCAGCACCTTAACCGCAAAGCCCGTATCCGCCGCCAGCTTTTTGTGCCACTGCAAATCGTCAATCGGGTCATCCGTGGTGCAGAGCGCGCGCACATTGCTCTCCATAATCAGCGAACGAGAGGAGCCCGCCGGACTTTGCAGCTTGGCGTTGGCCTTGTCCCAAATGGCATCCGCCGTGGTCGGGTCGAGCAGATCGTCAATGCCGAAAAAGCGAATCAGTTCCAGATGCGACCAGTGATAGATCGGATTGCCGATCAGGCGGGGCATCACCTCCGCATAGCGGTCGAACTTTTCACGGCCGGGCGCATCGCCGGTGATGCAGCGCTCGGGAACCGCGTTGGCACGCATCACGCGCCACTTATAATGGTCGCCGCCCAGCCATGCATGAGCCAAATCGTCAAAACGGACATCCTCGTAAATCTCCTGCGGGTTGAGATGGCAGTGATAGTCGAAGATCGGCATTTTCTCTGCATGCTCATGATAGAGAATACGCGCTGCTTCGCTGTTCAGCAAAAAGTCGTCTCCAATAAAAGTTTTCATGTTCCTTTCTCCTTTGCTGATTCGGATAAGTAACGTGGATGGAAATGCATTCCATGTTTGCGTTTCTTTGTTTCTGGTTTTAGTTTACAGCAATTATTGCGCTATATCTTGGTGTTTCATGCTTGAAATGTAGTAAAAATTGCTATATAATATAAATGTACACAATATTGCGAGGTTGATTTTATTGAATGTACACAAAGAAGAATTTACACTGCGGCAGTTCATGGAAGAGAAAGATTTTGAATTCCACCACTACCTTGACCATATTCCGCCGAATGTGGAATTTCACGAGCATCCGTTCTATGAAATCTTCTTTTTCCTGTCCGGAAATGTCAATTACATCATTGAAGGCCGCACCTATCAGCTGCGTCCGGGCGATATTCTGCTGACCAGCAGCCGCGATATTCACCGTCCGGTTATCACCCCCGGCAAACCATATGAGCGCTATGTCATCTGGATGGAGGATGACTTTTTCGCGCGCTTTCAGGATTGGGGCGATGACCTTTCCGCCTGTTTTAACGACACGGCCCGCAAGAAATACCAGCTTATCCGACCGGACAGCCATTTGCTTGCCCGTCTCAAGCAGCATGGCGCCTATATGGCGCAAATCAAAGCCGAGCAGCATTTCGGCAGCCGGACCTTGCTGTATGCCTGCCTGCTGGAATTTCTGGTGTACCTCAACCGCGCGTATTTTGACACGCCGGACTCCATTCGGCATGACATTACGGAAAATGAAAAAATCAATCAGATTGTGGCCTATATCAACGATAATTTGACCGAAAACCTGTCGCTTGACCACCTCGCAAGTACCTTTTATATCAGTAAATATTATCTCAGCAATCAGTTCAAGCAGTATACCGGCCTGACGCTCTATCAGTTCATTATGAAAAAACGCCTGACCGTTGCGCGCAACATGCTGCGCACCGGTGTGCCTGTCACCGACGCCTGTATGCGCTGTGGCTTTAACGATTATTCCAACTTTCTCAAGGCTTTCAAGCGTGAGTTTGGACATAATCCGAGCGACTATATCAAGCATCTGCAGTAATTGCCCAAAATATTGCACATTTTTATCCGAAACACCAAAAACAGCCGGATCGTATCAGATACGATCCGGCTGTTTTACTGCCTTCCGAAACTGCAGCACGCCGCATACCTATTCTGTTTTTTCCGCTTCCCTGACAAAATGCCCGGACTTACCGCCCGTTTTTTCCAGCAGGCAGATATTCTGTATTACCATACCGCGGTCCACCGCTTTGCACATGTCATAAACCGTCAATGCGGCCACGCTTGCGGCTGTCAACGCCTCCATCTCAATCCCGGTTTTCCAATCACACCGCAGCGTCGCTTTCACCAGCACATGCGCCGGTTCTCGGGCTTCAAAATCGATTGTAACCGCATCTATCGGCAGCGGGTGACACATGGGAATCAATTCAAACGTCCGTTTTGCTGCCATAATGCCTGCAATACGCGCGCAAGAAAAAACATCGCCTTTGGGTATTTCCCCGTTGCATATCATGGCAAGCGTTTCCGCCTGCATAGCGATTTCCGCCTGCGCCACCGCCATGCGGGCTGTGATCGGCTTCTTTCCAACGTCAACCATATGCGCATTGCCCTTAGCATCCAAATGCGATAACTGCATGTTTTCTCTTCCCTTCTGTAAATCCACCCCTGCGGCTCAGCCGCCGGGGTGGTATCTATTTTACCAAAGGGAACACAAATGCACAATAGTCCGAGGGCCAATCCGCCGTGTCGGATGCCCTTATGCCTGCCGACGGACCTTGCGGATTACCTTTGCCGGTACGCCGCCGACCATAGTATCTGGCGGCACATCCTTGGTCACCACCGCGCCCGCAGCAATAATGGCGCCGTCTCCTATTGTCACACCTGCCACGACGGTCACATTTGCGCCAATCCAAACATTTTTGCCAATCACAATCGGAGCAGGATGCAGGATATGCCGCAAATCCGGGTCCTCATCGTGATTGAGCGTCGCCAAAACGACGTTATGCCCGATGAGCGTCCCGTCACCGATTTCGATGCCGCCCTGATCCTGAAAATGACAGCCGGTATTGATAAATACATTTTTCCCTACGCGAATATTCTTTCCGTAATCCGTATGAAACGGCGGAAACAGGCAGAAGGTTTCCTCCTCCGGCTGACAAATCAGTTCAAAAAAACGACGGCGAACCTCTGCCGGTTCAAAATAGCTGCCGTTCAATTCCATCGTCAGGCGCAGAGCGCGCTGCGATGCCGCACGCATCGCCTCCGGGTCGTCCAGACCCTTTTCAATTTCGTTCCGATCCGCGATATTCATTTGCTCGCCCCTTATCATTTTTCTTTTATTGTATGCCAGCGATAGGCAAATAGCAAATACTTATAATAACGATTCTTACATGCTCAAAAGGCATATTATTCTCAATGACATAACATCCGGGGACTTTGTACCATGTTATCTCTGCACAGGGACCCCCATCTGCTCCAATGCGTCCAATGTGTCCTTAACGGGCATTGTATTGAGCGCATAAACCATTCCGTCCTTTGCCTGAATCTTGACACGTATGCCCGCCGTATGAATCGCCGCCTCAATATCGGCCTTTTCCAGAGCAAAATCCACTTTGTCACCAGAGGTTCGGGTATATACCACCCGCTGATTTGTGATGTCCAGCACTCCATGCGGAATACGGTATTTGTTGAGGTAAACCTTTTTCTGCATCCAGACAACATGAGTTGCCAAGATGGGAACTTCACCATTTCGCATTGTAATTTGGGGAGTCGTCTTTGAACGAAACGCGCCTTTTTTCGCCATCACAATAATGAATATCACTACCGCTACGATCAGCAGAAAGGGAATAACAAGTGTAAAAAGATACATAATCATTTCTCCATTTTCGTTTATCTTGGTTGCAGCACAGTACAACCTGTCACCCAAAGGGATTACTGCATCAGCAGATAGGCTCCCACAGCCTCTATGAGTACCACAATGGCGCTGATTTTTGGAATCTGTTTTTTTGCAATCATCCGCCCGAACAAGAGCAGCGAAATTGCAAAGCAGGCCAGAACAATGGGAAGATTGTTCGCTGGCGTAAGCAGAACGCCAAAAATGCCGGCGCAAGCGGCATATGTGCCATATTGACTGCACTCTTCTTTTAACCGGCCTGCCTCCAGCTCCTCCGGAGTCAGATTGCAAGCGATGCGAGCCATATTTTCAGCGACTTTCAAAGCTCTGTCACAGGCCGTTTCCTGCATAAGGTCAAAGGGATAAAACGAGTTTTTCCGGAAACAGAACGGCGTTAAATCCATGTCTATATCCCGCTTGCGGCCGTCTAACTCCAGCAGGAAGTTGACGGTCAGCGTTTTCCCGCGCGTTCCGGTCAAGCTTATCTGCCTTACGGCATCAGCCGTAAACTGGACCGGCTCTCCCAGTTCATAATGCCGCTTTCTCTTGTCATAGGCCATCGGTATCATCCACAAGGAGTCCCCGTCCACGACAAACACTCTGGGATAATAGGTACTGCTTAAAACCGTTATCTTGCTGCCGCCGCTGGCCGAGCTTTCCCGATGCAGGGAGAAAACCACCGTATCGTCATTGGCCTGAGGCAGCAATTGCCGCACGCGGGCTACCAATTCCCGACGGTCCGTTCCCTCCTGCGCCCGTTTTCGCCGCAACACCCGTTTCAACCAGATAATCGGACCGACTTCATAAGCCCTTGCCAGCAGTGCCGATAAAAAAACAAGAATAATGAGTAAGGTTACAACCCCAGAAATTGTGATATCCAAATCTTTTCTCCTTTTTCATCATTGGTACTTTCAGTCAGGATTCCCGTACACAACGCTTCCAGATGGAATGCAAAGGTTTGTTATCTCCGCTTTCCACCCATGCCGCCTGCAAGCTCTGGACGCTTTGTTCGGCGGCAAGCAGCCGGCAATCATAATCCTGCCATCGATATCATCGGTTTTATGCTGCATAGGTGATACCATAACAGTACGCCTGCCGGACAATACGCCCGTCATCCGTGCGGTAACCATGGTTCGGATGCTTTTCCGCAGCTACCGATGTCTCATACAACTCCAGCACAGCATTGAATTCGTCCTTTTTGAGTGGATAGGGCAAGTCAAAACTCCGGGTCGGTATCTCTCCCGCCGCTACGCCGCCGCTGAGTACCTCGGAATACATCAAATCGAACAGCGCCTGCTGCTCTTGGGACAAGGCGGCATACCCTTCCACTTCATCACAGATGGGCACCGCCAAATCACCGTACAGCCAGCATCCCGACGGCGCAGACAGTTCGGTTTCCGCCCCTCCGGTGCGCAGATTTCCGGCGGCGTCCGTGATGGTGAGGATCGTACCCGTTTCCGGCAGATAGGTCACGGTATAGGATTCCTGCATCAGTTGGGTCTGGGAAAGCAAGGTCGCAGCGCACCGCAGGGAGTCCTCTGCCGAATCGTAATACACAAAACGCTTGTCGGGAACCGCTCTGACCCCATCACGCAGCTGGCGATCCACCAGCTGAAGCGGTCCCTCATAAACCGTGGGGTGACCGGTGCGATATGCCTCCAAATCCTGACCGGTCTCCTCAATCTGTCGGGGCAGCGCCGCTCGAAGCACTCCGCTGCCGAACAACAAGATAGACAGGCCGCATAAGGCAGCATAGACAATCCAAGGTGTGCCTTGCCGCGCGTGTTTCTCGCGGTCCAGCTCTTTGAGATAGAAGGCCTTGCGTTCCTCCTGTGTGGCAAACTCCGGCGGTCGGCTGTTTTGCCGCTGCCATCGCGCGCGACGAACGCCGACCTGCTCGAGAATAAAGCACACGATCGGAACAACAGGGGCTGCGGTCAACAGCGCTGCGCGGATGATTGCTCCCAAGTGTTCGCCTTGAAGAACGGCTACTGCCGGATCACTCCCAAACTGCCAAAACACAGACTTCATCACAGAGGGAGCAATCAAGGCACAGACAGGCAGCACAACGGTCGAAGCCAAGGCCGGAAGCCACCATCTCCATTTTCTTTTTTTGTCCACGGATTAGCCCTCCCCGCAAGAAATCCACAACACCAGTTTGCTGTGGGGCAGATAATCCACCCGCACCGGATAGATGTTGCTATCATAGTCCGTCAGGTCAAACTGAAGCCGCCCCATGCGGCAGGTGACATCGTCCACATGAATGTCGCACACCCAGCGGTTATACAGCCCCGGCATGATGGGCATGAGCAGCTTGGACCAGCGGGGATTGGAGTACCACGGAATAGGATCGTATTCTCCCTCCGGCTCCCGCCCCATTTCCACCAGCACATTGTTCATGGCTGTAGCCTCCTGCTGCTCTCTGGTAACAATGCCGGTACGCCACTCCCCCGCCGCCACCAAGGGGAAGTCCTGGATATAGGGAACCAGCGAATACACAGACCATCCTGCCAGAAGCAGAGTGAGCGCCCAAGCCGCAACCGCTCTGCCCCAAAGCGGGCGCAGCCCGAACATGCGGAAGGTGAATACCAGCCGCTCATAACACTGAATGGCCAGCAGGATCGCCAACGCCAAATTGACAAGAAGCGGAACCACCGAAGCCACATACATATAGGGCCGGAATGATCTGCCCAGAAAAGAGAAGAAATCCTGAATCTGGTTGTCAAACAGGCCGGCAGCTGTCACTTGCAGCACCAGCGTCACCACCGCCAGTAATACAGGCGCACGCCAAAGCCGTCTGGACAGCACGGCACGAATCAGCCGCTGCTCCCGCCGGGAAAACCGGTTTTGATGTTCCCGAAACCAAACGTATGCATCCTCCCACCGCTTTTGGTGCATCAAATTTACCAGAGGGCTTAAAAACTCGTTTCTTTCCATGGCAAATCACACATTATACCGGGCAATGGCATTTTCCAGAATGTCGTCCTCATCAAAGCTGAAGGTATAAGACACCTTTCCCTTGGTGTACGATATGGCGTTTACATCCTCGTTCTCGCTCAATTGATAGCCCTTCATCTGTTCATCCATATAGGTTTTGATTTCTGTTTTGCTCTGGCTGTCCAACTCCAAACCAGCTACCGACACGGTGATATCATAAGTCCGCAATTCCGGCACATCACAGGAGATAGCGCAGATCTTTCCTTCCCGGATTTCCACCGGCTCCGAAGTGGGGTTATAGAGCCAGCAGGCAATTGGTGCGCCCACTCCATCCTTCGGACAGAAGGGGACCGCCATGTTGTAATAGCTTTTGGCCTCCAGCTCCGAATCGTTGTAATTGTATGTATAAACAGACCTGCCCTCTACAGACGAGGTGGCAAGAACATAATCATCCCCCATGAACTCCTGCACGGTCATGGTGCACATCTCATAGGGAACGCCGTTGATGGTGATTTCCGCTTTCTCGCCGCCGCCGCGGAAAAAGTACCATCCGGCGCCAACCAAGACCACCAGACAAATTAGCCCTAATATGGAATTGCGCTTTTTCATCTTCATTCATCCTCTTTCTTTACATATATAAAACAATACTGTACCCCGCCTTTTATCAGCCCCTTTTGAAAAATAAAGATATATCTTATTTTAGCAGAAAGTACCAAAACCGGCAACACACCATTGTAAACATTATCCATAGGCATCCCATTTTGATTTGGCAACATCCGCGGCAGCAAGCGCCCATCATTCTGCTCAATTTCTGCGCAAAATACCCTGCAGTATCCACGGTTTGTTGTTTTAACAACATACATTCCAGGAAGGATGGTCTAATATAAAAGCATAAACCAGAGCGAGGCGAGCGGTTCTATGGAACGGAATCACAGATTATCAAACTGCGGTCCAATAAGCATCCACTTATGTGAAACCATATTGAACTGAATAAATCGCACGAAAAAGTATGACATTATTTTTATTATAAACTCGGAGGTCTTGTGATGAACATGAAAATGAAAAACATCAGCCAATCGGAAGTTCTGGTTCTGAAGGAGCAAATTTCCTATCAGGAAGGTCAAGTGGTCAGCAAAACGCTGGCACAGAACAGCGCCGTCAGCATCACACTCTTCTCCTTTGCCAAGGGCGAGGAGATCAGCACCCATGAATCCGGCGGCGATGCTTTTGTGACCTGCCTCGACGGCGTAGGCAAGATCACCATCGACGGCGTGGATTATCTGCTGCACGAAGGAGAATCCATCGTCATGCCCGCCGGACATCCCCATGCTGTATATGGAGAAGAAGCATTCAAGATGCTGCTTGTTGTTGTATTTTAAGAAAAGGAGTTTTTGATATGAAAGCATTTGTAGATCAGGATACCTGCATCGGCTGCGGCCTTTGCTGCGGAATGTGCGATGCCGTGTTCCGTATGAATGATGACGGGAAAGCCGAAGCATATCAGGAGGCAACCGAGGAAAATCAGAGCGAAGTGCAGAGCGCCATCGATTCCTGCCCGGTATCGGCAATCAGTTGGGAAGACTAAACATTAAAATCCCATGTCAGCGGGATGTGCTGTATGGTTTGGGAGTGAACGAGGTATACAGGAATGAATATTCCATCCTCCGAAATATGCGCGTCAAGGGCAGACTGCTGACTAAATCAAATATCTTGGCTCAGTTTGTCAAGAAACCCGGTTCATGCATCAAGCATGGACCGGGTTTCTTGCGTATAGAGGCCAGAAGAAAATAAAAGTGAAAGGAGAACGCTTCGCCTCCCACAACCAACTGGCCAGTTTTTTCAGATTCATGCCAGCAAATTTGAGTTTCACCCAGTTGGACACTTGGGCCAAGCCTCTGTACTGCGCATAACGCATGGCATGTTTTTCCTTTTTGACGCAGTCTTTCGAATGGGCACACAAATGGCGGGTGGGACAGTTGACGCAGATATTCGGATTACTCCTGTACTCCCGGTTTCCGTCCCGGTTGGTGATGCGCTAGGCCAGCTTCTTCTCCCGTCACTGCTCTAGAAAAACAGAAAACCCGAACCCATCGCCTACCGGCGTCAGGTTCGGATTTTCTTAATTTGGTGGAAGTTAACGGGCTCGAACCGCTGACCCTCTGCTTGTAAGGCAGATGCTCTCCCAGCTGAGCTAAACTTCCATATGGTGACCCGTGCGGGACTCGAACCCGCGTTACCGCCGTGAAAGGGCGGTGTCTTAACCGCTTGACCAACGGGCCAAGGGAAATGGTAGCGGTAATTGGACTTGAACCAATGACCTTTCGGGTATGAACCGAACGCTCTAGCCAACTAAGCTATACCGCCGTACTCACTTTCCTGCGTCGCCCGTTCGCCGGCGACGATAGTTATTATAACTCATGTTCTATGTAGTGTCAAGTCTTTTTTCAAGATTTTATGAATTTTCTTTTTCCATGTTGTCGAGCGCCTGTTCATAGAACGCTTGGTCCCAAACATGGGTCTTGGACAGCTCCTCTGCGGTCAGCATGAAAAACTGATCGGAAACATATTCGCCGCGGTCTGGCACAGGGTCGTCAAAAGTGCAGTCGATAAAATAGGTCTGTCCGTCCAGCCGCACCGCGTTCCAGCCATGGTTCATCTCCTCGGAAGCCACATAGATGGTTTTTATCCCTGCCGCTTCGCATAGCATTCCGTATGCGCGGCCGTAGCCCGCGCACACGGCCTGATGGTCCAGAAGCGCTCCATCCGCCGCGAAGGGCGCAGACGCGCCGTCTGGCACGGTCTGCGCCGCCGTATCGGTGTCATAGCTGCACAAGCGCACCAGCGTATTATGTAACACGCGCAGCTTCTGCTCCTCGGTCATATCGTCCGTGATGCATTCTGCCGCGAGTGCCTGAGCATAAAGCTCCGCCTGCTCCTGCCGTGCCCGGCGGGATACCTCCACACGCAATTCCGTAGTCTGGTTTGGCCGAACAGTCGCATGCAGGGAAAATGCAAACGGATACCGTGCCTCCAGCGCACGATATACTTCGTCCGGGTCTACTTCCTCAGTACGAAACAGCACACCGTCGCCATCCGCTCTCGCATCCTGCTCCAGCAGCGCAGCCGCCTGATATGGATTCTGCACATGCGGCGATACCACCCGCGGATACCACCATAACGCTGCTCCACCGGCCAGCAGCAAGACCAACCAGATTCCGGCCAGCCGCTTCATGCCTTCCCTCCTCACGAAAAAGCAAGCGGACGGTCAAGCCGTCCGCCCACATCGCTATCCACAATTACATCAGCTTCACAGTATAGTATACCGCTGTGATAAACAGATATGCCGCTGCAACACCCATTGCAATCAAAATATGCGCCGGTGCAAACAAGACCGCCGCCACCAGCACCGCCATCAGCACCGGTGTAATTGTCAGCATCGTATAGGCATTCCGGCTGAACTGTGTGCTGCCCTTTTTGCCGCGGGAAACGGTCTTTCCGCTTTTCCCACGCAGCATCGCAACACAAATAAGCTGTACAACCGTCAGCACGACCGCCGCACCCAGCACTGCATAAGCCATCCAGCCATAGCTTGCGCTGTCCAGCGCACGGCGTACCAGCCACATCATGCCAACACCCACGCCGGTATCCACTGCAATCAGGAAAAATTCCCGTGCATAAGAATGATATACCAGATAATATACCGCAAGCACCGGCAATACCACATACAGCAGCTTAATCGGGCCGGTACCCAGGTACATAATAGCAGCCATAGCCAGCACCAGCACAATGCTGGCAATCAACACGTTGCGTCCGCACAGGATACGGCGCGCTGTCGACCGCTTGCCGGAGACCTCGCGCACCAGCAACACAACACCGCAGATTGCACCCAAAACGCCAATTCCCAGCAGAATTTGGGAAACCAGCATACCGGTTGCCCAAGTATTACCGTAATCCAGCAGACGCTGTAAAATCATCAGCACCAGCACGCCCAACAAGCAGATGCTGAACACCGTCAACACCTTATTGGTGGTATATTCTTCTTCACTGATTGGCTTTTTGCCCACATTGCTTTTAGCCAATGCCTACACTCCCTCTTTTTTGTTCTTACATATTTCCGCCTGCATACAGCACGGCGGCAAGCGCCGCAATCGGCGCCGTTTCGCACCGCAAAATGCGTGTGCCCAGCGATACGCTCGTCAGGCCCGTTTCGGCTGCAAATGCAGCCTCCTCGGGCGCAAAACCGCCTTCCGGTCCAATCATCAGAGAAACCGTCTCGCCGACGCCATGCAACAAAGCGTCATGCAAGCCGGTCTGCCGTTCATTTTCATAAAAGAACAGCGCGGTTTGACTCTGCGCCGCCTGTACTGCTGCCTGCTCAAACGATACTACCGCACCGACCGCAGGCAAATACCCTCTGCCGCACTGTTTGGCGGCTTCCAACGCGATTTTCTGCCAGCGCTCCACTTTTTTCTCGGTTTTATCCGGCCGCGATACACAGTTTTTGGACAGATACGGCACGATTTCCCGCGCTCCAAGCTCCACTGCCTTCTGCACGATAAAATCCATTTTATCGCTTTTCGGCAGCGCCATAAACAGCGTCAATTGCTGCCGTGGTTCGGTTTCAGCCGGATGACTGTCTCGTACATGGCAAACAACCGCGTCCTTTTCGACCGTTTCAATCGAACAATCAAAATCCGTACCCTTGCCGTTACACAGGGTCACCGACTCACCCGGACGCAGCCGCAGCACACGTCCCGCGTGGTGCGCATCCTCTCCGCGCAGCGTTAACACACCGTTTTCCGGCTGCTCGGATACAAAGAATCTCGGCATAACAATCAAGTAACCTTTCCTATTCTATCAAAAAAAATGCACTATTGCAAGTGAACATTCCGTGAATTACTTTTTTGCGGTAAAAGCGCTCCAATCTTCGCTTTGTTCATGCGACAAAACCGCAAAACCGTTTTGCTCCAGCGCTGCACGCACCTCTTCCGCGCGCTCGTTGAGAATACCCGAGCAAATCAGATGTCCGCCCGGCACCAGCTTGTCCGCAAACATCGGCGCCATGCCGATGATGACGTCAGCTACGATATTGGCCACAATGATATCATAGCCCGCACCGATTTCCTGCGCCAGCTGCGGATTGCGCAGCGCATCGCCGCACAGTCCTCTGCCAATGGAAACATGATTTTTCTCCGCGTTTTCCTGCGCGGTTTTCAGGCAATTCTCATCGATATCCACCACAGTTTTGACATCTGCGCCCAGCATCGCCGCCGCAATAGCCAGAATACCCGACCCGGTACCCATATCGAGCAGCGTATCGCCCGGATGGACAAGCTTTTCCAGCGCCGCCATGCAAAGCTGCGTGGTGTCGTGGCTGCCGGTGCCAAAGGAAGAGGCCGGGTCAATTTCTAGAATTTTTCTTCCCTGCGCATCGTCCACCGTCTCCCACGAGGGCTTAATCATAAAGGTTTCGCCTACCGGAAACGGCTTGAAATACTGCTTCCAGCCCCATTCCCAGTCCTCCTGACGGGTCAGAGCGGTTTCGGTACACAGACGGCCCCATGCATGCTCATCATCACGCGCCTTCAAGTTCTCCAGCGCGGCGCAAATGGCGGCATATTGCTTTGCGCCGTCCTCATCGTCCGACAGGTAAATTTTCAGGCAGGTTTCCTGCGCACGTTTCTCGCGCACCAGATCCTCATCCACATAGTCCCAGTAGATTTCGGTATCCTGCAAAAATTCTTCAAAATCCGCGGCGTCCTCCAGCACATAGCCTTCTACGCCGTTATCCTCCAAAAGCGCTTCGACCGGACCGATTCCGGCTGTGGTCGTGTAAATCGTGACTTCCTTCCAGTCCATTGCATTCCTCCGCATTTATTCCGCGCCGCAGCGCTCATTTCCTCTGGCCCAAGGTCTATAAACGAATCAAACCGTATTTTTGTTCCAGATAATGCACAACTTCTTCCGGCTGTTCCCATGTGCCGTCATAGAGTGCAAGCCCCGGATACACCCGCAGTCCCTGCTCAAGCAGCTCAGCCGACTCCGCGCACAGGCACAGCGGACGGGAAATCATATACCAATATTCCTCCAGCGCAATCACATCATCCTCGGTTTCGAGCACCAGCTTGAGCGCACCGGCATCATCCTCCGCCGCAATGAGCGCCTCCTCCAGCCGAGGCCCGCACTCAATCTCATCCGAAATATCAATCGTCGGATCTATGAAATGCACATTTTTGCCGTCCGGCGCCAGAATGAAATCATCATGGTCGCGCTCGACCACCGCGCCGCCCGTATGCGAATCAATCGCCGCAAGCAGCCGTGCAGTATCGTCATGCTCAGCCGGCAGAAAGATTTCCGTATTATACAGTGTGGTCTGCGCGCGCAGCCACGCGGAATGCACACATACACCGAGCGACAGACGGGCATACGGCGCCGTCATATCGAGCGCCTCCGTGATCGACTGCGGATCATGCGCGGTCAGAATGACCGTTGTCACTCCGATGCGCTGCAATACGCCCACGGCCGCACGTATATCCGTACCGTCGGACAGGCGGCCTTCGTCATCCTCTACCAGCAGCTCCGCAATCACCGTGCGTCCGCACAAATCCCCCAGCGCCAGCACTGCCGCGCGCAGCGCCGCAAAGGTTTGTGCGCCGCGCAGACAGTAAAACGCCGCGTCATCATGCAGCAGCGGACGAAAAGCCTGCTTGCACTGCTTCATGTACACCATTGTGACCGGCCGTCCGCATTCTTCCGCATCCGGAACGGGCGGACAATCCAGCATCAACCCGACCGGCATGGGCGCAAGACTTTGCGCCCATACTGCACAGGTTTCTCCGTCCGGTGCAATCGCACCCGCAAAGCGCTCCGGCTGCTGCTGGCAGAGCGGCAAAGCCGCCGGATCGGTCAGCAGAATCTGCGGTTTATGTTCCATCGGGCATAAAGGAATATCCAATGTTGTTTTCCTCCCAAGAAGAATACCGTCCAGTTAGTTTTTCTTCCAACTGCCATCCGGCAGCGCGGTATATTGCTGCGGCTCCGCTGCCGCCAGCTTGCACATTTCCAACGCGGTGAGCAGCTGTTCATCCAGTTCGTAGGTCTGTCCGTCCAGCGCCTGCATCGCCGCATCCAGCGCCTGAAGCATTTCGGACGAAGCATACAGTTCCGGTTCCATATCGTAGCTTGCAAGGAAGGACTGCACTGCACTGGCCGCTTTACCGTCAAACGTGCTCGTGGCCTCATCCAGCAGGCCCAGCAGAGCCAGCCGCTCGGTCATAGCATAAACATTGTCCGACTGCGTACCGAAGCGCAGGTTTTCCGTCGTATCGAGCGGCGTCAGCCTCTCAGCATTCACTGTCACCGTGCGGTTTTCAATCTGGATGTCCGGCGTCAGGCCGACGCCCTCCCAGCAGCCCTGTTTCGGCAATTCCAGTTCAAGCGTAGTGATCACCAGCTTGTCACCATTGATTAAATCGAGATGATACTGTCCCTGACCCTTGCCGTAGGTCGTTTCGCCCACCAGCGTTGCTGCGCCGGTGTCCTGCAGGCTGCCTGCCAGCAGTTCCGCTGCCGAAGCTGTGCCACCGTCTACCAACACAACAATTTTGTTCAGCGGCAGACCGCCGCCGGTGGAATAATGCTCCTCCAGACCGCCCATATCCTCACGCCAGTGTACACCGGCCAGATACACATTTGCATTCTGCGTCATGGCATCTGCCATTTTCAGCGCAATATCGATTACGCCGCCGCCATTGCCGCGCAGGTCCAAAATGACCGCGCGCGTATTTTTTTCATCCAGCCCTTCCCATATTTCCGAAAAGGCATCCCAATCGTTCTGCGACCCTATTGCGCTGATCTTGATGTATTCCACACCGTCAGCCATGGTTTGACTGGATACATAAACCTGATTGACCTGCCGCCGCACACAGGTGACGGTCAGTTCACGACCCTGACGGCGCACCGTCACATTCACACTGCTGCCTTCTTTTCCGCGCAACAGCTCAGCCACCTCGGTATTGGTCATTTGCGTGGCATCCTTACCGTCCACCGCAATGATGAGGTCCCCGATCTGCAGGCCTGCCTCTTCCGCTGCGGAGTAGCGCATCACTTCGCTGATCAGCACGCCGCCGGAGCCTTGCTGAATTCCCACGCCGATACCAACAAAGCCCTCCAGCGTAGAAAAGCCCTGCGAATATTCCTCGCTTGACAGATACATGGAGTGCGTATCGAGCAGCGACAGAATATCGTTGATAACGTTATACATCTCCTCCGGATGCTCCTGCAAGTACTTATTGATATAGTTTTGCAGCACATACGGGTTATCTTCCGCTTTCAAACCGAAACTGTCAATGAGCGACCAAACGCCGTCAAACCAGGTTTCGCTCTGTCCATCCTGGGTGATTGCGCCAGCCGGTACAATCAGTGTTGCCGACAACGCCAGCGCCGCCAGCCTTTTTGCAAATTTTTTCATTGATTCTCTCCCTTGTCAGAGGGCAAAACACCGTTCCATATCTTTATATTACATGCTCTCCGGTGCGTCCACACCGATAAGTCCCAGTGCGTTGGCAATGGTCTGGCGGGCGGCAAGGCACAGCGTCAAACGTGCTGCACACAGCTTTTCGTCGTCGCACTTGATGCGGCAGGCGTTATAGAAATGATGGAACTGCTGCGCCAGCGCCACGGCATACTTATTCAGCCGCGACGGATCGCGGCTGACCGCCGCCTGCACGATTTCCTCCGGGAACTGCGCAATCGTCTTGACGAGCTGACGCTCATCCGCGCCGGCCAGCACAGAGAGATCGACGCTTGCCGTATCTGGCATGACCACGCCGTCCTCGGTGCAGTTCTTGATAACCGAGCAGATACGCGCATGCGCATACTGCACATAATAAAGCGGGTTGTCCGAATCCTGCTTGACCGCAAGGTCGAGGTCAAACTCCATCTGCGTCTCCGCCGCGCGGGAATTGAAGAAGAAACGCGCCGCGTCGACCGGAATCTCGTCGAGCAGGTCGGTTAAGGTCAGGCTCTTGCCCGTGCGCTTGGACATACGGACGACTTCGCCGCCCTGCATCATGCGCACCAGCTGCATCAGCACGATTTCCAGACGGTGCGAGCCGTCCAGACCCAGCGCGTCAAGCGCGCACTGCAAACGCTTGACGTGGCCGTGATGGTCCGCGCCCCAGATATTGATGACGCGGTCAAAGCCGCGCTTTTCAAACTTGTTGCGGTGATAGGCGATATCCGCCGCAAAATAGGTGTAAAAACCATTGGCACGACGCAGCACGTCGTCCTTGTCGCAGCCGAAATCCGTCGAACGCAGCCAAAGTGCGCCGTCCTCGGTTTCGTAGGTCGCGCCTTTTTCGGTTAAAAGGTCCATGGTTTCCTTGACGTAGCCGCTCTCATGCAGCTCACTCTCGCGGAACCAGACATCATAATTGATTTTATAGCGCTTCAGATCGCGCTCCATGCGCGCAATGTTGGTCGGCAGGCCGTAGCCCTCGATGATGGCAAAACGCTCTTCCGGCGTTTTGTCCATCAGGCTGTCGCCGTACTGCTCGACAAGGTCGTGCGCCAGCGCTTTGATATCATCGCCCTGATACCACGAAGGGTCGAACTCGATGGCGTCCTCGCCACGAATTTCCTGAATATAGCGACCCTCGACCGAGTGAGCAAACTTATCGACCTGATTGCCCGCGTCATTGATATAGAACTCGCGCGTTACGTCGTTGCCCGACCAGTCCAGCACGGATGCAAGACAGTCGCCCAGCACGCCGCCGCGCGCGTTGCCCATATGCATCGGGCCGGTGGGGTTGGCGGACACGAACTCGACCATCACCTTCTCCGGCGTTTTGGTCTGGCTGCGGCCGTACTTATCGCCCATTTCAAACACACCGCGCACCGCTTTTTCATACCAGCTCTGCCCCAGCGTAAAATTCATAAAACCGGGACCTGCGATGTCCACCGTGTCGAAGCAGCTGTCCGACAAATCAAGGTTGTCCACGATTGCCTCCGCAATCTTGCGGGGCGCCATGCGCAGCGGCTTGGCACACTGCATGGCAAAGGTGGATGCCCAGTCGCCGTTGGAAGCGTCCTTCGGCGTCTCAACCGCAACGGGCGGAATATCGCCCTCGGGCAGCACACCCGCCGCCACCGCTTTATGATAAGCCGCCTCAACCACGCGGGTTGCTTCGGCGCGCGCAAATTCATATGCGTTCATCTGTTCACTCTCCGTTTATTTTTCTCAAACCTGTGCCGGCTGCGTGGATACCACCATTTCAAAATGGTGCTCGCCCATCAGCGAATGATCCACTTCCACCGTATAATCAATCACCAGCTCGCCGCCGTTTTCCCCCACGGTATTGCGCACACGCGAGGTGTGGGTGGAAACCGTCATTTCCGCGCCGATCGGCGTCTGATACAAACCAACATGCCGCTCATCCTCAGCAAACAGCATGTGCGAAGGGTAGGCGCCCGTGCGGATAAGCGCGACCGTTTTGCCATCCAGCTTGACCGTGGTCTTGGTGCCTTCCAGCCCGGTCAGCTCGCTCTCCTCATAGGCGATATAATATTTGCCGCCGCGCTCATACAGCGTTGCGGCGGTTACCAAGTTGATCCGCTCCTCGTCGCAGTCGGCAAACTGCTGTTTGGAGGAAATCGAAAGCCAAACGTCCTTTTTCATTGCTCGTTCTCCGTCCATGCCTTTATCAATAGCTTGAAATATCAACCAGACCCGCGCCCACTTCAATCTGCTCCTGCAAAAACAGGCCCGCAAGCTGGTCAAACCCGTCCGGGTCGTCCGAAACAAAATACCTTGTCTCACCCGGTCCCCCGGCGGGGTCAAACTGCGTCGAGGCGAGGTTTGCCGCCTCCGCACCCGAGTCGATGAGCGTCACATCGGGTCCCATAAAGTCCCCGATTACGTCCTCGAGCAGCGGATAGTGCGTGCAGCCCAAAATCAATGTGTCCACGCCCGCCTCTTTGAGCGGCGCGAGATACTCCGCCACGACCGTTTCAATCACCACGTCACCGCGCTGCACGCGGCCGTTCTCGACCAGCGGCACAAACAGCGGACAGGGCTGTGTATACAGCGTCAGGCTGCCATCCGCATGGTGCAGATAGCGCTCATACGCGCCCGACCGCACGGTCGCTGCCGTACCGATTACACCGACCTTGCCGTTTTGCGTCATTGTCATCGCACGGCGGCAGGCAGGCTCGACCGTACCGATAATCGGAATGTCATTTTCCCGGTCGAGCAGGTCGAGCGCAACCGACGACACCGTGTTGCATGCAATGATAATGGCTTTCAGGTCAAATTGCCGCAGAAACGCAACGTCCTGACGCGCATATTTAATGATAGTATCCCGTCCGCGCGTACCATAAGGCACGCGTCCGGTATCGCCAAAATAGATGATGTTCTCCTGCGGCATCAACGCGTGCAGACGCCGCACCGCCGTCAGACCGCCCAGACCGGAATCAAACACGCCAATCGCGCGATTATCCATGATGCTCCTCCAGCGCCAGCTCAATCAGACGGTCCAGCAGAGCAGGATAATGCAATCCCTCGTAGTCAAACAGCTTGGGATACATGCTGATAGAGGTAAAGCCCGGAATGGAGTTCAGCTCATTGAACACGACCTCGCCATCCTCATGGGTGACAAAGAAGTCCACGCGGGACAGGCCACGGCAGCCGAGCGCAGCATACACGCGCAGCGCATTCTGCCGCACGGTTTCCAGCTGCGTCTCGGTAATATGGGCCGGGATGTACAGTTTGGAGCTTTCATCCTTATACTTGGCGTCAAATGTATAAAACGCCTGTGTCGGCGCAATCTCGCCCACGGTAGAGGCCACCGGACACTGATTGCCCAGCACCGCGCATTCAACCTCATGCCCATCGATAAACTCCTCGACCAGCACCTTGCTGTCCAGCTTGAACGCCTCGGTCAGCCCCGCGGCAAGCTCAAGCATATCGCCCGCCTTGGCAACGCCGACCGACGAACCCTGCGAACAGGGCTTGACAAACACCGGGAACGAACCGAGCGCCTCAGCCGCCGCACGAACCACGCCTTCCGCGCCGCGCTCAAAATCCTGCCGCAGTGCAAGGAAATATCTTGCCTGCCGCACGCCGGCTGTCTCCACGATTGCCTTAGTGATGGATTTATCCATCGAATTGGCGCTTGCCGCCACGCCGCAGCCCACATACGGGATACCCGCCAGCTCCAGCAGGCCCTGCATCGTGCCGTCCTCGCCGCCGACACCGTGCAGCACTGGGAACACGCAGTCCAGACGTACCGTCTCCGCCTTGTCCTCATGCAGCAGCATCAGGCCATGTACGCCGCGGTCCGGCGAAAGGACCGCCGGCACCTTATCCGCCATGCGTTCCCACGAACCGTTTTCAATGCGGTCGGGATCACAGGTCGGGCAGTAAAACCACTTGCCCTCCTGCGTGATGCCGACCGCGTAGATCTCATATTTGTTTTTGTCCAAATTGCGCAGAATGGACGCAGCGGACAGGCACGAAATATCGTGCTCACTGGAAATGCCGCCAAATAATACAGCCAGTTTCATTTTCCTGTTTCGCCCCTTCTTGTTATTGCCTTCTACTCATACAGATAACATTATACGCTATTTGACACGCAAATACAATGCAGAACCGCGCTTTTCCGCGCACCATTTCTACAAAATTTACAATTCCTTCACACTATTTTTTTGAAATACCAGTTGACGGACTATATTATATATCATATAATATTATTG
>DYCA01000009.1 GCA_019418305.1 Clostridiales bacterium
AGTTTTTTTTGAGGTGGCCGTTGTAACGCAACCTTAGGAGGCGGACCCTCTATCCCGGTGAGGTACGGGGGCGTGTTGAAAAAATATTCAGTTTTGCGGCATCAGCGGACAAAGGTCTGCCAGATGTTAGGAGGCGACCGCTCTATCCAACTGAGCTACGGGGGCTTATACAGAAAATATTCAATTTTGCAGGGCTCTAGGATTCGAACGATTCGATTTTTAGGAGGCGGTCGCTCTATACAACTGAGCTACAGGGGCATATGAAAAAATATAAAGTTTTGCGGCGTCAGTGGGCGAGGACCTGCCAGATGTTAGGAGGCGGACCCTCTATCCCGGTGAGGTACGGGGGCGTGTTGAGGAAATATTCAGTTTTGCGGCATCAGCGGACAGAGGCCTGCCGGATGTTAGGAGGCGGTCGTTTTATCGGACCGAGCTGCAAGGACATATAAGAATATCCCATGTTGCGAGAATGTGCAAAATTTTAGTACATCTGCAACCAGACACGCAGCGCAGACTATTTATTTATCTTACTGCATTTGAAATGAAATGTCAATCGAGCGGGGAGAGAAAATAGAAACAAAAAAAGGCGCTAAAAACTTTGTGAAAAGAAAAACATTGCGTGTCGAATGAGAACATGCTATGATACAGTTATGTAAAATGGGGGAGTAGGTATAGTTTGGCTGAATCCTCTGTTTTTCGGCTATAAGGAGGGTATATTTGTGAAACAAATGCATATCACCGAAACTGTGCTTCGTGATGCACAGCAGTCGTTGATCGCAACCCGTATGCCGTTTGATGACTTTGAAGCCGTGCTGGATGAAATGGATAAGGCCGGCTATCATTCGATCGAATGCTGGGGCGGTGCGACCTTCGACAGCTGCCTGCGTTATCTGAACGAGGACCCCTGGGAGCGCTTGCGAAAAATCAAGTCGCATATGAAAAACACTAAGCTGCAAATGCTGCTGCGTGGACAGAATTTGTTGGGATATCATCATTATTCGGATGATACAGTGCGCCGGTTTGTGCGAAAAAGTGTGGAAAACGGAATGGATATCATCCGTATTTTCGACGCGCTCAACGACATGCGCAACATTGAAACCGCAGTGGACGAGTGCTTGAAGGCGGGCGGACATGCGCAAGGCTGCATCTGCTATACGCTCAGTCCGATTCACAATCTGGAGATGTTTGTCTCGCTCGGCAAGCAGATCGAGCGGATGGGCTGCAATTCGCTGTGTATCAAGGATATGGCGGGCATCATGTCGCCGCAGGAGTGCTATGACTTGGTCACAGCACTGCGGCAAAACATTAAGCTGCCGATTTATGTGCACACGCATGCAACGACAGGATTGGGTTATATGACCTATCTCAAGGCTGCCGAAGCGGGCGCAGCCGGCATCGATTGTGCAACCTCCTGCTTCTCAGGCGGTACCAGCCAGCCGGCAACCGAGTCGGTTGTTTATGCACTTACGCAGATGGGCTACAATTGCGGGGTCAATGCGCAGGAACTCAACCGCATCAATAATTTCTTCTTGCCGGTTAAGGATAAGTTTGCCGCAAACGGCATGTTTGATCCGTATGTTCTGTCCACCAAGACCGATGCGCTGATCTATCAGATTCCGGGCGGTATGCTGTCCAATCTGGTGGCGCAGCTCAAGGCACAGAATGCAATCGACAAGCTGGATGCAGTGCTGGATGAAACGCCTCGTGTGCGCGCTGATTTGGGCTATCCGCCGCTGGTAACGCCGCTGAGCCAGATGGTTGGCGTGCAGGCGACAGTGAACGTTTTGCTGGGTGAGCGGTATAAGTCCATCGGCAAGGAAATAAAGAACTATATTCGAGGCGAATACGGAAAAGCCCCCGGCAAAATCAACCCGGAGCTGGCGCAAAAGGTGTTGGGCGATGAACAGCCCATGACCGGCCGCTACGCAGAGACACTGGAGCCGGAGTTTGAGGTGGCCAAGTCATATTTGGGCAGTCGTGCACGTTGTGACGAAGATGTGCTTTCTTTTATCGCGTTTCCGCAGCAGGCCGAGCAGTACTTCGACCGTCGTGAAAAAACCTTCACGGCAAGCTATTCGTTTAAGGAGGTCGGCTGATTATGGTTCGAGATCCGCTAAGTCAGTTGGATGCGCTGGTTGTGGCGTTATCCGGTTTTGTCATCGTATTCCTCATGCTTGCATTGCTGTGGGGAATTATTCTGGTGATTTCCCGCGCGGTATCCGGCATGGAGCACCATTCGCTCCCTGCTATGGCCGCACCCATGCCTGCGTCTGCACCGGCACGGGCGTCTGCACCGGCAGCGGCGCAGCAGGTTGTGCTGGAAGGTATTGACGAGACACAAGCGGCCTGCGTCATGGCGATTGTCAGCCATGAGACGGGCATTCCGCTCGATCAGCTCGTGTTTAAATCCATCAAGGCGGTTTAAGGGGGAAATAAACGATGAAATATATGGTTACGCTGAACGGGAAACAGTATGAAGTAGAAGTAGAAAAAGGTTCGGTCAGCGCGGTAGCCGTTGGTAAAGCATCGACTGCTGCACCTGCGGCTCCGGCCGCAGCCCCGACTCCGGCTCCGGCCGCCGCTTCGGCGCCTGCCGCACCGGCAGGCGGTGAGGTTGTATCCGCGCCCATGCCTGGCACAATTCTGGATGTACGCTGCACAGCGGGACAGGCTGTCAAGGCGGGCGATGTGCTGTTTATTTTGGAAGCGATGAAAATGGAAAACGAAATCTGCGCGCCGCATGACGGCACAGTAGGTTCGGTCAACGTACAGAAAGGCGCGACGGTAGAAACCGGTGCGGCGCTTTGCACGATGTAACGGGAGGCGCAAGGATATGCAATTTTCGTTTATCGGTGCGCTGGGGGAGATTCTGGCAGGTTCGGGTTTCGCCGCGCTGGCGGATGATCCGCGCAGCCTGATCATGATTCTGATCTCCTTTGTGCTGCTTTATTTGGGTATTGGCAAAAAATTTGAGCCGCTGCTGCTGATTCCGATTGCGTTCGGCATGCTGCTGGCAAACTTCCCGATTACGGGCCTGCTCAATGCGCCGACGGCGACCTCCAGCCCGGGCATGCTGTGGGTGTTCTATCAGGGTGTTGAGCATGCGATTTATCCGTCGATTATTTTCCTCGGCATCGGCGCAATGACCGACTTCGGTCCGCTGATTGCGCGTCCGTCTTCGCTGCTGCTGGGCGCGGCAGCACAGCTCGGCATTTTCGCTGCGTTCCTGCTGGCGTTGGCGCTTGGCTTCCCGGGTGCGGTTGCCGCCGCTATCGGTATCATCGGCGGCGCGGATGGCCCGACTGCGATTCTGGTGGCATCGCGTTTGGCGCGTGATTATCTGCCCGCAATCGCCATTGCGGCATATTCGTATATGGCGCTCATTCCGATGATCCAGCCGCCGCTCATGCGGTTGCTAACCACCAAGGAGGAGCGCGAGATCAAGATGGAACAGCTTCGTCCGGTTTCCAAGACCGAGAAGATTGTGTTCCCGATCGCGGTAGCGACTGTGGTCATTCTGCTGATTCCGGACACTGCGCCGCTGATCGGTATGCTGATGCTGGGCAATCTGCTGCGTGAGTGCGGCGTAACCGAGCGCTTGTCCGACACCGCGCAGAATGCGCTGTGCAACATCGTGACTATCTTCCTCGGCCTGTCAGTTGGCTGCAAGGCGGTTGCCAACACGTTCCTGACATGGGATACCATCAAAATCATCATTCTCGGCCTGATTGCGTTTATGTTCTCCACTATCGGCGGCCTGATTTTCGGCAAGATCATGTGCAAGCTGACCGGCGGCAAGGTCAATCCGCTGATCGGTTCGGCGGGTGTTTCCGCGGTGCCGATGGCAGCGCGCGTATCACAGGTGGAAGGACAGAGGGCCAATCCGGCCAACTTCCTGCTGATGCATGCCATGGGGCCGAATGTCGCAGGCGTTATTGGTTCTGCGGTGGCTGCGGGCTTCATGCTCAAGGTTTTCGGTGTATAAGAAAAATCAATCTATGCGTCAAAGGACGCCGGTATTCTCCGGCGTCCTTTGTTTTTGCGCTTATGGGTGTCCGGCGATAAACGGGAAGGAAATCGAACGATTGTTGACAAAGAATCCAGAAATGCTATAATAAAATAAGAAATGAACAGGTGGTCTTTATTGTGCAGGTGTTAAAGGATGAACTCCGGCATAAAATTTTGCTGGAAGCGGAGCATTTGTTCTTGCAGCGGGGATACGACCGCACGTCCCTGCAAATGATTGCGGATAAGGTAAACATCAGCAAGAGCAACTTGTATCATTATTTTAAGAACAAAGAGGAATTGTTTTATGAATTGACCGACGGTGCGGCGGAAGGACTGAAAAAACTGATTTTGCGCTTTAAGGATAAGCGCTTCGATCTGCGTACCGGTCAGCGTGAATATCAGGTGCTGCTGACCGAGGAGGTCATATCGCTGCTTTTGGCGGAAAAGTACGGTTTGCTGCTTATTATGGAGCAGTCTCACGGCACGCGGTATGAGGACCTGCGTAAGAGCATGATTGATATGCTGGCGGCCAAAACCGCCCCGTTGCTCGCGGATGAGGATAACAGCATGCTGCTGGCGCAAATCATGGCCCGAAACTTGCTGGATGGTACGGTGCAAATCCTTAAAAACCGTGTTCGGCCGCGTGAGGTGCGTACGAACCTCAATCGACTGGTGGAATATCATACCAATGGCATCAATGCGCTGCTCAAGTAAGAGCAGCGCATTGTTTTTGCATGATAGAGTCTGTATTCTCATAGGAGGGGGGCACAAACAGCATAAGCCGCGTTCTATACGGCGTGGATGACGCATAGATTGGGAGTAACGAAAGCGTCAACAGGTCAGGGGGGACGACGGTGAAAGGCTTACCAGAGGAGCGCACAATCCGGCTGGCACAATATATGATTCAGGAAGGAGCGACGGTGCGACAGACTGCAGCGCAATTTGGCGTATCCAAGTCAACGGTACATAAGGATATTACCACGCGGCTGAAGAAGCTCAACGCGGTGCTGTACGAGCAAGTACAGGCCGTTTTACAGACCAATAAGGAGGAACGTCATATACGCGGCGGCATGGCGACACGGGAGAAGTACCGGGCACAGGCTGCAGGTGAACGGGCGAAGCGGGTGGTGTCAAAAAACAGCCATCCCTGAATGGTGGGATGGCTGTGAAAAGCTGATATTAGAGCAGCTTGAGCTCTTGTGCGCAGGACGCACAGATGTTTTTGCCCTTGTAATGGATGATATCCTTTGCGTTACCGCAGAAGATACAGGACGGCTCATATTTTTTCAGAACAATCTGATCGCCGTCTACGTAGATTTCCAGGGCATCCTTGACGTCTATGTTCATCGTACGGCGCAATTCAATAGGCAGTACGATACGGCCAAGTTCATCCACTTTTCGGACAATACCGGTAGACTTCATGTGTGAAACACTCCTTCATTTCTTTTCAGTCGAATCTTGTATCACCAAAACCCCGCAGGGGGAGCTTGGACAGAAAGGGGGTTGCGCGGATGCTATCCGTCATTTGGGTTGTATTTTTGGTTTTGGCGCTGATTTGCGGCGCATTCACCGGACGGTTAGATGCAGTGACGACAGCGGTCGGCACCGGAGCCGGAGAAGCGGTTACGCTCATTATCAGTATCGCCGGTCTCATGTGCTTTTGGAGCGGCATTATGGAGCTGGTACAGGCGTCCGGACTGGCGGAAAAGCTGTCCCGCATACTGATGCCGTTGCTGCGTCCGCTGTTTGGAAAAGCAGCGGCAGATCGTGAAGCCATGGAGGCAGTCAGCGCCAATGTCGCGGCAAATCTGCTGGGGTTATCCAATGCGGCCACACCACTGGGTCTGCGTGCGGCAGACCGATTGTATACGCTGGAAGGGCGTCGAGGGTCCCCGAATACCGTCTTGACATTGATTACCTTAAACACAGCATCCATCCAGTTGATTCCTTCTACCGTTGCGGCGGTTCGTGCCGCGTGCGGTGCTTCATCACCGTTTGACATCATGTTGCCGGTTTGGGGCGCGTCCATCTTCTCCGTGGCGGTGGTACTGCTCAGCGGAAGGCTGATGCGGCCATTATTTCCCGAGGGGAAATAGAAGGAAATGTTTGGTTGGATTACAATTTGTATTATTACATAAAGCAGGCACAAAAGATGTCGAATTACCTGTTATTTCCAAAATTATTTTCCAAAATTTGAAATTAACGTCAAAAATAATGGAAAGGAGCGCAAAGAAGGGTTGTGCAGGCAACACTAATCCCACTGCTGCTGGCAGCAATCGGCTTATACGCATTGTATAAACATGTGGATGTGTTTCCGGTGTTCTTGCGCGGGGCACAAAAAGGGCTGCAGACAGCGGTGAGCATTTTGCCCACGTTGGTAGGGATGCTAACCGTAGTCTATATGCTGCGGGCTTCCGGTGCAATTGATTTGGCAGCGGACTGGTTGGCGCCATTGTTTGGTTTGTTTGGCATTCCCAAAGACTGCGTAGCGCTTGCACTGCTCAAGCCAATTAGCGGAGGCGGGGGCCTTGCATTGGGCAGTGAGCTGATTGGACGATATGGACCGGACAGCTATATTGGCCGGGTCACAGCAGTGATGCTGGGGGCCTCGGAAACGAGCCTATATACCATCAGCATTTATGGTGGACACTTGGGATTGAAGCAAATGCGCTATGCCATACCGGCCGCATTATGTGCCGATTTGGCTGCATTTGCCGCTTCTGCCGCACTGGTAAGACTTTATTTCCCACATATTTAATATTATATCCTGTTTGTTCGAGAAATGCCATAGATTGGCGTGAAATTTGTTGATTTTGCCAAACAAATGTTAGAAAAAAACGAAGAATGTGGCTAATGCAACAAAAAACAGAAAATAAAAAGGAGGCTGCTGTGCGTTTTGCACAGTAGCCTCCTTTGGTATGGACAGGTTACTTCACAATTTCCTTGCCGTATTCGTCGTACTCAAAGAAGCCCTTGCCGGTTTTTACGCCCAGCCAGCCTGCACGAACCATCTTACGCATCAGCGGATGCGGACGGTACTTCGGATCGCCGGTCTCACGGTACAGGGTTTCCATGATTGCCAGGTTGACATCGTGACCAACCAGATCAGCAGTGTGGAGCGGACCGGACTTCATGCCGGCGCCCAGCTGCATTGCAATATCGATGTCCGCCGGGGAAGCGATACCATCGGCAACAATGCCCATCGCTTCATTCATCATCGGAATCAGGATGCGGTTTACCACAAAGCCCGGACCCTCATGCACAGCAACTGGGGTCTTGCCCAGAGAAGCCATCAGGTCAAACGCAGTCTTAAAGGTTTCATCCGAGGTCTGGATCGCACGGGTTACCTCAACCAGCTTCATGATTTGAGCCGGGTTGAAGAAGTGGCAGCCAATGACCTTATCCGAACGCTTGACGGAGGCCGCCAGCTCGGTGGGGGACAGGGCAGAGGTATTAGTTGCAAAGATCGTGTGTGCCGGGCAGATATCGTCCAGCTCCTTGAGCAGCTCCTTCTTCAGATCCATGCGCTCGAGGATAACTTCCATCACGAAGTCTGCATCTGCAGCAGAATTGCGATCGATGGAGGTTTTCAGACCGGCCAGCAGCTCGTTCTTGTGCTCCTCAGTGATCTTTTCCTTCTTCACCATGAAGGACAGATCATTGGTGATGGTCTTAACACCGCGATCGAGGAACTCTTGCTTGATGTCGATCATGGTTACGTCATGGCCGTTGGTCAAAAATACTTCTGCGATGCGTGCACCCATGTTGCCAGCGCCGAATACACAAACTTTCATGATAATATAACCTCTCTCTCACTCTTAACAATCCACAAAAAACGGCTTACTTATTCTTAAATTCCTTAGCAGGCTTTTCCTTGTTTTTGTCAAGGAAGTAAGCCATGCCATACTTCTGATCCTCGGTAGCAAAGCACTGACCGAATACGTTGCCCTCAAACTTCAGGGCGGAATTCAGGTCGGTCTGCATGCCGACATTGATGGCTTCCTTGCACAGAGCAACCGCGATCGGAGCCTGCGCCGCAATCTCTTCTGCGAGCTTCATGGCTTCGTCCATCAGGTTTTCCAGCGGATATACGTAGTTGACCAGGCCCATTTCAAGTGCCTGCTGTGCGGTATAGTTGCCGCGGGCCGTGTAGATCATTTCCTTAGCCTTGCCCAGACCAACGATACGGGCCAAACGCTGGGTGCCGCCGCAGCCCGGAGTAATGCCCAGACCGACTTCCGGCTGACCAAACATTGCATTGTCGGATGCCAGACGAATGTCACAGCTCATGGCCAGCTCGCAGCCGCCGCCGAGGCAGAAGCCGTTGATTGCCGCGATAACCGGGCGCTTGAAGTTTTCGATCTTCCAGCAGACACGGTTGGAGTCGTTGCCGAAGAATTTGCCTTCCGCAACCGTCATGGTGGACATCTGTGCGATGTCGGCACCGGCAACAAAGGAGTTGACCGTCTTGCCCTTCTTGTTGACCGTCGAGGAGCCGGTCAGGATAACGCAGTATACGTCGTCCATCTTGCCGACTTCGTCAAACGCTTCTTCCAACTGAGCATACATATCAGTGGAAAGCGCGTTCATGGCCTTCATGTGCTCGATCTTAACGACCGCTACATGGCCTTTTTTCTCAACTACTACATCAGTCATTGCTAAAGACTTCCTTTCAAACATTCTAACGAACCGGTATCCGTCAGGGTGAAAAAACTGACGGATACCCATTCAAATTACAGGAATCAGTGCGGAGAGGACGCGAAAAGCTGTCTGCCGGTTTTTACTTGCAGAGCTCGTCGCGCTCCACGATCAGGGCTTCGCCCATGCCGCCGCCGATGCACATAGTGGCAAGGCCGATGGTCAGGTCGCGCTTGATCATTTCGTGAAGCAGGGTGGTGGTGATACGGCAGCCTGCTGCACCGATCGGATGGCCGAGTGCGATAGCGCCGCCGTTGACGTTTACCTTCTCCATATCAAAGCCCAGTTCACGGTTAACAGCAGCAGCCTGTGCCGCAAATGCCTCGTTGGACTCGACCAGATCAAGGTCTGCAACAGTCAGGCCGGCACGCTTGAGAGCCTGACGGGTGGATTCGATCGGGCCAATGCCCATGATAGCCGGATCGCAGCCAACCGAGCCGAACGAACGAATCTTGGCCAGCGGCTTGAGGCCGTGCGCCTTAACAAAATCCTCAGATGCAATGATCATGGCTGCGCCTGCATCGTTGATGCCGGAAGCGTTGCCTGCGGTAACCGTGCCGTCCTTCTTGAAGGCCGGGCGCAGCTTTGCCAGACCCTCGATGGTAGTCTGGGGACGGCAGTGCTCGTCGGTATCAAAAATAACGGTTTCCTTCTTCTTCTTAACCTCGATCGGAACGATTTCGTCCTTGAAGCGGCCGGAGGAAATTGCCTTGGCAGCCTTCATCTGGGACTCATAACCGATCTGGTCCTGCATCTCACGGGTGATGCCGTACTTTTCAGCAACATTTTCCGCGGTGACGCCCATGTGGTACTGATTGAATACGTCGAATACGCCGTCATAAACCATCATATCAACAAACTTTACGTCGTTCATGCGAGCGCCCCAGCGCATGTTGCGGGAAATATACGGTGCGCCGGACATGGACTCACAGCCGCCGACCAGCATCATCTGATCCTCGCCGGAGCGGATGATCTGGGAGCCCAGAGAGATGGCGCGCATGGAGGATGCGCAAACCTTGTTGAGGGTCATAGCGGGGGTCTCAAGCGGCATACCGACGCCGAGAGATACCTGACGAGCTACGTTCTGGCCAACGCCGCCCTGCAATACCTGACCAAACAGGCATTCGTCGATAGCGGCTTTGTCAACGCCGGCGCGTTCAATGGCAGCGTTGGCAGCAGCGATGCCGAGCTGAGCGGCAGGTACGTCGCGAAGGGTGCCGCCATAAGTGCCGATAGCGGTACGGGCAGCGGAACAGATGTAAACGTTCATTTGGCTGTTACTCCTTTTCTTCTCTGGCACCGGATGCACCGGTGCAGTTTAATGTCTCTTTCGAGTTCGTTAATATTTTATCAAATGTGCGGAGAATTGCAAGGGGTTTTACGAAAGTTTGTTAAACGATTAACAATATACCCAACATCTGTACAACACACACACAGAAAAAAACGAAATTTAATCGTTCGCCAGGCCCATCAGCTCTTCACGGAAGATGCGAGCATCCATCAGCTTGATCGAGCCGTCCGGCTGGTAAGCGATCTTCGGCTCAAATTCCATCTGATCAAGGATCTGGGTTTGCAGGTCGATGCCCGGTGCGATCTCAATGAGGGTGACGCCTTCCGGACGCAGCTCGAACACAGCGCGCTCGGTGATGTACAGAACCGGCTGGTGTACTTCGTTGGCGTAGTCGCCGGAGAAGGTGATGTGCTCCACCTGGTTGACAAACTTCTTCTTGGCGCCTTCCTGCGTGATGACGAGCTTGCCGTCCTCGCAGGCGGTCTTGAGGCCCTTGGCGGTGAAGGTGCCGCAGTAGACAACCTTCTTGGCGTTCTGGGTGATATCGATGAATCCGCCCGCGCCGGCCAGACGGGTACCAAACTTGGAAACGTTCAGGTCACCGTTAGGTGCAGTTTCAGCCAGACCGAGGAAAGCAACGTCCAGGCCGCCGCCCTGATAGAAGTCAAACTGTACGTTGTGCGGGATGATGCACATCGCGTTTGCCGCTGCGCCGAACTGAGTGCCGCCGTAGGGCACGCCTGCAATCGATCCAGCCTCGACGGTCAGGGTCATCTTGTCCGAGATACCCTCTTCCGCCGCGACGTTAGCAATTTTCTCCGGTGCGCCGGTGCCGAGGTTGACAATCGCGTCCTGCGGCAGCTCCATCGCTGCGCGGCGGGCGATGATCTTCTTGGCGTCCATCGGGATGGGCGGAATAGCGTCCACCGGGATGCGGAATTCGCCGGTCAGTGCGCCGTCATACGGCATGCCGAGGCACTGCATGTTCTCTTCCTCCGAGCCGATGACAACCGAGTCAACATAGATGCCCGGGATGGCAACCAGCTTCGGATCGAGTGAGCCGCCCTGTACAATCTTCTCGACCTGTACGATGACCTTACCGCCCGAGTTTTTGCATGCCTGCGCCATTGCGGTAACGTCCAGCGGGCCGATTTCTCTATGTACGGTGCAGTTACCATATTCGTCGCAGTAAGATGCGCGCAAGAATACGACATTGATCGGGAAACCCTTGTACAGCAGGCGTTCCTTCCCTTCAATGTTAACGATCGTGACCAGATCTTCCTTGGTCTTTTCGTTGAGCTTACCGCCGCCGTTGCGCGGGTCAACAAAGGTCTTGAGGCCGACGTGGGTAATCGTGCCGATGTTGTGCGCGGCGATATCACGGTACATGTGCGAGATAACGCCCTGCGGCAGGTTATAGGCTTCGATTTTATTGGAGAGCGCCAACTCGCCCAAACGGGGGGCGCGGTCCCAGTGGCCGCCGATAACGCGCTTGACCATGCCTTCATGGCCATAGTGGTCGCCGCCGGTACCGTCGCGGTGGCCCTGACCGGCTGCAAAGAACAGGGTCAGGTTATTCGGGTGACCGGTCTCAAGAAAACGCTTTTCCAGCGCCTTGGACAGGGTCTCCGGGCAGGCGCAGCTTACAAAACCGCCGGTGGCGATGGTGTCGCCATCCTGAACTTTGAGTGCGGCTTCTTCTGCCGAGATAATACTTACTTTCTTCATGTTCTATCATCCTCCTTTGAGTAACGGACGCTTGATGCGGCCGTTCAATCTACGCGAGTTGCCGGATCGTCCGGATGGCTTCCGGGATGCTGTCCGCAGAGTCCATGATGACACGATGGTCGGCATCAATTTCCTCATACAGATAGGGGCAGCCGGTGCAGCCGCGGATAATCAGCAGTACGTCGTAATGGACGCCGTCCTCCGGATAGGAAAACGAAGCGACGTCCGCAAGGGAGGTGCGCACGGTTTGATAGGCTTCTCCGCGGTCATAGCGCGGATTGCAGCCGCCGCAGAATTTGACAGTGCAGCGCAGCATGGTGCGTTGAGCCTCCTTTGGCCGAATGAAATTGCAAACATAGGCACTCACGGGTGCTCCATGAGTGCCTATGGGATGCTCAGAGATTACTGGATACGAGCAATCTTCTTCGCCAGTTCCTTCTTCATTTCCAGGTTGGACTGACGGGCGATCATGATGCGCTGAGCCTGGGGCGAACCTGCGCCATGCATGGACTCCGGCAGATAGCCGACAGCAGCAGTGCCCATCGTCATATTTTCAATCAAACGCAGTACGCGCATGCGATCCTCGGTCGGAACAGAAGCGACGCCCTTGAGGTACTTCTCGATGTAGGGCTTGAGAACCGGATTGCGGTAGTCGGCCTCGGAGGGCTGAGTGACCATCAGGCCGCCGGCCAGATCCTGTGCCAGACGCGCGATCTCGTACGGGAAGCGGGTGACGTTCTGCTTGCAGACGTTAGCCAGCAGCAGGTCAATGAGGTAGTTGCCCGCCTTGGTCTTGGTACCCTGGCTGGAGCAGGCGATGCCGCAGCAGTACAGAGTCTCGTTCAGGTGGGTCATTTCAATCAGCTTATCCTTGACATGGGATGCCTTAGCAGAGCCGGCCATTTCGCCCGCCAGTGCGGTCGCGCCGATCAGCACATCGCCTACGCCGACCTTGCAGCCGCCGTAGGACTGACGGTGATAGCCTGCGAAACGCTCAACGATCATGCCGGCAAACTTGACTTCACCGTTGAGGAAGATGCGGTCATTCGGAACGAACACATGGTCGAAGATGACCAGCACTTCGTGACCGCCGTAAACCTTGTTGCCTACGTCGATGTCGTTGTACTCCTCGGTCTTGCGGGTGTCGCAGGACTGACGGCCATAGATCAGCGTGATGCCCTCGGAATCGGTCGGAACAGCGAAGGAGATCGCGTAATCCTCGTCGCCTTCACGCATGGAGATGGTCGGCATAACCAGCACCTCATGGCTGTTCACAAAGCCGGTCTGGTGAGCCTTTGCACCGGTGACGTATACGCCGTCTGCAGTGCGTTCGACAACATGCAGGAACAGGTCGGGGTCGGCCTGCTTGGAGGGAGCCAGAGAACGGTCGCCCTTGACGTCGGTCATTGCGCCGTCAACCGCGAGATCCTCGTCCTGTACGCGGGTGAGGAACTTGATGAAGTTCTCATGATACTTGGTGCCGCAGGCCTCGTCGATCTCGTAGGTGGAGGAGAATACGGCGTTCATAGCGTCCATACCAACGCAGCGCTGGAAGCAGGCTGCGGTTTTCTGGCCGAGCAGACGCTGCATCTTAACCTTTTTAATCAGGTCGTCGGTCGACTGATGCATGTGGGTGAAGCGGTTGATCTTCTTGCCCGAGATGTGGCTGGTTGCGGTCATCAGGTCTTCGTACTGGGGATCCTCCGCCAGCTCATAGGTGGCGGCAAAGGAGTTGAGCGAAGGGCGGATGATCGGGTTGTCTACCGGATTCTCCACCTTTTCACCGAACATATACAGATTGAGCTTCAGCTTTCGCAGGGACTCAATGTACTGGTCTTTGGTCATCATAGCGATCAAGTATCCTTTCTCTTTTCAAACTTTCTGAGGGGTTTGCCGACGGGCGGCAAGCATACCTTCTAAGAAAAAACAGGGCGGGGAACGCGGGGTTCCCCGCCCTGTTCAGGCGAAACGCTTACAAAAATCAGAAGCACTCGCGGTATACGCGTTCGCTCAGTTCGATGCTCCACGGACGGTAGGAGTTGGTAATCAGACGCTGCTGGTTTGCCTCTACCGATACGGGGAAGCTCTTGATGTCCTCTTCCTTGAAGCCGTACTCATGCAGCGGCTTGAGCGGGAGAACCTTCTCGAGGGTGACATTCAGGGTGCGCAGCGCGTCATCCTTGGTGCAGCCCAGGCAGCGCGCAACGAGTTCCTTGAACTTGCCCAGCTCGCCGTTCGGCTCGTACTCATCGTACAGCTCAAGGATCTTGCCGAACAGAGCGTAGTTGGATTCGCCGTGCGGAACATGGTAGGTGCCACCGAGCGGGAAGGACATGCCGTGTACGGTTGCGCAGCCAGCCTTCAGGAATGCGATGCCGGCAAACAGGGAAGCGGTAACGAACTCGCCCAGATAATCCATGCGAGCGTCCGGGCCTTCCAGCGCAATGCGGCGGAAGCCTTCCAGAATCATTTCAGCCGCCTTGACCGAGTACATCTCGGAGGTAACGGTCTTGCGATGCGGGGACAGGAAGGATTCGGTTGCGTGAATGAGCGCGTCAATTGCGGAAGCAGCAAACGGCTTGTAGGGCAGCGTCTTGAGCAGATCCGGAACCAGGCAAACCTTGTTCGGGATGATGTCGTCGGAAACCAGACCGAGCTTGGTTTCGCCGCCGGTCAGCTTGCCGTCCTTCTCGTCCTTGACGATAGCAACCGAGATGTTGGTAACCTCGGAGCCGGTGCCGCAGGTGGTCGGGATAGCGATAACTTCCTTCTCATGTACAACGGGCTCGCGCTTGAAGTACAGCTCATGTACGGAGGTCGGGCGCTTGCAGCCGAGCAGCTTGCACAGGTCCATGATGGCGCCGCCGCCGACAGCGATGACGCGGTCATAGGAATCATACGGAATGGCCTCATACATGGTTTCGATCATCGCCTCAGAAGGCTCGCCTGCGCCGAACTTCTCCTGAAAAACAAACTTGCTCTTCAGGCCAAGCTCCTCCATGAAGGGCTTGTAGATGAATTCGTTGGTCAGAACGACATCGCGCTCACCAAGCTTGAACTCTGCGGCGAAGTCACCGAAGTTGGCAAACTTGTAAATAGTCGGGGCGATGATGATCTCTCTCTTGTCCTGCATCAGAGAGGCGCTGAAAGCATCCATAGCCATAATTGATACATCTCCATTCTAAAATTTTATAAAAGGCCGTGCGGGCTTTTACATCTTTGGCAGGACAGAAATGTCCTGTGCTTTTATTGTAGCAAATTCATGCCACAACTTCAACACAAACAAACAAAAAAATCATCAAAAAATAACCAAGTGTTCCTGTACAAAAAGACAATAAAAAATCCCGCATTTTTCAATACGGGATTATTTTATCGTATTTAAAAGGGTTTGTAAATGGGAAGTTGGTGGAAAGTGCTGAAAAGTTTTTTTTGCGCCTGCTGCTCTTTAGTTGTTTTGTGAAAAACGGCTCAAAAATGCTTTGGTTCGCTCGTTTTGGGTATTTTCAAACAACTCAGTCGGGGTGCCTTCTTCAACGATCACGCCGCCGTCCATGAACAAAATGTGGTCGGCAACATCACGGGCAAAGGCCATCTCATGTGTGACAATAATCATCGTAGTGTGCTGGTCCGCCAGTGAGCGGATAACCTTGAGCACTTCTCCGGTCAGCTCGGGGTCGAGCGCGGAGGTCGGCTCGTCGAAGCAAAGGATGTCAGGATGCAGAGCGAGTGCGCGCGCAATCGCCACGCGCTGCTGCTGACCGCCGGAAAGCTGATGCGGATAATGGTTCATGCGGCCCTCCAGGCTCATCTGACTGAGCAGTTCGATGGCGTGGTGCTCAATTTCCTCCTGAATAGCGCGTTTGTTCTGCTTGTAGTCCGGTCGTTCCTTGGCAAGCAGCAGGCTGGCCAGCATGACGTTTTCCAGTGCGGTGTACTGCGGGAACAGGTTGAACGACTGGAACACCATCCCGAAGTGCAGACGGCGCTTGCGGATTTCTTCATCGCTTTTGGAGGAGTGATCCGCAGCATCAAACAGCGTTTCGCCATTGACAATGATGCGGCCTGCATTCGGTGTTTCCAGAAAGTTCAGGCAGCGCAGCAGGGTGGTTTTGCCCGAGCCGCTTGAGCCAATAATGGCCAGTGCCTTGCCGCGTTCGAGCGAAAAGCTGATATCGTCGAGCACCTTGGTGGCACCGAAGCTCTTGTTGATGTTTTGTACTTCCAGAATAGGCATTTCGGCACCTCCTTACACGCGGAAATAATCCATTTTCTTTTCCAGCCAGTTGAACAGCAGCGTAAGTACGCCGCAGAACACCAGAAAGAACAAAGCGGTGGAAAACAGCGGCCAAATCAGGCCCTTGGTGGCATATTCCTTGCTCATCATGATGATTTCCTTGGTGGCGATGACGTTGGCCAGCGCAGTATCCTTGATAAGCGTCATGAACTCATTGCCCATAGGCGGAATCACGCGTTTAATGACCTGCAAAAGCGTCACCTTGAAGAAAATCTGGCTTTTGGTCATGCCGAGCACCTGTCCGGCTTCATACTGACCGCGTGGAATAGATTGGATACCGCCGCGGTAGATTTCCGAGAAGTAGCAGGCATAGTTGATGACGAAGGCCACGCAGGTGGCGGTGATGCGAGGCAGCAATGTGCCGTCCCACAGCAGGCCGGGACCGTAGAAAATGATGATGATCTGAAGCATCAGTGGTGTGCCGCGGATGATCCAGACAAATAATTTGACCAGATAGGCCAGCGGTTTAAACTTACTCATCGAGCCAAAGGAGATGATGAGCCCCAGCGGCAGCGCAAACAGCAGCGTGACAAAAAAGATCTGGCAGTTGATGCCGAAGGTTTTTGTCAGGCTGGAAAAGATAACAGACGCAGACATGAAAAAATACCCTTTCCCCAAACAAAGGCAGGCGGGGCAGCATAAAAATGCTGTCCCGTCGGCCATATCTTTCTTATTGTAATAGATTACTCGGCAAGACTCAGACCGTATTTCTCAGCCAGCGCGGGAAGCGTACCGTCCTCGACCAGCTCCGCCATAATCTTGTTGACTTCAGTGCAAAGGTCGCTGCCCTTGCGGAAGCCGATGCCGTATTCCTCAACCGACAGCTCGACGCCATCGATCATCATCAGATCGGCAAAGTCTGTGCCTTCTCCGATCATGCTCTTGGCGAGTGTCCAGTCGAGCACCGCTGCGTCGGAGGCGCCGGACTCGATTTCCAGCAGAGCGTCGGTCTGCTTGGTGACGGTGGTCAGATTGGCCTGCGACAGATTCTCGTCCGCTTCGATTGCCGACTGACCGGCAGAACCGGCCTCGGCAACCAGATTGGCACCGGACAGGGAAGCGGTATCTGTAAAGGTGTCCTTATTGGAATCCTTGATAACAATGACCTGCATGTTCTTGACATACGGATCGGAAACCGCAATGTTTTCCTTAAGATCATCCGTGATGGTCATGCCGTTCCAGATGCAGTCGATGCTCTTGGCGTCCAGCTCGACTACCTTGGTATCCCAGTTGATTTCAACAAACTCAGGCTCGACACCCAGCTTTTCACAGACCGCCTTGGCAAATTCGGTATCAAAGCCGGTAAATTCGCCGTTTTCATCGGTGTAGTTCATCGGCTCATATACGGTGTAGCCGATTACCATTTTGCCTTTGTCCTGCACATAAGCCAGATCGCTGGCGGTTTCCGTATTTGCGTCGCCGTTGGTGTCCGTGGCCGCATCTTCGTTTTTTTCGCCGCCGCAGCCGGCCAGCATGGAAAGACTCATCGCACCGGCGAGCATCAACGCCAGCAGCTTTTTGGTTTTCATAAAGGACCCTCCTAAATTCACTTTATCGTACTGTGCCGTGAAAGTCATTTACCATTGTACCACTTTATTTCAGAAAATCAAGGAAAAGTTTTGGGATAATCATGGGAATGTTTTGACATAATACAAACCTTTGCTTGACCTGTATATGCGATTATAGTATAATGAATAGAGATTGTTAAAGAATAGACAATATGGAGGTTGTGGCAAAATGGATTACACAGCACTTTATCAAAGTAAACTGACAACAGCAGAAGAAGCCGTTCAGGTAGTCAAGTCGGGTGACTGGGTGGATTACGGCTGGTGTGTCGGCACACCGGACGTGCTGGATCAGGCGCTGGCCAAGCGTCTGCCGGAGCTGACGGACGTCAATTTCCGCGGCGGTGTTTTGATGCGTGTGCCGGAAATCTATAAGATCGAAGATCCTGCGGCACATATGACATGGAACTCGTGGCACATGTCCGGCATTGAGCGCAAGTTCATCGCTACCGGCGCAGGCTTCTATTCGTCGATGCGCTATTCCGAACTGCCGCGCTTTTATCGGGAGAGTATCGGTCACGTCGATGTGGCCATGCTGCAGGTTGCGCCGATGGACAGCCACGGCTTTTTCAGCTTTGGTCCGCAGGCATCGCATTTGCGTGCCGTGTGCGATGTGGCGGATAAGATCATCGTAGAAGTGAATGAAAACATGCCGCGCTGCTTGGGTGGCATGGAGGATTGCATCCATGTTTCCGAGGTGGACATGATTGTCCAGGGAAATAACGCGCCCATGCCGGAGATGGGTGCGGCTGCGGCAACCGAGGTGGACAGAAAGGTTGCAGAGCTGATTGTGCCTGAGATTCCGAACGGCGCCTGCCTGCAGCTGGGTATCGGCGGCATGCCGAATACCATCGGTGCCATGATTGCGGAATCTGATTTGAAGGATTTGGGCGTACACACGGAAATGTATGTCGATGCGTTTGTTGATATTGCCAAGGCAGGCAAGATCACCGGACGGAACAAGAACATCGACCGCGGCCGTCAGGCCTATGCATTCGCTGCCGGTACCAAGAAGCTGTATGACTATCTGGACAACAATCCGGAGTGCGCTTCCATGCCGGTCGATTATACCAATGATGTGCATGTCATCGCGGGGATTGACAACTTTATTTCCATCAACAATGCGGTCGATATCGACCTGTACGGTCAGGTCAATGCGGAGTCTGCCGGCACCAAGCAGATTTCCGGTACGGGCGGTCAGCTGGACTTTGTTATGGGCGCATATCTGTCTAAGGGCGGCAAGAGCTTTATCTGCCTGTCGTCGACCTTCAAGCAGAAGGATGGTACGGTGGCATCCCGTATCCGCCCGACACTGACGAACGGATCGATCGTAACCGATCCGCGTTCGGCCACGCACTACATTGTAACCGAGTATGGTATGGTTAGCCTCAAGGGCAAGGCTGCATGGCAGCGTGCCGAGGCGCTGATTTCGATAGCGCATCCTGATTTCCGTGAGCAGCTGATTGCAGACGCGGAGAAAATGCATATCTGGAAGCGTTCCAACAAGCGTTAAAGCAAAATTATATATGCAAAAGAGCAGCCGTCCTATGGGCGGCTGTTTTTTTGCGTGTCTCTATCTGGCATTGTATAAAATGCAAAAATTGACGCTTTCTTACATGCCACAATCGGACTATAATGGTACCATCGAAAGCGAAAACAGAAAGAAGGCGCTGATAACATGACAAATCATAAAACCAAAACCATTATTATAGCCGCATTACTCGCAGCGTTGACCACCGTCGCCACAATGATCATTAAAATTCCGACTCCCACACAAGGTTATATTCATCTCGGCGACGGCATGGTGCTGATTTGCGGCATCCTGCTTGGACCGGGCATAGGAGCGGTGGCCGCTGGCATTGGTTCTATGATGGCCGATCTGTTTGGCGGTTATATGGCATGGGTACCGGGAACGTTTGCCATCAAGGCGCTGACCGCGCTGGTTGGCGGTTGGCTGTACCATCATATGGTGAAGCGGGAACACATGTCCACGCCGGTGCGTGTGGCGCTCTGCGGCATCCCGGCGGAATTCGTGATGGTTGCGGGATATTATGTCTACGAAACCGGCATGGAGCTGCTGATGGGCAGCACGGCTGAGGCGGCGGCGACCGCTGTGTTGGCAGGCGTGCCGTTCAATGCGGTGCAGGGGCTTGCGGGCGTGATTGTATGCGCGGTGCTGTTGCCGGTGCTGAGCCATGCCAGTGCGGAAATGGGTGCGCGTATCCGCACATGAAATACTTGCAGGAGATAGAAAAAACGAGCCGTTTTGACGGCTCGTTTTTTTTCTATGTCAGGCAATGCTGATATATTGCTGGGGATCGACCTTTTCATCACCGACATGGACTTCAAAATGCAGGTGTGGTCCGGTGGAGTTACCCGTATTGCCGGAAAGCGCGATCTTATCGCCCTTGGCAACAATGTCGCCGACTGAAACCAGCAGCTGGGAGTTGTGTCCGTAGAGCGTTTTATACCCGTTCTGATGGTCCAGAATGATATAGTTGCCATAACCGTTGCCGGAATTCTCCGCTACGATCACCTTGCCGTTGTCCGCGGCATAGACCGGTGTGCCTTCATCGGCCGCCAGATCGACGCCGCTGTGCAGTTTGCCCCAACGCCATTTAAAGCCCGAGGTGAAGGTGTAGTTGCTGATGGGTACCATAAATTCGCCTGTGCCAATTCCGATATTGCGTGTGCCGACTTCAATAATCTCGTCGGTGGCATTGCTGAGTACCGTGCGTTCCAGAATGGTGCGTCCGTGCTCCTGCCCGTCTACGGTTTGGATTTCGGCTGTGACCACTGCTTCGCCTTCGCTGCCTTCCTGAATGGTGGCGCAATAGGTTTGGTCCAGTTCGTCATTTTCCCGGGTGATGGTTTCATAGGGGATGGATTCGGTATAAGTCACTGCGCGGGTAGAGGTCACATCCAGCCGCGGGGACAGCTGCTCATAAAGTGTGGACAGGTCGGAAACTCGGTCGGTCTCCGCAACCACTTCATCTACCCGCACGGTTTGCAGAAAATCCGTGTTTTCATCCGCTGCGGTGGTATATTGGGCTTTCACCCGGTCGAGCAATGCCTGCGCATCCTCAGCGGAGCGGCATACGCCGGCACGCTCACCATCGACCGAGATGACGGCCAGCGTGTCCAGTTCTCCGCTGGCATCGATGAGGTCGCTTTTCAACTCCTCTTCGGTTAGAAATTGGGATGCGGGTGCGCGCAGGGTACAGGTTTCAATCGAGACCGGCAGGGTATATGCACCGTCCGACAGCGTGGAGGCGCTTTGCTCGATTTCCGCCACCGCTGCGGTTAGCGTGTCCGAATTTTCTACCAAACCGAGCGGGCGATCGTTGGCATAGATCATCGTGCCGTTTTGCGTGAGCAGCGTGCCGGGTACAAAGAATAACGGCACGAATACGGCAAGCGCGCAGGCTGCGCGTTGCCGTCCGACAGAGCGAACAACACGGCCAATGCCGGACCACAACGGCAGATCATACAGCAGGCAGATCAGTCGGTCCAGCAGCAGAACGGCACGGACCAGCCCGTACAGCAGGCCGGAAAACAAGCCGAAAATAAAAGATAACAGGTTTCGCATGATGGTAGTATGGAGAAAAAGCGCTCCCCATATTCCCTCCTTTCGTAATCCAAAGGTTACATTTTGGTAACAATGGATAGCTTACGCAAACAGGAGGGCGAAGTCATACGAAACCTGTCGGATGATTTAAATATTTTATTTTTTTGGAACGTTGCCGGTGAAATCGGTGGGGAAAAAGCGCGGATCGAGCGGTTTTTGCTGATAATATCGGTCCAGTACGGCGCGCTGCAGCGAAACGGCCAGCGGCACGGCGGCATCGAACAAATCGAAGAAGGAATCCGTGCGATCCTCGTCGTTTGCAGTCCAGACACGGTGCTCCTGATTGGCGCAGTCGGCGGGCAGCGGCTCATCCGGACGGATGAGCGCGGAGGCCAGACCGGTCTTGCCCATCAGGCGTTCCAAGTGCAGCAGGCGGCTGCGGATATGGCTGCCGCTGTGGGTCAGATGCAGAATGCGGCGCATGTCGTGCAGCGAGCGGTACACCGCAGCGGGAGAAATGCGCACGCCGTAGGCATCACGCGCTGCGTGCGCCAGCACGCGGGCCAGTACAGTGCATTCCGCGGCGTTGGGATCGAGCAGACGGAACGCTTCATAGCCTGCAGGTTCGGCAGCGATGTAGCTGGCAATCATGATGCCGTCGATATCGCTTTCGACCAGCTTTCGACGGGCTTCGGTGGAGTAGCCGGGCATGTAGAGCGTCAGGCGGTCGGCCTGTGCCTCGATGAAAGCGTGTGTGACGCGGCTGAGCGCATAATTTGTGCAAAAACCGAACACATAGGCAAGCGCCGCAGTGTTATGCTCCTGCACGGCAGCCGCGCAAAGCGCTTCAAACAGCGGTGCGGGCGGTTCGGTGCAGATGCGATGAGCCAGACGGCGTACCGGACCGGGAAATGGAGCGTGATAAAAGGAAAGCGGGTCCGGACCCTGTGCGCCCCAGCGGTAAGCTGCGGGACAGGCATCCGCAATGTGCGCCACGGAATCCCCTGTGACACGCTGTACGGTTGTGGCAAAAATATGATGGGTGGCAAAAGACGGCATAATAGTTCACCTTCCGCAGACAGCTTTTTGGCAATGCCGCAATATATGCGGCACAACCTTAACAAAACATTATCCATAGTATACCGCATTCGCCTGTAAAAAGCCAGTATAAGCGGCATATATATTTTCTGTCAAAAATGGAAGAGTGTTTCCTCGGAATACATGGAAAGGGCCGGACAGAGATTTGCTCCGTCCGGCCCTTCGGGATGGGTTGTAATAGATGTATTGCGGTAATTCAGGTCGAAGCAGCAGCGGTATCCTGTGCTGTTTCACTGCGGCTGCCGCGATTGCCGCCGCCCATACCGCCATGTCCCATACCGCCGCCGCTGCCGTACAGCAAGCCGTCCAACGTGACTTCCGTGGAGGAGGTGCCGGCCGTGACAGTGTAAGTACCGTCGCTCTCCAGACCGGGGCAGCTGATAACAACAGAGCTGAAGGCCTGCGGCGCTTCCCAGGAGGCCAGCACATTGTTGGTGCTGTCGCTCACCGAAACCGTGCTGCCCGCCGCTTGCGTGTCTACGGTCAGCAGAATTGCACCCTGCGTGGAATTTTCACCGAAATTCTGTGCCATACCGGACGAGCCGATGCCAATTACTGTGCCGCCGGTGATGGATGCATTGCCGTTGTAGTCGAGCGCCGAATCCGCACTGCCGTCCTTGGTAGAAACGTAGACCGTGCCGCCGCTGACCGTCAGATCACCGTTGGAGTCCAGCCCGTCGCCGCCCGCATTGATGGTCAGATTACCGCCGGAGATGGTGATATATACACCGCTTTGTGCGGCAAACTGGTCTTGACCGTTGCCGCCAAAGCCGCTCTGGTCGACACCGCCTGCGGCGTTGACCCCGTCATCGCTGGCAACGACGTTGATTTCTCCGCCGCTGACTGTGACGGTCAGACCCTCCAGCCCTTCGTAACAGGTGGAGATATCAATTTCACCGTCCAAGATGGTCAGCGCATTGTCTGCGTGGAATGCGTCGTCACCGGTCTGGATACTGACTGCGCCGCCGTGGACCGTCAGGTCGCCGTTTGAGTGGAACGCGTCGTCGGCGCAGTCCAGTGTGAAGCTGCCGCCCAGAATGGTCAGCGCGGTACCGGCTTTCAGGCCCTTGGTGCTGACCGTGTCGGTTGTGTCTGCTTCAGAGGAAACAGTGCCGTCGGTTGTTTGAGCAGCATCCGTGGCGGCAGTGTCCGAAGCCGCGGCGTTTTCGGACGGAGCTGCATCCTGCGGCATATCGGCAGGAGGCTCCATGCCATCCGGAGGTGTTTCACCCGTCGGACGTTCCGGCGGCTGCGTGCTGCCGTCTGGGGGGACGGTGCCGCCGTCCGTCAGGGACATGCGGCCACCCTTGCCGCCGCCCATACCGCCGGGCGCAGCGTCACTGGTATGCGTCTCGCCGTTTACACTGCCACCGCCGGTGGTGATGGTGCAGGCGGCGTCATCCACCTGCATCCAGCTGCTCGCGCTCAGCCCGTCGCCTTCCGCTGTGATGGTGAAGGTGCCGCCGGCAAGATAGACAAAGCCTTTGTCGGAATCTTCGGTATTGTCGCTCTGTATAGCATCCTTGCCGGTCGTCAGAGTGAAGGCACCGTCCGCGATGCGCACGCTGTCCTTGCCGGACAGGCCCTGACCGGCGGCAGTGACCACATAGGTGCCGCCAGTGACCGCAAGGTCGTCCTTGGTAACTACGCCGTGTCCGGCGGGGGAATCCACGGTGAGCGTGCCAAGACCGTTGAGTGTCAAATCGGACTTGGAGAAGATGACGCCGTCGATGTTATTGTCGTCGAGCTGGGTGAAGGTCTCGCCTCCCGACAGCGTGTTCAGCGTGTCGTCCGCCGTAGTCACAAAGACCTTGTCGGCCTGTCGGACATAGAGAGCAGCGCAGTCCTCGCAGTGAATGCTGGCACCGCTCAGCACAAGCTGGACTTTGTCCGTGTCGTCAGCATCGACGATCACCATGCCGTCGTCCAGTGTGCCGGACAGAATATAGGTGCCCTCGTCGGTAATGGTGATGGTGCCGCCATCCACGGTGACTGCGTCGCTGTCGCAGGAGGCGGTGCTGCCGGAAAGCGAGATTGAGGCGGCGGTCGTTTCGTCATAGCCGACCTCCAGATCGCGGTCGGTGAACATATCGGATAACGTGACCGGTGTGGTTGGAACGGTCGCATTCGCTGCATCGGCGGCTTGACAGCCGGATACCGCCACGGCAGCCGCTAGAAGCAGCGGCAGCAGGCAATGCTTTTTCATAAACAGATGGCTCCTTCTCATAATTCGGCGGTGATGGTTTCCTGCTTGGAAACCGTAATTTCCAGATTGCCGTTGCGGCAGCGGAGTTTGTCAATCAGCTCTTTTTCCAGATTTGTGCTGCGCAGCGTGATGTTGTAGGTCAGCCGGAACAGACTGCCCATATTGGTGGTTTTCACCTGTGTCAGTTCACAGGCCGAGGTGTACTCCCGTAGCAGTTCGTCAAAGACACCGGTATAGTCTAAATCCTCCGGAATGGTGATGTGCAGGGTGCGGTACAGCGCAGCCTTTTTTCCTGCGCCGAAGTCGATGTGGTTATACAGCATGGTAGCCGCACCCAGCACGATGGCAAACAGGAAGGCATACGCGATATAGCCCATGCCGATGATTAAGCCGGTGCCCATGGCCAGAAAGATGGCGCCTATTTCTTTGGCGGTGCCGGGTACGGAGCGAAAACGAACCAGACTGAACGCACCGGCTACAGCGACACCCGCGCCGACATTGCCGTTGACCATCATGATGACCACGCAGACAATGGCGGGCAGCAGCGCGAGCGTGGCGACAAAGCTGCGGGTGTAGCGCGTACGATACATGTAGCAGGCCGCGAGCAGCAGTCCGGCGATCAGCGCACTTGCTACGCAGAGTAAAAAGTCGGCCACCGGGATGACTGTGGTCATCTCCGTGTCAAACAGGCCGTGAAACAGGTTGTTAAGCATAAAGCAGTCCTCCGGAAAGGTCAGTGTCCAGCATGTTTTGGTATGCTGCGCCGTATTTGGAAAACGAGGTGGGGAAAATGTCGTGCGCGGTCAGCGCATGTGTGATCCAGAGCGGCATACCGCCGCCGGTTTTGATTTCCATGAGTGTCTGACCGGCTGCCAGCAAAGGCGTGCCGTAAATCGGACTGCCGAGCGAGAAGTCGCGGCAGCGGTACCGGATATTCTCGTCAAAGGTGATGCGGAAGTCACTGCCGTCTAGCGCATAGAATGCTTCACGCTCATAGGACAGAAAGACTGTGGGACGCAGCGTGCGGTAATATGCCCGGAAATACTCGATTTCGTCGGCAATTTGGGACTGCACGGGCAGTGCATCGCCGGTGCGGAAACTGGTCATGGCCTGTTCCTCAGGCAGCACCAGACGCCGCTTATAGACCACTGACTGAAACTTCTTTTTCAGCTCTACGAATACCGGTTCGTCTGGCCGCACCTGCCGGTAACTGCGGATGCGCAGCTTTTCTTTATAGGCGGGCTTTTCCAGCGACCGGCGAATCAGCCGGAAGGTATCGGTATCATAGTAAATGTTGCGGATAGTGCTGCGGCCGAACTGATCCAGCTGCATTTGTCCCCGCATGGCGCGCAGCAGATGTTCTTTTTGCTGCGCGGTTAGTAAGTATTTGATCTCGTATCGTTCAAAGGTTGTCTGATACGCCATGAATATGTCCTCCTTGCTGCCGGCCTGCCGCGCACAGCGCCGCAAGCCATCCTGTTTATTGATCGAGTTTCAGTATACCGCTGTCGCCTTAACCAAACTTTAACCGAAACCTTAACCGAACTTAAAATTACCGACTCGTGCAAATAACAACACCCGCCTCGAGAAAGGCGGGTGTTATGGTATGGTTTATTATGCAGGAAAAGTAACGGTGATAAGCAGAGAGGCTTCATCTGCGGTAGAAGCGGTGATTTTGCCTCTATGCGCGGTGACGATTGCCAGTGCGATGGAAAGGCCGAGACCGTAGCCGCCGGTCTGCGAGTTGCGGGACTGGTCGGTGCGGTAAAACCGGTCGAACAGGTGCTCGGTCTGGGCTTTGGTGATGTGCTCAACTGCATTCCAGACTGACAGGCGGATGAGGTTCTTCTGTTTTTCCAGCGTGCAGGAAATGGTGCTTTGCGGGGCTGAATATTTGACCGCATTATCCAGCAGAATGGAGAACAGCTTTCGAAGGGATTTCTCGTCTCCGCACATCGAGAGCATCGGCTGGATGCGCAGCTCCAACGTCTTGTCCTGTGTTCGTGCCACCGCCTGAAACGGTGCGATAGTTTCTTCCGCAATGTCGGACAGCGGCAGTTCGAGCATTTGCAGCTGGGTTTGCTCTTCCTCCATGCGGGAGAGAAGAATCAGATCGTTTGTCAGGTCGGCCAGTCGTTTGGTCTGCGTCTGGATATCGCTCACCCATTCGTTTTCCCCATAGTCCATGGCAAGAATTTCTGCGTCTGCATTGAGGATAGTCAGCGGCGTTTTCAGTTCGTGCCCGGCATCGGTGATAAACTGTTTCTGTTTTTCATAGTTTTCCAGAAATGGCCGCACGATGCGCTCGGACAAAAAAATCAGCAGCAGCAAAACCAGCAGCGATCCGACCAGAGACACCCCGATGCAGCTGAAAAACAGTGTTTTAAAGTTGGCCAGTCCGCGGCTGCAATCGAGGAACAGGATGAGCGGCTCTGATGAGGAAGTATCTACCAGAAAGCGATATTGGTCGGCAAAGCCCTGCGTTTTGCCCTGCGCCCAGACGGTTTGCGCATAGGAAATGGCGTCCGCAGTAGATACTGCGGCAATTTTCCCGGTGTTGACCGAGCGCACGCTGCCGTCCTGCGAGAGCGTGACAAAGAAATAGCGCGTTTCATAGGGCAGTTCAGGCGATAGATGCGGTTCCTTTTTATGGAAGGGTTCGTCCGGCGGCGCCTCATGATTGGATTTTGGAAAGAACCCATTGTTGGCAGCCAGAAGTGAGAGCGTGCTGTCTGCATCCCGGATGACCTGAGAGTAGTAAACAATATTCACGGCGCTCATGATGACCAGCAGCACCGCCAGCAGCGAAACCATGGAGGCAATAATCAGCTTGATACGCAGTTTTCGGATCATGGCAGTTCCTCCAGTGAATAGCCCGCGTTTCGGGTGGCCTTGATTTGAATGTTGGCTTGCAGAGCGGACAGCTTTTTGCGTAAATAGGAGATATAGACCCATACCACATTGATTTCCGCCTCGCTGTCATAGCCCCAAATCTTTTCCAGCAGGCGTTCGGATGCAATGAGGCTATGCGGATTGCGCATGAGCAGTTCGAGCACCTGAAACTCCTTGTTGGCCAGCCGAAAGCTGCCTGCCGGAGTGGACAGCTCAAAGGTGGCGCAATTCAGCGTCACGTTTCCCATTTGCAGGCGCGAATCGGTTTGAGTGGTCTGGGTACGGGTCATTGCCCGGATGCGTGCCAGCAGCTCCTGCGAGTGAAACGGCTTGGTCAGGTAATCGTTTGCCCCGGCATCCAGCCCGAGCACCTTGTCGTCAACCTCGGCTTTTGCGGTCAGCATCAATATCGGAATTCGGCTGCCCTTGCTGCGGATGGTTTTGAGCACGGTGATGCCGTCGACCTTGGGCATCATGATGTCCAGAATGACGCCGTCGTAATTGTCCGCTTCCAGATAATCGAGCGCGGCCTGTCCGTCGTTCACGGCGTCCACGGAATAGTTGTTTCGCTCCAGAATGGTGACCAGCGCTTTGGACAGAGCCTTTTCATCCTCAGCCAGTAATAATCTCATATGTTCTTCTCCTTATCAGAGCGTGCTGCAGCTGCTTGGCGTCTTTTATTTTATTATACTATACCGATGCAACTTTAAATAGAGTTAAACTCGCGGCAGACCGTGTTTCGGCAGATCAGATAAGGCGGCACTGCGGGTGCTGCCGATTGTGTGCGCAGCGGAACTGTGGTATAATAAGAAAAATTATGTCGTTGCAAGCGGAGGGAATAGGATGGATCTTGCAGATTTTTTTGCGATGGATAAATTGTCGCAGCATGACGAGGAACAGTTGCTTGAATCCGCGATGCAGTTGCAGCAGATGATGATGCTCTACGAGGCGGGCATCCGTGAAATCAAAACCAAGCTGGATATTTTAAACGATGAATCGCGTATTTCGGGCAAGCCCAGTCCAATCGACTCGATCAAAAGCCGCATCAAAACCCCGCGCAGCATCATCGGCAAGCTCAAACGGCGCGGGTATCCCATCTCGCTGCAGTCCATGATGGAAAATCTCAACGATATCGGCGGCATCCGCGTGATCTGCCCGTTCATTGAAGATATTTACACCGTGGCCGATATGCTGATGCGGCAGGACGATTTGACGCTGATTGATCGCAAGGATTATATCGAAAATCCCAAACCCAACGGCTACCGCAGCCTGCATCTGATTCTGGAGGTGCCGATTTTCCTGTCCGACCGCACGCAGCCCGTGCATATCGAACTGCAGCTGCGCACAATTGCGATGGATTTCTGGGCCAGTCTGGAGCATCAGCTGCGTTATAAGTCCGATGTCAAGGTGCCGGCGCATATCTCGGATGACCTTAAGGCCTGCGCCGATGTCATTGCCGCAACGGATGAGGAGATGCAGCGCATCGCCAAGGAATTACATGTACTCTGAACCGAAAGGAATTACTCTCTATGCAATACATACCCGTTATCACGCTGGCGCTGGTCGTTGTGCTGCTGGTGCTTGTCATCGTGCTGCTAACCCGGCGGCCGCAGCCGTCCGGTGGCAGTGACGCGAACAGCTCTATTACAGCGCTGGGCACGCTGGTCAATCAGAATCTGCGCGAGGGGCGCGAGGCACAGATGAGCCAGCTTTCTGCAATGGACCAAAGCCTCGCAGGGAAAATGGGCGCGGTGACCGATCAGCTTGGTCAGTTTGAGCGGCGGCTGCACGGTTTTACCGCGGAAACCACGCAGAATCTGGAGAATATCCGCGTCACGGTGGATCAGAATCTGCGCGCCATGCAGGCGGATAACAATAAAAAGCTGGACGATATGCGGCAGATTGTGGACGAGAAGCTGCAAAAAACGCTGTCCGAGCGAATGAACGAGTCTTTTCGGCTGGTCAATGAGCGGTTGGAGCAGGTTTATAAGGGTCTGGGCGAAATGCAGACGCTCGCGCAGGGTGTAGGCGATTTGAAAAAGGTACTGACCAATGTCAAAACGCGCGGTATTGTGGGTGAAATCCAGCTCGGCGCGATTTTGGAGGACATTCTTGCGCCTGAGCAGTATGCCGTCAACGTTGCCACGCGGCCGAACAGTCGTAATGTGGTAGAGTATGCGGTTAAGCTGCCGGTCGAGGACGGCGGCCATGTCTGGCTGCCGATTGACTCCAAATTTCCGGGCGATACCTATGGTGCTCTGCGCGATGCCTATGAGGAAGGCTCGCGCGAACAGATTGACGCCTGCGCAAAAGCGCTGATCGCCACGCTCAAGTCGGAGGCCAAGGATATCCACGACAAATATTTGGAGCCGCCGTATACGACGGATTTCGGCATCCTGTTTCTGCCGTTTGAGGGCCTGTACGCCGAGGCAGTCAGCCGAGGCATGGTGGAGGTGCTGCAACGTGATTACCATGTCAATATCGCCGGACCCAGCACGATGGCGGCACTGCTCAACAGCTTGCAGATGTCGTTCCGTACAATTGCAATCCAGAAGCGTTCGGGTGAGGTATGGAGTGTGCTGGGCGCGGTCAAGACCGAATTTGATAAGTTCGAGGCTTGCCTGACGCAGACGCAAACCCGACTGGATCAGGCCAGCCGCGAGCTGGACAAGCTGGTCGGTACGCGCACACGGGCGATTCGCCGCAAGCTCAAGGGCGTAACCGAACTGAGTGAAGCGGAAAGCCAGTCGGTACTCGGATTGACAGACGGCGCAGATGTGCCGGATGACGAGGAGTAAAACAAAGGGGCTGTCCTGCTGAGGGGCAGCCCCTTCATAAATTCTTAAGAAAAATTTCACAGTTTTGTGAAGGACAGGCAGCACAAAACCGGATAGAATAAAATCAGAAACATAAAGGAGGATCGTGGTATGAATCAGGACAACGAAAAAACGAATGGACTGTGGAATTGGTTCCGGCACTGGACAGATGTCCTGTTCGGCCCGATTGAGCGCGGCAAGTACCGCGGCTGGTAATGCAGAAAAACGTCCCTGCGGCCATGCAGATGCATGTGGCTGCGGGGACGCTTTATTATGCCTCGATATAGTAGCCTACGCCGCGCTCGGCGTGGATATGTGCATCCGATCCGATGGTGCGCAGCTTGCGTCGCACCAAGGATAAGTAGACTTCGATGGCGTTGTAAGCGGATTCGCTGTCGATACCCCAGACCTTTTGACGCAAGGTTTCACGCGGCAGAACCTGACCGGTGTGCAGCAGGAACAGTTCGATAAGCTGCATTTCCTTGCAGGACAAGCGCACCTCGCCCTTCGGTCCTTGCAGCATGCAGTGTCCGCGGTCGAGCGACAAATCGCCTGCCTGAAGTAGGCGGGGCTGCAATACCGGACTCCTTCGACTGAGCGCGCGGATGCGTGCCAGCAGCTCGCCAATTAGGAAAGGCTGGGTCAACACATCGTCCGCGCCGGCGTCCAGCACCAGAATGCGGTCGCGCGCGGACAGATGTGCCGCCACAATCAGCAGCGGCACGGACATACCGTCCTCCCGCAGTGAAGGAAGGAGCGCGGTCAATTGCTGCGCTGCAGCTTTACCTGCACTGTCGGTCAACAGGACTGCGACGTCATACAGTCCCTCCGGGCAGAGAAGCGGATCCGTGCCGGGCAATGGGATATGGTCGAATAAAATATGGTCATGTCGTAGTGCTTGCGGAATCTTTTCATTTTCGGTTGCCCCAATCAAAAGAACGCGCATGAAGAATCTCCTTTCTTTCAAGGGTGCTTTTTATTGTGCGCGATGTATGTGGAGTTTTTGTGTAGGAGTGATGGAAAAACTGTTAATTTACGGTTTCTTCAATCTTTCTTCAAACAATTACGCTTATGATGGTACGCGGTAATAAAACCTGAGCAGGAGGGAGCAAAGATTGAAACTGCCGTTTGATAAACTGCGCGATAAAAAGCCCCAAAAGGGAAAAAAGATGTTTTTTTCGGGCAACGAGGACAAAGTGGAGCCTTCCACGGAAAGCGCGCCGCCCGGCGTGCACAGTAAAAAGAAAAAACGCCGGAAGCTGAAAAAGAAGATAGTGATTCCGGTCGCGCTGTTGGTTGTGCTTGCCGGCGGATTCGGCGTGCGGCACTTTTTGTTGTCCGGAAAGGGAGAGGTGACGCAGACTTTTACCGAGGGTGAAGCCACAAGGCAGGACATCCAGCTGACCTTGTCTGCGACCGGCACCATCGAACCGGCCAATCAGTACGATGTGACCAGCTCGGTGCAGGGTGAGGTACTCTCGTGCACATTCGAAGAAGGCGACGAGGTGAAAAAAGGCGATACCCTGTATGAAATCGACAGCACGGATGCGCAGAATTCGATTGAACAGGCGCAGCTGTCTCTGCAGCAGAGTCAGAACAGCTACAACCAGACGGTTGAGAGCCTGGATGACCTTAATATCAAGTCGGACAAAGCCGGCGTGGTGACCAAGCTGTATGTGGACGAGGGCGATCAGGTGCAGGCGGGTGCGACAATTGCAGATGTGCGTGATTCCTCATCCATGGAGCTGACCGTGCCGTTTAATGCTTCGGATGCGGCCGCATTCAGCGTGGGCAGTGCGGCAACAGTCACGATGGATAGTTCGTTTGAAACACTGACCGGCACTGTTACAGCGATTGACGCGGCGGATACCGTGCTGGACGGCTATCAGATTGTCCGTTATGTGACCATTCGAGTGAGCAATCCGGGCGGTTTGTCCACCTCCTCGACGGCAAGCGCAACGATAAACGGCGTGGCCTGCAATCAGGGTGCAAACTTTACCTATCTGTCCGAATTTACCATCACGGCGGACACCGCCGGGAAAGTAGCGAGCCTGTCCATCCGGGAGGGATCATCCGTGTCGGCGGGGCAGACGGTGGCGACGCTGTCCTCCACTTCGGTGGAAAATCAGGTGGAAAACAGCAAGCTGTCGCTGGCACAGCAGCAGCTTTCCTATCAGAATACGGTTGATAAGCTGGACGATTATACCATCACCGCGCCTATCGACGGCACGGTGATTACCAAAAACACCAAGGTGGGCGACACGCTCGACGCGACCAATGGTCAGACGACGCTGGCGGTTATTTATGATTTGTCCTATCTGACCTTTGATATTTCGCTTGACGAGCTGGACATCAATCAGGTGGCGGTAGGACAGACGGTCAATATTACCTGTGACTCGCTCGAGAATGCCGGTACCATCGAAGGCGTGGTGACCAAGGTTTCGGTTGCAGGTACAACCGAAAACGGTGTGACCAGCTATCCAGTGACCGTGCAGATTGACAACCCGCCGGAGGATTTGCTGCCTGGAATGAACGTGGACGCGACCATTGTGGTAGATGAAGCGCCGGATGCGGTTGCTGTGCCGATTTCCGCAGTGCAGCGCGGAAATATCGTCTATGTCAAGGATGACAGTGCAAAGAATACGGACGGGACTATGGTGAATGGTACGCTGCTGCCCGACGGCTGGAAGGCGGTCGAGGTGGAAACCGGCCTGTCGGACGACAATTATATCGAGATTGTCTCCGGTATCGCGGAAGGCGACATCGTTTATGTGCCGCAGGTGATGCATGAGTCGTCCGGTGAGGAGAGCGAGATGGGTATGATGCCCGGAGGCGGTATGGGCGGCATGGCCGGCGGTGATATGGGCGCTATGCCTGCCGGTGGCGGAGGCGGCGGTATGCCCTCCGGCGGTGGTGGCAGTATGCCCTCCGGTGGTGGCGGAGGCGGTATGCCGTGATGAATACGCAACAGGCTGTAACCGAAACACCGCTGATTGAGCTGCGCGACGTTTATAAGATTTATCATATGGGCGATACGGATGTGCATGCCTCGGACGGCGTTTCAATGAAAATTTATAAGGGTGAATTTGTGGCGATTGTCGGTCAGTCCGGTTCGGGAAAAAGTACGCTTATGAATATCATCGGCTGTCTGGACGTGCCGACGAGCGGGCAGTATTTTCTAAATGGGGAGGATGTTTCCGAACTGACGGACGATGAGCAGGCCGAGATTCGAGGCAAAACGCTGGGTTTTATTTTTCAGCAGTATAACCTGATTCCCAAGTTGAACGTGCAGGAAAACGTAGAGCTGTCGCTGCTGTACGCAGGCATGCCCGCAGACGAGCGCGCCGAGCGGGCGCGGTATCAGATTGCGCGCGTCGGCCTTGCGGGCAAGGAGAAAAATCTGCCGAGTCAGCTCTCCGGCGGTCAGCAGCAGCGCGTTTCCATCGCCCGCGCGCTCGCCGGGAATCCTTCGGTTATCCTTGCAGACGAGCCGACCGGCGCGCTCGATTCGCGCACCAGCCGCGAGGTACTGGATTTTCTGCAAAAGCTCAACGACGAAGGAAATACCATCGTTCTGATTACGCATGATAACGGCATTGCGCAGGAGGCAAAGCGCGTCATCCGCGTGGCGGACGGAAAAATCATCTTTGACGGCCCGGCGCGCGAGGCCTTCCCGAGAGGAGACTGACGGATGGGATTTACACAGGCGTTCAAACTGGCGCTCAAAAGTCTGGCTGGCAGCAAGCTGCGCGCCTTTCTGACCATGCTGGGTATTATCATTGGCGTCGGTTCGGTAATCATTCTCGTTTCGCTTATGCAGGGCATGACGGGCGAGGTTACCTCGATGTTTGAGGATATGGGCACCAATATGCTGACTGTGAATGTTACCGGGCGTGGATCGTCCCGCACGGTGGATGTGGACGATATGTATGACCTTTATGAAGAAAACACAGATGTGTTTATGGGCATGAGTCCGACAGTATCCATTATGGGCTCGGTCAAAACCGCAACCGATTCGGACAGCTTTTCGTCAACCTCGGTCAGCGGTGTTTCTGAACAATATGCGGAAATCAACGGCCTTGGGCTGCAAAGCGGCCGGTTTATTAGTTATGCGGATTTGGAAACGCGCAGCAAGGTTGCCGTTGTCGGCACCTATGTAGCAAACATGCTGGGCGGCAATGCGGTCGGACAGACGGTTAAGGTCAACGGAAACGCGCTGACCGTGGTGGGTGTAATCGAGCAGCAGGACGACTCGACCGAAGGATCGCAGGATGACTGTATTTATCTGCCGTATACCACCGCCTCTAAGCTGACTTTTGGACAGATTTCTACGTATACCTTTGCCACTTGGGATTCTTCGCTCAATGCGCAGGGTACGACCATTCTGGATAACGCCTTGTATGCGGTGTTTGAAAACGACGATTTTTACACCATTTCCGATATGCAGGAAATGATTGACTCCATGGAGGAGATGACCGGCATGATGACCATGGTGCTGGTCGGGATTGCGGGCATTTCGCTGCTCGTAGGCGGCATCGGCATCATGAATATCATGCTGGTGTCGGTTACGGAGCGCACGCGCGAAATCGGCATCCGCAAATCACTTGGCGCAAAAAAACGCGATATCATGCGCCAGTTTGTCATCGAGGCCGGAACGACCTCGGCGCTGGGCGGTGTGATTGGCATTGCGCTTGCGCTTGGGCAGGCAATCGGCATCAATGCTGCGCCGTCGGTCAGTGCGGTTGGCGTAAGCTTTGGCGTTTCGGTGTTCATCGGCGTGTTTTTCGGCTTTATGCCGGCGAATAAGGCAGCAAAGCTCAACCCAATTGATGCGCTGCGCTATGATTAAAAGGAGGAAAAGCATGAAAAAGATACTTTCGCTGCTGCTGACGGCGGCAATGCTTCTCAGCTGTCTGCCGGCGGCGTTTGCCGCATCAGCGGTATCGGAAAGCGTGGTGGAACAGGTCATTCGATCGACCGGTATCATGGTGGGCGATACAAGCGGCAATATGAATCTGGATAAAACAGTCACCCGTGCGGAATATGCCAAGATGCTGGTTGCGGCATCCAGCTACAAAGACAAGGTGGCGGGCACGTCCAATGTTTCGCCGTTCAAAGATGTGCCATACACGCACTGGGCGGCGGGCTACATCAAAACTGCGGTGCAGGAGGGCTGGCTGACCGGTTATCTGGACGGCAGCTATAAGCCGAATCAGACAGTGACCCTGGAGGAAGCGGCAACCGGCTGCCTCAAGCTGCTCGGATACACCACCGAGGATTTTTCCGGCTCTTATCCGTACGGACAGCTTGCGCTTTATCAATCGCTCGGGCTGGACGCGGGCGTAACTGCTTCACAGGGCACGACTATGACCCGCCGCAACATGATGTACTTGTTCTATAATCTGCTCAACGCTGACACCAAGGATGGGCAGGTCTATGCGCAGACGTTGGGCTATACCCTGAACAGCAACGGGGAAATCGACTATCTGAGCATGGTGTCGGACACCATGGAAGGGCCGTTTGTGGTAGAGGGCAGTCTGTCTGATTTGGTTGCGAGCGAGAACAAGACGGTTTACCGCAATGGCTATGCATCCACGGCTGACGCGGTGCAGAAATATGATGTCATTTACTATAATGACTCGACCATATGGGCTTATGCCAACGCGGTCAGCGGTACCTATCAGTCCGCTTCTCCTTCCACCTCCTCACCGACCTCGGTGACGGTTGCAGGCAATACCTATGAGATTGAGACCAGCGAAGCGGCCTATGCGCTGTCGGCACTCGGCGGACTCAATATCGGTGATGTGGTTACGCTGCTGCTCGGCCGAGACGGCAAGGTCGCCTATGCGCTGCCCGCAGAGGACTATGCCGCATCGGTTGCCGGTGTGGTGACTGCGGTTGGCACCGGTACATACTATAACGCGGTTGGCAATGCGTACACTGTCCGCACCATCACCGTCACGGCGACCGATGGTGTCAGCTATGTGTATCCTTGCTCCAAAACTACGATAGAAGAGGGCGATTTTGTTGCAATCGGTTTCGGCTCGTCCGAAACCGATGTTTCTATCCTGAAGTCCTCTTCACTGACCGGCACGGTATCGGGCCGCACCATTGGCAGCCGCACCATGGCGGATGATATCAGGATTTTAGATGTCAACGATAGCACTGCGGTGCGCGTTTATTATTCGCGGTTAAACGGCGCGGTGCTGGAAAACGGCGATGTGCGTTATTATGCGGTAAACGACGCGGGTGAGATTACGGATTTGATTCTGCGGGACTTTACGGGTGACTTGTATGAATATGGTATTATCACTTCGGCCAAAAATGATTCAGATGGCATGAACGCATCTGGGGAATATACTTATTTGGTAAATGGTGAGGAAAAAACGCTGACCACCAGTGGCAGTTCGCTCGGCGCATCAGCTGGACCGGCGCGTCTGACGATGGAAAACGGTCAGCTTACGTCTGTGCGTTCGCTTAACCAGATTAAAGATCCGGACAGCATCACTCAGCTTGGCGTGACGAAGGGTGATGAAAGCTGGCTGTTCTGGGATAACTGCGCGGTATATCTGTATGATAACTCGAATTACAGCCTGCTGTCGCTAAACGAGCTGCGAAGCAATTTTGACGCATATTACATTAACTGCTATTATGATAAGGATACGGATGAAGGGGGACGCATCCGCGTTGTTATAGCGCGTCCCAAATAACGAATATTCATTAAAAGGGTTTCTCCATCGGAGAAACCCTTTTGATATTTCTTGCGCTTTGCACAAATGGAAGCTATAATATCTGTATAAAACGCAGATTGGAGCGAGAAAAATGGCTTCGGACAAAACCAATGTGATGCGCGTGCTGGAACAGCATAAAATCGCGTATACCGCACATGAATATCCGCACGGCAAGGAAGCGGTGGACGGCGTGACGGTGGCCGAATTACTTGGTCAGAACGTGGAACAGGTGTTTAAAACGCTGGTCGCGCGCGGTCGATCGGGCAGCTATCATGTGTTTGTCATCCCGGTGGCAAAGGAGCTTGACCTGAAAAAAGCTGCCAAAGCTGCGGGGGAGAAATCGGTTGAAATGGTTCATGTCAAGGAATTGCTGGGACTAACCGGCTATGTGCGCGGCGGATGCTCGCCGGTCGGCATGAAAAAAGCGTTTGCGACCGTGTTTGATGAAAGTGTGAACACTATTCCGACCGTAATTGTATCAGCGGGTAAAATCGGATACCAAATTGAATGCGCTCCTGCTGAACTGATTGCGCTGACGCGGGCAAAAACCGCGCCTATCACGACGGATTGAGCAGCTCCTCGGCATCCGGAAACAGCGCGAACACGGTCTGCACGCCGCAGCCGGTCAGCTGCGCGAGCTTGGCCTCTAATGTGGAGGCGTCGTCGAACAAAACGAAGTGCGCGCGGCCATCTGTGTCGGTGTAGGTGAAGTATTTAGCGCACAGCTCGCGGGAGAAGAATGCCTGCGCGCCGGTGTGCGTGAGCAGCGCTTCGCGCTCAACTTTGGTCAGGGTCTTACCGTTCGGTGTGGTAGAGGGCAGGGTGAAATCCTGTGAGATCGGCTGCAAAAACGCCGCGATGCGCGCTGCACCGTAGATGCCTTGTAAGGATGAGATATAGGCGGTCAGACTGCCGCCCGAGAGTGCGGTCGGTGTGGTCAAAATCGCGTGTGTCAGCTGGCGGCCGCAGGCAAGCGGGACGAAAAACGGGATATCCGCCTCATGCAGCGCAGTATCAAAAGCGGCCAGCAGTGCGCGGCCGCGTGGTGTGTCGTGCTCAAAATCCGCGAATACGCCGGGGGCGCCCGTGCGCTTGGCCTCAAAAACCAGATCGGACGCCAGTCGGTCCGGGTTGCAGAGGGCCAAATCGAGCGGCGGATCGCATAGGCCGAGCAGACAGTTCGCCTGCGCGGTAGGAAGCTGTAAACGCTGCAAAGCGCCTTTAGGCGTAATACCCAGACAGAGATGTAGTACGGGCATGCCTTGCCCGGCTGCGCGCGCCGTATCCCGACCGGTGCATACCAGTACCAGATTTTTCGTATATACCATCATGATCGACTCCCTTTGTGTTCGGGGCAGCGCGCCTGACGGAGAATGCGGCGCTGCACTGGACTTTTTGGACAAATTCTATTACACTATATGTGGCATTCGCTAAAGTGAGAACGCAGGAGTGAACGAATGAGCAAACTGATTCCGGATTATGTGTTTGATTCTATTTATGATATTACGCCCGCACTGCTTGAGCAGCATGGGATTCGCGGCGTGCTGATTGATCTGGACGGCACAATGGCCTCACACAAGGCGGCGCTGCCGCCGGATACGCTTGCGCCGTTTGTGCGCACGCTGCGTGAGGCCGGCGTGCAGGTGTTGGTGTTTTCCAACAACCGCGAGCGGCGTGTGGGCAAGTTTTGTGAAGCATTGGGCGCGGAATATATCTGCCGGGCGACCAAGCCGCTGTCGTTTGGCTTCCGCCGCGCGGCAAAGCGGCTCGGTCTGTCTCTCAGTCAAATTGCCGTGGTGGGCGACCAGATTTTCACCGATGTGCTCGGTGGGAACTGCGTCGGCGCGCTGACCTGCTATGTGCAGACACTCGACCGACATTATTTCTGGGTAAATGTGCGTTACCAAATTGAGCGCGGTTTTATCGAGCGCGGCAAGCGCAGAATGGAGGCGAGAGGACGGCATGAGTAAGGCAAGATTCGGCCCGGCGGGTAATTCCGAGTCCTTTGTCGCTGAGGGCTTCAAAAAAAGCGAGGACGCGCCCGCGTGGCTGGCTGCCAAGGGCCTGACCGCGTTTGAATACCAGTGCGGCCGCGGCGTGCGCTGCGGAGAAGAAACGGCGCGCAAAATCGGTGTGGCGGCAGCGCTGCATGATATCCGCATGAGCATCCACGCGCCGTATTTCATCAATCTTTCTTCCGAGGAAACCGAACGGATGGAAAAGAATATTGGCTATGTGTTGGAAACGGCGCGGCTGGCAGTGCCGTTGGGCGCGACGCGCATGGTGGTGCATTGCGGTGGACAGGGCAAGCTGACGCGTGAGCGCGCGATGCGCAACACGCATGAGAACGTAAAAAATATTCTGCGTGCCTTGGAAGAAACGCATCTGACCGGATGTACGGTTTGTCTGGAAACCATGGGAAAGAAGAGCGTACTCGGTTCAGCCGAGGAGGTCTGCGAGTTGGTTGCGGCGGACGAGCGTTTGCTGCCCTGCATCGACTTTGGGCACCTCAACTGCCGCACAGGCGGCGGTATGTCCACGCGCGAGGATGTGCGACGGCTGTTTGACTTGATGGAAAACACCATCGGCGTCGAGCGCACACGCATGCTGCACGCGCATTTTTCCCACATCGAGTACAACGACAAGGGTGAGGTGCGGCATCTGACCTTTGCCGATACGGAATACGGGCCGGACTTTACGCCGGTGGCGCAGGAGGCCGCAGCGCGTGGTTATACGCCGACCTTCATTTGTGAATCGGCCGGAACGCAGGCCGAGGATGCTGTGACGATGATGCAAATTTTTCACAAGGAGATAGAAAAATGAAAAAAGTGCTGCTGATTCATGGACCCAATCTCAACCTGACCGGCCAGCGTGAGCCGGGCATTTACGGTTCGGAGACGCTTGCCGCTATCAACGCGGAAGTGGTCAACAAATGCCAGCGTCTGGGGATGGAGTGCACCGTGTTCCAGTCCAACTCGGAGGGCGCGCTTATCGACCGCATTCATGCCGCGCGTGAGGACTGCGATGCCATCATCATCAACGCGGGCGCATATACGCATTATAGCTATGCGCTGCGCGATGCGATCGCCGCGGTGCGGCTGCCTGCTGTGGAGGTGCACATGTCCAATGTACATGCGCGCGAAGAATTCCGTCACAAGTCGGTCATTGGTCCGGTGTGCGCGGGCGTGATTGCGGGATTCGGAAAGCATAGCTATCTGCTGGCCGTTGATGCGGTCAAGGCGATCATCGGGTGAGGCGATAAGAATGAAACGAAAACAATTGCAGGAGCTGCTGCTGGAAGCGCCGTATGACGCGCTGGTGCTGACCAGCGAGGTCAACCGCCGCTATGCGACCGGTTTCCATTCGTCGGCGGGTGTGGTATATCTGTCCGCTGAGCAGGCGGTGTTCTATACGGATTTCCGCTATGTTGAGGCGGCGCGCGCCGCGGTTACGGATTTTGAGGTGCGCGAGATTGGCGCTGGCCGCAGCTATACCGCAGCTGTCAATGAGCTGATTGAGCAGGACGGCGTACGCACGGTAGCGTTGGAGGACGAGACGCTGACACATGCCGAGTATACCCGGTGGGCGACGGCACTGCATGCCACCGCCATGCGTCTGGAGGACAGCATTGCTCGTTTGCGCGTAACCAAAGAGGATGACGAGGTTGAAAAGATTGTTGCGGCGCAGCGCATCGCTGAGCAGGCGTTTGAGGAGGTCATGAACGACATCCGCGTTGGCGTGACCGAAAAAGAGATTGCCGCGCGCCTAACCTATCTGATGCTGCACTACGGGGCGGAGAATATGTCGTTCGACCCGATTGTGGTGTCGGGCGCGAACAGCTCCAAGCCCCACGGAGTACCCACTGATAAACCGATTGCGGCGGGGGATTTTGTGACGATGGACTTTGGCTGTATTGTGGACGGTTACTGCTCGGATATGACGCGCACAGTTGCAGTCGGGCATGTGACCGAGGAGATGCAGCGCGTATACGACATCGTGCTGGATGCGCAGCTGGCAGGCATCGCATGCTGTAAGGCGGGGGTATCCGGTCGGGAGGTGGACGGCGCAGCGCGTCTCGTGATTGAGGCGGCGGGCTACGGTGATGCCTTTGGTCACGGCTTTGGCCATGGCGTGGGTCTGGAAATTCACGAAGCGCCGACGGCATCCTCGCGTTCAGAAGCACTGCTGCCTGCGGGCAGCATCTTGACGGCGGAACCGGGCATTTATTTACCCGGGAAATTTGGCGTGCGCACCGAGGATATGCTGTATGTCATCGAGGACGGCTGCATCAATCTGACTGAAGCGCCCAAGACGCTGCGCATTCTGTAAAAAAAGAAACCGCATGACGGAAAAAGCACCGGAAACCCAAGTGTTTCCGGTGCTTTGCTATTTAAGTATTTTCGGATGCGGGAAAGGATTACTCCTCGTCCTCGATTTCCAGATAGTCAGCCAGATCCTTGAACAGGGCGGTCGGGTCGACATCGTCCTCCAAGACGATCTGCAGCGGCTCGTTGAGCGACAGCAGGAACATGCCGAGCAGGCTCTTAGCGTCTACCATACCACTCTTGCCGTGAATCCAGATATCAAAGCCGTACTTGGTGACAATCTTGTTAATCTTCTGGATATCATCCGTATTCTTTACGCGGATACCTCTGGTCATAATGATTACCTCCATTTCAAAAGCGCTGAGTTCTTTTTCTGCTATCATTATAGCATAAAAATATAGAAAGGAAAGAGTTTTTTTACGTTATTCGGTGTTTTTCATCATTTTGAAGCCGGAAGAGGTGCGCGTTTTATAAATCTTGTGTTTTATGCACAAATAGTACACAGTAAAACTGTGCAATGTGCGAATTTCATAAGGATATAACCAAAAAAGAACAGCCTGCGCATCAGCAGGCTGTTATATGCCGAGCCGGAACAGCCCCACACCGTCCGGCCTCATTTACCCCCACAGGGCTTTCTACTCTTCTATCGAAATGGTAATATGATTGATTCGGATGGCTGCAACTGTTTCGGTTTGCAGAAAACGGCGGCTTTCCGAACCGGTCTGGTATTGGTATTCTATGCCGAACTGCGCTGTGGTTGTATCCGAACTGTCCGAACTGAGTGAGCTGCCATGTGAAACGGTGCGCACGGTGGTGCCGTCCTGCAGGACAAGCGTCACATCCGGCGTTTGCCGATCATCGAAATACAACGGATTACTGGATATGGGATCAACTGGCATGGTGCCGAGAAGCTCTACTCCCAGAGGGGTAATGTTGAGCTGAGTGATCCGAATACCGTCTGCCATTTCCAGATTCAGCTCGCGCGTTAGTGTTTTTGCACTTGGAGCACAGAAAGAAAACGACCAGCCTTCTTTCGTCAGCGGAGTATAACGTTGGTAAGTGATTTGCGGCTCCAGATAAGGCAGATCATCTTCTGTCAACCCTTCAAACTGGGTTTCGCAAAGCTCAGTGGCGCAGTTCGTGTCTCCATAGCTATGCAGTGAGCCAAAGTATAAGCGGTCAGTACGGATATCACGTAAAGATTCAATTTGTGCCGCTACGCTGTCATAGGAATCGTATTCGGGCATACAGAGCGAAACGCACAAAATGTCGCCTTGAAAGGCGACGCCTGCAAATTGAATTTCTGGGAATTGGTAGGATTGCGGCAGCATGACATCGGCGCAGTCTTGCTGCTGTAGAGCAGTGAGCCGCTGTGCTCCGTCATCCTCCTCCTGATAGGTGACCGGATGCGTTTGGTAGATTGCGGCAAGATCCATCGGGGCAGATAGAGTATCACTCTGCTCCATGCAGGAGGCCGGATCGATAGTCAGTGTCAACTGGCGGTCGCCGGGATCTTCGGTCAGCGAGAATGCCTGATAGTAATACTCTACCGAAGGGTCTTGACTGTCCATCGAACCCATCCCGCTGGACGACATGCAGTATTCGTCCGAACCATCCATCAGCAAATTGGAATTTCCCAAAAGGGTTATGCGCGAATCGGTGTTGACGGTGGAGTTATCCGCGTAGCGGAAGGAATAGAGAACCGCGACGTCATCCTCACTGACAATCGCGTCTTCCAGCGTGATGGTGCAGCCGTCGATGGTCTGTGTTTGCCGTACGGGAGTGGCAAGGCCGTCCGGTATCATGACGTTCTGTCCGAAAAGTGCGTTCCAGCCGCCGGAAAACTGCACCATAGCTGCGGCGGCAGTTGCGGTCAGCAGAACTGCGGCAAGGATAGCGGCCAGAAGACGCTGTGGGCTGCGCAGCGGCATACGGCGGCTGCGGCGGGCGCGCTGCTCTCGCACCGCGCCGGCAATATCATACATCGGCGTTTCGATCTGTTCCAGCGCCTGACGGATACGCAGATCATCCGGTGTGAGTTTCATATTCCTTGCTCCTCCTTTCTGCCGGTGTACCCTGCAACGCCTGGGCCAGCTTTTTGCGTGCGCGCTCATACCGCTTGCGGAGGGTCGCGGCGGGCTTGCCGTAAATCACGGCGAGGGCGTCAAAGCTGCGCTGTTCGATGACCCGACTGTATACCAGTGCGCGTTGCTCAGGCGACAGGGTTTCGAGTGCGCGGCGCAGGTCCTCGCCGATGTAATCCGGGTCGGCAGCCACAGGAGGCGGCGTGATCAGCTGGCGCTTGCGGTGGCGCAGCAGGTCGACGCAGGTCGTATAGGCAAGACGGTACAGCCATGCACTCAGGCTGGTGCCCGGACGGAATCGATGATGATTGTCATAGGCTTTGATAAAGGTGGTCTGCACGGCATCCTGCGCTTCGTGATAGTCGCATAGAATATGATGACAATATCGCAGAAGCGGCTGGCCGTACAGCGCAATTGCATCTGCGAGCGCTGCCTCATTGCCTTCGGCAAAGCGCTCGTCGAGTGGGCGGGCGTCCATGACTGCGCCCCCTTTCGTAGGAACATGTTCACCCTTTATAACGGACGTCAGGCGCATTTTGTGACAGTGTTTCTGCAATTTTTCCGTTTTGTTACCAAAATTCTATGAAATAGGCAGAGTTGAGTAAAAATTAAAAAATAAATCGACAAAAAAACACCGTCGGAATTGTGCATTCCGACGGTGTATACGGTTGTATTTTACGGTTCGAGGCGATTCATGTCGCGCGGGAACATGGATGCATCGCGCACATTGGCGAGCTTCAAAAGCTGCATGGTCAGGCGTTCCAGACCAATACCAAGACCGCCGTGCGGCGGCATGCCGTACTTGTGCAGCATGGTGAACGATTCGAACAGCTCAACGTTCATCTTACGTGCTTCCAGCTTGGCAATCTGCTCCTGATAGTCGTGGATACGCTGGCCGCCGGTCGTGATTTCCAAACCGCGGAACAGCAGGTCAAACGACAGGGCGAGCTTGGGATCCTCGGGGTCATCCATCGCGTAGAACGGGCGCTTGGCAGATGGGAAGTGAGTGACGAATACGAATTCGCTGCCGTACTCTTCCTTGGCCCACTGGCAGAGCAGCACTTCTTCGTCCGGGTTGAGGTCGTAGCGGTTCTTGGACTTGTGGCCGTACTTCTCCTCCATGATCTGCTTGGCCTCATGGAAACGGATGGTCGGAATCTCGGTGATTTCCGGGACGTCCGCCTTGAGGAGCGCAAGCTCTTCCGGGCAGTGCTCCTTGACATAGGACATAACCGATTTGAGCATGCCGGTCTCCATTGCCATGACGTCATACATCGAGTCAATGTACGCCATTTCAAAGTCCAGACCGATATATTCGTTCAGATGACGCGAGGTGTTGTGACGCTCGGCGCGATATACGCTGCCGATTTCAAACACGCGGCCGAACGCACCTGCAAGATACTGCTTGTGGAACTGCGGGGACTGCGCAAGATAGGCTGGCTGGCCGAAGTAGTCGAGTTTGAACAGGTTCGCGCCGCCTTCTGCACCCGCAACCACAATCTTGGGGGTGTGGATGTGGGTAAAGCCCTGCGACTGCATATACTGTGCAAAGCCGTCCGCGATGGCGCCCTGCACGCGGAATACCGCCTGCTTGATGGGATGACGCAGCGTGATGGGACGCAGCGGCAGGTCCACGTCAAGCGACAGACCCATATACTTTTTGCCGAGCGGTACCGGCAGCTGGTCGTACGGACGGCCAATCACCTTGACAGCGCTCAGCACAACCTCAATGCCGTGCTCCGCGCGCGGCTCCTCGTGTACGGTACCGGTGACCTCGAGTACCAAGGCATCCTTGATTTCGGCGCGCTTGATGCCGCTGATTTCGTCCCCCTGGAAGGTGCACTGGATAAGGCCGCGCTCAACGCGCATGATGACAAACGCAAAATCCGACATGTCGCGCACACGGTGTACCGTGCCGCGGAAGGTGACTTCGCCGCCGACCGCATCGCACACGCGCTTTACGGTATCGACGTACTGGCCCGCTTCGTGAATCATTTCCATAATTATTAACGCCTCTCTATTTCAGCATTTTCATACAGGGTCATATTATACCATTGATTTGCAGGATAGACAAGTTTTTTGCGAGAAAAAGGTGAAAAACCCAACGGATAAAAGGTTTTACCGTTTGAGCTTGCGCAGTACGGCCTGCATTTCCGCGCGTCCTTCGCCGCTGGCGACGATGCACACAGCATAGACAATTGCGCCCGCAGGTACGGCACAGACCAGCCGCAAGAGGTTGCCGACCGGCAAAAGGGTGCAGCCAAAGGCTGCCGCACCGCACAGCGCGGCGCTGATGATGATGCGAGACAGATTTTTGGCAGGTACATGGAACAGAAAACGCCGCCGCACCCGCACACAGGTAATGATAAAGTAGGACGTAAAAGCGACGATGGAGCCCATGGCGCCGCCGGTAAATCCGAATGCGCGCAGCAGAATGACGCTGGAAACCACCTTGATGACCGCAGCCACCGCGCTGTTTTGCAGCACGTGCACGGTAGCCTGCTCCAGCTCATACGCCTTGTTGGCGTATTCCGTCAGCCCCATGAACAGCATGGCAAGCGCTGTGTACGCAATGACCGGCGCACCTGCGTCATATCCTTTGGCAAACAGCACGCGCGACATCGGCAGCGCAACTGCCGTCAGTCCGGCGACTGCCGGTACCGCAATCAGCAGATACAGCCGCACACCCTGATCGAGCAGGGGCTTGGCCGCATCCCGACCGCCTTCGCGCCACGCGCGCAGCACAGCGGGGTATACACCGCGCATGATGCCGACCGAAATCATGGTAAACAGACCGGATGCGATAGAGTTGTTGGATGAATAGATGCCATACGCATCCATATTGAAAAAGCCGACGACAAGATACTTGTCAATCTGGTTGAGCAGTGTCACCGAGATGGAAACGCCCATCAGCGGCACGCCGAAGCGCAGAAATTTGCCGAACAGTTCGCGTGAGAACCAGCGCAGCCGCGCAATCGACGGCAGACCGAGCGCAATCACTGCGCCAATGCCGGCCACGCCGTCCGCCACCGTGTTGGCGCAGATGGCAGGGAAGGGGGAGGCAGGATTGCGCATGCCGAACACCAGTCCGTAGGCGATGAGCAGCTTGAGCACAGCGGAAGTGAGACTGAGTGTGATGGAGGCCCGCATGCGGCCGAGCTGAATGAGCGCGGAATTGAGAATCTGAAAGACCGTGTAGCTGAAAAACATGGTCATGAAGCCAAGATACAACGGGTCATGCAGAATTACGGCAGCACCGCAGCAGAATACCGCAACCGCTGCGCAGATAATGAGATACACAGTCGAGACCGTGGAAAACAGGCCGCGGCCCTGATCTTTGCCGAACTCTTCCCCTACATAGCGGGTAGCGGCGTTTGCCATCCAGCCGGCCAGAATCAGGTAGGCAATCTGCACGTTGAAATTGATAAAGTTGAACGTGCCGACGGTGGATTCATAAAACAGATGGGTATACAGAGAGGTGCATGCAATGACCAGCAGGCCTTCGATGACCTTGGCCGGCAGGAACAGCATGGCGTCGCGCGTCATGGTATTTTTGGAGGACAAAGGAAAAACCCTCGCTTTCGGTCAGATGGATATAGTATAGCATGGTTTTTCGGGAAAAACAAATAACGGTTTGTAAACAGTGGTACTTGCGTTTTGCAATTGCACGCTATCCATGGTATACTGTTTATATCTGTGAGAAAACGTCCTTTGGAGGAATCTGTTTTGCGAGTGATGCATGTGATGGGCGGCGGCGATGTCGGCGGCGCCAAAACCCAAATTATGAATACCGTCACCGGGCTTGCCAGGCGCAATGAAGTGATGCTGATTTCCTTCCGCGCAGGCCCGTTCGCGGATGAGGCACGCGAGCGCGGCATCGATGTGCGCGTGATTGAGCGGCACAACCCGTTCCGCGCGGCACGGGCGATGCGCGATCTGGTGGATCAGTTCCAGCCGGATATCATCCACTGCCATGGTGGCCGCGCCAACCTGATGGGGGCGATGGTACGCCGCACGCGCCGCGTGCCGGTGCTGACGACCGTGCATTCGGATTATAAGCTGGATTATCTGGGAAATCCGTTTAAGCAGCATACCTTTGGCGCAGCCAACGCGGTGGCGCTGCGTTTTCTGGATTTCTACCAGCCTGTGGCCGATCGTATGGCGCGCACGCTCATTGAGCGCGGCTTCGATCCTGAGCGCATTGTCAAGATTTATAACGGCATGGATTTTCACCGTCCGGAGGGCGAGTTTGACCGTGCACAGTATCTGAAAGAGAACTATGGCGCGGAGATTGCAGACGGCGACGTACTGTGCGGTATCGCCGCGCGTTTGACGGCCGTCAAGGACATTGCGACCACCGTGCGTGCTTTTGCCGCGGCGCTGCAGGATGCGCCGCAGCTGCGCCTGTTCATTGCAGGCGAGGGTGAGGATGAGGACATGCTCAAAAAGCTGTGCGCACAGCTGAATGTTACCGACCGCGTAACGTTTTGCGGCTGGGTGTCGCCGGTTGAGCCGTTCTTCCGCGCGATGGATATCAATCTGCTGTCCTCGGTATCCGAGACCTTTCCGTATTCCATTCTGGAAGGCGTCTGCGCGGGCTGCGCGACCATCTGTTCGGATGTGGGCGGCATGCCGGAGCTGATTGATACAGGCGAAAACGGCTATATCTTCCCGATTGGGGATTACAAAAAGCTCAGCGAATACATGGTGCGGCTGGCGAACGATGCCGAGCTGCGCCAAACCTTTGCACAGGCGCTGTACGAAAAGGCATCGCGCGATTTCTCCAAAGACAAGATGTGCGAGCGGCAGGAAGCTAACTACCGCCATGTGCTGGCGCGTTTCCATCGCCCGAAGGATGAACGCGAGAGCATTGTTATCTGTGGTGCATACGGACGCGGCAATGCGGGTGACGATGCGATTCTGGAGGCGATCGTGCAGGAGATGCGCGCGCTCGCGCCCGAACGAACAATCTGTGTTATGTCGCGCCGCCCGCAGGAAACCCGCCTGACTTATCGCACGGGTGCGGTATACACCTTTAATATCTTTTCGATCCTGCGGCGATTTCGTCGCGCGGCGCTTTATATCAACGGCGGCGGTACGCTCATGCAGGATGTGACATCGACTCGATCCATCTGGTATTACTGCTACACGCTGCGCGCGGCGAAAAAGCGCGGCTGCAAGGTGATGATGTATGGCTGCGGCATCGGCCCAATCAACCGCGCGGGCAATCGCAAGATGGCAGCCAAGACGATACAAGGGTCGGTTGACCGCATCACACTGCGCGACGAGAACTCCCGTCAGGAACTGGCGCGTATGGGCGTTACCCGGCCGGATATTCGCGTATCCGCAGACCCGACCATCATTCTGGACGCAGCACCATATGAGGTAGTGTCGCTGGCTATGGAGCAGAGCGGCATCGATCCGAACGGGCGCTATATTGGCTTCGGTCTGCGTAACTGGAAGGGGCTGGACGCTGCGCTGCCCGCGATTGCGGCAGCGGCAGATTACGCTTATGAAAAGCACGGCCTGACGCCGGTATTTGTGCCGATTGAGTTCCCCAGCGATTTGACGCCCGCCGAGCGGGTGGGCGCGCTGCTGCACTGTCCGTGGTATGCGGTGCGCACCCGTCAGCCGATTGAGGTGACCATCGGTATTCTTGCACGCATGAAAACCGTGGTTGGTATCCGACTGCACTCGCTGATGTTCTCGGCGGGGCAGGGGGTGCCGGTTGTCGGCATGAGCTATGATATCAAGGTGGACAGCTTTCTCAAATACATCGGCAGCAGCACCTGTTTGCAGCTGCGCGAGGTGCACGCGGACGAGCTGTGCGGCCTGATTGACAAATGCCTGTCCGGTGCGCTGGATGAGGAAGTGCGCCGCAACGCCAAGCTGCTGCGTGAGCGTGAGCATGAAAATGTCCGCGGCGCGGCGGTTCTGCTTGGCATTGAAAATGAAAAGGAGGAGGCAGCAGAATGAAAAATCATGTCGTTTGCCTTTCAACCACCAACTATCACCCGCTGCCTACGCGCAAGCAGAACGTGATGAGCCGTCTGCGAAACAGCGAGGTGCTGTATTTCGATCCACCGGTGTCGCTGATTGCACCCCTCAAGGACAAAAAAGCGTCAGCTTATATCAATAAGTATAAGCAGCCGGGCGAAAAAGTCGAAGGGCATGAAAATATCACGGTGTATGCACTGCCGCCCGTGCTGCCGTTCTTCAATAAGTTCCGCTGGGTAAACAAAATCAACCAGAAGAGGCAGGCGGCTTTTGTACGCAAAAAAATGCGTGAGCATGGCTTCGGGGACGAAACCGTGTTATGGTGTTATTCGCCGTCCTCATGCGACATTGTCGAGCATGTGCCGCACCGCGCGCTGGTGTACGACTGCGTCGACCGCCATTCGGCCTACAAGGGCCACATCAACCCGGCGGTGGTCGATCAGATGGAGCGCGATTTGGCAAAACCCGCCGATCAGGTGTTTGCGACGGCGATCGGTCTTGCTGAAACGCTCGAAAAAATCAATCCGACCACTAAGATGATTCCGAACGGCGCGGCATATGAGATTTTCTCGCGTGTGCAGAAGGAAAAGGATAGTCTGCCATGTCCGGCGGATATGAAAGATTTGAAGCATCCGGTGTTCGGCTTTGTCGGCATGCTGCAGGAATGCATCGACTATGCACTGATTGAAAAGCTGGCAAAGGAGCGGCCGGACGCGACGATTTTCCTCATCGGCCGCACGCTGCCGGGTGTAGATCTGACGCATTTGCAGAAATATCCCAATATCGTGTTTCACGGCCTTGTTCCGCAGCCCGAGCTGCCCGCATACCTTGCGCAGATGGATGTATGCCTGAACGTGTTCCGCGCAGGTGCTTTGAGCAAGGATGTGTCGCCTCTGAAGTTTTATGAGTACCTCGCCACCGGCAAGCCGGTCGTTTCGACGCGAGAGCCGCTGCAGGTCGAGGATTTCAAGGACGTGGTCTATATCGCGCATAGCGCGGATGAATTCCTCGCGCTGTGTGACGCAGCGGCGGCGGAAAACGACCCGGAAAAGGTGCGCAAGCGTTTGGAATACGGCGCGCAGTGTTCGTGGACCGAGCGCGTGCATCAGATGGAGGCTGTGCTGTACGCAGGGGGCGTTCTGCACGAAAGCTGACGCGCGGGACGAATATCTTTGGGCATTTGCACGAAAGACGAAAAAACCATGTAAAATGCTTGCAATGCACAAGCATATTCGATAAAATAATAGTGTATCTTCACCGACCGCCTGAGAGAAAGAGGTGCGCATATGACCGGCAGTGTTTTCTTGATGCAAACAGCGGAAACGTCCGGGCATTCGTGCATAATTTCGGGCATTGGTGCAGCAAATTGAGCACATACAGGACACGGGTATATCCGTGTCCTCATTTGTTTTTGAGGAGGAATTGCAGATGAAAAAAGTTCTGGTCATCATGGGATCGGACAGCGACCTGAAGGTGATGGAAAAGTGCATCGACCGCTTAAAGTCGTTTGACATCCCGACCGAAGTGTGCATTTGCTCTGCGCACCGCACGCCGGCGGTGGCCGAGCAGCTGGCCAAAAACGCAAAGGACGACGGCTTCGGCGTTATCATTGCGGCAGCGGGCAAGGCGGCCCATCTGGGCGGCGTGCTGGCGGCCAACACGACTCTGCCGGTCATCGGCGTACCGATGGGTACGAGCGTGATGGGCGGTATGGACAGCCTGCTGTCTATCGTACAGATGCCCAAGGGCATTCCGGTGGCGACGGTTGCTATCGACGGCGCGGACAACGCCGCCATCCTTGCCGCGCAGATGATTGCGCTGTCGGATGACACGCTCGCAGACAAGCTCGCACAGTTCAAGGCGGACATGGCAAGCGAGGTCATGGCCAAGGATGAAAAAATCAAGGCGCAGTTTGCATAAAAGGGTAAAGGCGCGGCGGGCGTGACCATTGCGTCGGTCGGGTAAAACCCAAAACAAAAGGTTTGTTTTAAATTACACACATAAATGGAGGAATATGGACATGGAAAAGAAAGAACAGCTCTACGAAGGCAAGGCTAAGAAGGTTTTCGCAACCGACGATGCGAATCTGGTCATTGTGGACTATAAGGATGATGCGACTGCCTTCAACGGCGAAAAGAAGGGCACGATTGCCGGCAAGGGTGCCATCAACAATGTGATGAGCAACCATATGTTCCAGCTGCTCGAGCAGCAGGGCGTGCCGACGCATTTCGTCGAGCAGCTTTCCGACCGCGAGACCGTGGTGAAGAAGGTGTCCATCGTACCGCTTGAAGTTATCATCCGCAATATCTCGGCCGGTTCGTTTGCCAAGCGTTATGGTGTAAACGAAGGTATCGTGTTTGACGAACCGACCATCGAATTCTCCTACAAAAACGACGATCTGGGCGACCCGCTCATGAACGCATATCATGCAATCGCGCTGAAACTCGCGACCCGTGAGGAGATTGAGCGCATCAAGACCATGGCATTCAAGGTCAACGAAGTCATGAAGCAGTATTTTGATACGCTGAACGTGACCCTTGTCGACTTCAAACTCGAATTCGGCAAGACCGCGGACGGCACCATCGTGCTGGCTGACGAAATCAGCCCGGACACCTGCCGCCTGTGGGACAAGACCACTGGCGAAAAGCTGGATAAGGATCGCTTCCGCCGTGATATGGGCGGCGTAGAAGAGGCCTATCAGGAAATCATGAAGCGCGTAATGAGCAAGTAACCCCCGATTGAAAAAGGCAAATCCATGAAATATCGTATTTTAAAGCAGAGCAAAACCCCATTTGATAAAGTACACGAGGAGTGCGGCGTGTTCGGCATCGCCGCCCCTCCGGGCAAAGAAATTGCGGCCGCGCATGAGGCGTATGTCGCGCTGTTCGCCCTGCAGCACCGCGGACAGGAGGCAGCGGGCATCGCGGTCAATAACCGCGGCGTCATTCACTGCCATAAGGATGTCGGTCTGGTCAGCCAGGTGTTTGGTCAGGATATTCTGGACGGTATGCCCGGTTCGATGGCCGTCGGTCACGTCCGTTACTCGACGACCGGCAAGCAATCGCGTGAAAATGCGCAGCCGATTGCGATTACTCATGTCAAGGGCAATCTTGCCGTGGCGCACAACGGCAATCTGGTCAACGCAGGTGAGCTGCGCCGACGCATTGAGTTAAACGGCGGCATCTTCCGCTCCTCGAACGACACGGAAGTACTGGTGTATACCATCGTAAATGAGCGCCTCAAATGCGGCAGCATCGAAGAGGCGGTCAAAAACACCATGGGCATCATCGAAGGCGCGTATTCGCTGGTTGTGATGAGCCCGCGCAAGCTGATTGCCGCGCGCGACCCGCATGGATTCCGGCCGCTGTGCATCGGTCTGTTGGATGGGGCGTATATTTTCGCCTCCGAAACCTGCGCACTCGACGCGCTGGGGGCACAGTTTGTCCGTGACGTAGAGCCGGGCGAGGTCTGTGTGGTGGAAAACGGCGAGCTGCGCTCGATGCACTGCGGCGTGCAGTGCAAAAGCACCGCTTGTGTGTTTGAGTATATCTACTTTGCCCGTCCGGACTCGATTATCGACGGCGCAAGCGTTGAGCTTGCACGGCAGGAGGCCGGTAAATACCTGTCCATCGAGCATCCGGTCGGCGCGGATGTGGTCATCGGCGTGCCGGATTCCGGTATTCCTGCTGCCATTGGCTACGCTAAGTTTTCCGGCATTCCCTACGGCGTCGGCCTCATCAAAAACCGTTATATTGCCCGCACGTTCATTCAGCCTGGGCAGGATAAGCGTGAGCGCTCGGTGCGTCTCAAGCTCAACGCCCTGCGCACGGCGGTGGAAGGCAAGCGCGTCATCATGGTCGACGATTCCATTGTGCGCGGCACGACCTGCGCGCGGCTGGTAAAGCTGCTGCGTGACGCGGGCGCGGCCGAGGTGCATATGCGCATCTCCGCGCCGCCGTTCCGCCACCCCTGCTTTTTCGGCACGGATATTCCGGAGCGCAGCCAGCTTTTGGCGCACGGCCGCACGGTTGAGGAAATGCGTGAGATCATCGGTGTGGACAGCTTAGGGTTCCTGTCGCTGGAGGCGGCGCGCAAGATTGCAGTCGGCTGCAAACTCGGATTTTGTGACGCCTGCTTCTCGGGCGAGTATCCGATTCCGGTGCCGGAGCAGGCGGAAAAGAATATGTTTGAAAATGAAATCCCGCTGGACGGGAGCAAAGACAAGGAGTAACAAATGGGAGGATTTTTCGGCGTAGTCTCCAAGCAGGACTGCGTGCTGGATATTTTCTTCGGCGTGGACTATCATTCGCATCTGGGTACGCGCCGGGGCGGCATGATCCTGTATGATAAAGAGCGCGGCTTTCAGCGCCAGATTCACAGCATCGAAAACACCCCGTTTCGCACGAAATTTGAAAAAGATCTGCCGGATTTTTCCGGCTGCAGCGGCATTGGCTGCATCAGTGATACAGATCCGCAGCCGCTGCTCGTGCGCTCGCACCTCGGTCTGTATGCGTTGACGACGGTCGGCATCATCAACAACGCGGAGGAACTGGTTTCCCGCTATTTTTCCGACCATGGCCATCAGTTTATGGCAATGAGCTCGGGCAAGGTCAATTCCACCGAGCTGGCGGCGGCGCTCATCAACCAGAAGGACGACCTTGTTTCGGGTATTCTGCATGCGCAGGAGTTGATTGACGGCTCGCTGACCGTTCTGGTGCTCACGCCGGACGGTATCATTGCCGCGCGCGACCGCCTGGGCCGACTGCCGGTATTGATTGGTCAGAATGAAGATGGCTGCTGCGTTTCGTTCGAGTCTTTTGCCTATCATAAGCTGGGTTATGAGGACGCTTATGAGCTTGGTCCGCGTGAAATTGTCAAGGTTACCGAGGAGGGCTTTGAAACGCTTTCACCTGCGGGCAAGGAGATGAAAATCTGTTCTTTCCTGTGGACGTATTATGGCTATCCCAATTCCAACTATGAGGGCGTCAATGTTGAGGTAATGCGTTACCGCAACGGCGCTATTATGGCGCAGGACGATAAAAAACGCGGTCTTGCCGGAGATGTGGATTATATCGCAGGTGTGCCGGATTCCGGTGTGCCGCATGCAATCGGGTATGCCAACGAATGCGGCAAGCCGTTTGCCCGCCCGTTTGTCAAGTATACGCCGACCTGGCCGCGCTCGTTCATGCCGGCCAACCAGAAGGTCCGTAATCAGGTCGCCAAGATGAAGCAGATTCCGGTACCCGAGCTGATAGAGGGCAAAAAGCTGCTGTTTGTGGACGATTCCATCGTGCGCGGCACGCAGCTGCGCGAGACGGTCGAATTCCTGTATGAGTCGGGCGCGAAGGAAGTGCATATGCGTTCCGCCTGTCCGCCGATTATGTACGGCTGCAAGTACCTGAACTTCTCCTCCTCCAATTCCGAGATGGAGCTGCTTGCCCGCCGTATCGTGCAGGAGCTGGAGGGCGACGAGGGCCAGAAGCATCTGGAGGAATACGCGGACGCCAACACCGAGCGTGGCCAGTGCATGCTGAAAACCATTTGTGAGAAGTTTGGTTTCAGTTCGCTGGGCTATCAGTCGCTTGACGGCCTTTTGGAGGCCATCGGGCTGGACCGCGACAAGGTTTGTACCTATTGCTGGAACGGCAAGGAATAAGCCGTTTCGCTGAAAAAAAGACGAAGGAGTATTACTATGAGTGAGAGCCGTTCTGAAAGCTACAAGGCAGCCGGTGTGGACGTTACCGCCGGCTACGAGGCGGTCAAGCTGATGAAGCCGATGGTCGAATCGACCTTTACGAAAGGCGTGATGGGCACGCTGGGCGGCTTCGGCGGTCTGTTCCGTCCGGACTTTAAGGGCATGGCTGATCCCATTCTGGTTTCCGGTACGGACGGCGTGGGCACAAAGCTCAAGCTGGCCTTTTTGATGGATAAGCACGACACGGTCGGCATCGACTGCGTGGCGATGTGCGTTAACGACATTGCCTGCTGCGGTGCACAGCCGCTGTTTTTCCTCGACTACATTGCGGTCGGCAAGAACCACCCGGCCAAAATTGCGCAGATGGTTTCCGGTATCGCGGAAGGGTGCCGTCAAGCAGGCTGTGCGTTGATTGGCGGCGAGACCGCCGAAATGCCTGGTTTCTATCCCGAAGATGAGTATGATATGGCGGGCTTCTCGGTCGGTATGGTCGATAAGGAGAAGATGATCGACGGCACGGGTATTCGCCCGGGCGACGCGCTGATCGGCGTTGCCTCCTCGGGCGTGCATTCCAACGGCTATTCTCTGGTACGCAAGACGCTGGGCATCAACGAAAAGTCCGTACGCCGTTATATTGACGAGTTTGGCAAGACGCTCGGTGAAGAGCTGCTGACCCCGACCAAAATTTACGTCAAGGCCATTCAGGGCCTGATGGGTAAGGTCGAGGTCAAGGGTATCAGCCACATCACCGGCGGCGGTTTCTATGAGAATGTGCCGCGCATGCTGCCGGACGGCATCTGCGCCAAGATTGAAAAGAGCGCGATGCCGGTGCCGCCGGTGTTCAACCTGATTGCAAAGACCGGCAAGATTCCGGAGCGCGACATGTATAACACCTTCAATATGGGCGCGGGTCTGGTGCTTGCTGTCGCGGCAGAGGATGCCTCCCGTGCGGTGGCTGCGATTTCGGCCGCAGGCGAAGAGGCATATGTCATCGGCGAGTGTGTGGCTGGCGAAAAGGGCGTCGTGCTCGAGTAAAAGAGTGGAGAATCAGTTATGATAAACATCGCAGTTTTGGTTTCGGGCGGCGGAACGAATCTCCAGGCTCTGATTGACGCACAGGCCGCGGGCAAGATAGAAAACGGCTGCATCCGACTGGTGATTTCCTCCAATCCGGGTGCGTTTGCGCTGGAGCGTGCGGCGAAGGCGTCCATTCCGTCCGCCGTGCTGCGCCGCCGCGACTTTGACAGCGCAGAGGATTACGGTGCGGCGCTGGCTGCGCTGCTGGAGGAATACGAGATTGGGCTGATTGTGCTCGCAGGCTTTATGACCGTGCTGCCGGACAGCTTCTGCAGCCGCTACGAAAACCGTATCATCAACGTGCATCCGTCGCTTATTCCGTCTTTTTGCGGAGCGGGCTTCTACGGCCTGCGCGTGCATGAGGCTGCCCTTGCCAAAGGGGTGAAGGTGACCGGCGCAACCGTTCATTTTGTCTCAGAAGTGGTGGACGGCGGCGCAATTATTGCGCAAAAAGCGGTTGAGGTGGAGGAAGGAGACACACCCGAGACGCTGCAGAAGCGTGTGATGCAGCAGGCTGAGTGGATTCTTCTGCCGCAGGCTGTCAGCGACTTCTGCGCGGGAAGACTCGTCGTTCACGGCGCATGGGTCGCCAGAAAGTAAGAAGGAAGGAAAGCGTTATGAGCAAGAATGTGTTCGATATCAGCAATGAATTGATGAGCAATGCGTATCCGGGACGCGGCATCATCTTCGGCCGCACGCCGGATAACAAGCAGAACGTGGTGGCGTATTTCATCATGGGCCGTTCGGAGAACAGCCGCAACCGTGTATTTGTGGAGACCGACGACGGCATCCAGACCGAGGCTTATGACCCGTCCAAGATGACCGATCCCTCGCTCATCATTTATCATCCGGTGCGTCAGTGCGGCGGCAAGCTGGTTGTCACCAACGGCGATCAGACCGATACGATTTGCGAGTACCTCAAGGAAGGCAAGAGCTATATCGACGCGCTGCGTACCCGCCAGTTTGAGCCGGACGCCCCCAACTATACCTCGCGTATCTCGGGCGTCATCAACGAGGACGGTTCCTACAGTCTGTCCATTCTCAAGAATTTCACATCTGACCGTACCTCCAACAAGCGCTTTTTCTATGAATATGATAAGCCGGTGCCGGGGCTGGGTCACTTCATCCACACCTATCAGTGTGACGGCGACCCGCTGCCGCCGTTCCGCGGTGAACCCAAGTGCATCCGCATTGAAAAGCCGATCAAGCAGTTCACTGAATTGCTCTGGTCGAGTATGAATGAGCAGAACAAGGTCGCTCTGTTTGTGCGCTATATCGATCTGGAAACCGGCGCATATTGGCAGGAGATTCGCAACAAGCATGAGGAGGGCAAGGACGCATGAAGGAGCTGGCACTTAAATACGGCTGCAACCCCAATCAGAAGCCTGCGCGTATTTTCATGACCGAAGGCGAGCTGCCCATCGAAGTATTAAACGGCAAGCCGGGCTATATCAACTTCTGTGACGCGTTCAACTCGTGGCAGCTGGTGAAAGCACTTAAAAAAGCGACCGGTATGCCGGCGGCGGCGTCCTTCAAGCATGTGTCGCCTGCAGGCGCAGCGCTTGGTAAGCCGCTGACCGAGGTAGAGAAGCAGATGTACTTCGTCGAGTCCGACCATGAGCTGTCGCCCATTGCGTGCGCCTATATCCGCGCGCGCGGCGCGGACCGCCTGTGCTCCTACGGCGACTGGGCGGCACTGAGCGACGTGTGCGACGCGGATACCGCATCCTACCTCGCGCATGAGGTGTCCGACGGAATCATTGCGCCCGGTTATACGGATGAGGCGCTTGCCATCCTCAAAACCAAGCGCAAGGGCAGCTATAATGTTGTCAAAATTGACCCGGACTACGTGCCGAAGCCGATCGAGCAGCGCGATATTTTCGGTATCCGCTTCGAGCAAGGCTACAACGATTATGAGATCAGTGAAGCGCTGCTGAACAACATCGTCACCGACAATAAGGAACTGCCCGAGAGCGCAAAGCTCGATATGATTTTGGCGCTCATTACGCTCAAGTACACGCAATCCAACTCGGTTTGCTATGTCAAGGACGGCATGACCATCGGTGTCGGCGCCGGTCAGCAAAGCCGCATTCACTGCACGCGACTGGCAGGCAGCAAGGCGGACAACTGGTTCCTGCGGCAGCATCCCAAGGTGCTCGGCCTGCAGTTTGTAGATGGCATCCGCCGTCCTGACCGTGACAATGCGATCGACGTATATATTTCGGATGAGTACGAGGATGTGCTGGCGGACGGCGTCTGGCAGAACACCTTCAAGGTCAAGCCCGAGGTGCTGACGGCTGAGGAAAAGAAGGCGTGGATTGCGAAGAACACGGGCGTGACCGTCGGTTCGGATGCGTTTTTCCCGTTCGGCGATAATGTCGAGCGCGCGCGCAAGTCAGGTGTTGCCTATATCGTGCAGCCGGGTGGTTCGATTCGTGATGACAACGTCATTGAGACTGCAAACAAGTATGGCATTGTCATGGCGTTCACCGGCATGCGTCTGTTCCACCATTGAGTCGAGAAAATGCCGCATCGGCGGCAAATTGGACACTGGCAGCGCTTGTTGTGCAGGTCGCAGCTGCGGTCTGCATCGGCATGGTGGGCACACTCGCCGGGGCGGCGCTCATGGCGGTGTGCTATCTGATGAATGCTTGGGCCGCTTGGCGGCTGCGCTGCCCTGTGGCGCTGAGCGCAGCGCTTATCGGCTGCGTGCTGACGCTGCTGCTACCCAACGGCACCAATCCCGACTGGATTGGCAACATGTTGGTCAACCTGCTGTTTTTGCTGATGTATCTGCCCTTGCAGCGTAGTTTTGACCGAAAATTTCGTGCTTTGGATGCATCCGAGCAAACGCTTCGTCTGGGACGGACATGGTCGATGACCACGCTCATCCAGCGTGGCGCGTCCATGATGGGCTTTTTGCCGCTGTTTGTCGGACAGGCTGAGCTGTCGGCCGCGCAGGGAGCATATACTACACTGTTTACCTTGCAGGTTGTGTTTGAAATGATTGCGCTTCTTGCGGCAATCGTGTCCTATATCTGGATGGTGCGCTATTTGTGGCGCGCCAGAACACTGCTGAAAGAGCAGGTGGAAAAATGAAGCTGATTCGCGGCTATTATGCCTATATGGCGATCGCGGGCGGGCTACTGCTCGATTTGGTTTTGCAAAGCAACTGGATGCTGCAAATCGTGGCCTATGCGCTTATTTCTGCGGGCGCACTGTCTTTACAGCAGGTGTCGCGTTGGTTTTTGCGTGCGAGTATCGCGGCCGACGTATGCATCGTCTTTGAAGTGGTCTGCGGGCCGGCTGTGCTGCCGCCGGGACTGCTGCGCATGGTGTTGGAGTACGCTTCACTTGTGCCGCTGCTGCTGACCGGCTGTATGCTGCTGATGGCATATATTACGCAAATGCGGAACGCGGGGCGCGGAACGCTTGTCGAATGGGCGATTTTTGTTGTATGGAGCGCGGGCTTTATCCTGACGCTGCTCATGGCGCCCGGTTGGCTGAACGATATGGCGCTGTCTTGGGCCGTGACCGTGGTCAACACCCTGACGGTGCTCGGGTACATCGCGCTGCTGGCGGATACGTTCCGCGCGCAGAAAGAATTCATCCGTACGGAGGGAGAAAAACCATGAAAGTACTGGTTATTGGCGGCGGCGGGCGAGAGCACGCCATCGTTCATACATTAAAGAAAAGTCCCAAGGTCGACTATATCTGGTGCGCGCCGGGCAATGGCGGCATCGCACAGGAAGCCGAGTGCGTTGATATCAAGGCGACGGATATTGACGGTGTAGTGGCCTTTGCGAAGGAGCATAAGCCGGACCTCGTAATGGTCGCGCCGGACGATCCGTTGGCACTCGGTATGGTGGACGCGCTGGAGGAAGCGGGTATCCGTGCCTTTGGCCCGCGCAAGAATGCTGCCGTGATTGAGGGCTCCAAGTCTTTTGCCAAGGAACTGATGAAAAAATATGGCATCCCAACCGCAGGCTATGCGGTGTTTGAGGATTCAGCGGCGGCGATTGCGTATATTAAGGAGCAGGGTGCGCCGATTGTGGTTAAGGCGGACGGCCTTGCACTTGGCAAGGGCGTCACGGTCGCTATGACCGAGGACGAGGCTGTTGCAGCGGTCAAGGATGCGATTGACGGACACGCCTTCGGCGGTGCGGGTGCGCGCGTCGTGATTGAAGAGTTCCTGACCGGCCCGGAGGTTTCCGTGCTGGCATTTGTGGACGGTAAGCATCTCAAGACCATGCCGTCGGCGCAGGATCATAAGCGTGCTTACGATAACGATGAGGGACCGAATACGGGCGGCATGGGTGCATTTTCGCCCTCACGGTTTTATACCGAGGACGTGGCTGACACCTGTATGGAGACGATTTTCAAGCCCACGGTCGCAGCGATGGCTAAGGAAGGCCGCCCCTTCAAAGGCGTGCTGTACTTCGGCCTGATGCTGACGCCCAAGGGACCCAAGGTGATTGAGTACAACGCGCGCTTTGGCGATCCTGAGACGCAGGCCGTGCTTTCTCGCCTGGAAACCGATTTGTTTGATATCTTCAACGCTGTCATCGACGAAAAGCTGGACGAAATCGATATCCAGTGGGCGGACAATGCCGCTTGCTGCGTGTGTATGGCATCGGGCGGCTATCCAAAGGCTTACGAGAAGGGGAAGGTCATTACCGGTTTGGATGATGTGACCGACTCGTTTGTGTTTCATGCGGGTACAGCGGTCAAGGACGGCGCGTTCGTCACAAGCGGCGGCCGTGTGCTCGGCGTGACTGCGACGGCGCCCACGCTGGATGAGGCAATCGTCAAAGCATATGCGGACGTTAAAAAGATTCATTTTGAAAAAGCACATTACCGTACGGATATTGGAGTGAAAAAGGGATGAAGACAGAACAGCAGGATCAGATTCTCGCCTGTATGGCTGAGGTTTTGAATCAGAATGGCTTTCGCGCTGAGGTGATGCGTAAGGAGGGTGCGCCCACGCTGCTGCGCTGCGAAGCGATGCGGCAGGGAAAGGTTGCCAAGGATGTAGTGATAGAGGTATGCTTTATCCCGCTCCAGCTGCCGAGCGAAGACAGCGGCTTGCTGCAATTTTTCGTTACCCTGTTTCAAGGCGCACCGGATACCAATGCAAGCCAACTGCGTCGTGCATGCGCATACTGCAATGATTTTTGTGCGCTGGGTGCGTTTGGCTTTTATGAGCAGGCAGGCCAGATTTATCTCAAGCATAATACCTTGCTTGACGGATCGCTGGAGCTGGAAAAGATCATTCCCTTTGTGGCAGACAACATTTCTGTGTTGCTGGCAGCAGTCGGCCGGTTTATCGACGGTCTGGCGCAGATCTCTTATGCGGGCATGACCCTCGACGCAGTCATCGATCAGGAACTGTTCCCAAAGATAGGTTAAAAATTGAATTGTAAGGCATGCCTTGCAATCGAGAGAGAAAAACAGGCCGCTTTAGCGGCCTGTTTTTGTTTTAAGAGAGATTTATTGTGCGACTTCATTTTCACCTAAATTAAGCAATACAGCGCTGAATTTTGCAAGAATTAAAGAAAAAATGTCGCTATTCTCAATAAATGACTTTTGGTTCTCTTTTGATTGCCCGCCGAAACGCTCCCAGTCGGTATGCAGCAGGATGTCAGCGTTGGCGTTGGGGGAGGAAAACACATATGGCTTGTCCGAGAAGTTGCAGACCGCGACCAGATGCTCATCCGCGCTGCAACGCTCCCAGGCAAACACGCAGGGAGCGTTCTCATCAGTGGGCAGCCAGCGGAAGGAATTTGGTGCATAGTCCGCATGCAGCGCGGGATGCGCGCAGTAGACTTTGCCTAGCGCGCAGAAAAATGCGTGGAACGGACCGTCTGCATAAGTCCAGTCCGGCTCAGCGCTTTCGCTCCATTCAACGCGCAGACCAAGCTCGTTGCCCATGAAGTTCAGCTTTTTGCCCGGGTGCGCAAACATGTAAAGATAGAACGCACGCGCCTGCGCGTACTTGTCGGTTAGGTCGGCACCCCACATCTTCTGCACAATCGCAGCCTTGCCGTGCACGACTTCGTCGTGCGAGAGCGGCAGAAGATACTGTTCATTCGGGAAATACGCCATGGAAAACAGCAGCTGGTCGCGCCGATCCGCGCGCTCGTCCGGTGGGGTTTGCATATATGTCAGCGTGTCGTGCATCCAGCCAAGGTCCCACTTATAGTCGAAGCCAAGTCCTCCTTCGGATACCGGACGGGTCACGTCCGGAAACGCGGTCGAGTCCTCGGCAATCAGCAGGGCGGAGGGATGCCGGGCTTTCAGACCTGCATTCATATTTTTCAGGAAATTCAGCGTGTCGCCATTCACACCACGGGCCGGGTCACCATGCCAATAGATAAGGCGGCTGACGGCATCCATGCGTAAGCCGTCAAAATGAAACTCTTCCAGCCAATAGTTGGCCGCGGACTGCAAAAAGCAGCGCACTTCTCGGCGCGAGTGAATAAAATTGCAGCTTCCCCACTCGCTTTCTCCTACATCAGGGTGAGGGTATTCATATAGCGGTGTGCCGTCAAACAAGGCAAGGCCGTAGCTGTCCACCGCAAAGTGAACAGGGACAAAATCCATGATGGCGCCGATGCCTGCGTGATGCAGCCGGTCAATCAGCATTTTGAGCTGTGCGGGTGTGCCATAGCGTGAGGTCGGTGCGAAAAAACCGGTATTTTGATAGCCCCATGAGCCGTCAAACGGATGCTCGGACAGAGGGAGAAACTCAACATGTGTGGAGCCATTTTCATGTAGATAAGGGATGAGCAGGTCCGCCATTTCGTCGTAGCGATACCAGCCGTTTTCGTTGGTGGGATTGCGTCTCCAAGAGCCGAGGTGCAGTTCGTAGATGTTCAGTGGCGCATCGAGTGCGGCTGTGCGCGCAGAAATCCAGTCCGCGTCGGTAAATTGATATTCGTCGGGGTCGGTGATGACCGAGCAGCAGCCTGGGCGCAGCTCCATAGCGAAACCGTAGGGGTCACAATGCTCGACGATTGCCCCTCCGCGGGTGTAAATGCGGTATTTGTAGAACTGCCCGGCATGCGCGTTCGGCATGGAAACCTCCCAGAAGCCGCTGCGACCGTCTTGCATTAGCTCATCCTCTTTCCAGTCGTTAAATGCGCCTGTAAGGGTGATTTTGGCGGCATTTGGTGCAAAAACTCTAAAAATGACTGATTGGTCTTTGATGTGAGCGCCAAACCAGTGCCATGCATCAAATACTTTTCCGTCAAAAAATTCCTGCTTGTCCATGAAGGCTTCCCTCCCAGTACCGTTTGGAGTATAGTAACAGTATAGGGGACGAGTCTGCAAAACACAACCGCCAAAGCAGGGGAGATTTGTTCAATATTTTTTGAACCAAATGACCCGGAACAGGCTCTTATAAACGGAAGCCTTCCAAACAGGCGGTAAAAAATTTTTGAACCAAACCGCTGCCGCGAGGCTCTTATTGACAGGTGCACCAAAACGCAAAGGAGCAAAGTTATGACCGATGAACAACTTGTCCGGCGGATGCAGCAAGGTGACATGCAGGCGTTCGATGAATTGTATGAGCGTTATAAAAACGATGCCTATCGGATTGCCTGCCTGATTACCGGCAACCGTGCGGACGGTGAGGATTTGACACAAGAGGCGTTTGTAACCTGCGTGCGGTCGATTGGGTCACTCAAGGATGGGACGAAATTCCGTCCTTGGCTGCTCAGAACGCTGTCACGCGCGGCATGGAAATACTGCCGGAAAGCCAAACGTGAAACGCCGGTATCGGAGTTTTTCGAGACCGGCGAGGGTGAAAGCGCACTGTCTGCCGTGCTGCGGACCGATGAACAGCGGCGGCTGTATGAAGCAATGTATGCGCTCGACGAAAAGCGCCGCACCGTGCTGGTGCTGTATTATTTCGACAACCGTCCAGTCAAGGAGATTGCGCGTACGCTCGGTGTGACTGAGGGCACGGTCAAATCCCGCCTGTTTTCCGCCCGCCGTCATCTGCGGCAGGCGCTGACCGAAAAAGAGGGAAAGCCAGAGGAGGCTGTGACACATGGATGAGATGAAGATGGAACGTGAGATGCAGGATATGCTGTACCGGTGTGCAGAGGGGATGAAAGCCCCGGAAAAACTCAAAAGCCGCATTGATTTTGCAATCAAGAGTGGAGAAATGCCGCGCAAGGTGCGCCGCCCATTCGGCAAGCGGTTGGCAGCGGTTGCACTCGTGGCGGCGGTGGCTGTTACCGGTGCGGTGGCAGGCAACGGTATTGTTGCCTATACGTTCGGCAGTTCATGGTCGAATGAGCATATG